>NZ_BOMS01000035.1 GCF_016862315.1 Actinoplanes palleronii | reverse complement strand
AGCCCGGCCGGAGGCTCCCCGAGCAGCCCGGCCGGAGGCTCCCCGAGCAGCCCGGCCGGAGGCTCCCCGAGCAGCCCGGCCGGAGGCTCCCCGGCCGGCCACGTCTTCGCGAACAGTGACGTCCCGTCGTCAAGGGTCAGCCGGGACGCCGTGCACACGCCGCGATGCACCGGCGTCTCGCGGATCCGTTGATGGGTGAGAAATGTCGGTAGGTGCTCGGGATGCGCGCGCAGGTACGCCATGTCCACCCGGTTATCTTCCACTTCCGGTGACGGATGTCTCCATTCGCAGGCAAAATGTCGGCATGGGCCCTGTCGCAGTGCGTTCGTATCGCCCGAGTGACCATGCCGCGGGCCGTCGGTTGTGGACCGAGCTGACCCGGCAGCAGCACGAGATGTACGGCGAGACCGACGACGACGGTGGCGCCGGCTTCGAGGAGTACCTGACCCGGCTCGACCTGAGCGGCCTGTGGGTCGCCGACCACGCCGACGACGGAGTGATCGGGATGGTCGGGCTGATCATGCGGGCCCGGGCCGGCGAGGTCGAACCGGTGATCGTCACGATCACCCACCGGCACAAGGGTGTGGGGCGCACGCTGCTGCAGCACGTCGCCACCGAGGCCAAGAAGCGGAACATGCTGTCGCTGACCATCTCGCCCGCCTCGCGGAACGTCGAGGCGATCCGCAGCCTGCACGCCGCCGGGTACGACGTGGTCTCCTCGATCGAGCTGACCATGGACCTGGACCGGCACGCCCACGCCTGGCAGGAGGAAGGCCTGGAGCTGCAGGGCCTGCCGTTCCGAAACTAGGCCAGCCTGTGGACGAGTTGTCCACAGGCCGAGGATCGGGCATGTCGCCGAGCCGGTGAGCCGGGCCACGCTGCCCGGCATGACACCTGACCGTTCCCTCGTCGTCCGCAGGCCGGACGAACTCATCGCCATCGTGCCGTACCTGCTGGGCTACCACCCGAGCGACAGCCTGGCCGTGGTCGGCCTGGCCGGCAAGCGGGTGGAATTCGCCGTCTGCCACAACCTGCCTCCGCCGGACTGGACCGTCGAGGAGGCCCGGGCATCCGCCGCCTCGGTCGCCGACGCGATCGCCCGGCAGGGCGCCAAGGACCTCGTGGTGATCGGGTACGGCCGCCCGGCCCCGGTCATGGCGGCGCTGGCGCAGTGCGGCGAGGCCCTGAACCAGAAGAAGCTGAGCGTGCTCGACGCCATCGGGGTGTACGAGGGTCGATGGCGGTCGCTGGTCTGCGCCGACGACCAGTGCTGTCCCCCGGAGGGCCGGCCCTGCCTGCCCGCGGACAGCGTGATCGCCGCCGAGGCCACGTTCCGCGGCCAGGTCGCGCTGCCCAGCCGGGAGGAGCTGATCGCGCAGGTGGCCGCGGTGGACGGCGCCGAGCGGGCCGAGATGGGGCGGGCCACCGAACGGGCCCGGCGTCGCTTCACCGACCTGATGGCCGACGACCTGAGCGCGGCCCGGCTCGGGCAACTGGTCAAGCAGAACGGCCAGGCCGCGCTCCGAGCCGCGGAGAAGACCTACCGCAACGGCGGCACGTTGAGCCCGGACGAGACCGCCTGGCTGAGCGTGCTGCTGGTGGAGCGGTCGGTCCAGGACTACGCGCTGAACCGCACCGATCCCCACGAGTGGCGGATCCGGCTCTGGATCGACGTGCTGCGCCGGGTCGACCCGGCGTACGTGGCCCCGCCCGCCTGCCTGCTCGGCATCACCGCGTGGCAGGCCGGCCGGGGCGCCCTGGCCCGGGTTGCGGTCGACCGGGCGCTGGCCGAGGAGCCGCGGCACCGCCTGGCCGGGTTGCTGCACCAGGTGCTGGCCCACGGGCTGCCGCCGCACCTGATGAGATCGTCCCGGGCACTGCGGCGATCCCGGCGAGCCCGATGACGACGGAGGCCGGCCGGGTGGTGACCCGGCCGGCACCGGCATCAGGGGCGTTCGGTTTCCTGGCGTACGGTCTCCGCCCCGAGATCGGCGGACCCCTCGGCGCGCAGACTCGCCCCCGGCGCCGGGCTGTCGGCGATCTTGGTGAGGCCGGGCACCCGGTCCTCGATCACGAAGCTGGCCCTGGTGTGCGCCGGCGCTCCCGGCCGGCTGACGTACGGCAGCACCACGAAGTCCGCGGTCATCGCGTCCGGGGTGATCGTCGTACGGACGTACCCGCGCTGGTTGTTGTAGAACTTCAGGTGCGGGTTCCAGGCCGTCCACGGGTGGGTCCCGCTCGGCACGTCGACGCCGTCGCCGGTCGACGTGATCGACGAGCAGACCAGCTCGGTGCCCACCGTCCGCGAGGTCGGGTCGTCGTAGTCGAGCTTCAGCTCGTCGGCCCAGTGCGCGTGCACGTCCCCGGTGAGCACCACCGGGTTGCGCACCCCGGCGTCCACCCAGCCCTGGGTGATCCGCTGCCGGGATGCCTGATAGCCGTCCCACGAGTCCATGCTGACCACCTCGGCCGGGCCGGCGTTGTTGTCCCGCTGCCCGAAGAACACCTGCTGGCCGAGGACGTCCCAGCGGGCCGACGACCGGTGGAAGCCGTCCAGCAGCCAGGCCTCCTGCTCGGCCCCGGTGATCGAGCGGGCCGGGTCGTAGGCCGCCGGGCAGTCCTTGTAGCCGTCGCCGCAGCCCTGGTCGTCGCGGAACTGCCGGGTGTCGAGCATGTGGAAGGTGGCCAGCCGGCCCCACCGGACCCGCCGGTAGAGCTGCATGTCGATGCCGCGCGGGATCGAGGTCCGGCGCAGCGGCATGTTCTCGTAGTACGCCTGGAACGCGGCCGCCCGGCGCGCCGGGAAGTTCGGGTCGGGCTGCTCGGGCACCTCGTCGGCCCAGTTGTTCTCGATCTCGTGGTCGTCGAAGACCACCGCCCACGGCGCGACCGCGTGGGCGGCCTGCAGGTCCGGGTCGGTCTTGTACTGGGCGTGCCGCTGCCGGTAGTTGGCCAGGGTGACCGTCTCCGGGCCCTGGTGGTCGCGGGGGTTGCCGCCCGGCGCCACGTACGTGCCGGCCTGGTATTCGTACTGGTAGTCGCCCAGGTGCAGGATCAGCTCCGGCTCGTCCTCGGCCAGTCGGCGGTACGCGGTGAAGTACCCGTGCTCGTACTGCGAGCAGGAGACGAACGACATGGCCAGGCTGGCCGGGGTGGCCCAGTGCGGTGGTGTGGTGCGGGTCCGCCCGGTCGGGGACGTGTAGCGCTCGGCGTGGAAGCGGTAGAAGAACTCGCGGCCCGGTGACAGCCCGTCCAGTTCCACGTGGACGGCGTGCGCGGATCCCGGCCGGGCCAGGGTCGCGCCGCGCCGGATCACCCGGTGGAAGCGCTCGTCGGCGGCGAGCTCCCAGCCGACCCGGATCGCCCGGTCCGGCATGCCGCCCAGCCCGTCCTCGGCGAGCGGGTCGACGGCGAGCCGGGTCCAGAGCACGAACCCGTCCGGCTCCGGGTCGCCGGACGCCACGCCCAGGGTGAACGGATCGGACCGCAGCGGGCCCCGGTGCGGCGCGGCGCCGGCCGCCAATGGCCACAAGGTGGTGGCGCCGGCAGCGCCGACTGCGGAGCTCAGCAACAGGGTGCGACGAGATATCGGCATGCCCGCAGCCTCACGGGCATAGATGAAAACAAATGGATACGGCGGGTGGCCAGCATGGGAATGTCGCGTGGTCAGACCGTGACGCGTTCCGCTCCCGCGTAGACGTTCATCGTCTGGCCGCGCAGGAAGCCGACAAGTGTCATCCCGGCCTCGTCGGCCAGCTCGGCGGCGAGCGTGCTCGGCGCCGAGACCGCGGCCAGCATCGGCAGCCCGGCCATCCACGCCTTCTGGGTCAGCTCGAAACTGGCCCGCCCGGACACCATCAGCACGTGCCCGGTCAGCGGCAGCCGGCCCTCGCGCAGCGCCCAGCCGATCACCTTGTCGACCGCGTTGTGCCGGCCCACGTCCTCGCGGACCACCAGCAGCTCACCGGCGGCGGTGAACAGCCCGGCCGCGTGCAGGCCGCCGGTCCGGTCGAAGGTGCGCTGCACGGCCCGGAGCCGGTCGGGCAGCTCGGCCAGGGTGGTGGCCGGGACCCGCAGCGGGTCGGCGGTCACGTCGTACCGTGAGCGGGTCCGCACGGCGTCGATGCTGGCCTTGCCGCAGACGCCGCACGAGCTGGTGGTGTAGAAGTTCCGGCTGACGTCGGTCTCCGGCGGCGGCACGTGCGCGCCGAGCACGATGTCCACCACGTTGTACGTGTTCGGCGTGTCCGTCCCGGCGCAGAGCTGCGCGGTGGTCACGTCCTCGGCGGCGTGGATCATGCCTTCGCTGAGCAGGAAGCCCATCGCCAGGTCGATGTCGTGGCCCGGGGTGCGCATGGTGACCGCGAGCGGCTGCTTGCGCACCCGGATCTCCAGCGGCTCCTCGGCGGCGAGCTCGTCGGGCCGCCGCCGGACCTCGCCGGACGGCGCGCCGAGATCGATCCGGACCACTGGCCGCCGCGTTGTGCTCCGCCCCATGAACGCGAGCCTACGTCGGGTTTTGAGGGCCCGCGAAGCGGTCTTTGCCGGGCCTCGCGACGGCCGGAAAGCGCCCGCGGTCTGAGCGCGTGCTCACGTCTGCCACCCGGTCGGGATACGGTACTCACGTGGGGGGATTTGCGGCGGTGGTCCTGGCCGGTGGTGCGGCTCGGCGAATGGGCGGTGCGGACAAGCCGACGCTTGCTGTCGCCGGCCAGTCCATGCTGACCAGGGTGCTCGCCGCGGTGCACGACGCGGACCCGCGTGTGGTGGTCGGCCGAGTCTCCGCTGACCTGCCGGTTCCGGTGCACGTGACCCGCGAGGACCCGCCCGGTGGCGGGCCGGTCGCGGCCGCCGCGGCCGGGCTGGCGCTGGTGCCGCCGACCATCGCGTACACCGCGCTGCTCGCCGCTGACCTGCCGTTCCTGACCGGTGAGGCGATCGACGTGCTGCGGCTGACGATGGAGTCGGCGCCGATGGAGGGCGCGGTCTACCGGGACGCCGAGGGTCGCCGGCAGATTCTCTGCGGGGTGTGGCGCACCGCCGCGCTGCGTGCGGCGATCGACCGGCTCGCCACCGAGCGGGGTGGCCTGCACGGCGCGTCGGTCCGTGAACTCGTGGACCTGCTCCGGGTCGCCGAGGTGTCCTGGCGCCGTCCCGGCCCGCCGCCGTGGTTCGACTGTGACACCGACGACGACCTGCGCACCGCCGAGGAATGGGCGCGATGAACGAGCTGGACAGGTGGGTCGCCGCGGCCGGGGCCGAGCTTGGTGTGTCCCCCGGGGACGTTCCGGTGACCTCGGTGCTCGATGTGGCGCGTGATGTGGCCCACAACGTGCTGCGGCCCGGGGCGCCGGTCACCGCGTACCTCATGGGTCTTGCGGTGGGCCGCGGTCTGGATCCGGCCGAGGCGGCCGCGCGCATCAGCGGCCTCGCCCTGGCATGGCCGGAAGCAGAGCCGGAAGCAGAGCCGAAAGCAGAGCCGGACGTGGATCCGGACGCCGCGCAGAGCCCGCCGAAGGCGGAGTAGAAAACGCACACCCGGAGAGGGCGTTCGCGCCCCGCTCGCGCTCGATAGGGTGACGGCAGGAGGTGCGATCATGACGGCAGAAGGCACAGCGGGCGACACTCCCGAAGGCGTGTTGCTCGACGAACCGACCACGGCTGACCTGCGGGCCAAAGTCACCGAGGCATGGCGGGAGTTCGCCGGCGCGCTGTCCGGCATGCTGTCCGGCCTGCCCTCGGGTGCGCAGGTCGACCTCACCCTCGACCCGACCGCGTCCGGCACCGGCTCCGCGATCTATTCGGTCAGCATCCGGATCCTGCCGGACGGCGTGATCGAGGCGCTCGCGGTGGGCAACGCCGCGCTGCCGGCCGAGTTCCGGATGGACCGCGCCGCCGTCGCCGACATGGTGGCGCTCGGCTGGTCGCCGCCCGGGGTGCTGCCCGGTTCCGGCGACTTCTTCGGGGTCCGCACCGAGCAGGACAAGGGCAAGCAGCTGGCCACCGCGGTCTCCCGGACGCTGCGTGACGTCTACGGCGCCCCGCACCCGGCCTTCCTGGTCTACCTCGTGCACGACGAGGAGGACGAGCCGATCGAGGCCGGTCCGCTGGCCACCGCGCGGCCTGAGCCCGGCCTGGACAGCAGCGGGCTGGACCTGAGCGAGCTGGACGACGACAAGGCCCTGGCCGAGGCGATGGCCGGCACCGAGGAGCTGGTGCCGCTCGACGAGCGGGTCCGCACGGTGATCGCCACCATGTCGAAGACCACCGTCGACCAGCTCCAGGTCGACGCGGACGGCGACGTCGGCATCCGGGCCGGCTCGGCGATGGTCTTCGTCCGGGTCCGGGACAACCCGCCGCTCGTCGACGTGTTCTCGCCGATCCTGACCGAGGTCGAGCCGACCGAGCAGCTCTACGTGAAGCTGTCCGAGCTGACCAACCGGATGCCGATCGGCCGGCTCTACGTCGCGCAGGACACCGTGTGGGCGTCCATCCCGGTCTTCGGCCGCAATTTCCAGGCGACCCACCTGATGCTCGCGGTGCAGGTGATGACGGGCCTGGCCGACGAGCTCGACGACCGGCTGCACGGTGAGTTCGGCGGCAAGCGGTTCTTCGGCGAGGGCGACAAGCCGGTCACCCCGAAGAGCAACGGCGACGACCACCGCCCGGGGATGTATCTCTAGCTAGGGCTTGTCCGGCAAAGCCGGCACAGCTAGAGCAGCTTGTCTGGCAGGGCGGGCACCGCGGTGGCCGTCTCCACCAGCCGGGACAGCACCACCATGCTGCGCGTCGAGGTCACGAACGGCTCGGCGCGCAGCCGCTCCAACGCCTGCTCGAGGTGACCGATATCGGCCGCTCGCAGGTGCACCAGGGCATCGGCCTGCCCGGAGACCGTGTAGGCGCCGACCACCTCCGGATGCCGCCGGGTCGCCACCGTGATCTGCGCCGGTGTGGTCCGCCCGGTGCAGAACAGCTCGACGAAGGCCTCGGTGGTCCACCCGAGTGAGCTCGGTTCGATGACCGCGGTGAATCCCTTGATCACCCCGACGGTGCGGAGCCGGTCCACCCGGCGCTTCACCGCCGGAGCGGAGAGCGAGACCCGGGCGCCGATCTCCGCGTACGAGGCTCGGGCGTCGGCCACGAGCAACGCAATGATTCGCTGGTCGACGGCGTCCATCTGCAACGATTCGCCTCCGAGGAGCAAGATTTCGAGCTGTTTGCTGCACCGCAGCCTACCTACGCTAAAACCTCATGAGCCACCTGGAGCGATTGCCGCGAACGCGGACATATTTGATGTGTCCCCCGGAGCATTTCACGGTCGAGTACGCGATCAACCCGTGGATGGACACCACCGTCGCGGTGGACGCCGCCCGAGCGCTCACGCAGTGGGAGTCGCTGCGCACCACCCTGGTCAATCTCGGTCACCTGGTGCACGTGCTCGACGCCCGGCCGGGCCTGCCGGACATGGTCTACTCGGCGAACGGCGCGTTCTCGGTGGACGGCACGGTTTACGGCGCGCGCTTCCTCTACCCCCAGCGGGCCGACGAGGCGACCGCCCATCAAGCGTTCTACGACACCGACAGCTCGTGGAAGTTCGTTGCTCCGGTGCACGTCAACGAGGGTGAGGGCGACTTCGCGTACCTGCCCGCGGCGTACGGCGGGATCGTGCTGGCCGGCTACGGCTTCCGTACCGATCCGGCCGCGCACGCCGAGGCGCAGGAGGTGCTGGGCCGCCCGGTGATCTCGCTGCGGCTCGTCGATCCGGCGTTCTACCACCTGGACACCGCGCTGGCGGCGCTCGACGACCGGCACGTCACGTACTACCCGGCCGCGTTCTCGGCGGCCTCGCAGCGGGTGCTCGCCCAACTGTTCCCGGACGCGGTGCTCGCCGACCGGGCCGACGCCGAGGCGTTCGGCCTGAATCTGGTCAGCGACGGCCGCCACGTGATCTTGAACACTGACGCGGTGGGGATGGGACGCAAGGTCCGGGATGCCGGATATCAGCCCGTGCACGTGGATCTTTCCGAGCTGAAGCGCGGTGGTGGCAGCGTGAAGTGCGCCGTCGCTGAATTGCGAGCCTGACCGTACGGGCCCCGCGAGAGTCGGTGCGCAAAGATGGAAACATGACCGACGACTCCCGAACCACTGAGCACAAGGAAGACGGCTCCGTCATCGTCGTGGGCCCCGATGGCCGCCCGCTGGGCACCATCGAGCAAGACGGCACGATGAGTCCGGAAGAGCCGGGCAACCTCATCGAGCAGCCGGCGAAGGTCATGCGCATCGGCAGCATGATCAAGCAGCTGCTCGAGGAGGTGCGGGCCGCTCCGATCGACGAGGCCAGCCGCAGCCGGCTCCGGGAGATCCACGAGCGCTCGATCAAGGAGCTGGAAGACGGGCTGGCCCCGGAGCTGCGCGAGGAGCTGGAGCGGCTGTCGCTGCCGTTCGAGGGCGAGACCCCGCCGAGCGAGGCCGAGCTGCGGATCGCGCAGGCCCAGCTGGTCGGCTGGCTGGAGGGCCTCTTCCACGGCATCCAGGCCGCGCTCGTCGCCCAGCAGATGGCCGCCCGCCTCCAGCTCGAGCAGATGCGCGGTGGTCAGGGCCGCCCGGCGCTCCCGATGGGCATCCCGGGCAAGGCCGAAAGCCCGACAGGCCAATACCTTTAAACCCCCATTTTGTACGAACAGCGAGTCCCCGGCGGAGGCTACAAGCCGAGTCCCCGGCTCGCCCGCGCGACGTTCGCGCAGCTCAGGGCCGCGACGCGAGTCGCGGCCCTGCTCAGTTCGGTTCCGGTTTTTTGCGTAACGCTCCGGTTACCGCGCGTTCCGCGGCTATTCCGGCAGGTAACTTTCGCCGTAACGGCGCCCAGCATGAGCGCCTGCGCGAACCGCCCGGCCGACTCGCTCGACCTCTCCACCTCCGCGGACCGGGTCGCCGCACTGGTCCGCGAGATGCGGCAGACCGGGAAGACCGAGGCGCAGGTCACCGCGAAGCTGTCGTCCGACTGGTGCATCAACCCGATCGGCACGCAGGGGATCACGCCGTTCAGCTCCGGTGACGCCTCGGTGACGTGGAACAACATGTCGCTGCTCTACGACAATGTCATGAAGACGTACTACGGCATCGTCAACTGGAAGTGGAACGACCACAGCTACGGCACCGAGGAGTCGTGGACCGGCTGCTTCGACAACAAGATCGGTGGCTGGGACAGCGTCCTGGTCCGCATCGCGGGCGGTGAGTTCCAGGTCGTCAGCGAGAGCGCGACGGCGTGGGGTGACAACGCGCTGGACTCCTCGGACGGCAACTACGACACCATCGACATCGGCCCGCCGGCGGTCGCGAACGAGAACGGCGTCGGCTACACCTGGCAGGACAAGGCCCGCAACGTCGCGTACGACAGCGGCGTCTGCAACTACACGCCGGGCAACTACAGCACCCTCGACCTGAACCTGTTCAACGGCACCATCGTCGTCGGCTTCGACCTGCTCAACGGCAGTTGCACGAACGCCAAGCTGTTCCCGGACTACGTGCACACCTGGGACAGCACGACGATCTCCAACCTGAACATCACCCCGGCCGGACCCGAGATCACCTTCGGATCCGCCGGACACAGCTGGAGCAAGCAGACCACCGGCCCGTCCGCGCAGGTCTGTGACGTGATCCCGGCCGACTCCGGTGGCATCGGTGGCGGTGGCGGCATCCCGGACGACGAGGACGGCGAGGGTGGCGGCGGCAGCCCCGCGCCGACCCCGCACGTGGCGGCCGACCTCGACAAGGACACGTACAGCGACCTCGCCCTCTACCGCAAGGACTGCTCCACCGGCTCGAACTGGTGGGCGAGCAGCGGCAAGACCGGCACCCAGCTGGTCGGCGGCCACGAGTACGGCGGCTGCAAGGACCTCACCGCGTCGGGTGACTACGACGGCGACGGCTACACCGACCTCGCGCTCTACCGCCAGGACTGCACCAACGGCTCGGTCTGGAACATCAAGAACCTGCACACCGGCAAGCAGCTCAAGGGCACCTACCGGTACGGCGGTTGCCACGACATCCCGGCACCCGGCGACTACGACGGTGACGGCTGGACCGACCTGGCCCTCTACCGCCCGGACTGCACCAACGGATCGAGCTGGTGGATCCTGAGCAGCCGGACCGGCAACCAGATCGTCGGCGGCTCGAAGTACGGCGGCTGCACCGACATCCCGGCGCCGGGCGACTACGACGGCGACGGGCGCACCGAGCTCGCGCTGTACCGGCGGGACTGCACCAACGGCTCGCTCTGGAACATCAAGAACGTCAAGACCGGCACCCAGGTCCTCGGCAGCCACAAGTACGGCGGCTGCGCGGACGTCCCGGCACCCGGTGACTACGACAACGACGGGCGCGACGACCTGGCGCTCTACCGCCCGGACTGCACCAACGGCTCGGTCTGGAACATCAAGAACATCAAGACCGGGACCCAGATCAAGGGCACTTACAAGTACGGCGGGTGCAAGGACATCCCGGCGCCCGGTGACTACGACGGCGACGGGTACACCGACCTCGCCCTCTACCGCCGGGACTGCTCCACCGGTTCGAGCTGGTGGATCAGCAGCAGCCGGACCGGCACCCAGATCAAGGGTGGCACCAAGTACGGCGGTTGCGCCGACACCCCGGCCGCCAGCAACCCGGCGACCACCAGCTGACACATCTGATCGAGGGGCCGGCCGGCACACGTCGGCCGGCCTCCCGGCACGTCCAGAGGCCTCTAGAGGCCGAAGACCTTCTCCAGGTAGACCGCGACGCCGTCGTTGTCGTTGGTTTCGGTGATCTCGTCGGCGACAGCGCGGACCGCCGGGTGGGCGTTGCCCATCGCCACGGCGTGACCCGCCCAGGTCAGCATCGGGATGTCGTTGGGCATGTCGCCGAACGCCACCACCTGGTCGGCGGTGATCCCCTCGCGCTCGCAGAGCCAGGCCAGACCGGCCGCCTTGGTCACGCCGGCCGCCGAGATCTCCACGAGTGCCGACGACGACGAGCGGGTCGCCTCGGCGACACCGCCGAGCGACGTGCTGACCAGCTCCAGGAAGTCGTTCGGGTCGGCGGTCGCCGAGCGGGCCAGCAGCTTCACCGCGGGCACCGAGGTCAGCTCGTCCGGCGAGCCGATCACCCGCACCCGGGGATCGGTCCAGCGCAGCGGCCAGGTCGGCTCGTGCAGGAACGAACGGCCGTCCTCGACCTCCACCGCCAGCGAGATGTCCGGCACCGCGTCGCGCAGCCGGCGGATGACTTCGGTCAGCAGGCCGGAGGAGAGCGGGTCGGCGCGCAGCACCTCGTCGGTGTGCGGGTCGTAGACCACCGCACCGTTCGCGCAGACCGCCGGCAGCGGCTCCGGCAGCTGCTCGTTGAGCTGCTCGAGCCAGCGCAGCGGCCGGCCGGTCACCAGGACCACCGGAACTCCGACCGCGGCCAGCGTGCTGATGGTCCGCTGGCTGAGCAGCCGCTCGTTGTTGATCAGAGTGCCGTCAATATCGGTCGCGACCAAGCCGAAAGGTGCCATCACCTCGACAATAGCCGGTCCAGGTAGACGGCCACGCCGTCCTCGTCATTGGTCAGCGTCACCTCGTCGGCGACCGCCAGCAGCTCCGGATGCGCGTTCGCGACGGCCACCCGGCTCCATCCGGCCCAGCCGAACATCGGCAGGTCGTTGGGCATGTCACCGAAGACCAGCACGTCCGCCGGATCGACCCCGACCGCCTCGGCGACCACCGCGAGACCGGTGCCCTTGTCGACCTGCGCCGGGCAGATCTCCACGTAGTCCAGGCCGGCCTGGGTGACCGTGGCGACGTCGGCCGGCACCACCCGGCGGGCGACCGCGAGCAACTCGTCCACGTGCAGCCGGAACGACCGGGCGAACGCCTTGATCACGTCGCCGGTCAGGCACTCGGCCCGGGTGCGTGCCTCGACGGTGACCGGGTATCGCCAGGTCGGGTCGAAGTCACCCCAGAGCGGGGAGTCGTCGTGCTCCAGCGCCTCGTACATCACCGACAGCGGGCCGGTGACCGTCTCGATCCGGGCCAGCACGTCGGCGACCGCGTAGCCGGGCAGCCGGGCCTGGCGCAGATAGCGCCCCTCGGCCTGGTCGAGCACCCAGCCGCCCTGTGCGAGCACCAGGTAGTCGGCGACCCGGATGTCGTTGCGGGTCAGCGACGTGAGCCGGGGACCGCGCCCGGTGGCGGCGACGATCCGGATGCCGGCCGAGCGGACCCGGTCCAGAACGTCGTGGGTGTACGCGGAAACCGTGTCGTCGCTGCGGACCAGCGTGCCATCGAGATCGGTGGCGATCAGCTTGGGGAGCCCGGGCTTGAGCATCGGAACCTCCGAGGGTGTGAAACCCCCGCGGAGGGCGGAAGGAGAACGTTACACCGGCCCGGCCACCAGCTGCTATGACAATTGGTGACCGGGCGATGTCGAGATCGTTAGCGGCTGGGTTCGAGGATCTCCCGGCCACCGAGGAACGGCTGCAGCGCCTTCGGGACGCGTACCGAGCCGTCCGGCAGCTGGTGGTTCTCCAGGATCGGAATCAGCCAGCGGGTGGTGGCGAGGGTGCCGTTCAGCGTCGCCGCGGTCTGCGGCTTGCCGTCCTCGTCGCGGTACCGCACGTTGAGCCGGCGGGCCTGGAACGTGGTGGTGTTCGACGTCGAGGTGACCTCGCGGTACCGGCTCTGCGACGGCACCCAGGCCTCGCAGTCGAACTTACGGACCGCGCTGGTGCCGAGGTCGCCGGCCGCCACGTCGATCACCCGGTACGGGATCTCGACCTTGGCCAGCATCTCCTCCTCCATCGCGAGCAGGCGCTGGTGCTCCTCGGTCGCGTCCTCCGGCTTGCAGAACGAGAACATCTCCACCTTGTCGAACTGGTGGACCCGCAGGATGCCGCGGACGTCCTTGCCGTGCGAGCCGGCCTCGCGCCGGTAACACGACGACCAACCGGCGAACCGGGCCGGCCCGTTGCTCAGGTCGATGATCTCGTTGGAGTGGTACGCCGCGAGCGCGACCTCGGACGTGCCGACCAGGTAGAGGTCGTCGGCCGGCAGGTGGTAGACCTCGCTGGCGTGCGCGCCGAGATAGCCGGTGCCCTCCATGGACTCCGGGCGGACCAGGGTCGGCGTGATCGTCGGGGTGAAGCCGTGCTCCACGGCCTGCTGGATCGCCAGCTGGAGCATGCCGAGCTGGAGCAGCGCACCGACACCGGTCAGGAAGTAGAACCGCGAACCGGACACCTTCGCGCCGCGCTCGGTGTCGATCGCGCGCAGCGCCTCACCGATCTCCAGGTGGTCGAGCGGCTTCTCGATCTCGGGCAGGTCGCCGACCGTGCGCAGCACGATGAAGTCGTCCTCGCCGCCGGGCGGGGCGCCCTGCACCACGTTCGGCACCGCCAGGTGCGCGGCACGCAGGGCCTGGTCGGCCTCGTTGTTGGCGGCCTCGGCCGCTTTCACCTCCTGCGCGAGGTCCTTGGTGCGGGCCAGCAGGGCGGCACGCTCGTCGCCGGAGGCTTTGGCGACCCCCTTGCCGATGGACTTCTGCTCCGCCCGGAGCGCCTCGAACCGCTGGGTGGCGGCCCGCCGCTCTTCGTCGGCACGCAGCAGTGAGTCCACCAACTCGGTGGACTCGCCACGCAGCCGCTGGCTGGCGCGGATCAGTTCCGGATCTTCGCGAAGCAGACGCAGGTCAATCACGGTTGTCGAGCCTACCGGCGGCCCGGTCCGGTCATCACCCGGATATCCCCGGTCATCCGGATTGGTGCGGTCGGTCGAGGTCGGCGGCGTACGAGGCGAACGGCGCGGTCGGCGCGATGCTCAACTCCAGCGGGGCGTCATCGTCGGTGTCGACCGGTGCTGTTCGCTGCCAGCGGGGCGCCTCGGAGGCCTCGTCGTCACGCCCGGAGAGCCAGAGCGCGATCAGCGCCGCACCCACCCCGGCCAGCGCGCACCACAGCCCCCGGCCGTACCGGACGTCCATGTGCCCGGCCTCCAACTGGATCGTGTAGAACCGGGAGATCAGCCGGCTCTGGTCGTTCAGCAGGTGGACCAGGGCGAGCAGCAGCGCGGCCAGCACCCCGCCGGAGGCCAGGCCGGCCAGCCGGGCGTAGCGCCGCCCGGGCGCCGGGCCGAAGATCGTCAGGACCAGGGCGACCACGACCAGGAACAGGCCACCCAGGTACGCCGCGGCGATTCCGCCCAGGTCGAACAGGTCGGTCGGCAGCATCTTGCTGGCGCCCACGTCGTCGCCGGAGAGCAGCAGGCTGTCGACCGAGGTCACCTGCCACTCGGAGACCAGCGAGGCGAACGCCGCGATCCCGCCCAGCACCGCCACCAGCGGAGCGAGCCTGCGGTCGGTACCGAGCTCGCGGAGGAAGCCCGCAGCCCGTCCCCGACGAGGCTCGGACTCCGGCGGACCGAATTCGACCACTGTCTCGGACACCATTTCCGGCATGGGATCCATGATGAGCCCTGCAGCGTCGGCCTTCCACCCGCTCGCCGATGGGCTAGCGTTCTGTTCATGCCTATTCGTTCTGCTACGGCCCGCTGGGAAGGGAACCTCACCGAGGGTTCCGGCACGGTAAAGACTGGTAAGGGTGGCCTGCAGGGGAACTACTCCTTCAAGTCGCGCTTCGAGGAGGGTGAGGGAACCAACCCGGAGGAGCTGATCGCGGCTGCCCACTCCGGTTGCTTCTCGATGGCCTTCTCGAAGGGCCTCGCCGACGCGGGCTTCACGCCCAGCTCGGTGGAGACCGTCGCCAAGGTGCACCTGGACAAGACCGACGCCGGCTTCGGCGTCTCCCGGATCGAGCTGGAGACCGTCGGTGACGTTCCCGGCATCGACGACGCCACGTTCCAGAAGATCGCCGAGGGCGCCAAGGAGAACTGCCCGATCTCGCGGCTGTTGAGCCCGGGCGCGGCGATCAGCCTCTCGGCGAAGCTGGTCTGATTCCCTGTTGAGTACGCCGGTGCGGCCGTGTGCGGTCCGCACCGGCGGTTCAGGATCAATACAGCTGGACAGGGCACTATGTGGGGTGTGCCGGTGGACATGGATCGGGAACGTTTCGAAGAGCTCGTCGGTGAGGCCCTCGACGAGGTCCCCGTCGAGCTGCTCTCTCTGATGAACAACGTGGTGTTCCTGGTCGAGGACACCCCGGCGGACGGCAGCGACGACCTGCTCGGGCTCTACGAGGGCACCGCGCTCACCGACCGCGGCTGGGACTACGCCGGGACCCTGCCCGACCGGATCACCATCTATCGCCTGCCCACGCTGCGCACCTGCGAGTCGGAGGCGGACGTGATCGACGAGGTCGCGATCACCGTGGTCCACGAGATCGCCCACCACTTCGGCATCGACGACCAGCGCCTGCACGAGCTGGGCTGGGCCTGACCCTCGGGCGCTCCGCGCCCGAACTTCACCCGCCCAGGATCGCGGGTGGCCGGGCCGCGGCGCGGCTCCAGACCTTGGCTGGCTCTCAGGGGTGTCTCCGCGCCGCGGAGACACCCCTGAGGACCAGCCGACAACCTGCTGGCGCGCTTCGGTCCGGGGTGGGCCGCGGCGTCGCGTCGGCCTCATGGGCGGGACGTGGCTCGTAGCCTGCGGACGAGCGCTCGGTATTCGTACCGAAAGGGTTAATTGCCGGTGCGGAGGCGGGCCAGCCAGGCGGCGGAGTCGGCGAAGTCGGCGTCGGAGAGGCCGGCCGGCGGCTGGACCGGGGGTTCCGGCTGCAGGCGGTGGCGGGCGTAGCTGCCCAGGAAGCGGACCTCGGCGCAGATCCGGCGCAGGCCCTGCAAGGCCTCGCCGAGGCGGGCCTCGGCGACGTGGCCGGTGCACTCCAGGAAGAAGAAATACGTGCCGAGCTGCTCGCCGGTGGGACGGGACTCGATCCGGGACAGGTTGATGCCGCGGACCGCGAGCTCGGTGAGGACCGCGAGCAGCGCGCCGACCTGGTCGTGCCGGATCGACACGGCCAGCGAGGTGACGTCGTCGCCGGTCGGGGGCGGCGGGGCCGCGGGCCGGGCGACGAGCGCGAACCGGGTGACCGCCTCGGCCCGGTCGGCCACCTTCTCGGCGAGCACGGTGAGCCGGTTGCGCGGGACGCCGATCGGGGCGCAGAGAGCCGCGTCGAACTCCCCGGCGGCCGCGCTGATCGCCGCGGCGGCGTTGGAGAGCACGTCGATCACCACGGCGTCCGGCACGTTCGCCTGCAGCCAGCGCCGGCACTGCGCGGAGGCCTGCGGGTGCGCCGCGACGGTGCGCAGGGCGGCCAGCGGCTTCAGCGCGTCGGCGGCGAGCACGAACTCGACAGGCAGCAGCACCTCCCGCGTGATCATCAGCGGGCTGCCGGTGACCAGCTCGTCGAGGGTGACCGGGATGGCGCCACCCACCGAGTTCTCCAACGGGACCAGGGCGGCGTCGGCCTCACCGGAACGGACCGCCTCGAGGGCCTCCGGCACGCTGCGGGCCGGGCTACGCAGCCCGTGCTCGGCGGCCGGGATGGTGCGCAGGGCCGCCTCGGTGAAGGTGCCTTCCGGGCCGAGGTAGCTGAAGCGGGTGGGCGGCGTTCCGGGCATGTCGTCAGTCTATGGCTCGAACCTTCAGAAGCCGCAGGCCAGCACCCGGATCCCGGCCGGGGCGGACGCCTGCACCTGCGGATTGCAGACGTCCGTGCCGGCCGCCACCATGTCCAGCGTGGCGCCCTTGCCGGTGGCGACGACCATCAGCGGCTCCAGGCTGTCCGCGTCCTGCCCGGCGATCTCGACCGTGGTGAACGACCAGTTGGCGGTGCAGTACGGGCCGCTCTGCACCTTCAGCGCCTTGTCCGGGATGGCGTCACCACCCTTGAGCTTGAGCAGCGCGAGGATCTCCGCCTTGGTCGGCTGACCGACGCACTTGGCCGCGTGCGCCGGCGTGGGCGTCGGCGACTTGGTGAGCGGCGCGGTGGTGGTCCCGGTAGTCGGCGGATAGGTGGGATAGGGGAATGCGGGCGGCGCGATCGTCGGATAGGCCGGATCCACTGTCGGGTAGACGGTCGGCACGGCGGCGGTGGGCTGGGTCGCGATGACCGGCGGCGGCAGGAACGCGGAAGCGGACGCGGCCGGCGCGGCGGTGACCGGGGACAGCGGGGGGCTGGCGGGCAACGGCTCCGGCGGCGCCCCGCAGGCGGCCGTCAACAGCAGCAGACCCACGGCCAGGGGGATGTGGCGTGTGTGGGGGGACACGCGCTCATGGTAGGAGTCCGGCCGGGCCGGTGCCAGAAGAAAGTCAGCCGGCGATGCGGTGCCCGGCCGCGGTCAGCGTGTTGACCGCCTCGGTCAGCCGCACGGTGGGCACCAGGAGGTAGTCGGTGTCGTAGGTGGAGAACGTGACGATGTTGACCCGAGCCTCGGCGAGCGGGCTGACCAGCGAGGCGAGCACCCCGGTCATGGTCAGGTCCAGCCCGGCCACCCGCAGCGCGCGCCACGCCGTGTCGGCCTCCGCGCCGTCCGGCACCCGCTCGGACCGGCAGATGATCGAGATCTCATCCAGGCCCCAGGTCACCGAGATGACGCTCTTGTCGTCCGGACCCGTGGTCAGTGACGCGGGCAGGGTGGAGCCGGCCGGTAGGCGGCACACCGCGTACTCACCTGGTAACAGGTCTAGATCGAGCATGACGGCAGACTACGTTACGGATAGGTAACACCCAATGGTTGTCGGATGCGTTGAACACCACACCGCCATGGACAAACCGGACTTCAGTAGTGCACCGGGGAGAGAAAGGTCATCGAACCGGCCACTCGGTCACCGGCCATCAGCGGCGTCGAGATCGCGTCGATCGTCAACGGCGGCTTCCCGGCCTCCGGCACGACCCGCATCACGCCGCGGGCCAGGCGCTCGCTGCGGACCGCGAGCAGCGGCGGAATCATGTCCGCCTCCGGGTCCTCGAGCGGGCCCGCGCCAGCCGTGAAGTCGATCAGCTGCACCGTCGTGGTCAGCCGCTTGCCGAGTGCGTCGCCCGGTTTGCCCAGGCCGAGCAGCTCGCTGCAGGACGGCGAGACGGCCACGATCGCGCCACCGGCGTCGACGATCAGACAGGCCTCGTCGGCGACCGCCACGGTGCTCGCCCAGCGCTCGAGACCGGTGACGAATTCGGCCTCGGATGGTGTGCGTGCTTGGGGGACGAACGCTCCCGAGAGGGAGAGCTCAACATGCGCCACCGGCTCCTCCTCGCTTCCGTCGCGCCGATCGATGGCGCCCCGGTCAGCCGGAGCGCCACCATCGGCGTCGTCGCAAGGAACGTTACCGGCGGGTCGGCCGCTTGTCAGCGGCCGTCTGTCCGTTGCTGTACCACCGGTAGTCGCCGGCCGGCTTGTACGGCGCGTTCGACCAGGTACCGGGGTTGTGAGCAACCTCTGAGAGTTTGCTCGCGGTAGCCGCCGAGATGCGGGCCCCGCCGGCTAGGAGCAACCGGTCGAGCTGCTTGTCGGTGGCGACCAGACAGTCCTTCGGCAGGCCGTGGACGCTGATCACGCCGGACCCGACGAACGTCAGCACCGGGGTGACCGGAACGTTCAGGCCGACCGCGGCGGAGAGCGCCTTGGCGGCACGGCGGGCGTCGCGACGGGCCTCGGCCACGTACGCGGGGCGCTTGCCGTTGATCTGGACGACGTCACCGGCGATCAGGACGCGGGATCGGCCGTGGTCGGCGACGGTCACCGCGTACACCCCGCCGGGACCGATGGCGAGGAAGCCCGCCCGGTCGTCGGTCGGGTCGGGCTCGTAATACGACTGGGAGAGATCGGCGCGCGGCCAGTCCACGATGTGCCAGCTCGCGCCGAGGCGGTCGAGCCGGGTCAGAGCACGAGCTCCGGCCGCGTCCATGCGGCGGGACTCACGCTCGGCACGGCGGCGCCGTGCCCACTCCATCGGGGTGAGGCGTTGCTGTTCGAGACTCGTGGACTGCTGCGGATGGCCGACCGGCGTCAGCTCTCTGTTGCTGGACGGCGCGGTCAGCGCAGGGCGGGCGGGGAAGACAGTCACTGCGACCTCCGGCAAAAGGTCAATCGGGCTGGCTCTCTTTTTCACTACCGTACGTGCTCAGGCGTTCACAGAACAGGGTGACGGCAGTGAAAGAAAGGGGAAGGAGTATGGATGAATACCGCATTCACGACAACAGCTTCTTGCGGATGGTGCATCTCGACACGTGCAGTCCGCGGTTCGTCGCACTCTGACAACGTATCGCCGTCCCCCGTTCGGTGCATACCCGTCCCAAGATCTAGTCAGAACGTCACCGAGCGGTAGCGTTCGGTACGGACTAACGTCGGCACGGTGTACGTCGACAGTGAAGTCAGCCGCTTGCGCACCGTCCTGCTGCACCGCCCCGGGAAAGAGCTGGCTCGGCTCACCCCGCGGAACAGCGGCTCCCTGCTCTTCGACGGCATCCCCTGGGTCGGCCGCGCGCAGGACGAGCACGACCAGTTCGCCGAGGCGCTCCGCTCGCGCGGGGTGGAGGTCTTGCACCTGGACCGGCTGCTCGCCGAGACGCTCGCCGTACCGGAGGCCCGGGCCGAGCTGACCGACGGCGTGCTGGCCGACCCCCGCCTGGGTGACGGGCTGCGGGCCGGCGTCGCCGGGTACCTGGCCGATCAGGACCCGGACCGGCTGGCCGAGGTGCTCGTCGCCGGTCTGGCCCACGAGGAGGTCAAACCGGGTGGCGGCAGCCTGGTCTACGAGATGCTGCAGCGCAACGACTTCGTCATCGACCCGCTGCCCAACCTGCTCTTCACCCGGGACTCCTCGGTCTGGGTGCGCGACCGGGTGGCGGTGACTAGCCTGGCGATGCGCGCGAGGCGACGGGAGACCACGCTCACCCACGCGGTGTACCGCTATCACCCGCGGTTCGCCGGGACCGAGCTGCTCTACGACCCGGCACTCGAGCACGTCGAGGGTGGTGACGTGCTGGTGCTGGCGCCCCAGGTGCTCGCGATCGGGGTCGGTGAGCGGACCACCCCGGCCGGGGCCGAACGGCTGGCCCGCCGGGTGCTCGCGGCCGGGCTGGCACACACCGTGCTGGCCGTGCCGATCGCTCAGGAGCGGGCGACCATGCACCTCGACACGGTCTGCACGATGGTCGACGCGGATGCGGTGGTGATGTATCCGTACGTCGCCGACACCCTGGAGGCCTGGACGATCACCGCGGGGCTGGAGGGCGAGGTGGTGGTGCGCCCGCCCCGCCCGTTCCTGGAGGCCGCCGCCGAGGCGATGGGCATCGACCACCTGCGGGTCATCGACACCGGGCTGGACCCGGTGACCGCGGAACGCGAGCAGTGGGACGACGGCAACAACACCCTCGCCATCGCCCCACGCCTCTGCGTCGCCTACGAACGCAACGTCGAGACCAACACCCAGCTGGAACGAGCCGGCATCGAGGTAGTCCGCATCCAGGGCTCCGAGCTGGGCAGCGGCCGAGGCGGCCCAAGATGCATGAGCTGCCCCATCACCCGAGACCCCTGGGTCTCTACCGGGTGACCCGTGAACAGGTTTGCAAAAAACGCGTCGTTGCCGAGGCAACTGGTTTTCCGACGCCCGCGGGGTTTGCGGGTGGCGGAAAACCAGCTGCCTCGGCAACGACTTAAAGGCGTTTTTTGCCCGCGGAGCGAAGCGGAGCCAAGCTAGCTCAGCGCAGTGTCAGCTGACGCCCGATCAGCCCTTGCTTCGCCCGCCGTGCCGCGGCGTCCAGCGGCTCCGTGATGGCCAGAGTGTCCTGGTAGCGCTTGACGAAATCGGCCAACGGGGCCTCCCAATCGGCGGCCTCCGGCTCACCCGGGATGTCCCACACCGGCACCAGCAGTCCGTGCGCGCGGAACATGCCGGCGAACTTGGTGCCGTCGCCGAGCAGCAGCTCGCCCGCGGCCGACAGCCGGGACAGCGCGTCCAGCGCCGGGTCCTCGTCGTCACCCAGCACCCAGCGGACGTGTCCCTTGTCCGGCGCGATCCGGCACCAGTACGCGGCCTTCGCCGCGGCCAGCCGGACGGTCGGGTAGATCGACGCGTTGGCCCGCTCCAGGGACGCCTTGACGTTGGCGTCCTGCAGCTGGTCGTCGTCGAGCCAGTACTCGAAGCCGTCGTGCATGGTGATCTCGAGCGGGCCGTCGACAAGCACGTCCTGCAGGCGCACGCCCTCACCGGGCAGCGCCGGGACCGACACCGGGTTGCCCGGCGTGGTGCCGAGCGCGGCGAGGATGGCGACGGCGAGGTCGCGGGAGACGTCACCGGACTGCACGTGCCGCTGCAGGCCGATGAAGACCTCACCGTCCTGGCGCGACATGGCCGGCCAGGCCATCGGCAGCACCGTGGACAGGGTGACCGGGCGGTCGCCGAACTCCTCGATGATCGCCGGCGTCAGGGTCAGCTTTGCCGACGCGGCCGGGACCAGTTCGCGGAGCGCGACCCATTCGGGCTCGTCGGCCAGGCCCTCGAACGGGCGGGCGACGAAGATGTCGCGCACCTTGGTCTTGGGGGCGGACTCGCGGGGCTTACGACGCTTACTCACGAGGGACCAGCGTAGGCGGTGTCACCCGAAAAGCGGTGATGCGGGCCACCCGTGTGTGTCAGGCGCGCGGGAATCGCACCTCAGCGACCGTTCCGCCACCCTCGCGCGGGCGCAGCGACACCCAGCCGTGCTGGCGTTCCACCATCCGCCGGACCAGGTAGAGGCCCAGGCCGGCGCCGGGGTGGTGGTGCCGGTCGCCGCCCTCGGCCTGCCAGTACCGCTCGAAGGCGCGCTCGACGTGCTCGGGGGCGATGCCGGCGCCGCGGTCGGAGATCCGGAAGCGGAGCGTGTCGTCGTCGGTCCCGGCGCACACCTCGACCGTGCTCTCCGGCGGGGAGTACTTCTCGGCGTTCGTGGTGAGCTCGGTGAGGATGGTGGCGATCGAGTCGCGGTTCCCGTACGCCTTCGGCAGGTCGGCCGGCAGGTGCGCGAGCTTCAACCGGCGCCGCAGGTCGGCCGGCAGCTCCTCGACCGCCTCGCGCAGTGCCTCGACCAGGTCGAACGGGCCGGCCGGGGAGGTGCCCACCACGCCGTCGTCGCTGGCCGCGGAGAGCAGCCGGTCGACCAGCCGGGCCAGCTCACCGGCCCGGTTGCCGATCACCCGGACCGCCTCCCGGCGTCCCGGCTCGCCGAGCGTCTCCCAGTGGTTGGTGAGGGTGTCCGCGTACCCCTTGATCACGGTGACCGGTGTGCGCAGCTCGTGACTGGTCACCGCGACCCAGAGATCGCGGTCGGCCTGCGCGCCGGCCGCGTCCGGCGCGGCCGCCGGATGCACCGGCAGGCCGCGGCCGAGTCCGTAGAGGCGGCCGATCTGACCGGAGAGCAATTCCAGTACGGCGTGATGCTCCGGCCCGGGCTCCCCGACGTCGCCGAAGTAGACGTGCAGCGACCCGGCGAACGTGTCACCGGCCTCGCACCGGGCGCCGAGCATGTGCCGCAGGTCGCCGCCCTCGATCTGCCGGGCGAACTCGTCGTTCACCGAGTCCAGTGGCACCAGCAGGGTGCGGCCGCCGCGGCGGAGCCGGTCGTCGGCACGTTTCACCCGGCGGCCGATGGCCGGCTCGCACACCCCGGTGGCCGCGATGATCCGGCCGTGGCCGTCCGTGTACTCGGCGAAGCCGGCGCCGCGCGCGCCGAGCACGTCCTGGGCGAGCCGGACCAGTTGCTGAAGGACGGGCAGGCCGCTCTCCCCGGCGTTGACGCGGTCGGCGACCGCGATCTGACCCCGGGTCAGCGCTGGGTAGTCGGGACTGTCCGGCATGTCTGCGAGTCTGCCTCGGTGTTCTCGTTTTGTGCAGCTGTGTCAGCGGTCACATCTGCTGCAGGCGGTCCAGGACGAACGCGGGACGGTCGCTGATCACGCCGTCCACCCGGTGCTGGAGCACGAGCTCCAGGTCGTGGGGCTCGTTGACGGTCCAGACGTACGTCTGGTGGCCGGCCGCCCGCATCGCCGGCAGCAGGCTGGGCCGGTTGCGCAGCAGGTCGACGCCGGGACCGGCGATCCGCGCGCCGAACGGCAGCTTGCCCTTGCCGACACCGGGCGGCACCAGCTCGAGCAGATAGACGGTGGGCAGGGATGGTGCCTGGGCACGGACCCGGCGTAGTGCCAGCGCCGCGAACGACATCACGGTGACCTGCACCGGGTCGTCCGGTTTCGGGTCGGCCAGGCCGAACCGGCGGAGCATCTGGATCAGCCGGCGTTCCACCTCGGCGCCGTACCGGGACGGGTGTTTCGTCTCGATCAGCAGGCGGACCCGCCGGCCGGACTCACGGACCGCGCCCAGCAGCCGCTCCAGGGTGAGCAGCCGGCTCAGCTCGGGCAATTCCTCGTCGGCGGGATAGCCGGGGTGCCAGGAGCCGTAGTCGAGCTGGTCGAGCTCGGCCAGGGTGCGCCGGCTGACCAAGCCCTTTCCGTTGCTGGTGCGGTTCAGGCGCCGATCGTGCACGCAGACCAGATGACCGTCTCTGGTCAGCCGCACGTCGCACTCGAGACCGTCGACGCCGGCTTCGAGTGCGCGCATGTACGCCCCGAGCGTGTGCTCGGGCAACTCGGCCGCACCGCCGCGGTGGGCGAAGACGAGGGGGCGATGGTCATCGCTGATGTTCATGTTCTACCGCCGCGAAAGTTCTGGCCTAGCTGCTACAACACCCGGGCCGGCTGTCCGTCCTCGCTGACCATGTCACGGCCGCGGGCCGCCCAGGACTGCATTCCGCCGTCCAGGTTGCGAACGTTGTCCCAACCCTGGTTCATCAGATAGGCCACCACCTGGCCGGAGCGCCCACCGGCCCGGCAGATCACCACGACCTCGCCGTCCGACGGCACCTCGGCCATCCGGGCCGGCACCTCCATCATCGGCAGGTGGTGGGCGCCGGGGGCGTGGCCCCCGGTCCACTCGTCCGGCTCACGAACGTCGAGCAGGTAGGCATCGGTGCCTACCTGCTCCGGGGTCACGGTGGGTACCTGAGGTCCGAACACGGCTCTCAGGGTACGGCGAGATCAACTCTCGCCTGCCGGGAGGTCAGGACTTTTTCGACGGGTTGGCGGCCATCCAGTCGGTCATCTTGTCGGCCTTCATCGCCTCGAAGAGCGCCAGCGCCTTCTCCTTGTCGGAGACCACCACGGACTGCCCGTTGATCGTCTCGCTGCCCTTGTTCGGGCTGGTCAGGAACGTCAGGTTGTCGCCGCGCAGATTGCGGAACTGCAGCACCATGTCCTTGAGCGAGAAGTCGTTGTCGACGGTGACCGCCGCGGCCACCGCGGTGAGGAAGTCGTCGAGCTTGCCCGGGCTGGTCAGGGTGCCGCTGCTGGCCGCCTTGTCCATCAGCGCCTTGAGGAACTCCTGCTGGTGCTGCATGCGGGCGAAGTCGCCGCGGGCGAACTGCTTGCGCTGACGCACCCAGTCCAGCGCCTGGGCGCCGTTCATGTGCATCATGCCCTTCTTGAACACCCGGAACGGCTTGTGGATCGACGTGATGGTCTGGTCCACCTTGAGGTCGACCCCGCCGAGCGCGTTGGTGACCTCCTTGAACCCGCCGAAGTCGATCGCCACGACGTGGTCCAGCCGCACACCGGTCAGGCACTCGACGGTACGGACCGCGCGGGGCAGGCCGCCGAACGCGAACGAGGCGTTGATCTTGGCGCGGGAGCCGGAGCTGCACGGCGCGTTGTTGCCGCTCGGGACGACCACCCACAGGTCGCGGGGGATCGAGACGAGCTGCGCGTTCTTGTGGTCGGCCGGCACGTGCATGATCATCAGCGAGTCCGCGCGCCACGCGTTGGCCTGGTCCTCCTTGGCGTCCGGGTCCCGCGAGTCGCTGCCGACCAGCAGGATGTTGAACGCCCCGTCGACCGTCTTGGCCGGCCGGTCCGTGGTGATCTCGGAGAACGCGTCGGTGCGCTTGAGGTCGTTGTCGATCCCGTTCACGTAGTTGACCGCGTAGATGCCGCCGACCAGGGCCAGGATCAGCGCCACGCCGCCGGCGACCAGGGCGATCCGGCCCCAGCGCGGGCGAGCCTTGCCGCCCTTGTAGGAGCGTCCGCGGTCACCGGGGCCGCCAGGGCCGCTCGGTCCACCCGGCCCGGCCGGCCCGGCGGCCGGCACGGAGCGTCCGGTGGGGCGGGCGGAAGCCGGCCCGGACGGCGGGACGGTGGCCCGTCCGGAGGAGTTCCCGCTGGGAGAGGTGGTCGCAGACATGAGACCAGATTAGGTCGGGAACGCGAATGATCCGGACATCGGACGGGGGTTCGGCACGAAGGTGGGAGTTCTTCCGGAACGCCGGTGACCTGCAACGATGATCCGCTCCCGGACCGACGATCCGGTCCCGGTGCATCGAACGGACGCCGGATGAGCCGGTGCCCGGGCCGGCGTGGCGACTACGCCGGCCCGGGCGTGCGGGATGGCTCAGTGCGCCCCGTGCCCGGTCAGCGACCGGACCTCGAGCTCGGCGTACTTCTCCGCGTCCGTCTCCTTGCTGATCACGGTGCCCAGCCAGCCGAAGAAGAAGCCCAGCGGGATCGAGATCAGGCCCGGGTTGGACAGCGGGAACCAGTGCCAGTCGTGGTCCGGGAACATCGCGGTGGGCGAGCCGGACACCACCGGCGAGAAGAACACCAGCAGAACCGCGGTGAGCAGGCCGCCGTAGATCGACCAGATCGCGCCCGAGGTGTTGAACCGGCGCCAGAACAGGCTGTAGAGGATCGCCGGCAGGTTCGCCGACGCCGCCACCGCGAACGCCAGTGCCACCAGGAACGCCACGTTCAGGCTCTGCGCGAAGATCGACAGAGCGATCGCGACCGCGCCGATGCCGAGGGCGGAGAACCGGGCGACCCGGACCTCGTCCCGCTCGGACGCGTTGCCCCGCTTGATCACGTTGGCGTAGAAGTCGTGCGAGGCGCTCGACGACGACGCCAGGGTCAGCCCGGCCACCACGGCCAGGATCGTCGCGAACGCGACCGCCGCGATGATCGCCAGCAGCACCGCGCCGCCGGTGTCCCCGCCCAGGTAGTCGATGCCGAGCTTCTGTGCCAGCTGCGGCGCCGCGGTGTTGCCCGCCTTGTCCTGCGCGGTGATCGCCTTGCCGCCCACCAGAGCCGCCGCGCCGAAGCCCAGGGCCAGGGTGAACAGGTAGAAGACGCCGATGATGCCGATCGCCCAGAGCACGCTCTTGCGGGCGATCCGCGCGGTCGGCACGGTGTAGAACCGGGTCAGGATGTGCGGCAGGCCGGCCGTGCCGAGCACCAGCGCGAGACCCAGCGACAGCAGGTCCATCTTGCTGTAGAAGGTCTTCGTGGCGTCGCCGGCCGTCTCGACCCCGTACCGCAGGCCGGGTTCGAGGAAGGCCGCGCCCTTGCCGGACTGCGCGGCGGCGTCACCGAGCAGCGTCGACAGGTTGAACTTGTAGTGCGCGAGCACCAGGATCGTCATCACCAGGGCGCCGGTCATCAGCATGAACGCCTTGACGATCTGGACGTAGGTGGTGCCCTTCATACCGCCGACCACCACGTAGACGATCATCAGCGCGCCGACCAGGATGATCGTGAAGACCTTGGCGGTGGCCGCGTCCATGCCCAGGAACTTCTCGTCCGCGGTGATGCCGAGCAGCAGCGAGACGAGCGCGCCGGCGCCGACCATCTGGGCGATCAGGTAGAAGATCGAGACCACGACGGTGGAGACCGAGGCGGCGGTGCGCACCGGGCGCTGACGCATCCGGAACGCCAGCACGTCGGCCATCGTGTACCGGCCGGAGTTGCGCAGGAACTCGGCGACCAGCAGCAGCGCCACCAGCCAGGCGACCAGGAAGCCGATGGAGTAGAGGAAGCCGTCGTAGCCGTAGAGCGCGATCAGGCCGGCGATGCCGAGGAACGAGGCGGCCGACATGTAGTCGCCACCGATCGCCATGCCGTTCTGGAACCCGGAGAACTGGCGGCCACCGGCGTAGAAGTCGGTGGCCGTCTTGGTCTGCCGGCTCGCCCAGATCGTGATGCCCAGGGTGATCGCCACGAAGACCAGGAAGAGCGTGATGGTCAGCGTCCGTGAGGTGCTGGACGAGGACTCGGCCGCGAGCAGGGTCGGCGTCACAGCGCACTCCCTTCGACGGGCTTGTCAGCCTCGGCAGCAGCCTTGGCGGAGGTCTTGTCGGTCTTGGCGGCCCGATCCGCCGCGGCGGTCGGCTGGCCGTCCTCGATCGTGTTGTAGATGTCGTCGGCGAGCGGGTCGACCTCCCGGGCGGCGAACCGCGCGTAGTACCAGGCGATCACGAACGTCGTCACGAACTGCAGCAGGCCGAGGAGCAGGGCGACGTTGATGTTGCCGACCAGCTTGATCGCCATGAAGTCCCGCGCGTACGCGGAGAGCAGGACGTACAGGGCGTACCAGAGGATGAACGCGATCGTCGTCGGGAAGATGAACTTGCGAAGGGTTTGGCGCAGTCGACCGAATTCCTCGGAGTTCTGCACCTCGAGATATCTCTCGGGCGTAGCCGGCACGGGATCACCACCTTTGATCGGCGGGTGGACTTTCCGGCACCGTACGAAGGAAAGCCGTACCGCCCGGAGCCCCGGTCAGTGCCTGCGCTGAGTGGTGGTCTGACTGCGCTGAGCGGTTGTCAGTGCAGTTCGGCGTACCTCCCCCGGAAGTGCGCCAGCGGTGCGGCGGCCCCGCCCACCTGGACCGATTCAATGATCGACTCGGTCAGCAGGGCCCAGCCGCAGGGCCGGTCGGAGTCCAGCCGGCAGCCCAGCCAGGTGCCGGCGTGTGCCGGGATCGGGCCGTACGCGGTCTGCTGCCACTCACCGGTGGCGAACAGCCCGCCCGGCGCCGGCATCAGCCCGGCGAACCGGTCGGCGAGCTGCCGGTCGGCCGGGGTGAGCGGGGTGACCGCGAACCGCCGGGACTCGGCGACGGCGTCCCAGAAGTCGCTCTCCTCGTCGATCAGGCCGAGCACCCGGCCCGGATCACCGTCGGCGACCAGGATCGAGGAGACAGTCAGCCCGGCCGGTCCGGGTGTTGTCCAGAGCGTGACCGGTGCGGCCAGCCGGCCCCGGAACCGGCGTACCGGGGACTTGTCCTTGTCGGGCACGGCGAACGGGTCGGTGGAGTGGATCGTCATTCGATCATTCTCCCGATTACAGATCGCGCACGTCGCTTCCGAATTTAATTGATCAGCGGCTATTTTCCTCTGGGGGCTTCTGGCGGGAGGGAGACGGCGCATGCCTCAACAGGTGGTTCTACGGCCAGGCGACGTCGTTCACGTCGGGGCCGACGCGAGTGTGCAGTTCTCCGGCGACCGGGCCCTGACCTTCCGGATCATCCGGGTTGATCCCCGGGTCACCTATGACGGCTGGATCTGGCTGGACGGGTACGTCCTCGGCCCGGCCGGCAACGCGTTGCAGCGTCGGCGGATCTTCGTCCGGCAGGAGGGTCTGCGGACGATCCGGGCCAACCGGGTGCCGGCCCCGCGTAATGGATCTCGAAATGTCGGCCGCCCCTGAGGAACGGCCGGTAATGGTGGCCGCCATTTAACCCTCGAAAGTGGACGATCTCCGGGTTTCGTGGGATTACCCATTCTGTGTAATCTCGTCCGGGGGTGCCATCATGACCGACGATTTGCCGCGCGCGGGCGACGTGCTGCACGTCGGCGGTGCGGCCAGTGTGCAGTTCGCCGGGGAGCGGGCGTTGACGTTCCGGGTGATCCGGGTGGATCCCCGACGGACCTATGACGGCTGGCTGTGGATCGACGGATATGTGCTGGGGCCGTCCGGTGAAGCGGTCGATCGGCGGGTCATTTTCGTCCGCCACGACGGGCTGCGGAAAATGCGCTGACGCTATCGCGGAGTGACCGCGGCGAGCACTTCCGGCATCCGGCGATCCAGCAGATCACCGGCTATTCCGGAGCCGACCAGATAGGCGGCCGCTCCGTAACCCAGGCCGATCGGGAGCCCGGCCCAGGTCCACGCCGTGCCGAGCAGGTAGCCCGCCAGCACGACGGGTAGCGCCCCGAGCAGACCGCCGATCATGCCGGCCAGGCTGGGCAGGCCCTTCGCCAGGCCGCCGCCGGACGTGACGGCGAACGGGCCGGTGGACTCCGGCAGGGCGTAGGCGGCCCGTACCGAGATCGGCAGCATCAGGGCCAGCCCGGTGCCGTAGACCGCGAACAGCGTGCCCAGGTGGGCCGGGATCCGGGCCGGTTGCCCGGAGATGGCGCCGGCCAGCACCGCCACCAGCACCAGCAGCGGGACCGTGAACAGGGCGTGTGCCGCCGCCCGGGAGTGGATCTCCAGGCGGCCGGGTATCCCGATCGACAGGTTGGTGGCGTAGGCGCTGCCGTCGTACCCGAACTGGTTGGACAGTGCCACCGGCGCGATCGCGCCGACCAGGAACGCCATGCCGCCGGCCATCCCGGTGACCGGCCCGAGCGCCGAGGTCAGCGGCAGGAACAGCCCGGCCATGGTCAGCGCGACCAGCCCGGCCCGCCGCCGGTTCTCCCGCCACCAGTACCGCGTCTCGCGGGCCACCAGCGCGCCGAACCGGGTCCGCGGCCACCAGCGGAACATCAGTTGATCAACCGGTCCGCGACCGTCGGCCCGGGCCGCGGGTCCGCGTCCGCCGGACGTCGCGGTGCCGGCCATCGCCTGCTCCAGGGTCCGGCTCCACCACCAGACCAGGCCGCCGACGGCGGCGAGCACGATCACCAGCTTGATCGGTACGGCCCAGGCCCGCCCGGCCACCACATCCAGACCCATGGAGTACGGAGCGCCGAGCGGTGTCCACCCGGCCACCGTCGCGATCGCCGCGACGTTGTCCCAGTCGGCCCGGTTCAGCAGCCCGAGCAGCAGCAACTGCAGCGGCCCGACCGAGGCGGCCACCACGGCCAGCATGATGGTGGCCAGGTCACGTGCCCGCCGGGACCGCAGCGCGGTGGCGAAAGCGCTGGTCACCGCGCGGCTCAGGGTCACGCACAGGAGCAGCCCGGCGGTCACCCCGAGCGCCTCGGCGAGCCCGGCCAGGGGTCCGCCGAGCCGGGCCGCGGTGTCCACCATCCCGGCGGTGGCGGTCAGGGTGGCCAGGGCCGGCAACCCGGCCAGGGCGGCGACGCCGAGCCCGGCGATCAGGGTGCGCCGGCGCAGCGGCAGCAGCGCGAACCGTGCCGGGTCCAGCGACTCGTCGACGCCGAAGAACAGCAGCGGCAGGAAGAGCCAGCCGAGCACCAGCAGCGCACCGCCGAACGGCAGCAGCATGCCGGCCGCTCGCTCGTCGCCGAGCAGCCCGGGCAGGGCGAACCCGGCGTAGCCGAGCACGGCCAGCACGGTGGCCGCGAACGCGCCGACCACGAAGAGGGTGACCCGGGCCGGTCGGCCGCGCAGGCCGTTCGCGGTGATCCGGAGCTTGAGCTTGACGAACGGCCAGACGCCGAGGCCCTGTCTCGTGGACCGCGCGGGAGCGAGGCGAGGTCCAGGTGGTGGCTGACGTCGGCCGCGGCGAGGTCGCATACCGGGGTTGTATGTGGCCTCGCCGCGGCCGCCGTCAGGCGCCGGCTGGACCACGCCGCAGCCCCTCGGGGTCCACGAGACAGGGCCTCATAGCCACGCGAGCTCCGAGCCGGTGGCCACCCGGCCGCCGACCACCTGCACGAAGACGTCCTGCAGCGGGCGGCCGGCGCGGACGTCGTCGAGCGCGCCGTGCATCCGGAGTACGCCGTCCGACATGATCGCGACGTGCGAGCAGAGCCGCTCGACCACCTCCAGCACGTGGCTGGAGAAGACCACGGTGCCGCCGCCGGCGACGTACCGCTGCAGGATGTCCCGGATCAGGGCGGCCGAGACCGGGTCGACCGCCTCGAACGGCTCGTCGAGCACCAGCAGTCGCGGCGCGTGCAGCAGGGCGCAGGCCAGGCCGATCTTCTTCTTCATCCCGGCCGAGTAGTCGACCACCAGGGTGCGGTTGTCGACACCGAGCTCGAGCACGTCGAGCAGGTCACGGGAGCGCTGATCGACGGTCGCGGCCGGCATCCCGCGCAACAGGCCCTGGTAGGCCAGCAGCTCCGGGCCGCTGAGCCGGTCGAACATCCGGCTGCCCTCGGGGAGCACTCCGACCAGGGATTTCGCCTGGACCGGGGCCTGCCAGACGTCGTACCCGAGAAGGAAAGCCTGACCCGCGTCGGGCCGCAACAGGCCGACGGCCATCGAGAGGGTGGTGGTCTTGCCGGCGCCGTTCGGGCCGAGCAGGCCATAGAAGGACCCGGCCGGGACGTCCAGGTCGACGCCGGAGACCGCGAGCTTGGTGTCGAAGTGTTTGACCAGCCCGCGCACCGACATCGCCGGGGCCATCTGGCCGGTGCGTTGTTCCGGCAGCGTCATGTCTTAGCAACCTAGCCGGGCATCCGGGCTCCGACCAGCCTGTTCACCGGCCCGGCGGGTGGATACGACGGTCCGGGCAGAACGGGCTGCCGGTTCGGCCGACACCGTCACCATTCCACAATGGAGAACGGACGGCACAATTAGTTCAGTTAATTGACATTCTGGGCCCGTTGTCGCGCTTGTCACAGGCGTCCGGTTCGGCTTGCTCCGCCGACCCAGCGCGGCGCAAGATCTGCCCGCGATAACGCATGATCTTGCGATGCGGAACGGGGGTTGCACCGCTAGATCATTGCTGCGTCACGGAAATACCGGGTGCATTCCGGTTTCCGAAAGGGACGGGTGTTCCGCGGCTAAACGGGGGGAACGCGGAACACCCGGACCCGATCAGCCCACGCGCTCGATCACCGCGCGGCGGATCAGGAATTTGCCCGCCTCGCGAACCTGCTCGAATGCGGCGTTGTTCAGCAGAACGCAGCTACCCGACGTGGTCTGCACGGTCACCGTGATGCTCTTGTTGTTGTCCAGGTTCGTGACCTTGAGACGAGTGCCGATCGGGAACGTCCCGCTGGACGCGAACGGCGCGCCGGCCTCGCCGGACAGCGTCACGGTCGAGCCCTTGCAGACCACCTCGCCGGCGCCGGTGCCGTTCGCGGCCCCGGCCGGCGCACTCGTCGCCTGCTGCGCGGGCGCGGTCGTCGCGGGGGCCTTGGTCGGCGCCTGAGTCGGCGCCTTCGTGGGGGCCTTTGTGGGCGCCTTGGTCGGAGCCTTCGTCGGCGCGGCGGGCGCGGCGATGTTCGTGGTGCAGCCGGCCTCACGGCGCTGCAGGTTGATCAGGTCGACCACGGCCTGCCGGTTCGCCAGGATCGCGTCGGTCTGCGCGTTGGGGTGCGCCCGCTGATCGGCCATGAAGGTGAGGGTGTCGCGCAACGACTGGTCCAGGCCGCCGCAGTTGGTGGCGGCGTTGCTCATCCCGGTGCCGACGGCCAGCGCACCGCCGGCCAGGCCTGCGACAACCAGTCCGATCACGACCTTGCGGTTGCGCCCGAACAGTCCGCTACCCGGCCGCTTGTATGCACGTGAGCTCCTCATGACCGTCATTACGCAGGGCAGTTCGGCCGCGGACGTGGGTCGTACCTTAAAGATCCTTAAATGCGGCCCGCGGCCGCAACCGCCGGTGCTTCAGGAGCGCAGGGACTCCGGGGCGTGCAGGCGCAGCATGGTGGCGCTCACGTCGGCGGGGACGCGGCGGCTGGTCAGCAGGGAGACCGCCACCATCACCAGGAACGCCAGCGGCACGGTCCAGGCGGCCGGCTGGCCGACGAACTCGGCGAGCCCGCTCGGCAGGTCCGCCCCGAGCACCGTGACCAGCACCGCAAGCACTGCCGCACCACCACCGACCAGTATTCCGGCGGTCGCGCCGGCGTCGGTCAGCCCGCGCCACCAGATGCCCAGCACCAGCAGCGGGCAGAAGCTCGACGCGGCGACCGCGAACGCCAGCCCGACCACCCGGGAGACGTCCATGTCGGACACGAACATCGACATGGTGATCGGTACGACCGCGGCCAGCAGCGTGGCCAGCCGGAATTCGCGCACCGAACCGGACCGGCCGGGCCGCAGCACGTCCGTGAAGATCACCCCGGCGACGCTGGTCAGCAGCCCCGACGAGGTGGACAGGAAGGCGGCCAGCGCCCCCGCGGTGACCAGCGCGCCGAGCAGCCGGCCCAGGTGCCCGCCGCCCAGGGCAGCCTCGGGCAGCAGCAGCACCACGGCATCGGTACGCCCGGTCATCAGCAGTTGCGGCGTGTAGATCCGGCCGAGCACCCCGTAGAGCGTCGGCAGCAGGTAGAACAGCCCGACCATGGCCAGCACCACGAGCGTGGTGCGCCGGGCCGACGCGCCGTCCGGATTCGTATAGAACCGCACCAGCACGTGCGGCAGCCCCATCGTGCCCAGGAACGTCGCCAGGATCAGCGAGTACGTCCCGAACAGCCCGGAGTCGCCGCCCGGCTGCAGCCAGTCCGCGCCGAACTTGGCGTCGACGGTGCTCACCCGGGGCACCGGGTCACCGGCCGCGAAGTGCAGCGTCTCGCCCGCGCTCACCGGACCGATCCCGGCCAGCTCGGCGTCCCGCTCGATCACCACGCTGGTCGCGGCCGGGAAGACCGCACCGGCCGGCGGTGTCACCGGCGGACGGCCGTCGGACTGCCACTGCATGATCAGGAACACGATCGGCACGGCCAGCGCGGTCAGCTTCAGCCAGTACTGGAACGCCTGCACGAAGGTGATCGCGCGCATCCCGCCGAACGCCACGTTGCCGGTCACCACGATGCCGATCAGCAGGGCGCCCCAGACGTACGACCCGCCGGTCACGGTGGCGAACGTCAGGCCCGCGCCCTGCAACTGAGGCAGCAGGTAGAGACAGCCGATGAACAGCACGAAAGCGGTGGCCAGCCGGCGCAACCGGGTGGAGCGCAGCCGTACCTCGCAGAAGTCGGGCAGGGTGAACGCGCCGGAGCGGCGCAGCGGCGCGGCCACGAAGAGCAGCAGCGCCAGGTATCCGGCGGCGAAACCGACCGGGTACCAGAGCACCTCGACGCCGTACCGCAGGACCAGCCCGGCCACGCCCAGGAACGACGCGGCGGAGAGGTACTCACCGCTGATCGCGGCGGCGTTCCAGGCCGGGCTGACACTGCGCGAGGCGACCAGGAAGTCCGAGGTGGTGCGGGCGAAACGGAGGCCGTACGCGCCGATCGCCACGGTGATCAGCACGACCAGGACCAGGCCGGGGACCAGGTACGGGTTCACCTCTCGGGCCGCCGGATGACCGCGGTGAAGTCCTGCTCGTTGCGTTCGGCCCAGTGCACGTAGGCCGCACCGACCAGGACCAGGAACGGGAAGGCGAGCACACCGAGCAGTAGCCACGGCAGGTTCATCCCGAACACCTTGAGCCCGCCCACCGCCGGCGCCGCGGCGAACAGCAGCGGCAGCGCGCCGAGCCCGGCCGCCACCACCAGCGACAGCCGCAGCGCGAGCGCCAGCTGGGCCCGGATCAGCCCTTTGACCAGGGCGTCGCCGATCGGGGTGCCCTCGGTGAGGTCGGTGCGGGCCGGGTCGGCGGGGCCGCGGCGGGCGGCGGCTTCGCCCAGCACCACCCGGGTCCGTGGCAGCGGCGGTTCGTCGGCCATGTCCGGGAGTCTCGCCGCCCCGCGCGGAATGTCAAGCCCCGGACCGCGTCAGCGCCGCGCATCCATCCGGGTCCATCGGGTAGGCGCCGTTGCCGATCAGGTCCATGGCCGTCGACCGGCCGAGGTTCCAGGCCTGCCAGTCGCTGTCGGCGATGGTCAGGCCGAGGTGGTAGAGCACGCAACTGCGGTCCCGGGCGTCGGACAACTCGATCACCGCCGGGACCGCGTCCGGGGACAGGTCGGACAGGTAGGCCACGTCGATCCGTCCGACCGGCGCGTCCACCTGGTTACGGGCGATCATCAGGTCCGGGTTCGCCACCGCGAGGCCGAGCAGGGCCAGCACGCCGGTCGCGATCGCCACCCGGGGCAGCCACGGCGCGCGGATCCGGATCCCGGCCAGCAGCACCAGGATCAGGACCACCCCGAACCACACCTCGCAGCAGGCGACCAGCAGGCGCAGCCGGGTCAGGCCGTAGATGTCGATGTAGGCCTGCATCCGGATCAGCGCCGAGGCCACGATGAGCAGGGTGAGCCCGGTCAGCGGGCCCAGCACGGCGCGGAACACGGTCCGGTCGGCGGGTGCCTCCCGGGGCGCCCAGCGGGCCGCGCCGGCCAGCACCAGCAGGGTCAGCCCGGTGACGAAGCAGAGCTGCCAGAAGCCGCCGCGGGCGTACTCGGCGTAGGTGAGACCGGCAGTGGTCCGCACGTGCCGGTCCCCGCCGAACAGCGGCACCAGCTGGACCACGACGAACGCCGCGAAGAGCAGGGTCAGCAGGCTCAGCGGCACGGCCCACTCCAGGCGGCTCACTTTGCGGCCCTCGGTGTGGTCGAGCTCGGTCAGGTCGGGCGGGGCGGCGAGCAGGAAGGCGGCGCCGCCGAACACCGGGGCGGCCAGGCAGCAGATGAAGATCCAGCGGAACATGCCGTCCACCCGCAGGTCCGGCAGGATCGTGTCGAAGAGCCGGGCGAACGTCGGGTCGGCCGAGGCGAAGAGCAGACCGAAAACGGTCAGCAGGACCACCGAGACGGCCAGGGTGGCGATGATCCGGATCGGCGCCGGGCCGTTGCCGGTCCGGCGCATCCGCGCCAGGCCGCGCACCAGCCAGGGCAAGGACCGCAGGATCGCGCGGGGAGCCATCAGGTACGTGGTGAGCATCGCCCTGATCGACCGTCCCGCACCGATCGCCAGCGCGAACGTCAGCGTCGCGGTGAGCAGGCAGAGCGCGAACAGCCAGCCGGCCGCCCGGAACGTGCCGACCCCGAGCAGCGCGATGGTGGCGACACCCCAGAACAGCTGGTCCCCGCGCCGGCGCCGGGCCGGGCGGATCACCAGTGGCGGCACCGCGCTGGTCGCCGGCCGGGCCACCAGCAGCGCGATCCCACCGGCCAGCGCGGTGATCAGCCAGCCGAGGCCGGGCTGGTCCAGCGGCAGGGACACCGCGGCGACCACGGTGGCGGCGAGCACCGCGACGATCGTGCTCGCCGAGGCCGGTGCGCCCGGTCCGGGCATCATCCGGCCCCAGGTGGAAACGTCCGGCCACGGGCCGTGCAACTGGCCTTTTGCGAAGAATTGTTCCGTATTTTGAGCAGGCGGTGCCGTGGACATGGCGAAACCTCGTCTTTTAGAGGGGGAGACGTACGTGGATGTGGCAGCCGCGGCGCTCGGTCGGCTCGACCACGGCGATCGTTCCGTTGTGGAGCTGCACCACCCAGCGGGCGATGGCCAGGCCCAACCCGGTGCCGCCGCCGGTCGGCCGCTCGCCCCGGGTGAAGCGTTCGAAGACCCGTTCCCGATCTGCCGCCGGGATGCCGGCACCTTGGTCGGCGACCGCGAACAGCACCTGCTCGTCGCGGCGCTCGGCGCGCAGCGTGACCAGGCCGCCGGGCGGGCTGTGCCGGGTCGCGTTGTCCAGCAGGTTCGCGAACACCTGGTGCAGTCGCTCGCGGTCGGCGGGCAGCACCAGCGCCGGCGCGGACACCTCGAACCGGACGTCCTGCCCGATGCCGTCGGCGTTGACCTTCGCCTCCCGGACCACCTCGTCCAGGAACTCCGGCACGTTGATCAGTTCACGGCGCATCGGCACCACACCGGCGTCCAAACGGGACAGGTCGAGCAGGTCGGCGACCAGGCGGCTGAGCCGTTCGGTCTGGCTCAGCGCGGTGTGCATGGTCTGCGGGTCGGTGTCGGCCACCCCGTCGACGATGTTCTCCAGCAGGCCGCGGAGGGCGGTGATCGGCGTACGCAGCTCGTGCGAGACGTTCGCGATCAGCTCGCGGCGCTGCCGGTCGGCGGCCTCCAGGTCGGCGGCCATCTGGTTGAAGGCCTGGGCCAGCTCGCCGACCTCGTCCTGTGACCGGGTCCGGATCCGGCGGGTGTAGTCGCCGCGGGCCATGGCGCCGGCCGCGACCGTCATCTCGCGCAGCGGAATCGTCGCACCGTGCGCCATCACCTGCAGCGTGGCCAGCCCGAGAGCGGCCGCGATGCCGATCCAGAGCACGTCGACCCGGTAGAAGTCGATGCTCCACAGGAAGACCAGCAGGCCGATGCCGCCGGCGAAGCCCAGCGCCAGCGAGAGCTTCGCCTTGATCGAACGGACCGGGTCGAGCGGGCGGGGCAGCCAGCGGAACAGGTGGGCCGCCACGTCGTGCACGACCTGCATCACCCGGCCGATCATCGGTCGACTTCCAACGCGTACCCGACGCCGTGCACCGTGCGGATCAGGTCCGCGCCCAGCTTGCGGCGCAGGCCCTTGATGTGGCTGTCGACGGTACGGGTGCCGGAGGCGTCCGCCCAGCCCCACACCTCGGCCATCAGCCGTTCCCGGGGCAGCACCGTGCGCGGCGTCCGGGCCAGGTGCACGAGCAGGTCGAACTCGGTCGGGGTGAGGTGCTTCTCGGCACCGCCCCGGAGCACCCGGCGCTCCGCCTGATTGATCTCCAGGTCGCCGAACCGCAGCGTGGGCGGGCCGGGCTTCGGGATCGCCGCGGTCTTGTTGACCCGGCGCAGCAGGGCGTGCACCCGGGCGGCCAGCTCGCGCATCGAGAACGGCTTGGCCATGTAGTCGTCGGCGCCGACCGCGAGGCCGACCAGCAGGTCGGTCTCGTCGCCACGGGCGGTCAGCATCAGCACCGGGACCGGACGTTCGGCCTGGATCCGGCGGCAGACCTCGAGACCGTCGAAGCCGGGCAGCATGATGTCGAGGACGATCACGTCCGGCGGGGTGTGCCGGGCGGCCTCGACCGCGCTCGGCCCGTCCCCGACGACCTGCACCAGGAAGCCCTCGGCGCGCAGCCGGGCCGCCACCGCGTCGGCGATGGCCCGCTCGTCCTCGACGACGAGAACTCGCCGCTCGGTCGTCGTCTCCACGCCTGCACTCCCTCACCGATCGCCGCGGCCGCGGCCGGTGCGCCCCCGTGACTCACCGGCCGCCCGCGTGGTCAGCAGCTTATAAACCGCTGAAGGAGGGCTGGAGGTGGAGTTGTGAACGAACTGTGGAGATGAGTTATCCCCGGCTGCCTGTGGATAACTCTGTGGAGAACTCGGTGGGGTTGTGGATAAGCGTGTGGATTAGCGGGTCCAGTCGTGCTTGGCGGCCCGGATCAGGCGGTCCTTCAGCTCCCGGGTGTGCCGTCGGCTGACCGGCAGCTCCACCCCGTCGACCGCCACCACATAGCCGGAACCGGTCAGCCGCAGCTCGGTGACCAGGCGCAACTGCACCAGGTAGGAGCGGTGGATCCGGGCGAAACCGGCGTTCGCCCAGCTCTCGGCGAGCGTGGCGAGTGAGACCCGGACCAGGTGGGAGGCGTCCGCGGTGTGCAGCCGGGCGTAGTCGCCCTGCGCCTCCACCCAGCGGACCAAGGACCGCGGCAGCATCCGGGTGGTGCCGGCCAGCTCGACCGGGATGGCCTGCTCGTCGACGCCGGCACCGGCAGAGCCGGCCGCCGGCATCGGGGTGGAGCGCAGCCCGGCTACCCGGCGCAGCGACTCGCCCAGGCGTTCGGCCCGGACCGGCTTGCGGACGTAGTCGGTGACACCCAGGTCGAAGGCGTCCACCGCGCCGTCGTCGTACGCGGTGACGAAGACGATCGCCGGGGGATGCGCGAAGCGGCGCAGGATCCGGGCCAGTTCCATGCCGTCCAGGCCGGGCATCCGGATGTCCAGGAAGACCGCGTCCACCTCGGTGTCCCGGAGCACCCGCAACGCCTCGGTGGCGTCGCCGGCCCGGTGCACGTACGCCACCCGGCCGTCCGCGTTCAGCAGGTAGGCCAGCTCGTCCAGGGCCGGTGGCTCGTCGTCGACGGCGAGCACGACGAGGGTCATGCCCGCACCTGGGGATGGAACTTCGGCACTCGCATGCTCACCTTCGTCCCCGCGCCGGGGGCGGTCTCGACGACCAGCCCGTGATGGTCGCCGAAGACCGACCGGAGGCGTTCGTCCACATTGACCAGGCCGACGTGCTGGCCGTCGTCGTTGTCGGAACTTTCCAGGCCGAAGACCGACGGATCCATGCCGACACCGTCGTCCTCGACCGTGATGTGGCATTCGGCGCCGGCATCACGAGCTTCGATGCTCACCATACCGACGCCGGGTTTGCGGGACAGCCCGTGCCGGACCGCGTTCTCCACCAGCGGCTGCAGGCAGAGGAACGGCAGGCCGACCGGCAGCACCTCCGGCGCGATCAGCAACCGGACCTGCAGGCGGTCGCCGAACCGGGCCCGCTCGATGGTCAGGTAGCGGTCGATCGAGCGCAGCTCCTCGGCGAGCGTGGTGAACTCGCCGTGGGTGCGGAACGAGTACCTGGTGAACTCGGCGAACTCCAGGATCAGCTCGCGGGCGCGCTCCGGGTCGGTGCGGATGAACGAGGCGATCGCGGTCAGCGCGTTGTAGATGAAGTGCGGGCTGATTTGCGCGCGCAGCGCACGCACCTCGGCCCGGGCCAGCCGCTCGCGGGACGACTCCAGCTCGGCGAGTGCGACCTGGGAGCCGGCCCAGCGAGCCGCCTCCAGGGTGGCCTGCACCAGGCCCGGTGCCGGATGGTCGTCGGCGACCGCGACCAGGGCGCCCACCGCCGCGCCGTCCGGTCCGGACAGCGGGGCCACCACCGCGCCGCGGACCACGCAGTCGACCCGGTCGCAGGGCAGATCGGAAGCGGTCAGCACGATCGAACGCCGGCCGGTCAGGGCCCGCTGCGCGGCGGCGGTCAGCTGCTCCGAGTGGTGGCCGCCGCGACCGTCGTACGCCAGGCATTTCTCGCCGTCGTCCAGGCTGAGGCCGACCGCGCCCACCAGGGTGCGCAGATGCCGGACGGCCTTGGCCGCGGTGGCCGGGGTCAGCCCGGCCCGCAGCGGCTCGGCGGCCAGCGACGCGGTGTGCAGCACGTCGTAGGTGGCGCGCTGCATGGTGGTGGCGATCCCGCGCCGGGCCCGCAGCCGCAGCACGGCCACGACGGCGGCGGCCAGCGCCGCCAGCACGGCGAGAACCGCCAGCACACTACCGATCTGTCCGGCCACGGCACGATCCTGACGGTTCCGGCCCGCATGCGCCATGCCTGCGGTCAGCCGGTGTAGCCCACCAGGGTCGACGAGCCGAGTTTCGCGGGCTCGGTGGCCTGCACCAGGAGGGCGCCGTCCGGGGCGAAGACCGAGAGCACCCTCTTGCCGGACCCCTGATCGGTGCGGACCAGCATGGCACCGTCCACATCGAAGAACACGCCGCTCACCGAGCCGGTCACCGGGATGGCGACCACCTCACCGGTGGCGGTGTCCACCACGGCGTCGGCCCCGTCCGGCGTGCCGTCGCTCCCGGTGAGGCTCTGGATCGCCACGGCCGCCCGGGAACCGGTCCGGTCGACGCTGTAGACCCAGCAGGCGCCGATCTGGGTGGGGTTCGTGCCGTTGCTCGGATCACCCAGCACCGGCACGGTCGTCCCGGTGGCGCCGCCGTCGGCAACGGTTTTCAGCCGGCACGACGACGTGCTGCCGTAGACCAGTTTCGCGCCGTTCCCGGACCACCGGAAATGCTGGCCGGTCAGGCTCTTCGGCAGCGCGCTGAACGTACCGTCGGCGACCGTCAGCACACCCGGCCGAGGCGCTGCCACCAGCAGTTTCGTCCCGTCCGGCGACCAGGCCGGCGTCTGCGCCGAGGTGGTCACCGTGCCGTCGTAGACCGGGGCCGGCTCGCCGACCACGTGCACCTGGCCGTCGGCGACGTAGGCGATCCGGGAGCCGTCCGGGGAGATCGCGACCGACGCGTCGTCCGCGGTCGGCCAGCTCTGCTGTTTCCCGCCGTCGAGCCGGACCACCGTGCCGTCGTAGGAGCGGTAGAAGACCTTGCCGGGCAGGTCGGCCAGCTTCCGGGACTGCGGCACGGCCACGGTCGGTGTGTTCTGGGTGGTGGTGCTCGCACTCGGCTGGTGGCTCGCCGGCGACGCCGCCGACGAGTGCGGCGCCGGCGCGGACTGGCTCAGCGCGACACTCGGCGCCACGGAGGGCGACACGGTCGTGGACGCCGCGACCGTCGGCGGCGGGCCGGTGTCCGGCGTGCGCGGGAACTGCCAGAGGACGGCGCCGGCCAGACCGGCCACGGCCAGCATCGACCCGCCCCGGACGAGGGTCTGGTTGCGGCCGATCCGCCGGGACCGGTTCAGCGCCCGGTTGTACATGTCGACGTCGTGGACCGCCTCGGCGAGCTCGCCGAGGCCGTCCTTCAGGTCGTTGCTCTTCATCGGGTCAGTCATCGTTGCGGCTCCAGGATCCGCAGATCAGCGACCAGGGTACGAAGCTTGGCCAGCCCGCGCGCGCACTGGGTCTTGACGGTGTTCACCGAGACGCCCATCAGGTCGGCCGCCTCGACCTCGGTGTGGTCCTCGAAGTACCGCAAGATGATCACTGCTCGCTGTTTCGGGCTCAGGGTGAGCAGCGCGCGCCGGAGCACGAGCCGCTGTGCCGTGACTTCGGCCTGGTCACCGGTGCTACCGGAACGATCGGGAAGGTCGCCGGGAAAGACTTCGGCCACCTTAGGGCGTCGCCAGAAGGACACCTGCGCGTGGTACATGACCTTGCGGGCGTACGCCTCGGCATTGCCCTCCCGTTCCAACCGGCCCCACGCCCGATGTGTGCGGGCCAGGGCCTCCTGGACCAGATCTTCGGCGAGGTGCTGGTCGCCGGTGAGGAGAAAGGCCGAACGGAGCAGCGAGTGGGTTCTGGCCCGGACGAATTCCGAGAAGCTGTCGTCGGGGCGGGCCATCGAGTTGTCCGATCGCTGGTTCAGGATTCCGTCGCTCTGCGGTGGTCTGAACGTCGCTTTCCGTTCAGGCCACCGCGGAGATCATATTGAGTGACGGCTCTGCCCCGGCAGCGGGGTCAGCGACGGTAGTCGATCAGGATCAGCCCGGTGGTGGCAGCCGCCTCCTTCTTGGTGGAGAGCACCTTGAGGCCCGCGTCGAACAGGGTCAGCGTGCTGCTGGTGGCGGAGCCGCTGCGGACCAGAAGGGTGCCGTCGGCCTTCAGCAGCAGCTGCCGGATCGCGCCCTTGACCGGCACCGGGATGACCTTGCCGGTCGCCGTGTCGATCAGCATGTTGGCGTTCGGGCTGCCCTTCGGGTTCTCCCGCTCGAACGTGGTGAGGACGTTCGCGGTGATCCGGCTGCCGGTCCGGTCGCTGCTGATGATGTCGATGCCCTGCAGCTGCTGCGGGTTGGCGGCCGAGTTCGGGTCGCCGACCACCGGGGTCTTGACCTTGCCGGTGCCGTCGACCTTGGCGGAGTAGATGACACCCTTGTCCGCGAGGAAGAAGTAGCGCTTGCCGTCCGGGGTCATCCGGTAGTGCAGGCCCGACTGGAGCGCGCTCGGCAGCTGGGTGGCCTTGCCGTCGGAGACCCGGATCGTGCTGAAGTAGAGCGGCGCACTCGCCTTCCAGGCCTCCGCGGTGATCACGCTCTTGCTGTCCGCGGTCCAGGTGAGGCTCATCGCCATCTCGTTGACGGGGAAGCCCAGGTTGCGGGCGCCGGTGCCGTCGGTGCCGGCCACCCACACCCGCCGGTCCTTAGCCGCGACCCAGGCGATCTTGCTGCCGTCCGGGGAGATGCTGGGGTGGATGTAGTAGACGTCCGCGCCACGCAGGATGGTGGTCGACTTGCCGTCGCGGACCGCGACGTACCGGTTGTTGTCAGTGTCGTAGTAGAAGAACGTGCCACCGATCGTGCTGTTCACCACGGGGGTGGTCGGCGCTTCCGCGTCGGTGGCCGGCGCAGCCGCCGAGGCCGAAGCGGTGACCGCGGCGGAGGCCGCCGGGGCCGCGGCCGACGCCGTCGCGATCGGGGCGGTCGAGGCCGGCGTGGTCGCCGCGGCGTCGGTCTGGCCGCCCTTGCTGCAACCGGTCAGCAGCAGCGCGCCGAGAGCGGCGGTGGCGATCATGAGGCGAGGCGTGGTGATGCGCATTTCGGTGTTCCCCGTTCGTTCCCAGTGGACTGACGCACGGATAGACGCGGATCCGTGCGACGCCGGGTGACACCTGGGCCGAACTTTTTTCAACTATTTCCGGGAACCACGTTGGTGCAGCTCAACCTGGGTTTTAGTAGGCGCCCTTGCGGCGGAGGACCACCCAGATCGTGCGCCACAGGATGCTCAGGTCGTAGGTCAGCGACCAGTTGTCGACGTAGTACAGGTCCAGGCGGACCGCCTCGTCCCAGGACAGGTCCGAGCGGCCGGACACCTGCCACAGGCCGGTGATGCCCGGGCGGACCAGCAGACGGCGGCGGACGTCGCCCAGGTAGTCGCCGTCGTCGGCGGGCAGCGGGCGCGGGCCGACCAGCGACATCTCGCCCTTGAGGACGTTGACCAGCTGGGGCAGCTCGTCCAGCGAGGTCGCGCGCAGCTTGCTGCCGAACGGGAAGATCCGGGGGTCTTCCTTCATCTTGAACATCATGCCGTCGGACTCGTTGAGTTCCTCGAGCGTGGCCTTGCGTTCCTCGGCGTCGATGTACATGGTCCGGAACTTCCAGACCTTGAACGTGCGGCCGTCGTGCCCGACGCGGGTCTGCCGGAAGAAGACCGGGCCCGGGTCGGAGAGCCGGATGCCGAGCGCGATCAGCCCCAGGATCGGGCTGATCAGCAGCAGGCCGAGGCCGGCCACCACCCGGTCGAGCAGGTTTTTGATCAGCCAGCCGGGGCCGGAGAGGGTGGGCTCCTCGACGTGCAGCAGCGGCAGGCCCTCGATCGGGCGGATGTGCACGCGCGGGCCGGCGATGTCGGTGAGCTGCGGGGCGACCACCAGGTCGACGCCGGTGCCCTCGAGCTGCCAGGCCAGCCGGCGCAGCTCGCCGGGTTCGGCGCTGGCCGAACCGCAGACCGCGAGGGTGTCCGCGCTGAACTCACGGACCAGGGCGAGCACGTCACGGCCGGCGAAGACCGGGACCGGGGTCTCGATGCCGCGGGCCGCCGCGTAGCCGTCGGTGATGTGGATGGCGACCGGGATCAGGCCGGCGGCCGGGCTACGGGTGACCGCGGTGTAGACCTCGAGCGCCTCGGGCAGCGTGCCGACCAGGATCATCCGGTGCGCGCCGTGGCCGGTGCGCCGCCGGGAGATGTGCAGCACCTGCCGGGCGAAGACCCGGCCGAACAGGATCAGCAGCAGCGAGCTCAGCGACACCAGGCCGACCGTGGCGCGGGACAGGTCGGTCTTGGTGGCGAACGAGAGCAGCGAGACGGCGGCGACCACGGTGACCGAGGTGCGCACCACCCGCTTGAACTCCTCGCTGCCCAGACCCAGGTAGCGGCGGTCGTAGCTGCCGCTGGTCCAGAGCAGGAAGACCCAGCCGAGCGGCAGGACGAGGTAGGCGAAGAAGCCGAACAGGTCCGTTCCCTGCAGGAACCACCAGCTCTTGTCGAGGAAGCCGCTCTTCGACTTCTCGATGAAGGCGTCGGCGATCATGCTGGCCGCGAGGGTGGAGAGCAGGTCCAGGACGATCAGGACCGCGGTGTACGGCCGATGCCACCGGGAGATCCGGCGGTGCTGGCGGGTCCACGCGGAACGCGGGACCCCGTTGCTCGGTGGCTGCTGTTGTGCCGGCCACTCGAAGCTGTCGTACCCCACGGGTTTACTCCGGCTGCTGTCGGTCGTTGGGCGGTGCAGGCTAGTCGTCACTTCGCCTACGTCCTCCCGCATCCGGAAAAAGATTACGCACCGCCACGACCTCGGGACGGTCGGCAGGTCCGCGGATACCCGTTCGCGTACCAACGGTTCCCAGGGACCGGGCCACTATACCGATGGATCGGCCGGAGAGAAGGTGACGTTGTGATAGCAATCCTTACCGTCGCGGTGCGTAATCGAACGGTCGCGGTCTTCACCGCACCAACTTGGACAGGCGACGATCCGCGAGCGGTTTTCCGCCGGTCTGACAGGTAGCGCAATATTGCAGGCTCTTGTCGGCGAACGAGACCTCGCGCACGGTGTCCCCGCAAACCGGACACGGTAGACCGGTGCGGGCGTGCACCCGCATACCGGCCCGTTTCTCGCCCTTGAGCTCGGCGGCACGCTGGCCGACGGAGCGTTGCACGGCGTCGGTCTCCACTTCGCGCATCGCTTCGTACAACGTGGTGATCTGCTCGTCGGTGAGCTTCTGGGTGAGTGCGAAGGGCGACATCTTCGCCACGTGCAGGATCTCGTCGGAATACGCGTTGCCGATCCCGGCCAGCACCTCCTGGTCGACGAGCACCCCCTTGACCTGGCCGTTGCGCAGTTTCAGCCGGGCGGCGAACTCGTCGCGGCTGACCGCCAGGGCGTCCGGACCGAGCCGGGCCACGCCGGGCACCTCGGTCGCCGGGTCGCGGACCAGGTACGCCGCCAGCGACTTCTGCGTCCCGGCCTCGGTCAGGTCGAAACCGGACCCGTCGTCGAGCCGCAGCCGGATCGCGATCGGTCCGCTGCCCGGCTTGAGCGGGGCCGGCGACTTGAACGCGTCGCGGTAGTGCAGCCAGCCGGCCCGGGCCAGGTGCACCACCAGGTGCACCTCGGGCCCGATGCCGATGTCCAGGAACTTGCCGTGCCGACCGGCGGAAACGATCGGCAGACCGGCCAGCGCCGAGGGCGCCGGCTCATACGTCTTCAACGCGCTGAACGAGGAGACCTCGAAGCGCTGCACGGTGTGGCCGACCGCACGCTCACGCAGGTAGGCAGCGAGCGCCTCGACCTCGGGGAGTTCGGGCACACCCTCACGGTAGCGTTTGCGAGCGTGAAGGTGGTGGTAGCACACAACCGGTATCGCGAGGCGATTCCCTCCGGGGAGAACGTCATCGTCGACACTGAGATCGAGCAGCTGCGTGCAGCGGGCTTGTCAGTCGTCCCTTTCCAGCGGAGCTCCGACTCGATCGAGGGGATGTCGGTGGCGCAGAAGGCGCTGCTGCCGGTCTCGCCGATGCTCGGGGTCACCGCGCAGCGCGATCTCGCCGCGCTGATCGAGACCGAGCGACCGGATGTCCTGCACCTGCACAACCCGTACCCGCTCCTGTCGCCCCGAGTGATCCGGACCGCCCACCGGTACCAGGTCCCGGTGGTGCAGACCGTGCACAACTACCGGCAGGTCTGCTCGTCCGGGCTGTACTTCCGGGACGGGCACAACTGCCACGACTGCCGCGGCAAGGTGCTCGGCTGGCCGGCGATCACGAACAAGTGCTACCGCGGCTCGGCGGCACAGAGCGCGATCATGGCGACCACGCTGGCCGTGCACCGGCCGACCTGGCGCTCGGTGGACCGCTACATCGCGCTCACCGACAAGATCGCCGCGCACCTGATCAGCTACGGCATCCCGGCCGAGCGCATCGTGATCAAGCCGAACGGCCTGCCCGACCCGGGACAGCCGGACCCGCTCGGCGACGGTTTCCTCTACGGCGCCCGGCTCTCCGCGGAGAAGGGCCTCGGCCTGCTGCTGGAGGCCTGGCGGCAGCACCCGGACGGGTCGCTCGGCCCGCTGCGGATCGCCGGCGACGGTGAGTTGCGGCATCTGGCCGAGCAGGCCGCCGCGGACCGGAGCGACGTGACCTATCTCGGTCCGCTGGACCGGGCCGGGATGACCGCGGCCCGGCAGGCGGCGGCCGTAGTGGTGGCCGTGCCGACCTGGGAGGACGTGCTGCCGACGGTGATCCTCGAGGCGATGGCGTCCGGGCGGCCGGTGCTCGGCACCGCCGTGGGCGGGGTGCCGTACCTGATCGGGGACGGTCCGGAGGCGGCCGGGTGGCTGGCGGCGCCGGAGGTCTCCGCGCTCGCCGCGGCGCTGCCGGTGGCGCGGGCCGGTGCGATGGCGATGGCGGTGGGCGCGCGGGAGCGGTATCTGCGGCACTTCCACCCGGACGTGCTGACCAAGCGCCTGATCGACATCTACGCCGGGATGGCCGCAGCTCGCACGTGAAGCGGGCAGCGGGGTTGTGTGTGAACTTTCGGTGCGCTCCGCGCCCAAACTCCCCACGCTCGGCGGACAGCGCGGTTGCGTGTGAACTTTTGGTGCGCTCCGCGCCCAAACTCCCCACGCTCGGCGGGCAGCGGGGTTGTGTGTGAAGTTTCGGTGCGGAACGCACCGAAACTTCACACGCTCGGGGGTTTTAGCCTCGCAGGGCGGTGCGGCCGGTGAAGGCGATGCTCGCGGCCAGGAAGCCCGCGTTGATCAGGGTGAACAGCGCGACGAACCACACGGTCCACTGCGGCGCCACGGTCAGCAGCACCCCGGCCAGCGCGATCACCGCGCCGTAGTCCCGGACCAGCTTGACCGCCCGGACCGGCAACGACGTGCTGCTCAGCATGCTGGACGCCTGATCGCCGTGCTGCATCACCGAGGTGACCAGGTTGACCATCCAGGTGGCCGCGAACGCGGCGAGCAGCCACGCCGGGGTGTCCGGCTCCTGCGCCTTGGCGACCGAGGCCAGCGCGGCGACCAGGGCGGACTGCACGGCCACGTCGCAGAGCACGTCGAGCCGCCCGCCGGCCGCGCTGGTCTGGCCGGTCACCCGGGCCAGCTGGCCGTCGGAGCAGTCGAACGCGTACGCCAGCTGCCAGCCGACCAGCGCGATCAGGCCGACCAGCCAGCCGAACCCGCTGCCGTCGGCGACCGGGCCGGCCGCCGCGATCACCACGAACGAGGTGAGGCAGCCGATGCCCAGGTTGCCGACGGTCATCACGGTCGGGCTGAGCTTGTTCTTGAACGCGAAGACCGAGAGCCGGGAGCCGATCCGCTGGCTGATCGCCTCGCTGAACAGGCCACCACCCCGGTTGACCGCGTAGTAGTCGGCGGCGGTGGGCACCCGCCCGGGCTCAGCGGGCCGCGACGGCGAGCTCATACGCGTCCAGTCTCTGCTGGGTCTCGTCCGGCGACATCGCCAGATGTTCGAGGATCGTGTAGCGGTCCGGGCGGGTCCGGGGGGCGAACTCGACGGCCCGCACGAACTGCTCGGCGGTCAGGCCGACGTCACCCGGCGTACGCGGCAGCTGGTGCCGGGCCAGGCAGTCGGCCATCTGCTCGAACCGGCGCTGGTCGCCGCGCAGGAACGTGCAGAACAGCGCGCCCAGGCCGGCCAGCTCGCCGTGCGAGGCGGTGTCCGGGTAGAGCGAGTCGATGGCGTGCATGATCTCGTGACAACCACCGCTGGACGGCCGGCTGCTGCCGCAGACCGCCATCGCCAGGCCACTGGAGATCAGCGCCTCGGCCAGCACGGTGACGAACGCGTCGTCGGACATGTCGCCGGGCATGCTCAGCACGGCCTCGGCGCCCATCCGGGACAGCGAGGCGGCCAGCCCGTCGACCGGCTCGCCGCGGACCTGACGGCCCAGCTCCCAGTCGGCCAGCGCGCTGATGTTGCTGATCACGTCGCCGATGCCGGCCCGGTTGACCCGCTCCGGCCCGTTCTCCACGAAGTCCAGGTCGACGATGACGCCGAACGGGATGTGCACCCCGTACGAGCCCTTGATCCCGTCGTTGATCAGGCTGGCCACCGGTGAGGCGATGCCGTCGTTGGCCAGGCTGGTGGCGACCGAGACCATCGGCAGGCCCCAGCGGCTGGCGGCGTACTTCGCGGTGTCCACCGTCTTGCCGCCGCCGATGCCGACCACCGCGTCGAAGTGCCCGGAGCGCAGCTTGTCGGCCAGCTCCAGGGCGGCGTCCAGGGTGCCACCGGTGGTGACGTAGACGCTCGCCGACTGCAGTGACGGGCGCAGCAAGTCGACGATCTGCTCGCCGATCCCGGGACCGACCACCACGGCCACGTCCCCGCCGGCCGAGATGCGGCCGTCCGCGAGGATCCGGCCGAGGTCCGCGACCGCGCCCCGCCGCACGTCGATGTGCAGCGGGGTCTGGACGCTACGAGCTAGTAGCGGCATGCGATGTCCCGGGCCTTCGCCAGGTCCTCGTGGTTGTCGACCTCGACCCAGGGCAGCTCGCCGATGGTCGCCGCGCGGACCTCGCCGCCGCGGTTCGCGAACTCCTGGAAGCCGTCCTCGTAGTACAGGTCGGGGTTGCGCTCCCAGGTCGTCTTCAGCGCGTCGGCCAGCGCGGCCGCGGCGGTCGCCTCGATGATGTTGGCGCCGATGTACTCGCCGAAGGCCTCGGCGGGCTCCATCAGCTTCGTGATCTTGGTGAGCTGGCCGTCGGCGTTGAAGACGGTCTTCATCTCCTCGTCGGCCAGCTTCTTCACGTTGTCGATGGCGAGCAGGATGCTCGGCCCGCGCTTGGCGAGCAGGATCTCCTCGACGGCGACCGGGTGCACGGTGTCGCCGTTGACCATCAGCGCGCCCTTGGCGAAGTGGTCCCGGGCCAGCCAGAGCGAGTAGGCGTTGTTCCACTCCTCGGCCTTGTCGTTGTGCACCAGGGAGATCTTCACGCCGTACTTCTTCTGGAAGGCGTCGACCCGCTCCTCCACCGCGCTCGCGCAGTACCCGACGACGATGGTCACGTCGGTCAGGCCGGCTGCGGCGAGGTTGCGCAGGGAGATATCCATGATCGTGGTCTCCCCGTCCACCGGGACGAGCGCCTTCGGCAGCGTGTCCGTGTACGGGCGCAACCTGCGCCCGGCGCCGGCGGCAAGCACCAGACCGATCATGGGGTGGATCCTTCCAACGAAGAGAGAGGTGTGCCCCGGAAGGATACCTACCGTTCACCTTTCCCCGGACTTCGCGCAGGGCGACCGAGAGGTGGACACTGACGGGCCACCGGGAAAAACGGGTAGAGGCTGCTTCTAAGCTGGCACCATGACCGCTGAGCAGCTCATCTCGTTCGCCCGTGGTGCTCCGTCGCTGGACATCGTCGACGTTGAGGGCCTGAAGGCCGCCGCCATCCGCGCCTTCGACGCCGATCCGGCCGGCGTGACCGCTTACGGCACGTCCGTCGGTTATCTCCCGCTGCGCAAGTGGATCGCGGACAAGCACGGCGTGTCGCCGGACCAGGTCATCGTGACCAACGGCTCACTGCAGGCCGACGCGTTCCTCTTCGGCCACCTGGTGCAGCCCGGCGACGACGTGATCGTGGAGAAGCCCACCTACGACCGCACCCTGCTCAACCTGCAGAACCTCGGCGCCACCGTGCACCAGGTGACGCTGCGGCCGGACGGCATCGACGTCGACGAGCTGCGCGCCCTGCTGGAGTCCGGGATCCGCCCGAAGCTGGCGCACATCATCCCGAACTACCAGAACCCGGCCGGCCTCACGCTCTCCGAGGAGAAGCGGCACGCGCTGCTGGCCCTCGCCGAGCAGTACGAGTTCCTCATCTTCGAGGACGACCCGTACGTGGACATCCGGTTCCGCGGTGAGCCGCTGCCGTCGATGCTCTCGCTGGACTCGAACAACCTGGTGGTGCACGCCTCCAGCTTCACCAAGACGGTCTGCCCCGGTGTCCGGGTCGGTTACCTGGTCGGCCCGGCCGCGCTGATCGACGCGATCGCCAAGAAGGCCACCAACCTCTACATCTCCCCGGGCATGGTGTCCGAGGCGATCGTGCACCAGTTCTGCGTCTCCGGTGACATCGAGAAGTCGGTCCGGACGGTCAGCGCGGCGCTGGGCGAGCGGGCCACCCGCCTCGCCGAGTCGATCCGCAAGCACATCCCCGGCGCCACCTTCACCGAGCCGGACGGCGGGTATTTCCTCTGGGTCGACCTGCCGGCCGACGTCAACGTGGACAAGCTGTTCCCGGCGGCCATGAAGAAGGGCGTCGCGATCGTCAAGGGCAGCGACTTCCTGCTCGAGGGCGGCCACAACTCGGTGCGTCTGGCGTATTCGGCGGTCACCGTCGAGCAGATCGACGAGGGTGTCCGGCGGCTCGCCGAGGCCATCGACGAAGTACGCGGCTGAAAGTCGCTGGTTTCCACCCGGGCCGGTCGGGTAACTGATACGGCATGCCCGGGTGGGCCCCGCGCGTCAGACCCCCCGCCGACAAGCGGCGGCCCGCCCGGTCGTAACTCTTCCGGCACGCTCTCCGGTACTCCCTCCCGGCGCGACCGGGCACCGAGGAAGTAGCCTCGGTTGGTTTGTCGGGTCACCCGGGGGAGGTTGGCATGAGCGACCGTGAGAACGGCGCGTGGAGCCGAGGCCGGCCGTTGTCCAAGGCGTGGGCGGCCCGGGCGATGAACCGCTTCCTCGGCTCCGCCGAGACACCTGAGGACTCCGGCGAACCGGGTACGCCCGGCACCTCGGTGGTCGACTGCGCGGTGTACGTCGGTGGCGAGCGGATCGCCGGTGACTTCTCCCCGGACCAGGCCTTCGACGAGGTGCGCCGGCGCGACGACGCGTTCGTCTGGCTCGGCCTGCACGAGCCGTCCGAGCTGGAGATGGCCGACATCGCGCACACCTACGGGCTGCACGAGCTGGCCGTGGAGGACGCGGTCAAGGCCGAGCAGCGGCCGAAGCTGGAACAGTTCGGCGAGGTGCACTTCCTGGTCCTGCGGACCGCGCGGTACGTGCCGCACCAGGAGCTGACCGAGAGCTCCCAGGTGGTCGAGACCGGCCAGATGATGATCTTCATTGCCGACAAGTTCGTGATCACTGTCCGGCACGGTGACGCCTCGGAGATGTCCCCGGTGCGCGCCGACCTGGAGAAGCAGCGCGCGGCGTTGCTGCAGCAGGGCCCGTGGGCGGTGGCCTACGCGGTGACCGACCGGGTGGTCGACCACTACCTCGTGGTCGCCGAGCAGGTCGAGGCGGACCTGGACCTGATCGAGGAGGGTGTCTTCTCCCGCGATCGCAGCGCGCCGATCCAGCAGGTCTACCAGCTCAAGCGGGAGCTCGTGGAGTTCCGCCGCGCGGTGGTGCCGCTGCAGCGCCCGCTCTCCGGGATCATCGCGAGCCAGGGTGTGGTGCCCAAGGAGATCCGCCGGTACTTCCGGGACGTGCAGGACCACCTGACCCGTACGGTCGAGCAGGTCGCGTCGTACGACGACCTGCTCAACTCGATCCTGCAGGCGCGCCTGGCCCAGGTGACGGTGGACCAGAACAACGACATGCGCAAGATCGCCGCCTGGGCCGGTATCGCCACCGTGTGGACCGCCGCGGCCGGGGTCTACGGGATGAACTTCGACTACATGCCGGAGACCACCTGGCGGTTCGGCTATCCGGGGCTGGTCGCGATCCTCTCGCTGATCACAGTGGTGCTCTACCGCGCTTTCCGGCGCAACGGCTGGCTCTGAGCGCCCCTCCGCCCGCCGTCCGGCGCGCTAAAAGGTCGACCGGAGCCGATAAAATGACCGGATGTCGTCGGAGCGGTTCGCGCTCGAACGGCTGACCGGGGCGCTCATCGCGCACGACGCGGACCCGAGCCGGCCGCCGCTGCGGCGTGCCGGTGCGGTGGCGCTGACCGGGGTGCTGCTCGCCGCGCTCACCGCCGGCGTTCTGGCCGGATACGGGATGCTCAGCGGAGCCGGCGCAGGACTCGCCGAGCCCACCGACCCGTCCGCGGTGCTGCTGGACCGGCGCACCGGCGCGCGGTACGTCTACCTGGAGTCCGACCGCCGCCTGCACCCGGTGCTCAACTACACGTCCGGTCTGCTGCTGGCGGCCGGCCCGAGACCGGGTGTGAAAACTGTCACGGCGGCGCGGCTGGCCGAGGTTCCACTGGGTGCGACGCTGGGCATTCCGGACGCGCCGGACGCGCTGCCGACGGCGGGGAACCTGCTCGGCGGCGCCTGGACGGTCTGCACCGAGAACGGCGCGAGCACGCTGCTGGTCGGGTTCACCCCGGACGGGCCGCCGGTCACCGACCGGGCGCTGCTGGTGCGGGACCCGGCCGGTCGGACGTTCCTGGTGCACGACGGCCGACGGTTCCGGGTGGACAGCACGATGCGCGGGACTGCCTGGCCGGTCGCGGCGGCGTGGATCGACGCGGTGCCGGCCGGACCGGATCTGATCAGCCCGCCGGTGCCCGCGATCGCGGATCCTCCGGTACGGGCGTGTGTCACCCGCCCGGCGGACGGGCCGGCGAGCGTGCGGCTGAACCCGGCGGTGCCGTCGGGTACCCCGGTGTACGTGCCCCGCGGCCACGGTGCCGTGGTGACGTCACCGACCGGTGCGGTCCAGGTGGTCACCGACGAGGGGCGCGCCTATCCACTGGCGAGCCGGGAGTTGCTGGTCACACTCGGCTACCCGGACGTACGCCCGGTGCCGGTGCCTGCCGAACTGGTGACGCTGCTGCCGGCCGGCCCGCTCCTGGATCCGGAACGGGCCCGCCGGCACTGAGCAGACACCACTGACGGATTACTTCAGCGGGTCGGTCTTGCCGATCGGGTCGGCCGAGGTGCCGTTGGCCGACGTGTAGACGGTCGGCTCAAGGGGCTCGAACGCCGCGTCGTCCGCGCCGGTGACCGTGGTCGGGCTGGGCGCCGCGTCGTACTCCTCCCACTGCGCCTGGTTGCGACGCTTGACGTACCAGGCGGCGCCGACACCGACAGCCGTGCCGAGCAGGGCGTACCCGGCGAGCTTGCCGCCGCGGTTGCTCTTCTTGCGGCCGAGCGCCCTCTCGGCGCGGGCCTGCAGCTTCTCGGCCCGCTTGCGCTGTGCCTTGATCTCCTTTTTGGAGATCTTCTTGGTTGTCTTGCCGGCCTGCCGGACGTTGTCGGTCGCGGCCGTGACCAGCGGGGTCAGCGCCGCGAGGGCACTGTCCCAGCTCTGCGACGCCGTGTCCTTCGCCTTACCGGCCACCGGCTGGACCCGCTCGACCGCGGCGTTGAACCTGGGGCCGACGGTCGCGCTGGTCTCCAGAGCGGCAAGCGAAGCGGCGCGCTTGAAGTGATCCACGCTCTGACCGAGCTCGTCACGCATCTGCGCACTCCGGCGCTTACGGCGCATCGTTGCGAACATCAGTGCCACCTCCTGTGGTCTGTTCCCAGCTCATGTTGCCTTCTCGGGTACCCCCGCGCGGCCGGATCAGACACATGGGGGAGGATCCGACCTGACGAGAACATTTTCCGAACTTCGCAGACGGGAGTACCCGTGGCCGAGACGATTTACGCCACCCTGCACACCAACCATGGTCCGATCCGGCTCCAGCTGTTCCCGGACCACGCCCCGCAGACCGTCCGCAACTTCGTCGAACTCGCCGAGGGCACGAAGGCTTACACGGACCCGCGCACCGGTCAGCCGGGCAGCGGACCGTACTACGACGGCACCATCTCGCACCGCGTGATCAGCGGCTTCATGGTCCAGATGGGCGACCCGACCGGCACCGGCCGGGGCGGCCCGGGCTTCCAGTTCGGTGACGAGTTCCACCCGGAGCTCTCCTTCGACCGGCCGTACCTGCTGGCGATGGCGAACGCGGGCCCCGGCACCAACGGCTCGCAGTTCTTCATCACGGTCGGCGCGACCCCGCACCTGAACCGTCGGCACACCATCTTCGGCCAGGTCGCGGACGAGCAGTCGGCGAAGGTCGTGGACTCGATCGCGACCACCTCGACCGGTCCCGGCGACAAGCCGCGCGAGGACGTTGTGATCGAGCGGGTAGAGATCGAGCGGGCGGGCGCCAAGGGCGCCTGAGCGCTCACGGTACCTTTGTGCCATGAGTGAGGCTCCCTCCACGGCGACGGTGTGTTATCGGCATCCGAACCAGGAGACCCTGCTGCGCTGCAGCCGGTGCGAGAAGCCGATCTGTACCAACTGCATGAACGACGCTCCGATCGGCTTCCACTGCCCGGACTGCGTCAAAGAGGGACGGCGTAACCAGCGGCGAGCGCTCAACGCCTTCGGCGGGAGCCTTGCCGCTGGCCGCGCCGGGTACGCCGTGAAGACCATCATCGGGATCAACGTCCTCGTCATGATCGCCTCGGTGATCGTGGGCGGGCCGCGTGCGATCGCCGGCGCCGGCGGATTCTTCAACCTGATGGGCGCGCCCACTCCGCTCACCAACGCCGGCGAGGTGATCGGCCGGGCGTTCTACACCGACGGCAGCGTCGCCGGCATCGCCGAGGGCCAGTGGTACCGCCTGGTCACCGCGATGTTCCTGCACTACGGCGTGGTGCACCTGGCGCTGAACATGTCGCTGCTGCACCAGATCGGGTCGTACCTGGAGTTGCGCTTCGGCCCGGCCCGCTTCGCCGCGCTCTACCTGCTCGGCGGCCTCGCCGGCAACGTCGCGGCCTACACCTTCCAGCCCGCCGCGCAGGCCGCCGCGGGCGCCTCGACCGCCACGTTCGGCCTGGTCATCGCGATCATCATCGTGAACCGGCGGCTGATGCTGGACACCAGCTCGCTGGTGCCGCTGCTGGTGACGAACCTGCTCTTCACGTTCGGCGTCCCCGGCATCTCGATCGAGGGTCACCTGGGCGGCCTCGCGGGCGGCGCGGCCGCGGCGTTCGTCCTGGCCTACGCGAAACTCCCGAACCGCACCGCCAAGCAGGTCATCGGCTGCGCCCTGATCCTCGCCATCCTCCTGGCCACGGCAATCCTCCGCACCCACCAGATCCTGACGTAGCGGTCCGCCGCAAGATCGCTGTGGCTTCAGGCCCCTTTTCCGGTACGAACTATGACTCCCAGTCCGCAGGCTACGAGCCGCGTCCCGTGATGGTCCCGCGCGAGACCGCTTCCACTCCCGGCCGTGGCGCGCCTCCCGACTTTGGCTGGCTCTCAGGGGTGTCTCCGCAGCGCGGAGACACCCCTGAGGCCCAGCCGGGACTCCGAGCCGCGCCACGGTCGGGAGTAGCCACGACCTCGCGCCGGCCTCACGGGCGGGACGTGGCTTGTAGCCTGCGGACGAGCGCTCCCTATTCGTACCAAATAGGGTTTTATGTCTGAAGTGCGGACAGCTCCGTGGCGACGTCGTCGGGGAGGGCGCCGAGCTCGTGGGCGCCGAACAGGTAGATCGCGTCGCCGGCGTCGATCTCCAGCAGCTCGCTGCGCAGGCCGCGGCGGACCGTGCGATCGACCCGGACGCGCTCCACGGCCGACCAGGGCAGGCGCCGGCGGCGGGCGAATCCGGTGACCACGGTGATCCCGTCGGGGTCGGCGGCGAGGCGGACCGGGACCAGGACGTCGCGCAGCGCCCAGAGGGCCAGTCCGGAACTGATCAGCGCGGCGAGTGCCCAGCGGATCGGGTCACCGGGGGCGAACGCGACGGCCAGCACCACCACGGCGACCGCGCCCATCAGCTTGGTGACCGGCAGGACCGGCTTGACTCGCCACTGCATGGGGACACTATGGCAGCCCTGCCGATGTAATTCCTTATTCAGCAGCTCAGGCCGCTGCCTGCGCTGTTCATCTCCCGTTAAGAGGTCATGGACGTGATCTCGCGTACGTTCCACCTCGCCGCCACCGATGCCGGCGTCGCCATCCCCAGCCGCCACCAACCGATCGTGGAGCGTTGCGTCGATGCCGACGACGACGCCGTTCTGGTGACCCACTGTCAGCGGCCGGAGGCGCCCCTCGCCGGCGACCACCTGTTGCTGCTCACCCGTCGCCGCCTCGTGGTGATCCAGCAGACCCCGGTGCTGCACCGGCTCCGGCTGCACCTGAACGCGAACCTGCGCCACCTCAGCAACGTCACCTGGCGCCCCGATCTGAGCCGCCCGGCGCTGGAGTTCGCCGCCACCGCGGTGGACGGCGTCCGCGAACGGTTCCGGATGAAGTTCCCGGACACCGCCGCGGTGTGGCGCTTCGAGGGTGTCCTGCGCGACGTGTTCCTACGCCCCAGTGCCTAGGAAGTCCTGCAGCGATCGGCGCAGTCCGGCCTCGTCGAGGCCGTGCACGCGGGCGTGGTCCCGCCACGTTCCGTAGTTGCGGACCTCGGCCCGTCCGACGCCGAGGTGCAGCGACCGGTGTGGCAGCCCGTTCAGCGCCTCGCTGACCAGCCGCGCCGACGTGCCGGCCAGGTACGGCTCGACCACCACGACCTCCGCCTCGGTGAGCAGCCGCAGTCCTTCGGTGTCCAGCGGGCGCGGCGTGTTGGTGTACGCCACCGTCACGTCCATGTCCCGGGTCGCGGCCAGCACCGGGTCGAGCATCGGCCCGACCGCCAGCACCAGCGGCCCGCCCCGCTTGAGCACCCGCAGCTTCCCGGCGTCGGGGTACGCCCGGCTGTTCTCCTGCTCGACCAGACGCAGGTAGACCCGGTCATCGTGCCGGGCCGCCGCGCGCAGCATGGCCGGCACCTCGTCGCGATGTCCGGGCACCTGCACGGTCCAGCCGTCCAGCGTGTCGAGCAGGGCGACGTCACCCGGCGACTGGTGCGTGTAACCCGCGCCGGCCGCGTCGTACGAGCCGCCGATGCTGACCAGCACCGCGCCGGTGTCCTGGTGCCCGAGATCCAGCTTGATCTGCTCGTACGCCCGGTCGATCAGGAACGGCGCGTACGAGTGCAGGTAGGGCCGCATCCCGGTGAGCGCCAGCCCACCGGCCACGCCGACCATCAGCTGCTCCCGGATGCCCACGTTGAGGGCCCGATCGGGGTGCCGGCGCAGCGCCGGGCCGAACGCGTCGGCGGAGATGTCGGCGAGCACCAGCGCGGTCCGCGGATCCTCGTCGAGCAGCGCCGTGGTGGTGGCGATGAACGTCTCACGCATGTCCGGTCAGCCCTTCGTCTCGACCGCGGCGACGACCAGGTGCGGCCGGCCGGAGCGGACCTGCAGGCCGTGCTCGATCTCGTCGTGGTCGTGCCCGTCCACCATCGACACCGACCAGCCCGGGAACCGCGCCGGGATCCCGCCGGGCCACCCGTGCGTCGCGGACTGGTTGTCGATCACGATGGCGGTCAGCGGCAGCTGGATCGCCGCGGCGTACGCGATCGCCTCGTGGTTCGACCCCTCGTCCAGCTCCGCGTCGCCGAGCAGCACGAACGTGCGCGTCTGGGCGTATCCCTGTGCCCGCAGGCCGAGCGCCACCCCGACGGCGAGCCCCAGCCCGTGCCCCAGCGACCCGGTGCCGGCCTCGACGCCGGGGATCAGCACCCGGTCCGGGTGGGTGCCGAGCCGGCTGTGCCACTCGCCCATCCGGTCCAGCCAGCCGTCCGGGATGAAGCCGCGGTCGGCGAGCACCGCGTAGTACGCGGCCGGCCCGTGCCCCTTGGAGAGCAGGAACCGGTCCCGGTCCGGATCGTCGGCGGTCTCCGGGGTGATCCGGAGCACCCGCTCGTAGAGCACCCGGATCACGTCCAGGGTGGAGTGGGCGCTCGGCGCGTGCTTCTGGTCGCCGGTGAGACGGCGCAGTGTCGTGACGGTCATGTTGGATAGGCTGCAACTTGAAGTGCACTTCAACTCAAGGGGACCGGATGGAGACCCTGACCATCGGGGACATGGCCGCTCGCAGCGGGGTGGCGGCGTCCGCGTTGCGCTACTACGAGCGGGAGGGCCTGCTGCACGCGGCCCGGACCGGCGGCAATCAGCGGCGTTACGAGCGGGCCGATCTGCGCCGGATCGCGTTCATCAAGATCGCCCAGCAGGTCGGGGTGTCCCTCGAAGAGATCCGGGAGGCGCTCGCCGAGCTGCCGGAGAACCGGACGCCGACCAAGGCCGACTGGTCCCGGCTCTCCAGCCGCTGGCGGCACCGGCTGGACGAGCGGATCGCGATGATGGAGCGGCTGCGGGACCAGCTCACCGGCTGCATCGGGTGCGGCTGCCTGTCACTGCAGCGGTGCAACCTGATAAACCCCCGGGACCAGCTGGCGACGCGCGGCACCGGTCCTCAGATGATCCTCAACCCGCCGGAGGACTGACCGATCTTCGGGTGACTTCGTCGACCACCCGTCAGGGAGATCCATGCTCGCCACCCGACCTCGCCGCTACTCCGCACTGTTCGCCTCCGGGCTGGGCGCGCTGCTCTCCGCAGGGCTGGCGGTGCACCCGGCGCAGGCCGCCGGAGCTGCGGCCCAGGGCGTCTACCAACTCGGCGCCACGAGCGTGTTCGCCGGGCAGTCGGTCACCCTGAACCAGCTCTCACTCTCCGGCAACGAGGACGACTCGGTGCAGAACCGGCAGGTCGACTGGGGTGACGGCACGTCCGTCACGATGGGCGACGGCACCAGCCTCAAGCACCAGTACGCGGCCGCCGGCGCGTATCGGGTCCAGGTCGCGATCACGGACACGGACGGTGACAGCACCGGGACGTTCTCCGGCGTGGACACGGTGACCGTGGCGAAGGTCGGCGGGACGTACAAGATCCTGGCCCCCTCGGTCTGGAGCGGGCCGGCCGGCACGCAGCTCAGCGGCCTCACGCTGAGCGGCGTCCCGGCCACGGTGGCCACCGTGAAGATCGGCTGGGGCGACGGCAGCACCAGCGAGGTCGCCCGGACCGGCCTCCGGGCCGTGCACACCTACTCCGGGTCCGGCACCCGCACCGTGACCGTGACGCTGGCCGACACGAACGGCGACTCGTCACCGCTGGCGGTCGGCACCATCGCGGTGAAGTCGGACACGGTACGCCCGTTCGTGACGATCACGACGCCGGCCAAGTCCTCGAAGGCGTCGTCCTGGCGGACCCTCCACGGCACCGCCGGTGACAAGGCGTCCGGCCTGGACATCGCGCTGATCGGGCTGGGTCAGGTGCGCGGCAAGACGCAGTACTACTTCAACGGCAAGAAGTGGGTGAAGGGCTCGGTCCAGAAGGCCGAGCCGATCGTGGTCCGCGCCGGCTCCAGCGGCACGTGGTCGTTCAAGCCGGCCGCCGCCCCGACGAAGGGCACCCTGGTCATCTGGACCGGGGCCCGCGACAAGGTGGGCAACACCTATCTGCCGGACGGCAAGAAGGTGACGCTCAAAAGCTGACTGAAAACCCGGTAGGCGGGCTTGCGCCCGGTGCGTATGTTGATCCTCGGTTTGATCGATTTCCGCGCCGGGCTGACCACTCGCTCGGCCCGCCTCCCGGGGGATCCATGCGTCTCACTCAGCCTCGACGGCTGTCCACTGTGCTGGCTGCCGGTCTCGGCGCCGCCCTCTCCGCCGGCCTGATCGCGCAGCCCGCGAACGCCGCTGGCGCGCCCGCCCAGGGCTCGTACCGCCTGAACTTCACCAGCGTCTACACCGGACAGTCCGTGACGGTGACGCAGACCTCGCTGACCGACAACGAGGACGACCGCCTGCTCAGCAAGATCGTGAGCTGGGGCGACGGGACGACCAGCTACCTGTCCGCGAACGAGCTGACCGCCGGGCACAACTACCGGTCGGCCGGGGCTTACCAGGTCTCGGTCGCGCTGAACGACCTCGACGGCGACACCGTCGGCACGTTCGCCGGCGTCAGCAAGGTCTCCGTGGCGAAGGTGACCGGCACGTACAAGCTCAGCACCCGCACCACCTGGAGCGGGCCGTCCGGGACGCTGCCGGTCAGCGTGTCGCTCGCCGGGGTGCCGGCCGGCGCCACCAAGGTCCGGATCGGCTGGGACGACGGCAAGTACAGCGTGGTCGCCCGGGGCACCAAGTCGGTGTCGCACCGGTTCGCGTACAGCGGCACGCACCAGGTGACCGCCGAGCTGTTCAACAGCGCCGGTTACTCGTCGCCGCTGGCCCTCGGCTCGGTGAACGTCAAGCTCGACTACACGAACCCGACCGTGAAGGTCACGACCCCGGCGAAGGCGAACCGGGTCGCGTCCTGGAAGACCGTCCGCGGCACCGCCGCCGACAAGGGCGCCGGGGCATACCGGGTGGCGATCGTGGTCGGCCAGGTGCGCGGCACCACGCAGTACTACTTCAACGGCAAGAAGTGGGTCAAGGGCAGCGTGAACAAGTCCAAGCTGCTGTACGCCACGGTCAAGGCCGGTAAGTGGTCGGTGAAGATCGCCACCCCGAAGAAGGGCTACCTGATCATCGGTTACGCCGCGGTCGACAAGGTCGGCAACGCGTCGTACGGCAAGAGCAAGCAGGTCAAGCTGACCCGCTGACCCTCAGCGTGACGAAAGGCCCGGCGAGAGCCGGGCCTTTCTGCTGTTCAGGGACTCGCCGGGCGACGTTTGATGGATGGCACGTTCTGACTGAACCCCCGAGTATGGATGAGCGTTGATACGGTAGTCAGGCTTTGTACGGGGAGTAACGGGGGCGGTATGAACAGCGGAGTTGATGAAGCCAAGCTGATGCTCAAGCGGCTTGTGGGCAAGTTCGCCTTCTTCTTCGCCGTCATCTACTTCCTGCTGGCCTTCGCCGGCGTCGTCAGGCTGGCGCAAGGTGACCACGTACCCCTGTCCACATGGCTTCTGCTCATCCCCGCTGGCGTGGTGTTCGTCCTCGCCGTGATCGATGGCATCAACCTGCACCGGTTCAGTGACTCCGACCGGCTCGGCAAGCTGTGGAGACGGTGCGGGATCTTGACCGTGAGCGGCGTCGTCCTGCTGGTGCTCGCCGTTCTCCTCGTGGGAGGGATCGACTCATGACGTTCCGAGTGGAGCCCAGCTCGTTGCGGCTGTACGCGGCCGAGCTGACCGACCAGTCCGAGGCCGCCGAGGAGACCCGCGGTTACGCCAGCAAGTGGGGGACGTTCGGCCCGCACGACCAAGGGGCGCTGGGCTTTCTGCACGGCAAGCACGGGGACCTGATGGCGCAGCTCACCGACACCCTGACCAAGCTCGCAACGGTGCTGGACACGTCGGCAACGAACATGCGCGGCGTTGCTGAGACGTACGAGAACACCGATGCCAAGTCCGCGGCTGAGATCGACGGGAGCTATCCGCCGGCGCAACGGCCCATCACGTCGGCCGGAAGCTGACATGGCTGATCCGACCGCTGCCCTGGTCGCTCCGGGGGAACCCGACGCCTCCGCGGCCGACGGGTTCCCCGATCCCGGGGCGCTCTTCAACTACCTGTCGCCCACCTACTGGATCAACGCGACCATTGAGCGCACGACCGGCAAGGATGTGATCGGGTATCTCACCGCATCGATCGGCGGCGACTGGGGACCCATCTACCAGTTCGGCGACGCGCTGATCAGCATGGGCGAGTGCGTGGACCGGGTGGGCGTCAATGTCCAACAAGGAATGCTGGCGCTCGACTCCGCTTGGGACGGCAACGCGAGCGACGCGGCGTACAACTACTTCACGTCGTTGTCCTCGTCGGTGAACCTGCTGCGTACGAAGCTGAACGAACTAGGCGAGTCGTACCACAAAGCGGCGAACGGGGCGTGGGGCCTGGCGAACCAGCTCGGCAACCTGCTCCAGGGCCTGGTGGACAACGCCATCCTTGCGGGCGTTATCGCGGGTGGGAGCACCGCGCTGATGTCGACCGGAGTCGGAGCCGTGGCGGCCGGGCCCGGATACGTGGCTCTCACCCTGGTCATCGCCGACATGGTGGTGCTGGTGAACAAGATGTCCCTGATCATCAACACCGCCCTGACGGTGATCATGGGCTCCTTCGGCATCGGCATGGACATCGTCTACCAGGGCGGAAGCCTCGACGACATCCCGCTGCCGGCCACGGCGTACGCCCCTCCGGGAGCCTGACGTGAGCGAGCGCGACGAAGAACCCATCGACCGCGAACTTGAGGCGATGGCGGGCAGCGCGGCGATGGCCCGGGAGGTCAAGGCGGCCCTGGCCCGGATGAAGAACGGCGAGGCCGGCCCGGAGATGGCGGAGATGGCAAGCGACCTGCTGGAGGGTCGGATCCACCTGCGTGACCTCGCCGCCACGTCGGTGTACTCCGGACCGATGCTGGAGGGCATCGAGAGGTACAAGCAGTGGGAGTCGGAGTTGACCCCGGAACAGCGCGAGGCCCTCACGAGCGAGGTCCGGGACAAGTTCGGTGCGAACCCGAGTGACCTACGCGACACCAACCGTCCGTGACCTGGCAGCATCCACATCGTGGGTCGCGGTCCTGCGCTCCCGGTCGTTGCCGCGGATTTGCCGCGGATTTGCCGCGACGAGCGAGATCGAGATCTAACACAGAGAACCCCCGCCGTCCTGCGTTCGTGCAGGTCAGCGGGGGTTTTTGCTGCTCATGATCGAGCGGAGGACGTGGGATTCGAACCCACGATGAGTTTCCCCATACCGGTTTTCAAGACCGGCGCCATCGGCCACTAGGCGAGTCCTCCCGTGGTGCCCGCTTCAGTCTGCCAGACGCTCTTCCGGTCGTGGTGTTCGTGTCGTACCTCTAGGGCACAGTCGAAGTCATGCGCGCCATCGTGATCGAGGACAAGCAGCTGCTCTGGACCGAGGTTCCGGATCCGGAGCCGGGCCACGGCGAGGTCGTCGTCGACGTCACCGCCGCCGCGGTGAACCGGGCTGACCTGCTGCAACGCCAGGGGCATTACCCTCCGCCGCCCGGTGCGCCGGTCTATCCGGGGCTGGAGTGCTCCGGGGTGGTCAGCGCGGTCGGCCCGGGTGTCGACGGTCACCACGTGGGTGAGCGGGTCTGCGCGCTGCTGGCCGGCGGGGGTTATGCGGAGCGTGTCGTGGTGCCGTCCGGTCAGCTGCTGCCGGTGCCGACCGGGTTGTCGCTGGTCGAGGCGGCCGCGCTGCCCGAGGTTGCCTGCACGGTCTGGTCCAACACGGTGTCGCACGATCGGCTGCGGGCCGGTGAGACGTTGCTGGTGCACGGCGGCGGCAGCGGGATCGGCACGTTCGCGGTGCAGCTGGGCAAGGCGCTGGGCGCGACGGTGCTGGTCACCGCGAGGTCCGCGAAACACGAGAGGCTGCGCGCGCTCGGCGCCGATCTCACCATCGACTATCAAACCCACGATTTCGTACGATCAGTGCACGAAACCACCGGTGGCCGGGGTGTCGACGTGGTGCTCGACATCATCGGCGCGACGTATCTCGCCCGCAACATCGAGGCGCTCGCGCCGGGCGGCCGGATCTCGGTGATCGGCTTCCAGGGCGGCACTCGCGCCGAGCTGGATCTGGGTGCGCTGATGGCGAAACGCGGCACCATCTCGTCCACCTCGTTGCGCGCCCGCCCGGTGCCGGAGAAGGCGCGGATCGTCGCCGGGGTCCGTGATCAGGTGTGGCCACTGGTCGCCGCCGGTGTGGTGAAACCGGTCATCCACACCACGTTCCCGTTGGCCGAGGCGGCCGCCGCGCAGGAGCTTATGGCGTCGAGTGATCACCTCGGGAAGATCCTTTTGCTCCGCTGATCACCCGATCGAGGGAATATCCTCTGGGAGATTTGCCGGATAAAGTCCCATTTGCGGCGAGTCGTGGCAGCGGTCGGCCGTGGTCAACCCAGCATGGACGGACAGCGCGTCCGATTCTCGGGTGCGCCAAGGATCTGTTCGCTGGGGGACACCGTGACGTACACACCACACCGGGCCACGACCATCCGGGTGATCGACCCGGATGACGAGGGTGTGGACGAGTGGGCGCTGCGCTGGCGGACCCGGATCTGGGTGGGCGGTGGCATCGTCGCCGCCCTGGCCCTGATCACGTTCGGCATCTGGGCGGTGGCCACCGCCGACCGTCCGGCCGGCGGCCCGGTGGTGGTCCGCGGACTGCCCGCTGCCGATGCCGCCGACACGGCGCCCGGCGGATTCGCGGTCCGGGTGAAACGCGTGCGGTGCGGCGTTTCCGCGGTCGGCCCGGACGGATGGGAACAACGCGCGGACGGCCAGTTCTGTCTGCTGGACGTACGCGTCACGAACAACGGCGTCGAGCCGGAACTGTTCGACAGTTCGGCGCAACGCGTCTACGACACCACTGGAGCAGCCTACGCGGTTGCCGCCGAGGCTGCGGTTTTTCTCAATGATGACAGCCCGACACTGCTCGACGAGATCCGTCCGCGGACCTCGGTGAACGGGGTTCTGCCCTTCGATGTTCCGAAGGATTCCCAGCTCAGCGAGGTTTCTTTGCACGGCTCGATGACCACGCCCGGCATCCGGATGTCACTGCCGGCAGCCGAACAGTGATGACCCTTTATCTTTTCGAGATCGAGGGATTAATTATCTGAATCCAGCCACATAGCAATTCCAGGTGTGTTGGCATGGTCCACGGAATACCAAAGTTGTCCGGGTTCCCATTGCTCTGTCTCGACGGGGTAATAGCGCGGCACCGCACCATCCGCCGCGCTGAGATGGGATTCGCGCGAGTGCCCCGGGCCTATTTCGGAGGCAACACTGCACGGTACGTCCACACGCCGCGTGCTGACCGCCGGCGCTCTAGCGCTGGCCGTCATCGCACCGGCCGTAGACCCTGCCGAGCACGCCGCGGAGGCCTTCCAAGCCCCGCAGGCCCTGCCGGCTCACCCGGAACCAGCGGTCTTCGGCCCGCGCCTGGTTCCGCCCGCCGGGCACCAGCTGGACGGTCTCGCCGTCCACGGGTTCCCGGGCGGAATCGACTCTTCGGGCGGCTTCGACGAGAGCTTGTACCAGCGGCGTCAGACCGCTTCCGAGCGGGCGACCCGGGCGATGATCCGTCGTTCGACAGCGGTGCGGCCCGTGCCGGTGACTCCGCTGCGGGTGCGCCCGGTCACCGCACAGCCGCTCCGGCGGCCGGTGACGGAGCAGCAGCGCCAGTCCGCCGAGCGGCAACGGCCGTCCGCAGAGCGGCAACGGCCGTCCGCAGAGCGGCAACGTTCGTCCGTTGAGCGGCAGCGGCCGTCCGCTGAGCGGCAGCGGCCAGCGACTCGGGAGGCGCACCAGCGGCCGGCCAGGGAGGCCCGGCAGCGGCCGGAGCGGGCCGTGCGTCGGGTGGTCGCCCAGCGGCGGACCACGGTGTCGCACCGGGGCATGGTGCGCAAGACCGTGCGACGCACCGTGGAACGGCCGCTGCGGGCCACTCGGGGCGGGATGAACGCGGTGATCGCGTACGCCCGGTCGCAGGTCGGCAAGCGGTACGTGCACGGCGGCGAGGGCAGCAGGGGCGGGTTCGACTGCTCGGGCCTGACCCGGCAGGCGTACGCCCGGGCCGGGATGCGGCTGCCGCACTCGTCCGGCGCGCAGGCCTCCCGGGCCCGGCGGGTCCCGCGGGGGCAGGCCCGGCCGGGTGACCTGGTGATCGGGCCGGGGCACGTGGGCATCTACATGGGCCGCGGCATGATGATCGACGCGGGGAACCGGCGGACCGGGGTGAGCTACCGGAAGGTCTATCGCGGCCTGCGGGTGGCCCGGATCCCGGGTTCCTGACCGGCCGGCCACGGACAGCAGCCGGCACCCGCCGTGTGGACGGGTGCCGGCTTGCTTGTGGCCGCTGTCGCGTGCCGATCACGGCCAGGCGCGGGGATCTCTGCCACACGCACCCGGTCGGATGTCTGACAGAAGCATCGCCCAGGATCACCCCGAGGGTGCGCACCACCTGTGCGTTTACCCTTTTCGAGTGACGGGCGTCGGCAACGTGGGTGAAAGGCGGGCGACACGTCCGGCGGTTACCGTCGGCTAAACGTGGGAAAGCCAGACGAGTTCAGACACCACGCCGGAGGACCCGATGAGTCTTGACCGAGCTCTGGCCCCCGATCCGTACGACATCCTGCCGCAGGTCCCCACCTTCACGGTGACCAGCGCGGACGTCACGGACGGGCAGCCGCTCGACGAGTTGTACGCACACACCAGCACCGGCGGGAAGAACCTCTCGCCCCAGTTGTCCTGGTCGGGGTTCCCACCGGAGACCCGCGGGTTCGTGGTCACCTGCTTCGACCCGGACGCGCCCACCGGCAGTGGCTTCTGGCACTGGGTGCTGGTCAACCTGCCGGTCTCGGTGACCGCTCTTGATCGGGGTGTCGACCCGTCGCCGGAGGGCGCGTTCTGCGTCCGCAACGACTACGGTGACCGCGCCTACGGCGGGGCCGCGCCGCCGCCCGGCGACCGGGTGCACCGGTACGTGTTCGCGGTGCACGCGATCGACGTGGACGCGCTCGAGGTCACGCCGGACGCGTCGCCGGCTGTCGTCGGTTTCAACCTGACGTTCCACACCCTGGCCCGGGCCACCCTGCGAGCGACCTTCCAGGTCCGCGCCTGACCGCTCGCCCTGGCCGGATCTTGCCGGCGGGGTCTCCCCGGCCGGTTCCCCGGCCGAAGAGGCTCGGCTGACGAGACCTTGGCAAACAGCGAGGCGACGGCCGGATGGCCGTCGCCTCGAGGTGTTCGTGCGGGTCAGCGGGGCGTGCGCGCCACCGCGAAGACCGACTGGCCGAACGGCGGCTTGACCACGCGCTCGGCTGCCTTGGTGACCGGCAGGACCAGGCTGTCATACACCTTGACCATCGGGCCCTCCTTCGGCGCCAGCTTGAAGATGCTGGTCGCGCCGTAGTAGCCGATCAGGCCCAGCGCGTTCGCGTAGTGGAGCTTCTCCATCTCCAGGCCGGCCTCGGCGAAGGCCGCACCGAGCGTCTTCTTCGTGTACCGGCGGATGTGCCCGGTCGCGATGTCGACGTTGCTCATCGCGAACATGAAGGCCGGCACGATGATGATCACGCGGCCACCCGGGCGGACCAGCTCCGACATGCTCCGCAGCGCGCCCACGTGGTCCTCGATGTGCTCGAGCACGTTGTATGAGACGGCGGCGCTGTACTCCCCGGCGGCATCCTGCGCGGGCAGCAACATCTGCCGCACCTCGATGTTCCGGTGGTCGGCCATCCGCTCCTTGAGCAGGACCAGCCGATCGGGGTCGGCCTCCGTCGCGGTGAACCGCGGGAGGTGCTCGGCCCACTCGATGGCGTAGTCACCGAGGCCGCTGCCGATCTCGATGGGGTTGTCCCCGAGGTATGGGAGAGCGAGCTCGACGAACCACCGACGGTGGTTCACGGCCGTGGCGAGGCCTTCGAGCACTTCGGACTGGATCCGCTGGTCTCCAGTGATGTCTGCCATAGGTGAGGTTCCCTCATCTTGCCGATCTGAGCTGACAGCGGGACCGGTGAAGTTAACCATCTGGAGCCGCTATCCGAAAGTTGAGCACCGGGTCACGCAGATTTTTTGGCCTGATTGAGACATAGCCCGGACGGCACTTCGATGGGTTACCCGGCTCCGACGGGCCGGACAGAGAGTGATCCATGGACACGCGGAAAACACGCGTACATATCGTCTCTATCACGCTGCGGGCGCTCACTGCGGAACTCTTCGCAACCTCGGTTAGGCTCGCCGATGCTATGACGATTACGGGTTTTGACTCGACGGGCCAGACCGCTGGTGAGAACGTTCTGCCGCCTCGCCAAGTGACCGCAGCCGAGGACCTGGACGCCGAGCTGCGCGCACTTGAGGACGGCATGACAGCGGCCGCGCCTGCCGCTGTCGCGCCTGCCGTGGAAACGACCGAAGAGCAGGCCACGGCGCCTGCACGCGGTCGTCCTCTGTGGCGCGTGCCAGCCTGGCGGGACGTTCTGGCAATAGTAAGTTTCCTTGCTGTTGCGCTCTTCGTCACAGCGCCGTTGTGGCTCAATCTTGATCATGAGTTGCGAGATGATCCACAGGATCAGGCTTTCTTCGAGTGGATGCTGGCGCACGGTGCCCGAGTGCTCACGGATGGCGTATATCCGTTCTTCTCGGATCGCATGAATTACCCCGATGGGGTGAACATGATGGCCAACACGTCAGCGTTGGCCGTTTCGCTGCCACTGACGCCCATCACTCTTCTGTTCGGCCCACATGTGGCGTTCAACGTATTCTTGACCGGCGCATTGGCATTAACCGGTTCTTCATGGTATTTGGTGCTCGCCCGATACCTGGTGTCCTCGCGGCTCGCGGCCTGGGTCGGTGCCCTGTTCTGCACGTTCGCGCCGAGCATGATCTCGCACGCGGCCGGCCACCCGAACATCGTCTCGCAGTTCCTCATCCCGCTGATCATCTGGCGGACGCTGGAATTGCGCGTGCCCGGCCGGGCGATGCGCAACGGCCTTCTTCTCGGCGGCCTGCTGATCTGGCAGGCGTTCATCAACCTCGAGATCCTTTTCATGACCGCGGTCGGACTCGGCGTTTTCTGCGCGGTGATGGCAGTGGTCCGCCGCAAGGGGCACCGGGGTGAGGTGTTCGCGTTCCTGCGCGGGCTCGGTGTGGCCGCCGCCAGTGCCCTCGCGGCCCTGGCCTACCCGCTCAGCGTGCAGTTCTTCGGCCCGCAGTCGTACGCCGGCTTGTCCGAATACGTTCGGAGCTTCGGCGCCGATCTGGGCTCCTTCACCGCGTACTCGACGCACTCGGTCGCCGGGAACTCGAGCGTGCCGCTGGTGCTGGCGCAGAACCCGTCCGAGCAGAACGCGTTCTTCGGCTGGGGCCTTGTCGTCCTCTTCTTCGGGCTGATCCTCTGGCTCCGGCGCAGCGCCGCGGTGCTGACCCTGGGCTTCCTGGCCGTGCTGTTCGCGGCGATGTCACTTGGGCCGCACATCGTGCTGAACGGCGTGGACACCGGCATCCCGGGCATCTGGGCGTTCCTGCATCACCTGCCGGTGCTGAACTCGGCCGTACCGACCCGGTGGGCGATGGCCATCGCGCCGGTCGTCGGGATCGTGCTGGCGCTCGGCTGCCAGCGGGCCGCCGACCTGATCGAGACCCAGCCGCACACCCGCGGGCCGGTCCGGGTCGCGATGGTCACCGCGGTGGCGATGGCGCTGGTGCCGCTCGTCCCGATCCAGCTGGCCAGCGTGCCGATGGAGCCGGTGCCGGCGTTCGTCACGTCCGGCGCGTGGAAGCAGTTCGTCGACGACGAGCACACCGTCGTCACGCTGCCGCTGCCGGACAGCAACTACCCGGACCCGCTGCGGTGGAGCGCGTACACCGGGCAGGACATGCGGATCGCCGGTGCTTATGCGCTGCTGCCGAACCAGAACCCGCAGGATCCCGGGGATCACACGGCGGCTTTTGCTCCGCCGTGGCGGCCGACCAGCGGGCTGATGGCGTCGATCCGGCAGGGGAACCCGACTCCCGAGGTGACCGACGCACGCCGGGAGATGACTCTGGCGGATCTGCGGTACTGGAGAGCGGGCGTGGTGGTGTTGACCCCGCAGACTCGGGACATCGAGATGCTCCGGACCATGTCCGACCTCGTGGGGTTCCGGCCGGTCTGGAACGGTGGGGTGTGGGTGTGGGATGTTCGGTCGCTGGTCGACGATCCGGATGCGGTGATCGTGGCTTCTGATCGCGGTTGAGCGGTTTTTGCTGGCTCGCGGTTGGGTGGGTTGTTTGCGCGAGGTGGGCGGTTTTTGGCGGGATGGCCCACTCCGGGCGGTCAGGCTTGATCCCTGCGTGGGCCATGCCGCCCAAAACCTTTCCTGGCTGGGGTTTTCGGCCGCGCGTTTCGGATTTTCCTGGTTGGCCGGGGGTTCTGTGTGCGGGTTCTCCTCGGGCTTTTTGAGGGTTGCTGATTTTTGGGGCTTGAGGTTTTTGGGCTCGTCTCGGTGGTTGGTGGGTGGCTTGCGGGTCACGTGGTGGAGTTAGTTCTGATTTTGACTATCGGGGCGTGGGCTGGGCTTGCGGTGGGTTGCCGACCTTTGGGTCGGCTTTTTTATTTTTTGGTACGTCCGGAGCCGGGTCCGGGGGTTGCTGGCGGGTCGTCCGTTTCGGTCCCGGGGGGTCGGTCCGTGGTTCGGTCCGGTCCTCCCCGGTTCTTCTCTGGCGGGGTCCGGGAGGGGGCGGAGGGTCTCGGATCGTCGAAAAATCCGGGGTGCCGGGGGAATGATCGATTACGGATCGCTGCGGCCGTAATTCGGTAAAACGCAATTCGGGTGGTTTTCGGCAATGCTGACGCGCTGGGGCCGCCGATGTGGTCGCGGACTCTCCACCGTGCCGTGCCGTGCCGTCCGCTTCGGCTTCCCGGCGCATGCTTCGGGGTCGGTGGGGGCGGTGGGTGTCCGCGTTGTGGGATTGCGTGCTGCTGTGGGCCCTATAGGGGCGGTGGGCGCACGCAAGCCTTGATCGCGTGCTGGTGGCGACCCCTGGAGCTGACCGAGTGCGGGCACTCACCGCCCCGCCGGCATAGGGCGCGTGCTTTTGCCGCCCCAGCGGCACCGAGTGCGGGTGCTCATCGCCGCGCTGGCATTGGGTGCGTGCGTTTGTTGCCCTGTCGGTGGTGGGTGGGGTCAGGGTTTGATGCAGCAGCCGGGGCAGATCTTCGGCTGGGGGAGGGTGAAGGCCAGGCAGCAGGTTTTGCGCTGGACGTCCAGCTGGCCGTGGGTGGTGGGGACCAGGTCGATCAGGTCGCGGATGCCCAGGGTGGAGAGCAGGAGGTCGATCGAGGTGGCGGAGGGGCCGGGGGTGGTGTCGGCGGAGCGCAGGATGCCGTAGGCGATGCCTGAGGCCAGGGAGCCGAGCAGCAGGCGCTTGCCGAGGCGGACGCGGCTGTGGAAGGCGTCCAGCAGCGGGGCCAGGTGCTCGTCGAGCAGGCTGCGGCGGAACTCGGCGAGCAGGGCGGCCTCGTCCGGGACGACGACGGCGTCCGGGTGGCCGCGCAGCGCCAGATCGTCGGTCGGCAGGACGGCGATCGGGGTGCCGGCGCGGACACCGATCGTGATCAACACGTCCGGGTTGGTGAAGCTCATCATGGTGTTACCGGCTGTGATCAGCGGGACGCGGCGGGCCGAGACCCATCCGAGGACCGCCGGCAGGGCGAGCCAGTAGGCATACGTCTTCCAGGCGAGCGCGGCGGCGGCGTGCGGCTGCGCGTTCCAGCGGCGGCCGGCCGACGCCAGCAGAGTGTCCAGCGCGGGGCCGGTGAGCAGCTCGGTGGTGGACCATCCGGGCTGGTCGGAGACGATCAAGCCGGGCGCCAGGGCGGGCACGTAGACGCCACCGAACATGGCCTGCAGCGTCGCGTTCACGGGAGCCAGCGGACGGAATCCGGCGAGTTCCAGGGTGACGGTCACACGTTCACCAGCTTCTCCACCTCACCGCGTGCGGGCAGTGCTCTCAGGCGACCGAGCGTACCTGATTAAGGGTAGCCTAACCAACTACGGCTAGGGATCTTTCGGGCGAATACCCTCTGCCATGATTACCTAACGTAGCGTGGTGGGGCTGCCGGTTTTGTCAAGGTACCTGTCGGCAACGCGCTACTAGCCCCATCCGGACACCGGGTCCCGGCGACACTGAGTGTGCCGTCGCGAAGGGGACATCCGTGATGACCACCTCGCCCGTTGACCGGGCCGCAGATCAGTTCGTGACGGCGCTTGCGCAGTGGCGCGTCGAGCGTGGGATGACCAAAAAGCAGCTCGCCGCACGCATGGGCTTCGATCCCTCCTACGTCAGTCACGTCGAGGGGCGACGCCACAAACCGACCGAGGACTTCGCCCGCCGGGCCGAGGCGGTGCTGGGTGCCGGCGGCGCGATCTGGCAGCGCTTCCAGGAGTACGACGAACTCCGCCACGCGCGGGGCTCCGGGCTGCACCGGGACCCGCCGGTGCCGCTCCAGTGGCTGCCGCCGGGCACGGGCCTGGTGGTGGAACGCGAGATCGCCGAGCTGGCCTACGTCGGCGGGGCGTATCGCTGCCGGGTGATCCGGTCGCTCTACAACGCCGGTGTCGAGCCGGTCACCCGCTACCTCGTGAAGATCGCCATCGACCGATACCCGAACGACCCGGCCGGCTCCAACCGGCATCACCGGGAGAACCCGCTGACGTTCGAGGAGATGGACGTGCACGCGCTGGCCGGCGAGGGTGGCGCGGCCGAGCCGATGCAGTGGCGGGTCAAGCTCGACCGGGACGCGGCCAAGGAGTTCTGGCTGCTCTTCGCGAACGAGCAGGGCCAGTTCCCGCTCTACCCCAACGAGCGCACCACGATCGAGTACGCGTACACGGTCGGCGAGGAGAAGTGGGGCCAGTGGTTCCAGCGGGCAGTCCGGCTGCCCACCCGCTCGCTGACCGTACGCCTGGATTTTCCGGAAATCTTCGAGCCCACCGTGTGGGGGGTCGAAGTGTCGCTGGCCGCCGAGGTCCCGGTGCGCAGCCCGCTGGAACGCCGCAACGAGGGAGGTCGTGCCATCTTCGAGTGGTCCACCGATCAGCCCCTGTTGAACGCCCGGTACCGCCTCGAGTGGCGGTACCGCGGCGCCGACGCCCCGAAATACGACGAGCTCGGCCCACCCGAACCACCGGTCCTGCCCCGCGCCTCGCACCGGATGCGCGGGATCGGCATCGTGCAGCGCGGCTCCGACCTGCTCCGGCAGCGGTCCCGGCACTTCCAGCTGCCCCGGGAGGGGCCGGCCGCCCGGGAGACGGTCACCCGGCTGCTCACCTCGCTCGCCCAGCTCGAGGACCTGCACGAGTTCACCAAGGGGGTGGGCCTGTCCGCGCCGCAGATCGGGCTGACCGTGGCGGCCGCCGTGGTCCGCCCGCCGGATCGGGAGGTCGAGCCGGTGGTGCTGCTCAACCCGCGGGTGGTCGGCGAGTCGGCGGAGTGGGACGAGCAGTACGAGGGCTGCCTGTCCTTCTTCGACTACCGCGGGCTGGTGGCCCGGCCGCTGCGGATCGAGGTGGAGCACGCTAGGTTCGACGGCGCCCGGGTGGTGACCGTCTTCGAGCGGGCGCTGGCCCGGCTGATCAGCCACGAGATCGACCACCTCGAGGGCAGGTTGTACGTGGATCGGATGAAGCCGGACGCCAAACTGGTCCCGGTCACGCAGTACGAGCAGAACGGCCGTCCCTGGGACTACCAGAACTAGTCGCTGAAACTGTCGTACTTGATCCGGATCGACGGGACCTGCAGCTCGGCGAGCTTGGTCAGGCTGGCCTTCACCATCACGCCGGAACCGCAGACGAAGAAGTCGTGCTCGTTCCACGGTCCGTACCGGGCCACCACGTCGGAGATGTTGCCCTGCTCGCCGGGGAACGTGGGATCGTCGCTGCAGGCGGTGACCACGGACAGCCAGGGGTAGCGGGCGGCCAGCCGGTTCAGGTCGGCCAGGTCGTACAGGTCCTCGCGGGTCCGCGCGCCGAAGAAGACGTGCACCCAGCGGGTCCGGTTGTACCGGGTGAGCTCCTCCAACAGGGATTTCACCGGAGCCAGGCCGGTGCCCCCGGCCACGAACACGGCGTCCCGGGTCGATCTTCGATCCAGGGTCATGGTGCCCATCGGGGCGGCCAGCTTGATCATGTCGCCCACCTGCAGCCGGCGGACCAGGGCACTGGACACCCAGCCGGCGCCGAGCGCCCGGACGTGGAACTCCAGCGTGTTGTCCCGGCGCGGAGCGTTCGCCGGGGAGTAGGTGCGCCACAGCCGAGGCTGGTACTTGGTCGCCTCGAGGCTGAGGTACTGCCCGGCGCGGTACTCCAGCGGCTGCAGCGGCAGCACGGTGAAGACCGCTATGTCGTGCGAGCGGCGCTCGTGCGCGACCACCTCGCCGTACCAGTACGGCGGATTCTGATCAGCGTCCGCGCCGGCCAGCATCTTCGCGGCGATCACCGCGTACGCGTCGGCCCAGGCCTGGTCGTACTCGACACCCCACTGCTCGCCCGCGAACGCGCGCATGGACTCGATCAACGCCCCACCCACCACCTCGTAGTGCTCCGGGATCACGTGGAACTTGCGGTGGTCCCGTCCGAGCGCGCGCAGGTAGTCGTCGAACTGTTCGGGGTCCTCCAGGGTCTGCACCGCGGTCACGATCGCGTTCAGGAGCCGGGTGCGCTGCACGTCCATGTGCACCGGGAACAGGTCGCGGAGGTCCGGGTGCGACAGGAACAGGCGGGCGTAGAAATAGCCGGCCACCTTGTCCTGATGTTCCTCGACGAGGCTCCAGCTCTCCTTGAGCAAACGTGCGAGGTCTCCCATGCATTCAGGGTGGTCAGCACAGTCAGGAACACGACGCACCAAAAGTGCGACTCATCACCGCCCCGGGCGCGTCGCTTGCCTAAATGACCGAGTTTGTGCCTCTCGTACAGTGGTCGCCGTGACCCTCGAACGACAGCAGTCCACCCGATCGGCGTACACCGCCGAGATCATCATCGTCCTGCTGCTGTCGCTCGGGCAGTCCGCGATCTTCTCGGTGGTGTCGCTGACCGCGAAACTCACCGATGGGCAACCGCTGGCCAGCCACACCGCGACGCTCAACGCGCCGCTGTCCGCCCGGCCGTATCTGGACCTGACATACCAGCTGCTGAACATCTTCTTCGACCTGGTGCCGGTCGCGCTGGCCTGGTATTTGCTGCGCCGTGACGACATCCGGCCCGGCCGGGATCTCGGGATCGACTTCCGTCGGCCGGCCCACGACGCGGGCTGGGGCGCCGCCCTCGCCGCCGGCATCGGCATCCCCGGCCTGCTGCTGGTGTACGCCGCGATTCAGCTCGGGGCGAGCGCGCAGATCGTGCCGTCCGCGCTGCAGCCGTACTGGTGGGCTGTTCCGGTGTTGATCCTGTCGGCGGTGCAGAACGCCGTACTGGAAGAGGTTTTGGTCATCGGATACCTGATGACGCGGCTGCGGCAGCTGGAACTGTCGGTGCCGCGGATCATCATCTGCTCCGCGGTGCTGCGCGGGTCCTACCACCTCTACCAGGGCTTCGGCGGTTTCGTCGGCAACGTCGTGATGGGGGTCGTGTTCGCACTGTTCTACCTGCGGACGAAGCGGGTGATGCCGCTGATCGTGGCGCACAGCCTGCTCGACATCACCGCGTTCGTCGGTTACGAACTGCTGCCCGACTCCTGGCTGGACTGGCTGAAATACCACCCGTAACGGCGCTGTGCCCGGGTCGCCACGGTCTCCGCCGCGTTGCGGCCGCCGAGGACGGCGCCGAGCAGGCTCGCTCCCGGCAGGACCCGGTCGGCCAGGCGCAGCGCGGCCCAGGCCGCTCCACTGCGGTAATTCGGCAGCAGGACCACGATTTCCGCTGCCCGGTCCGGGTCGGTGGGATCGAGACCGTACGCCGCGGCGAGGTGCAGCACCAGCTCCGCGTGCGTCAGCGCGGCCGTGGCGACAAGAGCGACCGGAGCGTACGTGCCGGCCAGCGCACTGAGCAGCGACCGACGTTCAGCCGCGCGGGTGAACTGGGCGGTGGCCAGCCGGGCCAGATCCCGCGGCGTGGCGGCCGGGTAGGCGGCCCTGGTCTGCGCGGCCCAGGCGGCGGCACGCGGGCCGAGGGTCTGCACGGCACTGTCGGCGAGAGTCTTCGGAGCGTTGCGCGGGTCGGCCAGCAGGCGGGGCCAGAGCTCCACGGCAAGCTGATCCGCGGTGCGGAGCGGGACGGCCGCGGCCCGGTTGGGCTGGGCGGGAATGGCCGGGGGCGCCGGCTCGATCACCGCGACCGGCTGTGTCGCCGTGATCGGCTCGGGGGCTGTGATCGGCTCGGGGGCCGGGATCGGCTCAGGGGCTGTGATCGGCTCTGGAGCCGGGATCGGCTCAGGGGCTGTGATCGGCTCTGGAACCGGGATCGGCTCGGTTGCCGGGATCGGTTCTGTTGTCGCGGCGGGCTCGGCTGCCGGGGTGGCCTTGCGGGGACGGCGGGCCGGGGTGGTCTTCTTGGCGGCCGGCGTGGCCTTCGCGGTGGCGGGCCTCGGTGCTTTCACTGCTCTTACGGGAGTTGCCGCCTCGGGCGTGGTGGCCTCAGGTGCTGCTGGCTCGGCGGCCGGCTCGTGGCGCGGAGGCTCGGCGGGCGCGTTGTCGGCGGGCGGTGCCGGGCGGGGCGTTGCGGGGCGGGTGGCTTTCGGCGCCCTGGTGCTGGGGCGGCGGGCCGGGCGCTCCGTCGTACCGGAAAGGGGGGTTGAAGGGTGACCTTCGGCACCTTCCTCGACCCGCGGGGGTTGAAAAGTGACCGCCGGCGGCGTCGCGCGCCGTGGCGGGGCGGCCGGCTCCTCCGACTGCGGCCCACTGAAGGGCGCGCGGGGATTGCGGGCGCGCGGCGTCTGCTTCTCCTCCATCCTGCGCAGCGTAGTCGCAAGCGCAACGTTTCACCTGTTGGCGGCCTTCGTGGCAGATCTTCGGGAGGTTTCGGGCCGACCTCTTTGTGCGACGCTGAGCGGGTCCGGTATTGTCATCGTCTGGTGGTTCGGTACGAGCCACCGGGGAGACTTCGCCTAGTCCGGTCTATGGCGCCGCACTGCTAATGCGGTTGGGGTTTTACCGCCCCTCCCGGGTTCGAATCCCGGAGTCTCCGCGCGAAAGCCGGTGTGTATGCTGGTTGAGCACTGAGTGAGCGCCCGTAGCTCAATGGATAGAGCATCTGACTACGGATCAGAAGGTTAGGGGTTCGAGTCCCTTCGGGCGCACAAGATTTAGATGGGTCTGAACTGCGGAAACGCGGGTCGGGCCCTTCTTGCTGTCCGGCCTTTGTGGAGGTTGGGTGGCGTGTGGGTGACGCATGGGTGCCGTTACTTTCCGTGGCGTAGGGGGTTGCGGCGGCCGCGTGACCTGCGGCTTCGCTTTTTGGTGGCGGGTCGTTTCTCGGAAGGTGTTCCTTTTTCGTCGCGGTTGGCGGGCTGGTTCTTGGCCGCTTTTTCCTTGATGCGTTGGCGGGTGTGCCGCGATGCGGCCAGCACCAACGCGGCGGTGGTATCCGCGCAGCGGCGCTGGGCGTCGGGTAGGACGCTGGTGTAGGTGTCGGCGGTGACCACGATGCTGGAATGCCCGAGCAGGTCCTGCAGCGTCTTCAGGTCCGCACCGGCTTCGTGGGCCAGGGAGGCGGCGCCGTGTCGCAGGTCGTGCAGCCGGACGGGTGGTAGACCGGCGCGGTTGGTGAGGATCCGGAATCGGGTGGTGGCGTAGCTGGGGTTGATCGGGTCGCCGTCTTTGCGGGTGAACACGTATCCGGAGTCGATCCAGGCTGCTGCTGCGGTGTGCCGCTTGTCGCGATGGGCGAGTTGGCGGCTGCGGTGTGCGCGCAGGATGGCGACGGTGTGTTTGTCGAGGGCGACGGCGCGTCGGCCGGCGGCGGTCTTTGGTTCGCCTTCCACGACTTGGTAGCCGGCGGTGGTGCGTTGACGTTCGACGAACAGCAGCCCGCGGTCGAGGTCGACGGCGGCCCACCGCAGGCCGCAGAGTTCGCCGCGGCGCAGGCCGCGTAGGGCGGCGAGCCACCAGAACGCGAACAGCGAGTCGTCGGCGACGCTGTCAAGGAAGCCGGCGAGTTGTGTGGCGGTCCAGACGGCGACTGCCGGGTGTTCGCCGGTGAGTTCCCAGTGTTCGACGCGGCCTTCGGTCCAGACCTGGGCGTGCGGGCGCCGGTAGCCGTGGATCTCGATGTGCCGGGCGGGGTTCGACTCGATGAGTTCCTCGCGGACGGCGAGGTTCAAAGCGGCGCGCAGGGTGGTCCGTAGGTGGTTGAGCGCTGACGCCGACTGTGGTCGGCCTTTGGCGTTGGTGGTCTGGGCGATCTCGGCGAGGACGGCGCGCAGCAGCGGCCCGTCGAGGTCGCAGAGCCGGTAGTGGCCGAGGCGGGGGATGAGCACGAGTTCGACGTCGCGGGTGTAGGCCAGCCGGGTGGTCGGCCGGATCCGGGTGCGGGTGTCGAGCCAGTGCCGCAGCCACCGTTCGACGGTCCAGCCGTCACCGCAACGCCGGGCGGTGCAGTCGGTCAGACAGTCCTCCCGCGCTTGCCGGGCAGCGCCTTGTGACACGAATCCGCCTCGGCGGATCCGTTCGGAGCGGCCGAACAGGTTCGGTGCGAAGCACTGGAAGTACCAGGAGCCGTGGCCGCGGTCGGCCAGCCGGGGACAGTTCTGCTCCAGCCGTTTGCCGTGGGTGTTGCGGCATCCGCATCGTTTGAAGGTTTTGTTCCTGCTGGCCATCACGGTCCTCCGCCGGTGAGTTCGTTGTATCGATCGTGATGGCTGCGATGCGGATGTGGGGTTCCCCCGGAGGAGGGACATCGTCGCCGTGCCGGTGTGGCCAAGCGGAGCATGGCTCGATGGCGGTGGGCGCACTACTGATGAATCGGTTGGTAGGTGGGCCTACCAGCGTGACTCGCTGATCAACTCGATGTGGATGCCGTTACTCTCGCGGATGCCGTAAATGATGTTGCGGACTCCACGCATACATGCCGGTCATATTGAGATCCGACCGGAGACGGGGAAGCCGGGCCGGATTGAGTTTCACCGCTATGAGGATGCGGGAGGGTTACGCCGTAGCGCAGGGCCCAGGGCCCCGGCAAAGTCCTAAATGAGGCCGAGAAGCGCCAGC
>NZ_BOMS01000034.1 GCF_016862315.1 Actinoplanes palleronii | reverse complement strand
TCAGGGGTGTCTCCGCGTCGCGGAGACACCCCTGAGGACCAGCCGGCTCCTGGCGCGGACCGCCTGCCGCCGGCCGGCAGCCACCTGCCGTGCTCGCTCCGCGGTCAGCCGGCAGCCGGGATGAAGTCGGCGGTGACCGCGACGACGTCGCCGATCACCACGACGGCCGGCGGGCGGATCCCGGCCGCGGCGACGTCCGCGGCGACCTCGGCGAGCGTGCTGCGCAGCGAGCGCTGGTGCGCGGTCGAGCCCTCCTGGATCACCGCGACCGGCGTCGACGCGCTGCGGCCCTCGGCGATCAGTCGCTCGGCGATCTTCGGGAGGTTCTTCAGGCCCATCAGCACCACCAGGGTGCCGCGCAGCCGGGCCAGCGCCGCCCAGTCGACCAGCGAGTCCTGGTGTTCCGGCGGGATGTGCCCGGAGACCACGGTGAACTCGTGTGCCACCCCGCGATGGGTGACCGGGATGCCGGCCAGCGCGGGTGCCGCGATCGAGCTGGTCACCCCGGGTGCCACGATCACCGGGACCCCCGCCGCCACGCAGGCCAGGGCCTCCTCGCCGCCCCGGCCGAAGACGAAGTTGTCGCCACCCTTGAGCCGGACCACGAACTTGCCCTGCAGCGCCCGGTCCACCAGGATCCGGTTGATCTCCTCCTGGGCGGCCGACGGCCCGTACGGGATCTTCGCGGCGTCGATCAGCTCGACCTCCGGCCGCAGTTCACCGAGCAGCATGCCGGGGACCAGCCGGTCGGCGACCACCACGTCCGCGGCGGCCAGCAGGCGACGCCCCTTCACCGTGATCAGCTCCGGGTCACCCGGGCCGGCGCCGACCAGCGCGACGCCCTTGAACTCCGGGGACGCCGGGGGCGTGGCCTCCAGCGCGTGCGCCACCAGGTCACGGACCGCCATCGCGCGCCGGCGGTCACCACCGTCGGTCACCGCGACCGTCACCTGCCCGTGCCGGGTCACCGCCGGTGTCCAGGCGGTCGCCGCGTCCCGGTCGTCAGCGCGTACGCAAAAAATGCCTTTTTCCTCGGCTGCCACGCTGACCTGGGCCGCCGCCTCCGGATCGTCGATCGCGACGTGCACCAGCCAGGCGCCCGCCACGTCGCCCGGCGCGAAGCGGCGCGGCGTCCAGGTCGCCCGGCCCGCGTCGATGTGCGCCTGCAGGGCCGGCGTCAGCACGGGCGAAACGATCTCCACCCGGGCGCCGGCCGCGATCAGCGCGGGCACCCGCCGGGTGGCCACCGAGCCACCGCCGACCACCAGCACGCGGCGTCCGTCCAGGCGCAGGGCCAGGGGGTAGAGGCTCATTTCTCCGAGACTCCCGCCGAGTCGAACGTGGCGACCTCGTGCAGCACCCGGACCGCGGACGCGACGATCGGCAGCGCGAGTACCGCGCCGCTGCCCTCGCCGAGACGCATCCCGAGGTCGAGCAGCGGCTCCAGACCCAGGTGGGCGAGCGCGACGGTGGCGCCCGGCTCGGCCGAGCGGTGCCCGGCGACCATCGCGGCGACCGCGTCCGGCGCGAACGCGGCGGCGGCCAGCGCGGCCGAGGCGGCGATCACGCCGTCCACGATCACCGGGACCCGGTGGGCGGCCGCGCCCAGGATGAACCCGGCCAGCGCGGCGTGCTCCAGGCCACCGACGGCGGCCAGCACGCCGATCGGGTCGGCCGCGGCCGGGGTGTGCCGGGCCAGCGCCGCCGCGATCACCTCGGTCTTGTGCGCCAGCATGGCGTCGTCGATGCCGGTGCCCCGGCCGGTCACGGCGGCCGGCTCGGCGCCGGTGAAGACCGCGGTCAGCGCCGCCGCGGGTGTCGTGTTGGCGATCCCCATGTCGCCGGTGAGCAGGCATTTCGCGCCGGCCGCGACGAGCTGGCCGGCGACCGCGATGCCCAGCTCGACGGCGGCCAGGGCCTCCTCGCGGGTCAGCGCCGGTTCGACGGTCATGTCCCGGGTGCCCCGGCGGATGTTCGCGTCCAGCAGGTTCGGGCCGCCGTGCAGCGGGATCGCCACCCCGGCGTCGATCACCATCACGTCCACGCCGGCCTGCCGGGCGAACGCGTTGACCACGGCGCCGCCGGCCACGAAGTTCGCCACCATCTGCGCGGTGACCTCCTGCGGCCACGGGCTGACGCCCTGCGCGTGCACGCCGTGGTCACCGGCGAAGACCGCGACGGTGGCCGGGGCGGGCAGCGGCGGCGGGCAGACCCCGGCCAGGCCGGCCAGGCGGATCGACAGCTCCTCCAGGGCGCCCAGCGAACCGGCCGGCTTGGTCAACCGGCTTTGCAGCTCGCGGGCGGCGGCCATGGCCGGCTCGTCGGCCGGGCGGATGGCCGCCAGGGTGGTCTCCAGGGTCACGGTCGCTCCTCGATCACTTCTCGCTTCGTTCCGCGAGGATGTCTCGCAGAGTCTGCACGAATCGGTCCGTGGTGGCAGTGTCGCGCACCGCAATCCGGAGCCAGTCGGTGCCCAGTCCCGGGAAGGTGTCCCCGCGGCGCACCGCGTAGCCACGTTCGCGCAGCTCGGCACGGACCCGATCGGCGCCGGGAATGCGTACCGAAACAAAAGCGGACATCGGGACGCCGGCAACCGTGACGCTCGGCACGTGCCGCAACCGTTCCACCAGGTGGTCGCGCTCGGCCGTGAGCGCGGCCGCGATCTCACGTTCCGCGGCGATCGCGATCGGCGACGCGCACGCGACCGCCGCCGCGAGCGCCGGCGTCGAGACCGCCCAGAGCGGCTGCGCCGCGACGAGCCGGGACAGCACCTCGACCGGCCCGAGCGCATAACCGATCCGCAGGCCGGCCAGCCCCCAGGTCTTGGTCAGGCTGCGCAGCACCACCAGACCGGGCAGATCGCCACGATCGGCGAGAGATTCCGGTTCGCCGGGACACCCTTTCCGGTACGTGGTGTCGGCGAACGCCTCGTCGACCACCAGCACCCGGCCGGGCCGGGCCAGCGCCGCCAGGTCACCCGCCGGGTGCAGCACCGAGGTGGGATTGGTGGGATTGCCGACGAAGACCAGGTCGGCGTCGTCGGGCACCAGCGCTGGGTCGAGCCGGAACCCGTCCTCCTCGCGCAGCAGCACCCGCTCCACGCGATGCCCGGCGTTGCGCAGCGCCGCCTCCGGCTCGGTGAACTGCGGATGCACCACCACCGCCCGCCGCGCCCCGCGCAAAGCCTGCGCGAGCAGCACGAACGCCTGCGCGGCGCCCGCGGTGAGCAGCACCTCGGCCGGATCCCGGCGGTGGCGCGCGGCGACCGCGGCGGTCGCCTCGGTGGCGTCCGGATAGGCGGCCAGGTCGCTGAGTGAGGCCAGGATCGGCTCGGCCAGCCAGCCCGGCATCGGCTGGTGGCGGACGTTGACCGCAAGATCGATCAGGCCCGCCCCGACCTCGGCATCGCCGTGATGATCAAGATCGAACGTCATGGGGCCCAGCATGCCGCACGTCCGTTCTCTTGCTGATTCGTGGGGACTGTGGGGTGTTTTGTCATACCTTCGAAGGGTGACTGACCGACGCCCCACCGTAGCCGGAAGAGTCGCCCTGCTGATCCGAGCCGGGCTCATCGCGGGCCTGGTCATCGCCGGCCTCTCCTACCCGTTGACCGCCCTGGCCGGAATGGGGGTCAAAGCCGGCACCGACGCGCTCGAGAACCTGCCGGAACAGCTCACCGAGGTGCCCTCGGCGCAGACCACCTACGTGTACGCCAAGGACGGCAAGACCCTGCTGACCACGTTCTACGAGGAGTACCGGCGGCAGGTCGCGCTCAAGGGCATGTCGCCGTACATCACCCAGGCCATCGTGGCGTCCGAGGACACCCGCTTCTACGAGCACCACGGCGTCGACGCCAAGGGTGTGGCCCGCGCCTTCGTCGCCAACCAGCAGGCCGGCGGCGTCTCCCAGGGCGCCTCCACGCTGACCATGCAGTACGTCCGGATGGCCCTGCGGGACAGCGCGTCGACGCCGAAGGAGGCCCTCGAGGCGACCGAGCAGACCGCCAGCCGGAAACTGCGCGAGATGCGGCTGGCCATCGAGGTCGAGCAGCGGCTCAGCAAGCAGCAGATCCTGCAGCGCTACCTGAACGCCGCCTACTTCGGCCACCGGGCGTACGGGATCTACGCGGCCTCCGAGGTGTTCTTCTCGAAGGCGCCGAAGAACCTCACCCTGAACGAGGCGGCGCTGCTGGCCGGGCTGGTCAAGGCGCCGTCCGCGTACGACCCGGCGACCAAGGACCAGGCGGCCGCGCAGACCCGGCGCAACTACGTGATCGACCAGATGCTGAAGATGGGGTCGATCACCGCGGCGCAGGCGGCGAGCGCGAAGAAAGCCAAGATCAAACTGAAGCTGAGCACTCCCCCGAACGACTGTGTCTCGGTCAACTCCGAGCACAACGACTGGGGCTTCTTCTGCGACTACTTCAAGAACTGGTGGCGGGAACAGCCCGCGTTCGGCAAGAACACGCTGGACCGTGAGGAGAACCTGCGCCGCGGCGGATACCGGGTGGTCACCTCGATCGACCCGAAGATCCAGGCGTCCGCCATGAAGCACGTGCTCGCCAAGGAGAAGCGCAACAGCCCGTTCGCGCACGGCCAGGTGGTGGTCCAGCCGGGCAGCGGGCGGATCGTCAGCATGGCGGTGAACCGGCGCTACTCGCTGCAGCAGGACGACAACGGCCGGCACAGCGACTCGGCACAGAGCGACGACGTGCGCGGCAACTACCCGAACACGGTGAACCCGCTGCTCGGCGGCGGTGACATGGCCGGGTACCAGGCCGGGTCGACCTTCAAGATCTTCACGATGCTGGCCGCGCTGGAGGCCGGGATGCCGCTCTCCACGTCGTACTACTCCCCGCCCCGGTTCGTGTCGAAATACATCACCGCGCCCGGGCCGGCCACCTGCGGCGACAACTGGTGCCCGAAGAACTCCAGCCCGTCGATGACCGGCAACCAGACCATGTGGAGCGGGTTCGGCAAGTCGGTGAACACGTACTTCGTCCAGCTCGAGCAGCGGGTCGGCGCGGAGAAGGCGGTGGCGATGGCCGAGAAGCTCGGGCTGAAGTGGCGTACCGAGGTGGACAAGAACCTGGCCACGCCGGACCACGCCTCCGGCTGGGGCGCCTTCACCCTCGGGGTCAGCGACGCCACCCCGGTCGAGATCGCCAACGCGTTCGCCACGGTCGCCGCGGAGGGCCGCTACTGCGAGCCGCTCCCGGTCATGGCGATCCGCGATCCGGACGGCAAGGACGTCTCGTACCAGGGCAAACTCGTCGCCGCCCCGCGCTGCAAGCGGGTGATCAGCGAAAACGTGGCCCGCGCGGCGACCGATGCGGCGAGCTGCGTGACCGGGTACGGCGCCCAGCGTGGCAGCTGCGGCGGCTGGGGCACCTCGGAGATGGTGTACGCGACCATCGGCCGGCCGATCGCCGGCAAGAGCGGCACGACCGACAACAACAAGACCGCGTGGTTCAGCGGCTTCACCCCGCAGCTGGCCGCCTCGGCATTCGTGGCCGACCCGGACAACCCGGAGCACTACGTGGGGACGGGCCGGTCGACAATCTCGAAGTACACGGTGGCGGAGACCCTCCGAGACGCCCTGAAGGGCCAGCCGAAGCTCAAGTTCACCCCACCGTCGGACAAGCTGGTCTATTGACCCACGCGCCCCGGGCCGCCGCGGAGCCTAGCGGCGGCCAGGGCGCGCCAGGTGATCCCCACAGCTCACATGCCCCGCGACGTCCACTCCCCGCGACGTCCGACTATCCCGCAATGTCACTGGGGCTGCCGCAATGTCCCGCTCGCCCGCAACGTCACATCGGCTTCCGCGACGTCCCGCTCTCCCGCAACGTCCCGCGGCCCCCGCAACGTCCCGCGGCTCCCGCGACGTCCCGCGACGTCCCGCGGCTCCCGCGACGTCCCGCGGCTCCCGCGACGTCCCGCTCTCCGCAGCGGCGGCGACGCGCCTCGCTCGCCCAGCTGGCTCTTACGGCCGTCTCGCGCCCCGCTTAACGGCCACCAGAGCCAGCTCGAGAACCCGAGCCGAGCGCGCGACAGCGGCTACAGACTCGGACAACCACAGCCCCCAAGAAGGCCGCCACCTCGCCCCAACAAGCCAGGCGAGTCCCACCGGCTCCAGCAGCGACATCAAAGCCGCTCCGGCAGCTGCCCGCACCAACCCCCGACAGTCAGCCAGCAACCCTGGCGAGCACTCATCGTGCTCTCGAATCCGCGATAACCACCGCCAGCGCTCGCCGAATCGGACCAACGAGCACTGGCGGGTGGTATCACGGCCTTTCAGCAACTACCGGCGCTCGCTGAGCCGTCCAGGCGAGCGCTCGCCGCGGTTCCCAACGCCGGGGACCAGGTGACGGCCAGCAGCAGCGAGCCCAGGCAGCGCAGGCAGCGCAGGCAGCGCAGGCAGCGCAGGCAGCGCAGGGTCAGCAGGCAGGGTCGGCCACGCCGGGCCCTGGATCAGACATGCCGCCTGGACAAATCTGGCGGACTAGATGAGCTGGGCCGCAATGGCAGAAAAGGCCAAGCCGAGCCGAGCCGAAGCCGGCCCGGGGCGGCCCGGGGCGGCCCGGGGCGGGGCGGGGCGGGGCGGGGCGGGTTAGGCGGGGCGGGGCGAGTC
>NZ_BOMS01000033.1 GCF_016862315.1 Actinoplanes palleronii | reverse complement strand
GGGGCGGGGCGAGTCAGGCGGGGTGGGGGGCTGGGGGCTGGTCGCGGTGCAGGGAGGCGGACGGGATGGATCGGGAGCGGGGTGGGCGCCAGGCTGGGTCGCGGCCGGCCAGGGCCAGGGCTCGGGGCAGGCCGTCCTCTTCCGGGTCGAGGGGGACGTGCGGGCCCAGAAAACCCGGGGTGCCCTCGGCCGGGCCGGCGGCGAGGAAGTCGACGAGGGTGGCCAGCACGCGCGGGTCGGCGGCGAAGTCCTGGCCGGTGGCGCGGGCCAGGTCCCAGCCGTGCATGACCAGCTCGTTGGCGGCGACCGTGCCCAGCTCACGGGCGGGCATGGTGACCCCGCCGGCTCGGGCCTCTCCGCGCCAGGCGGCCGGCTCCCGCCACGCGGTGGCGAGCTCCTCCAGCAGAATCGGCAGGCGGCTGCGCCAGTGTGGCGACAGGTGCGCCGCGGACGGCGGTGGCGGCGGCCCGTCACTCGCGTCGGCAGTGCCGTGTGCGGCGGCGGTGAACGCCCCGGCCAGGCTCATCAGGTGATCGAGAAGGGTCGCGACGGACCAGCCCGGGCAGGGAGTGGGCGCGGCCAGGTCGCGGTCGTCGATCCCCAGCAGCAGTGCCCTGAGCCGACGAACCGGCGGGTCCAGATCCAGCGGCAGACGAGCGGCCACGGTCAGCCTCCTTCGGTTGTCGTGCCCCTTACGGTACGAGGCGGGTACGACAATTTACGGACCACGGCACACCGTTTGGCACGCTGGGCCGCTTCCGGCGAGCCGACCCGGGCCGGCCGCCCGCGCTCCGCGCCTCAGGTGCCCAGCGCAGCCGGGTCACCGGCGGGCCGGCGCCGGCGGACACGCTCCGGATCGCAGGGCCGGGCCACCCACACCGCCGACCGAAATCGGTCAGCGTGAGGGAACGTCCGCGCGACGGCGGGACACGTTCGGTGCGGCGCAGCAGCCCTGCACGCCGGCCCCGGGTCAGTCGCGGGACTGCGGCCCGGACGGCATCGGGATGTCGGAGGTCGGGTGGTTGTCCGGGACGGCGTCCTGGCCGTAGGCCGGGCTTGCCCCGGGAGACCCGTGCACCGGGCCACCGTTGGAGATGCTGGAGGCTTGGCGGGGGTGGATCGGGCCGCCCGATGACGCCGGGCCGTTGAGCGGAACCATCCCGGGCGGGATCATCCCGGGCACCGGGCCACTCGTCGGCGTCAGGTCGGACGGCATCCCGCCGGACTGCGAACCGGAGATCGCACCAGGCATCGGGCCGGGCGACGTCATCCCCGCGCCACTTCCGGAAACCCCAGCCGGGCCCACGCCAGATCCGGCATGTCCACCAGACCCGGCATGTCCACCAGACCCGGACCGTCCGCCAGATCCGGCAGGCCCGCCAGATCCCGGCTGACCGCCAGATCCAGCGTGCCCACCAGGTCCCGGCTGGCCGCCAGATCTGACCTGCCCGACATATCCGGACTGTCCGGCAGGACCGGCCGGAAAACCGGCGAACTCAGACGGTCCATCCGGATAGCCACCGGGTTCAGGCTGCCCCGCCTGGAAGCTGGCGAACTCGGACGGTCCATCCGGATAGCCACCGGGTTCGGGCTGCCCCGCCTGGAAGCCGGCGAACTCGGACAGCCCCGCGGGGAATCCCCCAGGCTCCGACTGACCGGCTGGGAAAGCACCCTGCTCCGACTGCCCGGCAGAGTAACCACCAGGACCGGACGGCCCCGCCGGAAAACCACCAGGCTCAGCCTGACCAGCAGAGTAACCACCAGGACCGGACGGCCCCGCCGGGAAGGCACCCTGCTCAGCCTGACCGGCAGAGTAACCACCAGGTCCGGACGGTCCCGCGGGAAAGCCACCGGGATCAGGCTGTCCAGCCGGGAAATTCCCAGCCTCGGACTGGCCCGCTGAGAAACTGACGGGCTCGGACTGGTCGGCCTGGAAGCCGGCATACCCGGGTTGTCCCGCAGGGAAGCCGGCGGGCTCGGACTGGCTCGCCTGGAAGCCGGCGAACTCGGACGGGCCCGCGGAGTAGCCAGCGGGTTCGGGCTGGCCAGGTGAGAAGCTCGCGAACTCGGACGGCCCTGCGGAGTAACCACTCGGCTCGGGCTGGAAGCCACCGGGTCCGGACGGCCGCGCGGGGAAACCCGCGAAATCGGACGGTCCGGCGGGGAAGCCGTTGGACTCGGGCTGGCCGGCCGGGAAGCCGCCCGGGCCGGACGGACCGGCCGGGAAGCCGTTGGACTCGGACTGCCGGACCGGGAACGCGCCGGCTCCGGAAGATCCCGCCGGGCCGTGACCCGGCTGACCGGCGGGAATCGGGCCCGGCGCCGACTGGCCGGCCGGAGCCGGGCCGGATCCGGGGATCCCCTGCGCCAGGCCGGACGACATGGAAACGCTCATCGGCTGAGGCTGAGGCTGCGACTGAGGCTGCGGCGCGGCCTGAGGTGCCGGCTGAGGCATCGGCTGAGGCGGCCCACCGGGCATCTGCGGCGCGGACGCCGGCATCTGCGGCGCCGAGCCACCCACCATCGAGCCACTCATGACCGAGCCGGCCATCTGCTGACCGGAGCTCGACTTGGCCGGGCCGGCGATAGCGGCCAGCACCAGCCGCTTCGCGATCTCCGGGGCGGCCGCCCAGTGCAGGCCGAGCTGGGACGCGTGCACCTGGCGCCAGACGAAGCCCTCCGGGTTGCCGCCCGACCAGGTCCACGCGGGCGTGGCGCCGGCGCGCGGGGTGACCACCGCGCGGTGCTGCTTGTAGCCGGTGATCCGCGCGCCCGCCGGCGCCAGCACCGAGGTGCCGGGCGCGGTCGCCTCGCGGTAGCCGGCGACGGTCTGCTCGCCGGTGGTGCCGGTGATGTCGAGGACCCCGCACATCACCCGGCCGTCCAGTTCGCGGCCGAGCCAGGGCAGGGCCACCCCCTCGGCGACGACCGGCCAGCCGTCCCGGGCGAACGTGGCCACGTCGGCGCAGAGACGGCGGTTGGCGGAGAGTTCCTCGGCGTACCCCTCGGGGAGCCCGGAGCCGACGATCAGCGCGCGGGTGCCCGGCGGCAGCGACTCGTCGCGGAGCGGGTCCACGACGACGACCTCGGCGCCGGCGGCGGTCAGCAGCTCGGCCGTCTCGACATACGTGTAAGGCGCACCCGGACCACCGGCGAGCGCGACCACCGGCCGCAGCTCGGTGGGCTCACCGGCCTCGGACGGCGTCCAGAGCGGCCCGGGCAGCGCCGGCGCGGAGTTGGCCAGCGCCATCAGCCGGTCCAGGTCGAGCGACTGCGCGACCGCCTCGCCCAGCCGGCGCACCGCGCGCCCCGCCTCGACCGTCCGGTGCGCGACCGGCACCAGGCCGTGCGCGCGGGACGGGAGCACGTTGGGCAGGTCGCCGCGGCGCAGTGAGCCGAGCACCGGCATGCCGATGTCGTCCAGGGCGCTGCGCAGCATCTGCTCGTGGCGGGGGGAGGCGACCCGGTTCAGGATCACGCCGCCCAGGTGGACCATCTCGTCGAACATCCGGAACCCGTGGACCAGCGCGGCGAGCGAGTGACCCATCGCGGCCACGTCCACGACCAGCGCCACCGGCGCGCGCAGGGCGGCGGCGACCGCGGCGGTGCCGTCGATCTCCGGCTGGCCGGTGAGGCTGTCGAAGAGACCCATCGCGCCCTCGATCACCGAGAGCTGCGCCCCGGACGCGCCGTGCCCGAACAGCGGCGCGATGCGCTGCGCGCCGACCAGGCGTGGGTCCAGGTTGCGGCCCGGGCGTCCGGCCGCAAGACCGAGGTACGCCGCATCGGTGTGATCCGGGCCGACCTTGAAGCCCGCCGTGGGGATGCCCCGCGACGCCATCGCGGCGAGCAGCCCGACGGCTATCGCGGTCTTGCCGTGGCCGGATGACGGCGCGCTCACGACCAGACGAGGCTGGGCGGTGATCAATGTCTCCCCCGAGGGTTACGCGGACCGGTAGTCACGTGATATTGACTGCCGGAAAGTCGCACAGTACCCGGCTGCGATGGGGGCTACCCCTCCGCCGGGTAGCCTCTGGGGGTGTACCGGTTCCTGTTGACCCCCCGCTGGCTGGCCACCGCCGCGCTGGCCGTGGTCGCCTCAGTGATCATGGTGTTGCTCGGCAACTGGCAGCTCCGCCGGTACCACGAACGCACCGACATCAATAACCGGATCGACGCCGCCGACTCCGTCCAGGCGGTTCCGCTGACCTCGGCTCTGGCCGCACCGTCCGCACCGGGCACTCCCGGCGCCTCCCCCGGGAAAGCGCTGGCCTGGACAAAGGTGACGGTCACCGGGCGGTACGACACGGCGCACGAGATTCAGGCGCGCGGCCGCACCGTCGAGGGCGAGGTCGGCTTCGAGATCGTCACCCCGCTGATCCTCGCCGATGGAACAGCGGTGCTCGTCGACCGCGGCTGGGTGCCGCCGGCCGCCGCCGGGGCGCTCGCCCCGCCCGTGGTGCCGCCGGCGCCGACCGGCGAGGTGACCGTTGTCGGTCAACTTCACCTGTCAGAAAGCCGACCTGCCCCGGTCGAGCGACGGGACGGCCGTCTGGACACCCGGCGGATCAGCGTGCCGCGCCTGGCCACCGAGCTGCCGTTCCCGGTCTACGGGGCGTACGTGCTGGTCAACTCACAGACACCGGCCAACGATCCGGCCTTCGTCCGGGTGCCGATCCCGCACGAGGACGCCTGGCAGAACGGCGGGTACGCGGTCCAGTGGTGGCTGTTCTCGATCATGGCGCTGGCCCTGTACGGCTACCAGGCCCGCCGTGAGGCACAGGGCCTGAACGCGCCGCCCGGCTCGCCGGTCCCGCCCGCCGAGAAATCACCCGACCGGGTAGCGGCCGCCGACCAGCGCCACGCCGCGGCGAAAGCGGAGAAGCCGGTGGACCGGGTCGCGGCCGCCGATCAGCGCCGCGCCGCGGAGAAAACCGCACGGAAAGCCGCGAAGCCGCTGGACCGGGTCGAGGAGGCGGACCGCCGTCTCGCGGCGCAGAACGGCGCCGATTAATCTCCTGCGCATGACCTTCCCGCCGGACGAACCCTGGGGCACCCCCGCACCGGCCTCGCCCGGCCCGCCACCACCGGCGCCCGCCATCTCGCCGTCGGTGCCGGCCGCCTCGCCGGCGTCCGCGGACGGCCCGGTCATCGTGCAGATCGCCGAGATCGACATCACGTCGACCCTGATCCGTACACCGGCCGGTGACTTCCCGCTGGCCGGATCGCAGTGGCAGGTGAACGAGTTCTGGGTGAGCCAGCGCCGCACCCCGACCTGGGCGAAGTTCGTCGGTTTCGGCGCGATCTGCGTCACCGCCGGGCTGAGCATGCTGCTCCTGCTGGTCAAGGAGTCGGCGCCGCAGGGCACCGTGCAGGTCACCGTCACCAGTGGGCCCCGGCACTACGTCGCCCGGGTCGCGGTGCACGACGAGGACGACGTCGTCACCATCAACCAGCAGGTCAACTACGTACGGAGTCTGGCCGCGCTCTGACCGGTCAGGCCGGGCGCGCCCCGATCGCCCGGACCGCGTCGATGGTGTCGGCCTCCGCCGCGGACTTGTCCTCGCGGTACCGCAGCACCCGGGCGAACCGCAGCGCCACCCCGCCCGGATAGCGCGGCGACGTCTGCACCCCGTCGAAGGCGATCTCGACCACCTGCTCCGGGCGGACCCGCACCACCCAGCCGTCGTCCTCGACCGCCAGCTGCTGGAACCGCTCGGTCTGCCAGCGCAGCAGCTCGTCGGTGAGCCCCTTGAACGTCTTGCCGAGCATCACGAACCCGCCGGTCTCCGGATCCCGGGCGCCCAGGTGCAGGTTGGACAGCCAGCCCTGCCGCCGGCCGTGCCCCCGCTCGACGGCCAGCACCACCAGGTCCAGGGTGTGCCGGGGTTTCACCTTCACCCAGGCCGAGCCGCGGCGGCCCACGTCGTAGGGCGCGTCGGGGGCTTTGATCACGACGCCCTCCTGCCCGGCGGCCAGGGCGGCGGCGAACGCGGCGGCCGCCTGCTCCTCGGTCTCCACCGTCGTGCGCCCGACGATCAGCCCGGCCGGCAGCGCCTCGGCGAGCGCGGCCCAGCGCACCCGGCCCGGCTCGTCCAGCAGGTCGGCGCCGTCCCGATGAAGAACATCGAAGAAGTACGGCAGGAGCGCGATCGGGTTGCTCGTGCCGCGGGTGGCCGCCCGGCTGGACGTCTCCTGGAACGGCCGGGGACGCCCCTGCGCGTCGAGCGCCATCGCCTCGCCGTCGAGCACCACCTCGCGCAGTGGCAACGCCCGGACGGCGGCCACCACCTCGGGCAGCCGGGCGGTGATGTCGTCGAGGCTGCGGGTGAAGACGGCCACCTGGTCGCCGGAGCGGTGCACCTGGATCCGGATGCCGTCCAACTTGGTGTCGGCCACCGCGGGCGTGCCGGTGGCCAGCAGGGCCGCGCCGACGTCGGGTGCGCTCTGCGCCAGCATCGGGGTGAGCGGGGTGCCGACCCGCAGACGGATCTCGGCGAGCGTGGCCGCGCCACCGGTCAGCGCGGCGACGGCGACCTGCTTGAGGTCGCCGGAGAGCAACAGGGCCCGGCGTACGACGGTGACCGGCACCCCGGCCGCCACCGCGATCGCCTCGGCCAGCAGCCCGGCCTGAGCGCCCTGGCGCAACTCGCCGCTGAACAGCCCGACGAGCAGCTGCTGCTCGTCGGCGGTGGCCGCGGTGAACAGCGCGCCGAGCAGGTCACGGCGGCGGGCCTGCGACCCGGTGCCGGCGACTGTCGCGATCTCGGCGACCGCGGTGTCCACCGCGGCGACGGTCAGGGACGGCTCGGCCGCCGGGGCCGGTCGGTCGCGCAGGCCGGCATACCCCACGCCGGTCTGTCGTTGCCGCAGCTCACCGGCGAGGAACGCGGAGCCGGCCGCGATCTCGCCGGGATCCAGCCGGCGCAGCGCGTCGGCCAGCAGCTCGATCTTCGCCTTCCGCCCGCCGGTCGCGGCGACCGCCGCCGAGGTGGCGGTGATGTCGAGGAACCGCATGATCCCCATCCTGGCAGCAAAGAACCGGGTTTTCCGCGACCACCCACGGACGTCGCCCCGGAGGGCTTCGCGTTCTGGACGCGCCAGCGGCCAGCGAAGCCCGCAGGGGTCCCGGCGGGAGCGGCGATCTGTACCCCGGCGGACGCACGACATCCTGAATTTGATCTTGATCTTGGTCGGTGGATCAGGCCGCGCGTGGCTCGGCGATCCGGAAGCCGCGGGCGCGGACCGCCTCGGCGACGCGGGTCAGCTCCGCGTCGATCCCGCACAACGCCCGGGACAGCTCGTCGAGATGATCGGTGAGGGTGGCGTCGTCCCAGCCGGAGACGTCGACGTCACCCAGCGCCCGGACCGCGGCGCGGAGCCGGGCGATCGACTCGATCCGGTCGCGGACCCGGAGACGATCGAGAGGGGCGCGCGGCCCCGCAGGCTTGACCCGAGCCGCGCTGCCCTGGCCACCACTGCCCTGGCCGGCGGGGGCCGGACCGTTGCGCATCGGAACAGCAGTTATCGAACGCATGTTCGAATCCTAACAGGAATGATCGCCGCTCACATCGTCATGGCGTGGCGGAATTTCACCTCCGCGTCGGCCGGTTCGGCCCGCGCCGCGACGAAGCCGTCCGGCCGGACCAGATAGAAGAAACCCGGTGTGAGCAGCGTCGACGGCGCCGCTGGGAAGACGTGCACCGGGAGGCCGAGATCGGGCGCCTCGACGCCCTCGACCCCGCCGTAGCCGTGGATCTGCCAGTCGGCGCTGCGCAGCACCCGGAAATTGCCGCCCGCCCAGGGCAGCCGGCGGCCGATCACCGGGTCGCGGCGGCCGTCCGGGGTGCGCGCCTGCGGGCCCAGCGGGTAGTGGATGCGCACCTGGGAGATGTACTGGAACAGCCGTGACCCGCCCGCCGTCCGGGGCAGCGCCCGCACCGCCACCGGCGCCAGCAGCGGGATCAGGGCGGTCCGCAGCAACCGGTTCAGCCTGCGGTCCGAGGTGATCGCCCGGAAGAGCCGATCGGTCGTGGCCACCAGGATCTTGGCGACCGGGCGGCGCTCCGCCTCATAACGGTCCAGCCAGGTGTCCTTGCGCCGGCCGCGCAGCACGTCGGCCAGCTTGAACGCCAGGTTGTGCGCGTCCTGCAAACCGGTGTTCATGCCCTGCGCGCCGACCGGCGAGTGCACGTGCCCGGCGTCGCCGGCCAGCAGGAACGGGCCGTCCCGGAACGCCGCGGCGATCCGGTGGTGCACCTTGTACGTGGCGAACCAGCGCGCCTGCGCATACGTCACCGCGAACGTCTCCCGCAGCCGCGCCCGCACGTCCTCCTCGTCCAGCCCGCCGTCGCCGTCGGAATCCCGGACGATGCCGATCAGCCGCCAGTTGCCGCGCCCCGGCATCGGGAAGGCCAGCAGGAAGTCCCGCCCGCCGGGCCGCACGTTCACCGACTCGGCGACCAGCCCGGCCGCCCCTGCCGCGTCCAGCACGTAGAACCGGAGCGCGTTGGTGCTGCCCTCGAACGGGATCCGGCGGGCCCGGCGGACCGCGGAATTCGCCCCGTCGCAGCCCACACAGAACCGGGCCCGCACGGTGTCGTTGCCGACCTTCGCCTCGACACCGTCCTCGACCTGGGCGACCGCGGTGACCGCCGTCTCCCAGACCACGTCCCCGCCGAGCTTGCGCAGGTTGTCGTAGAGGATCTCCTCGTTGCGGCTCTGTTCGAGCACCTCGAGGTACGGGTACGGCGTGACCCCCTGCCCGAGCGGGCCGAGCGGCACCCGCCCGAACACCCGGGCCCCGCTGCCGGGCGCGAGCCCCTCCGCCCGGTGTGCCGCGTCCAGCACCTGATCGCCGATGCCGAGCTGGTCGTAGATCTCCAGGCTGCGTGCCTGGACCACGAGCGCCCGGGACTCACGTGTGGGGCCGTCCTTGCCGTCCACCACCAGCACGTGCACCCCGAGCCGGGTCAGCCAGTTGGCGAGCATCAGCCCGGTCGGACCGGCGCCCACCACGAGGACCTCACACGACAGCTCGGCCATCAGCGACTCCCTCTCATGTCACTTCGTCATGATCTCCGCGACGTTCTTGAGCAGCAGCGTCTCGGCCACACAGACCAGCTCGAACTCGCCCAGGTGCAGACTCTCGTTCGGACCGTGCGCCGCGGCGTGCGGGTCTTCGACCCCGGTGACCAGGATCGTCGCACCGGGGAACAGTTCCTGGAAGGTGGCGATGAACGGGATCGAGCCGCCGATGCCCATGTCCACCGGCTCGACGCCGCCCCACGCGGAGCGGAACGCGGACCGGGCAGCCTCGTAACCAGGGCCGGTCGCGTCGATCACGCACGGGTTGCCGTCGCTCTCCAACGTCACCTCGACGTGCGCGCCCCACGCGACGTTCTTCTCCAGGTGGTCCTTGATCGCGGTGAACACCGCCTTGGGGTCGTCGCCGGGCGCGACCCGGACGCCGATCTTCGCTTTGGCCGTCGCCTGCAGGGCGTTGGCCGCCTCCAGCGTGCCCGGCGCGTCGATGCCGAGCACCGAGATCGACGGCTTGGTCCAGATCCGGTCGGTGATGGTGCCCTGGCCGATCATGCTGACGCCGTCGAGCATCCCGGCCTCGAGCCGGAACCGGTCCGCCGGGTAGTCGACGCTGGCGCCCTCGCGGCCGAACAGCCCGCCGACCGCGACCTCGCCGCTGTCGTCGTGCAGCGTGCTGATCAGCCGGGACAGGGTCATCAGCGCGTCGGGCACGACGCCGCCGAACATGCCGCTGTGCACGGCGCTCTTGAGCACCTTGACCTCGACGAACAGGTTGACCAGGCCGCGCAGCGAGGTGGTCAGCGCGGGCCGGCCGATGTCCCAGTTGCCGGAGTCGGCGATCACGATCACGTCGGAGCGCAGCTCCTCCAGGTGCGCCTGGATGATCGCGTCGAGGGAGTCCGAGCCGTATTCCTCCTCGCCCTCGACGAAGACCACCACGCCGACCGGGAGCTGGTCGCCGAACGCGCGGAGCGCGGCCACGTGCGCCATCACACCGGCCTTGTCGTCGGCGGCGCCGCGGGCGTAGAGCCGCCCGTCCCGCTCGACCGGCTCGAACGGGTCGCTCGCCCAGAGCGCGGGGTCGCCGGCCGGCTGGACGTCGTGGTGCGCGTAGAGCAGCACGGTGGGTGCGCCGGGCGGTGCGGGTTTCCGGCCGATCACCGCGGGCTGGCCGCCGTGCCGCACGATCTGCGTGTCGAGGCCGCAGCCCCGCAGCAGCTCGGCGACCGCTTCGGCGGAGCGCTCCACATGTGAGTGGTCGAACCCCTCAAAAGCGATGCCCGGGATCCGGACCAACCGTTCGAGGTCGGCACGGACACCGGGCATCAACTGCGCGATGGTGGCGCGCAGGTCGGATTCACTCAAGCTCATGAGCCGATCGTAGAACTGCCGTAGGACAGTTCGTGTGATCAGCCCGGTTCGCCCTCGCCGCCGTTGCCCTCCCGGCGGCCCCGGCGGGCCGCGTCGTTGGCCCAGTTCATCGCCCGGCCGGCCGCCGACCCGGCCATGTCCGCCGCGCCACCGCCGAACCTGCGCACCAGCCCGACGAGCGGATCCTGCGAATTCGCAAAATCTTCACGGTACGACTTGGCAGCCGCCTTGACGTCCTCGGTCACCGACGCGTCGCCATCGGAGTCCCGCCGCGGGTAGTCGCCCTCGAGGATCTGCGCGTACGCACCGGAGTCGACCCACTTGCGCAGCTCGGCGGCCCGGGCGACCGGGAACGGGTGGGTGCTCCACGCGGTCATCCCGATCTTGTGGATGCTGTCCCGCAGGTCGCCGCCGCCCTCGTACTCCGCGGCCTGCTCCAGGAACGCGGTGGTGTCGATCTGCGAGAGGTCGCCGCCACCGGCCAGCTTCATCAGCAGCCGCAGCGAGGCGGCCGGGTCCTGCCCGGCGAGCAGACCGGCGCGGTCGGCGGAGAGCTCCGCCTTGCGCCACCACTCCAGCATCGCCGCGATGATCGCCCGCAGCGCGATCGCGCCGATCGGGATCCAGCTCAGGTTGGCCGCCCAGCTGGTCAGGATCATCATGATGGTCTTGTAGACGGCGTGGCCGCTGCGCACGTGGCCGAGCTCGTGCCCGAGCACCGCCCGCAGCTCGTCGTCGTCGAGCTTCTCCACCGCACCCGTGGTGATCACGATGAACGGCTTGTCCAGACCGATCGCCTGACCGTTGATGATCGGCGACTGGGTGACATAGAGCTCGGGCAGCTCGGCGATGTCCAGGGTGCTGGCCGCCTCGGTGTACCGCTGGTAGACCCGCGGGTACTGCCGGTGGTCCACGCGGATCGAACCGGCCAGGTAGCTCAGCCGGAACCCGCGCTCGTTCCACATCCCGAAGAACGTCTTCACCACGTCGTCGAAGCCGCGCAGCTCCCGCAGAGCGGACAGCGCTCCGCGGTCGGCCGGGTGCTCCCAGGCCCGGGAGCTGATCCCGGTCAGCGTCACGCGGCGGCGTACCGGCCGGTTCTCATCATCGGTCGTCATGGATCAAACCCCGTTCTCCGCCGCTGGCGCGACGGTCGTGGCTGCGCTTTTCCAGCGGCCCGCTGTCGGCGCCGGGCCCGGTTCAACGTACGCCCGGAGCGCAACGCTGTCTTCAGGGTCAACCCCCTACGGGGCGCCCGGGGGAACGAACGGCAGCCCCGCGACCGGGCCCTTCTCGATCAGCTGCCACAGCGCCGCGGTGTCCAGGTGCTCGGCCACGAGATCACCGAGCACGTCCAGGGCGCGCTCGCGGATCGTGGCGTACCGGGTGTCCGGAGCGACGGTGAACCCGTGCCGCCCGGCCTGCCCGGCCGCCACGGTCAGGAAGCGCCGGCGGAACTCGTCGGACTCGAACGCGCCGTGCCAGTGCGTGCCGTAGACGTGCCCGGCCACCGCACCCTCCGGCCGGCCGTCGGCGTAGTGCAGCAACGGCTCGGCGGCGCCGGACGACACCTGCCCGTGGTGGATCTCGTAGCCGGCCACCGGCGCGCCCAGCCCGGTCCCCGCGGCGTGCGCCAGGGTCTTGCCGGCCGCGAAGGTGACACCGACCGGCAGCAGGCCGAGGCCGGGCACCGTACCGTGGCCGCTCTCCACCTCGTCGCGGATCGTCTCAGCGAGCATCTGGAAGCCGCCGCACACCCCGACCAGCGGTTTGCCCGCCGCGGCGTGCGCCAGCACCGCGTCGGCCAGGCCGGTCTCGCGCAGCCAGGCCAGGTCGCTGACGGTGGCCTTGGAGCCGGGCAGCATCACCAGGTCGGCGTCGGCGACGTCACCGGGTTCGACGGTGAGATGCACCCGTACGCCCGGCTCGGCGGCGAGCGCCTCGGCATCGGTCGCGTTGGAGATCCGGGGCAGCCGGATCACCGCGACCCGCAGCCACTCCCGGCCACGCGGCGGGCCGGGCCGGCCCAGCGTGGTCCCGTACGCCAGCGAGTCCTCGGCGTCCAGCCAGATGTCGCGGTGGAACGGCAGCACCCCGTGCACCGGCCGCCCGGTCACCGCGGTGATCATGTCGTTGCCCGGCTGGAGCAGGCCCAGGTCACCCCGGAACTTGTTGATCACGAAACCGGCGACCAGCGCCTGATCCTCGGCGGCGAGCAGGGCCAGGGTGCCGAAGAAGGCCGCGAAGACGCCGCCCCGGTCGATGTCACCGACCACGATCGCCGGCATCCCGAAGCGCCGGGCCAGACCCATGTTGACGAAGTCGCCCTCGCGCAGGTTGATCTCGGCGGGGCTGCCGGCGCCCTCACAGATCACCGCGTCGTAGTCGGCGCGCAGGTCGGTGAGGGTGGCGTACGCGACCTCGGCGAGCTTGGGGCGCAGCAGCCGGTAGTTGCCCGCGGTCACCGTGTCGACCGCCTCGCCGAGCAGGACCACCTGGCTGGACCGGTCGCTGCCGGGCTTGAGCAGCACCGGGTTGAACCGGAGATCGGGGGCGAGGCCACACGCCTCGGCCTGCATGGCCTGGGCCCGGCCGATCTCACCGCCGCGGCCGTCCGGGCCGAGGACGACGACGGAGTTGTTGGACATGTTCTGTGCTTTGAACGGGGCGACGCGTACGCCGTTGCGGTGCAGCCAGCGGCAGATGCCGGCGGTGAGGACGCTCTTGCCGGCGTCCGATGTGGTGCCGGCGACCAGCAGTCCCCCGGTCATGATCGACCTCCGCTGGTGGCCCCGTTGGGGCCCCACCCCCACCCCCGCCGCCTGTTCCACATCACGATCAACACCTGCCCCGGCGCCGCAGCGCCACGCCGATTCCACCCCTGACCAGCGCACCACCAGCCGCCAGCAGCACACTCACCGCCCCGACCGCCCCCGACACCCGCGCCGCCCGCCGCAGATGCACCGCCACCGGCCGCGGCCCGTCCCCGAGCAACGGCCTTGTCTCACTACGTCCGAAATAGACATTCCGCCCACCGAGCCGCACCCCCAGCGCCCCGGCCATCGCCGCCTCACACTGTCCCGAGTTCGGCGACGGATGATCGTTCCGGTCCCGCCGCCACACCCGCAACGTCTCCCGCGGCGACCCGCGACCGATCGGCGCCACCGCCACGGTCAACAGCCCGGTCAGCCGCGACGGCACCAGATTCAACAGGTCGTCGAGACGCGCCGACGCCGTCCCGAACCGTTCGTACCGAGCCGACCGGTGCCCCACCATCGCGTCCAGAGTGTTCGCCGCGCGATAGCCGAGCAGACCGGCCGGTCCGAGCACGGCACCCCAGAACAGCGGCGCGACGACCGCGTCCGAGGTGTTCTCGGCGACCGACTCGACAGTGGCTCGGGCCAGTTCCGGCTCGTCCAGCGCGGACGGGTCCCGCCCGCACAGGTGGTTGAGCCGGCCACGGGCCGCCGGCAGGTCACCGGCCTCCAGGTGCCGCGCCATCACCCGGGACTCCTTGCGGAGCGTCCGGCCACCGAGCACGGTCCAGGTGGCGGCCGTGGTGAGCGCGAACCGGGCGATCGGCCACCGCCGGGTCGCCCGGGCGGCGGCCAGCCCGGCCAGCACCGGCGTGCCCACCGCGACCGTGGTGAACGCGGCGCCGGCCAGACGCCGGGGGCGGTACACCCGGCGTTCCAGCGCGGCGGCCGCGGTGCCGAAGCCGGCGACCGGATGGAACCGGCGCGGGTCGCCGATCGCGGCGTCCAGCAGATATCCGGCGATCAGCCCGGCCGCGTCCGCGGTCCACCGATGCGGCACTCGATGTCCTTCCAAGAACTACTCAGCGGCCGAACGGCGTCAGGTCGAACGCCCACACGGCCATCGGCACCGGTTCCGACTCCGGGAACGGAATCGGTTCCAGCGCACCCCACTGAATGGAGCCGGGTGCGCGATCCTCCAAGAACTCCACCACGATGGCCCGCAGATCGTCGGTCACCTGGTAGGCCACCGGGAAAACCAGATCGCCCGGCTTGCGGGTGCACACCGAGCAGCGCAGCTGACCGGCTTCCCCGTCGTGCCAGACGTAGTACGTCACGGTGCCCTGGTGCCCGGACCGGGCCACCTGATCCCGCAACACCGCTGCGGTCTCCTCGAATACGGTCACCACCTCGTCGGGCGACATGCCCATGCGTTCATGCGGCGGCGCACCGAACCAGTTGGTGTTTACCTGTTCGGCGTCCTGATCCTCCGGCGAGAGCACCATCGTGTCGTCGACGATGGCGCGGATGTCCTTCAGCATCACTGCTTCAGTCTGCCGGGTGGGGTTGTCTTGAGACCAATCGGGCCGCTCCGCCCGACGGCCGGTTGCACCGGCCCGATCGGCCCATCCCGATAGAGGGAATAGGCCGGCGTCGACAAACTGGCACGCCGCAGGCTCCGCAACCGGCGGCCCGGCCTGAAGACCCCGAGCCGGCCGGGCCGCCGGGCGCCACTCGCCCGGCCCGGATCCGCAGGGAGATCCGCCGGGCGGCGGCGGTGGGGAAGGTCTCAGGCGGCAACCGGTTCCCGCTTCGAGCGGCGGCCACGCCGGGACTCGGTCGCCGCCGGCGCGGCCTCGTCCGCCTCGTCCTTCTCGTCGTCGGCCAGTTCGGCGAGCCCGGCCACCACTTCCAGGAAGTCCGGCTCGCCCTCGCCGGGGAGCAGCTCGGGCAGGCCCTCGCCGAACCGGACCGGTGCGTCGGTCACCGCGTCGGCCTGCTCGCCGCCGGCCACGGTGTCCGCCTCCGCGCCCTCGACCGCGCTGGTCGCGGACGGCTTGTTGCGGTAGAAGCGGGTCCGGCCGCGGGCCAGGTCCGGGCCGATCGCCATGGCCTCCATCTCGTACGAGACCCGGTGGTTGCCCTCGTCGTCCTGCCAGTCCCGGGTGTAGAGCCGGCCGAAAACGACCACCGGGTCGCCGACGCTGATCGAGGCGCCGACGTTCTCCGCGAGCCGCCGCCAGGCGCTGACCCGCACCCGGAGCGTGTTGCCGTCCACCCAGCAGCTCTTCTCCCGGTCGTAGCGGCGCGCGGTGGACGCGACCCGGAAGTTCGCCACGAGCTGGTTGGTCTCCTTGGTGCGGCGCCACTCGGGCTTGCTCAGCACGTTGCCGACCACGGCGATGGTGGTGTCGAACACTGTTCTCTCCTTGACGTCGGGGTGCCGCGGCCCAGGATGCCGGCCGCGGCGGACGAGGCAGAGCCTGGTCCGGGCGGCGACGTCGGGCGGATCTCGCTGTGCACAGCGCCGGACTGTGCACGACCGGTCCGGATCTTGGTCGATCTGATATGGCGCACCAGCGCATACCCGCGGGTAACCTGACCGGGTGGAGACCGACGTCCTGGGCTGGCCTTACGAGCGGCACACCATCGAGCTGGATTCCGACGACGAGGGCCCGGTCGTGGCCACCCTGATCCGGCGACGTGCCGAGCAGCCGTCCCGCCGGGCGGTGCTGCACGTCCACGGGTTCGTCGACTACTTCTTCCAGACACACATGGCCGACTTCTTCGTCGAGCGCGGCTGGGACTTCTACGCCCTCGACCTGCGCAAGTACGGCCGGAGCCTGCTGCCGCACCAGACGCCGAACTTCGCACGCAGCCTCACCGACTACTTCCCGGAGCTGGACGAGGCGGCCCGGATCATCCGCGCCGAGGACGGCCACGATCAGCTGCTGGTGACCGGGCACTCCACCGGCGGGCTGATCACCTCGCTGTGGGCGCACGCGCGACGCGGGCAGGGAATCGTCGACGGACTGTTTTTGAACAGCCCGTTCTTCGACTTCAACATGCCCTGGTTCATGCGTCGACCGGCGCTGTCGATGGTGATCGCGGCAACCGGCCGCACCCCGTACACAAAAATGCCGTCGCCCTCCCTCGGCCTGTACGGCAAGAGCCTGCACCAGGATTTCCACGGTGAGTGGTCCTATGACCTGGCCTGGAAGCCGATCCTGGGTTTCCCGGTCACGATGGGCTGGCTGGCGGCGATCCGTCGCGGCCACCGCCGGCTGCAGGCCGGTCTCGCCATCGACGCACCGATCCTGGTCGCCTGCTCCGACCGGACCTACCGCGGCCGCGAGTGGCACGACGACGTGCACGTGTCCGATTCTGTTCTCGATGTCGAGCACATCGTGCGCTGGTCGCCGGGGCTCGGGCCGCGGGTCACGATCGCCCAGTTCAACGGCGGCAAGCACGATCTGACGCTCTCCGGCAAGGAGGTCCGCGCCGAGGTCTTCCGTGAGGTGGGCCGCTGGGTCGACGCGTTCGTCCCCGCGCCGGGCACTCCGGAGATCGATGTCCCGCCGGCGCCGGAGGACCAGGCGGGCCGGAGCGTGGTGCTGGAGGCCGCCGAAGCCGCTGTCGAGCAGGCCGCCGACGAGGCGGACGACAAGTCCGGCACGACCGCCTAGTATGTGCTGGCCAGCGCTCGTAGCTCAGCGGATAGAGCAACGGACTTCTAATCCGTCGGTCGTAGGTTCGAATCCTACCGGGCGCGCCACCCTCCCCTGAACAGCCAGCAGGCCGGCGACTTCGCGAAGTCGCCGGCCTGCTGCGTGCTGCGGAGAATCGGTTACCGGACGCGGATCCGAACGGTGTCGAACGCCGGGGTCTGGTTGGCGCGCTCCATCATCGGGATGCGGTGCGAGCCGTCACCGGCCCACGAGGCGCACTGCGCGGTACCGGCCTGCGGCAGACCCGGCACCTGGATGGTGACCGTGTCCGGGGTGCGGCCGCCCTTGCTGTCCTCGGTCGCGACGAAGAACGCCGGGACCGGCTCCGGGGCGGGCGCCGAGTTGGTGCTGGCGAGCATCCGGCAGGCGGTGTGGAAGTGACCGCGGACCAGGCCGTTCTGCAGGACGCTGGACTCCACGTAGTACCCGCCCTGGCCGGCCGCGAGGAAGCGGTCCCGGATCAGGTTCCGGGTGCTGATCTTCAGCGTGAACGCCTGGTTCCGGTTGACCTGCCGCGGTGCCGAGGTGATCAGCAGCGACGCGTCGTTGGCGGCCGCGGCCACCTCACCGAACTCGGTGGAGACGCAGCGGTCGCCCTTCTGGAAACCGTCGTGCGCCTGCAGCTTGCTGGTGTCGCAGCTGTTCGTCAGGATGCCCAGGTTGCCGCCCGGCACCGCGTTGGTGGCGGTGGCCACCGGCGTGGCGGTGGCGCCACCGTTGTTCCCGGTGTTCCCACCGGTCGCGGCACCGTTCAGGGTGCAGGTGGACAGTCCCTCGGCGTTCAGGTTCGGCTTGGCCGCGTTGCGGCCGATCGCCGTCTCGATCCGGTTGATCGTGGCGAAGCGCTTGTCCTTGAGCGGGCCGAGGATGGCGTTCTGGATGAAGTTCTTGCCACCCTGGCCGGCGCTCGACGCGAGCCGCTTGTTGGCCTCGTCGATCTGGGTCTGCAGCAGCGCGAGGTTCTGTTTCACCTCGTTCTGCGCCTGCGCCGGGATCGCCACGTTGACGTTGACCTGCGGGCAGTTGACCGTGGGCGCGGCCTCAGCGGCCGAAGCCACGCCGAGTCCGATGCCCGCGATGGTCACCGCGACACCCACGACCGCGACAACCTGCCAGCGGCGCACGTTCCCGCGCGACTTGTTCAATCGAGACCTGTTCATTGGCCCGCGCCTTCCCCAATGGCATAAAGATGCTTCGGCCTTCGATACGGGATCGCTCCCACAGCGGATCAACAGACAAGGAAAAAATAATCTCAGGCCGCCGCGAGCGCCTCCGTCGGTGCCAGCCGGGCCGCCCGGATCGCCGGGTAGAGGCCGGCGATCACGCCGATCGCCAGGGTCGCGCCGAGCCCGCCGGCCAGCGCCCAGGGCGGCACCACAGTGGGCCAGTTCTGCGTGGTGGCGTAGACCGCGGTCACCGCGAACCCGCCGAGCACCCCACCGGCCCCGCCGAGCAGCGACAGCAGCAGCGACTCGGCGACGAACTGGGTACGGATCTGCCCCCGGGTGGCGCCCAGCGACCGCCGCAGGCCGATCTCGGCCCGCCGCTCCAGCACCGAGATGACCATCGTGTTGGCCACCCCGATCCCGCCGACCAGCAGCGCGACCGCGCCGAGACCGAGCAGCAGGGCGTTGAAGGTCTGCGCGGCGGCCCGCTTGGCGGGCAGCGCGTCGGACGGGTTGGACACGTTCACCTCGTCCGGGCTCTGCGGGTTGGCGGTCGCGGCGAGCACCGCTTTCACCGCCTCCACCTGCGACTCCACCGAGCGGGTGTAGACCGTGGTGGCGTGCCCGTCGAAGTCCAGGTACGCCTTCGCGGCCGGCCACCCGATCATCACCGAGTTGTCCAGCTCCTGCGCGAGCGGCACGCTGTTGAGCACGCCGATCACCCGGTACCAGCGGCCGCCGATGTAGACCGACGGCACGTCGCCGAGCCGCCGGGCGGCCGCTGACCCGAGCACCACCGCCGGATACTTCGCGGTGGCCGCGTTCAGCCAGGTCCCCTCGGCGACCGTGGCGCCGACCGTGCCGAGCAGGTCGAGCTGCGCCGCGACCAGCGACAGCCCGCCGGTCTCGCCGGACGGGATCCGATCGCTGCGGTAGACCGGAGTGTCGGTGACCGTCCCGGTCGCGGTCGCCGAGAGCACCGGCCCGATCCGTTTGATCATCGAGAGCGCCTCGTCGGGCAGGGTGGCGGCGTCGCCGAACATGGTGTCGCCCGGCGCCACGGTGAGCATGTTGGTGCCCAGCGCCGCCAGGGCCCGGTCCAGGTCGGCCCGGCTGGAGGCGGAGATACCGACCACGGCGACCATCGCGGCGATGCCGATCGCGATGCCCAGCGCGGAGAGCACCGCGCGCAGCGGCCGGGCCCGGAGTCCGGAACCGCCCAGCCGGAACAGGTCCGGGCCGCTGAGCCGGGCCGGGCGCAACAGGCGAGACCGTGGCATCTCAGACCACCCGCCCGTCGCGCATCGGCACCTGGCGCGGCAGCGAGCCGGCGATCTCGTGATCGTGGGTGATCACCAGAACCGTGGTGCCGGCCGCGTTCAGCTCCCGCAACAGGTCGACAACGCCCGCGCCGGCCACCGAGTCCAGGTTGCCGGTGGGTTCGTCGGCCAGCAGCACCGCCGGGTCGCCGGCCACCGCCCGGGCCACCGCGACGCGCTGCCGCTCACCCCCGGAGAGCTGGTGCGGGCGATGCCCGAGACGATCCGCGAGACCGACACGGATCAGGGCGGCCCGCGCGCGTCGCTCCCGCTCCTTCTTCGGTACGCCGGAATAGAGCAGCCCGTCCGCCACATTGGCCACCGCGCTCCGCCCCGGCGCCAGGTGGAACTGCTGGAACACGAAGCCGATCGACCGCGCCCGCAGGGCGGAGAGCTGCCGGTCGGACAGCGCCGCCACGTCGTGGCCGTCGATCCTGATCGTGCCGGCCGAGGGGCGGTCGAGTGTCCCGATCATGTGCAGCATGGTGGACTTGCCGGAGCCGGACGGTCCGACGATGGCGATCAGCTCACCGGCCTCCACGGTCAGGTCCACGTCGCACAGTGCGGTGACCCCGCCGGGATATCTCTTGGTGACGCCGCTCAGGGCGATGACCTGGCTCATGCCGGCACTCCCACCTTCATGCCCGCGGTGAGGCCACCGCCGGAGACCTCGACCCGGCCGTCGGCGAACAGCCCGGCCTCGACCGCCACGATCCTGGTGCTGGTGCCGTCGACGATCTGCAGGCCGTACCCGCCCTCGGCGAGGGCCAGCAGCGCGTTGATCGGGACGGTCAGCACGTCCGTCCGCTGCGACGCGACGAAGAGCACGCCCACCGCCGCCTCGTTCAGCCCGGCCGGCGCCTTGCTGAACGTGATCGTCACCTGGATCTTCGTGGTGTCGTCCTCGCTCGGGTTCTCGGCCTGCTCGACGACGGTGTCGACGCCGGAGATCCGGGCCGGCACCACGTCGCCGTCCGGCAGGGTCACCTCGACCTTCGCGCCCTTCTTCGCCAGCCGCTGGTCGGCGACCTCCAGGTCGACGACGGCGACCCGGCCGGTGCCGGTGAGCTCGAGCAGCTCGCCGCCGGCCTGGACGACGGCGCCGGCCTCGACGGTGTGCGAGTCGATCCGGACCAGGCCGGGCTTGACCACCACCCGGCCCAGCTCGACCCGGCCGGTCTCGTCCAGGTTCAGGTCGTCCTGCCAGTCCTCGACGGCGTCGGCGGTGGCCGCGGTGTACTCGTCGTCGACGGTGAAACCCCGGTAGCCCAGTGCCCACAGGTTCTTCTCGAGCTGCTTGACGTCGGCGCCCTCGTCACCGGAGCCGAGCGACCGGTACGCGGGCAGCGCGCCGTACATCAGCACCACCGGCTGGTTGTCCACCTTGTACAGCGGCTTGCCGCGCTTGACGGTGGCGCCGGTCGCGGGCAGCCAGGTGACCGTCCCGCCGAGGCCGGCGGCGAGCGCGGTGCTGTCGCCGTACCCCAGGGTCCCGTCGTGGTCCTCCTTGTCGACCAGGGTCGCCTTCGTCACGGTGGCGGTCGCCGGCGGCAGACTGCTGCCGGCCTGCGCCGGGCTCTCCCCCTCCGGCAGACCCCCGACCAGGACGAACCCGGCCGCACCCGCGGCCACCAGCGCCCCCGCCACCGCGGCGGTCGTCCACCTCCGGCTCATGCGCCACCACCGGAGCTCGTACCGGTGCCGGTTTCCTCCTTGGTGTCCTCGCCGCGTCGCGGCATGAGCTTCTCGCACTTCTTCTGCGCGGCCTGGAACGTCGGGGACTCCGGGTCGATGCCCAGCTTCTGGTCGATGTGGATGCCGCCGTCGGGCCGCGGATCCGGGAAGTTGGTGATCCCGTTGTCGCGCATGCACTGCGACATCTGCCGCATCTGCTCGAGCTCCGCGGCAGTGATCTTCGGGCCGTCCTCGCCGCCCGGGGAGAACTCCCGGCAGGCCTTCTGCGCGGCGTCGAAGTCCTCCTTCTTGACGCTCGACGGGACCTTCACCCGCAGGCCGCCGTTGCTCGGATCCGGGAACCAGGTCATCCCGTGCTCCCGCATGCACTGGGAGAACTTGAGCTGGTCGTCCTGGCCGTTGCCGCTGTCGTCGCTCGCGGACGCGCTGGCGGACGGCGTCACGCCGGCGCTCTGCGCGGTCGCCACGCCCGGGTCCTGCCCCGGGCTCTGCCCGCACCCCGCCGCCAGCACCGTGAGCAGCGCGCCGAGTGCCAGAGTCGTTCTGGTCCTCATCGTCGTCTCCTTCGTCGGCGGCCGTCCGGCCGCCACGCACCGAAGTAGAGCGAGCGCGGCATTTCCCGGGCGTCACGGAAAACGATGACGCCGAGTTGACGGCCGGCGGGGCCACTATGGAGTCATGCGGATCCTGGTGGTGGAGGACGAACCGCTGCTGGCCGACGCGGTGGCGCAGGGCCTGCGGCACGAGGCGCACGCGGTGGACGTCGTCTATGACGGCGGGTCCGCCCTGGAGCGGATCGACGTGAACGACTACGACGTGGTGGTGCTGGACCGGGACGTGCCGGTGGTGCACGGCGACAAGGTCTGCCAGGTGCTGGCCGAGCGCAACGCCGGCATCCGGGTGCTGATGCTGACCGCGGCGGCCGGTGTCGACGACCGGGTCACCGGGCTCTCCCTGGGCGCCGACGACTACCTGCCGAAGCCGTTCGCGTTCCGGGAGCTGTCGGCCCGGGTCGCGGCGCTCGGCCGGCGGGCCCGCCCGGCCGCCCCGCCGGTGCTGCGCCGCTCCGGGATCAGCCTCGACCCGTACCGCCGGGAGGTGCACCGGGACGGCCGGTACGTGCCGCTGTCCCGCAAGGAGTTCGCGGTGCTGGCCGAGCTGCTGCGGGCCGACGGCACCGCGGTCTCGGCGGAGACGCTGCTGGAGAAGGCCTGGGACGAGAACGCCGACCCGTTCACCCACGCCGTCCGGATGACCATCCTCAAGCTCCGCCGCAAGCTGGGCGACCCGCCGGTGGTGCTGAACGAACCCGGAGTGGGGTATCGGATCCGATGAGACGCCGGCTCACCCTCGTCTACGGGGGCCTGTTCCTGCTGGCCGGCGTGATCCTGCTGGGTTCCATCTACGTGCTGGGCGGCCAGACCAAGGTGACCGCCGCCGGCTCCATGCAGCGCGAGGACGTCGCCGGCCCGGCACCGAACGGCGACGTGCTGTTCAAGACGGTGATCCGGGAGACACAGGCGGACACCATGCACACCGTGCTCACCCAGGGCGCGATCGCCCTCGTCGTGATCAGCGCCGCGGCCATCGCGCTGGGCTGGCTGATCGCCGGGCGGATGCTGCAGCCGCTGCACCAGATCACCGCGACCGCCCGCCGGATCGCCGAGTCACCGGCCGCCGACCGCGGGCTGCACGAGCGGATCGCCCTGGACGGGCCGGACGACGAGGTCAAACAGCTCGCCGACACGTTCGACCTGATGCTGGCCCGGCTGGACCGGTCGTTCGACGGGCAGCGCCGGTTCATCGCCAGCGCGTCGCACGAGCTGCGCACCCCGCTGACCCTGAACCGCACGCTGCTCGAGGTGGCGCTGACCCCGGAGACCGTCTCACCGGAGGTCCGCCAGCTCGGCACCACGCTGCTGGCGATCAACGACCGGCACAGCCGGCTGATCGACGGGCTGCTCCTGCTGGCCCGCTCGGACCGCGAGGTGACCGAGCGGTCCTACGTCGACCTCGCCGACATCGTCGACCACGTGGCCGTCTCGGACACCGTCAAGGTGGTCGCCGACCCGCACGAGGCGGCCGTGCTCGGCGACCCGGTGCTGCTCGAGCGCCTGGTGCAGAACCTGGTGGAGAACGGCGTCCGGCACAACGTCGCGGAGAACGGCTGGGTCCGGGTGACCACGCTGACCCGCCCGGACGGCTGGGTGGAGCTGCGCGTCTCCAACTCCGGCCCGGTCATCCCCCGCTACGAGGTGCCCGGCCTGTTCGCGCCGTTCCACCGCTTCCGCACCGAGCGCCTGGCCGGCCCGGGCGCGGGACTCGGCCTCTCCATCGTCCGCGCCGTCGCCCGCGCGCACGGCGGTGACGTCCAGGCCGACGCCCGCGACACCGGCGGCCTCGACGTCACCGTCCTGCTCCCCCGCGCCCCATAACCCCCATTTGGTACGCATACCGAGCGCCCGTCCGCAGGCTACGAGCCGAGTCCCGCCCGTGAGGCCGCCGCGACACCGCGCCCGCACCGGACCGCAGCGCGCCCCCGACCCCGGGACCACCCAACCGGCGGGAAATCCGTTTCCGTCGGCGCAGCACGCTGCCAGGATCCGGAATCGCGCGTTGCACTAACCGCAAGCGGAATGAACCGGGCGAACGACTCCGGCCGTACGACCGACCGGTTGTTGGGACCTCACCCACACCGCACCGGCCCTCACCACCGAGGGGACTAGGCTTGACGCCCTGTGAACTGGGCTTCGGCGTGGCGGCCCGGGCGGCCTTACCGAAACATGGAACGGAAGATGATGATCGATCAGGCCAAGGTGCGAGTCCTGCTCTTGGAGAGCATCCATCCCGATGCGGTGTCCCGGCTCAAGGAGGACGGCTTCGAGGTGGAGTCCGTGTCCAGCGCGCTGGACGAGGCCGAGCTGATCGAGCGCATCTCCGGTGTGCACCTCCTCGGCATCCGCTCGAAGACCAAGGTCACCGCGAAGGTGCTGGAGAGCGCGGGCAGCCTGGTGGCGATCGGCGCGTTCTGCATCGGCACCGACCAGATCGACCTGACCCACGCCTCGGCCTCCGGTGTCGCGGTCTTCAACGCGCCGTTCTCGAACACCCGCTCGGTGGTGGAGCTGGCGATCTCCGAGATCATCGCGCTGACCCGGCGGCTGACCGAGAAGAACACGCTGATGCACGCCGGTGTCTGGGACAAGTCCGCGGACGGCGCGCACGAGATCCGCGGACGGCGCCTGGGCATCGTCGGGTACGGCAACATCGGCACCCAGCTGTCCGTGCTCGCCGAGAACCTCGGCATGTCGGTCTCGTTCTTCGACACCGCCGACAAGCTCGCGCTGAGCAACGCGCACCGCTGCGCCAGCATGGAAGAGCTGCTGGAGACGTGCGACGTCGTCACCCTGCACGTGGACGGCCGGCTGGGCAACGCCGGATTCTTCGGCGCCGAGCAGTTCGCGCAGATGCGCCCAGGCAGCCTGTTCCTCAACCTGTCCCGCGGCATCGTCGTCGACCACCTGGCGCTGCGTGACGCGCTGGCCAGCGGTCACCTGGCCGGCGCGGCGGTCGACGTGTTCCCGGTCGAGCCGAAGGGCCGGGGCGACGAGTTCCTCTCCGAGCTGCGCGGCCTGCCGAACGTGATCCTCACCCCGCACATCGGTGGTTCGACCGAGGAGGCGCAGTCGGACATCGGCGGCTTCGTGGCGAACAAGCTGGCCAAGTTCCTGATCGACGGCAACACCACGCTCAGCGTCAACCTGCCCGGCGTGGTCCTGCCCGAGCAGCCCGGCCTGCACCGGGTCGTGCACGTGCACATCAACACCCCGGGCGTGCTCGCCAAGGTCAACCAGGTGCTGGCCGAGCACAACGTGAACGTCGAGGGCCAGCTGCTGAGCACCCGCGGCGAGTACGGCTACCTGATCACCGACATCGGCAAGGGCTACAGCGACGAGGTGCTGCAGGAGCTGCGCGCCATGGAGCAGACCGTCCGCCTGCGCGTGCTGTCCTGACCTGAGTGTCCGAGGAACGGGCCCCCGCGGGCCCGTTCCTCAACTGGTCTCGACGCTCAGCAGAGTGATCTTCGAGGCGGCTTCGACGTCGTACCGCCCCGAGGTGTCCCAGTCCTTCGGCGTGAGTGTGGAGCCCGGCGCCACGTCCCGCAGTGTCCGGGAACCCGCCGTGACCGTCCCCGCCCCGCCACCGACCTTGACCCGGATCGGGCTGCCGGTCGGTGCGGTCAGGGTCAGTTCCTCGACCCCGCCGGTGATCTTCACGGGCACCGTCCCGGACGCCGCGGAGAGCGCCATCACGGCCCGCCGGGTCCCGCCGACCACCTCGATCTTGTCGACCTGGCCCTGGCCGAGGTCCACCTCGCGCTCCGCGGCGTACCCGGAGAAGCGCAGCGACCAGCGCACCTTGAGCGAGAGGACCACGTTCACCTCGCCGTCCGCACCGTCGCCGTCCCGGGTGACCTGCAGGCGCACGCTGTCGTCGGTCAGTTGCGGGCTTGGCCGCACCGGGGAGTCCTCCGGGGTACTGATCCGGAACAGGTCCTCGCCGGTGTCGCCGACCCGTACCTTGATCCGGTCGCTGGCCGCGAGCATCTCGAACGCCGCGGCGGTCCGGCCGTTGAGCGGCGCGGTGACCGTATGCGGGCCGCCGCTGCCGCCGTTGCCGTTACCGCTGCCGCCGAGGTTCAGCATCTGGTTGACCGTGGAGTCCGGCCCGGAGTAGAAGACCACCCCGGTCATCGCGATCACCAGCACGGCGACCACACCGAGCACCGTCATCCCGACCGTGACCAGCCGGGACTGCCGGCGCGGCGGTCGCAGCGCGGACGGGCCGGCGTAGGAAGGGGACGGGCCGTCGTACGCGGACGCGGCCTCCGAAGCAACCGGCCCCTGGGGAAAGGCCGCGGGCGCGGGCGACGAGAAAGCCGTCGGTGGGGCGAACGGCGCCGGCTCGGGCAGCGGCGGCAGCAGTGGCTCCGGCGAGCCGACGCCCGCCCAGGTGGTGCCCTCCCACGAACCGAAGGCGGTGTCCATCCGGGACGTCTGCGGAGCGGCCGCCTCCGGCGCCGTCCAGGTTCCGGCCGCCGGCGAGGTCGGCGTCGGGTCACCGGCCTTCTTCCGTACGATCGGCAGCCCACTCGCGTCCGGCTCGGTCAGCGGACGGTTCCCACTGATCGGCCCGGCGCTGAAACCGAACGAGGCGCGCCCCGGTCCACCCGGCGAAGCGGGCCCGAACTCCGGAGGGCTCACCGCCGGCGCCGTGTCGGGCGCGGCGTCGCCACCGAACCACCCGGGCGGCATCCCGCTCTCGGTGGACTCGGCCGGTTCCGTCGCGGGCGGACGACGATAGATCCGTTCACGGTCAGCCGGACGCCGGTGCGGCAGTTCGTCGCCCGTCGGCTCCGGCGACTGTCTCGCGGGCTCCGGCGTCTCGCCGTCGATGGCGGTACGGTCCACGGCGGATTTCCTCTCCCCTGCAGCGCCGTCACGTGGCGCTCGCAAGGCAATACGGATCGCAAGCCTCCGCGGATGAGCGGAATCGCAGCGTGATCGTGGAATTTACCGGTGGTCAGGTCGGACCAGTCCACGCCGGGTCGCGATCGCCACCGCTTCGAGCTGACTGTGCGCCCCGAGCTTGGCCAGGACCGCCTTCTGATAGCCCCGGCAGGTGTGCACGCTGATGCCCAGCCGGCGGGCCACCGCGCGGGCGTCCAGCCCGGCCGCCATCAGCTGCAGCACCTCGTCTTCACGGGCGGTGAGCCCGCTGCTCGCCCTGGTCACGGTCGCCGGGCTGGTGCTGCGCAGCAGCCGGGCCATGATGTCGGTGGAGACCGTCATCCCGCCGCCGTGCGCGGTGCGCAGCGCGTGCAGCACGTCGGCCAGGGCGCCGTTCTTGGAGATGAAGCCGGCCGCGCCGAACGTGGTCGCCCGGCCGATCAGCGCCGGGTCCTCGCGGGCCGTGAGGATCACCACACGCACGTCCGGCTGGCGCACTCTGATCAACTGAGCGATGGCTATGCCGTCACTATCGGACAGTTCCGGATCGAGCAGGATCACGTCCGGCGACAGTTCGGACGACAGGCTCAGCGCCTCCTGACCGGTCCGGGCGTGCCCCACCCAGTGCAGGTCGGGCTGCCCTGCCAGGGCGTGCCCGAGCAGCTCGGCGAAGGTTTGATGCCCGTCGACGACGAGCACTCGGATCGCCTCGTCGTTCCTCATCCGTGCACCATCCTCTATCCAGCGGTTAAGCCTTTCGGGCCCCGCGCAGTCTAAGGACTACCCAGCCCGGCGCCCGCCCTACCAATAGGCGACCGTTGTACCGCGGCGACGCCAGGTTGCCACCCGAGCGGTCGTCTTAGCCAGTCTTTCGGCCGAGGGCACCCCCCGCATTGGGGCTTGCCGCCGGGTTTCACCGAAGACACGATTCCGAATCATGTACGACATCCAGCTCTTCGGCAGCATCGAGGTCCGCACCCGTGGCGTCCGCCTCGCCGGTGACGACTTCGGCGGCGACCGCCCCCGCCAGCTGCTCGCCCTCCTGGCGCTGCACGGCGAGCAGTCGCTTGTGGAGCTGTCCGACCTGGTCGGAGCGCCGCCGGCGACCGTGAAGTCGGACCTCAAGGTGCTGCGCGACGCTCTGGAGCCGGGTGCCCGGGACCGGGACTCGGTGGTCGTCGGCCGGCGCGGACGTTACCACTTGGACACTGAGCGTGTCCGGGTCGACGTCTCCACCTTCGATCAGCTGATCGACGCGGCCGCCGGCCGGTCGCCGGAACGCGCCACCCGCCCGCTGACCGCCGCCGCCTTCCTGGCCTCCCGCCCGCTGCTGGAGGACGAAAACACCCCGTGGGCCGCCGCGCTGCGCGCCGAGTACCGCGCCAAGCTCCTGATGGCCCGCCCGGCCGAGCCGGCCCACGCGGTCTGAGAAAGACCGGGAAACACCGATAAACCCCGAGCGGGCGAGCGCTCCCGGGCGGACAATCGCCGGGTGCTCGACGCCCCCACCGCTCTGCTGCCGGTCCCCCTGGCCCCGGAGCTCTCGCTCCACCTCGTCACCGCCCCGGTCGGGCTCTTCGACCTGACCGGCGGCGAGTTCCGCAGTGACACCCCGCCGCCGTTCTGGGCGTTCGTCTGGGCCGGCGGCCAGGCCCTGGCCCGGTACCTGCTGGACCATCCGGACGAGGCGGCCGGCCGCCGGGTGCTGGACGTGGCCACCGGCTCCGGGGTGGCCGCGATCGCCGCCGCCCGGTGCGGCGCCGCCCAGGTCGCGGTCACCGACATCGATCCGGACGCGGTCGCCGCCGCGCACCGCAACGCCGCCGCGAACGGCCTCACCCTGACCGACCGGGTGGACGAGCCGGAGCTGGTGCTCGCCGGTGACGTCTTCTATAGCCCGATCGTCGCCCCGCAGATGACCACGCAGTTGCGCGCGGCCCGCCGGAACGGCGCGTCGGTGCTGGTTGGCGACCCCGGGCGTGGGTACTTCCCGGAGCGACTCTTCACGCTGGTCACCGAGTACGTGGTGCCGGTGCCGGTGCACCTGGAGGAGACCGGCGAGCTGCGGACCGGGGTCTGGCGGATGCGCTGACCCGAAATGCGTTCACCACGCAACAACTTGTACCCTACACGTATTGTCCCCGCGCCCATGAGGACGGCAATCACGTGCACGACGAGCAGAAAGTCGCGGCCGGCACCGCACGGCTGTCCGACGAAATCATCCGGTTGATCCGGATGGGACCGCGTTTCCGGGGCATGCTCAAGACCGGGGACCTCGGTGCCGAGTTCTCCGCGCTGATGCTGTTGCTGCCGTTGCGTGCGATGGGACCGATGCGAGTGACCGACCTCGCCGAGCTCAAGCAGTCCGACCCGTCGACGGTCAGCCGACAGGTCGCTCAGCTGGTGAAGGCGGGTCTGGCCCGGCGGGAGGCGGATCCGGCGGACGGCCGAGCCTCCCGGCTGGCGGTGACCGAGACCGGGGTGGACGCCTGTGAGCGCCTGCGATCGGCCCGCACCGCCCTGCTGGAGCGGGCGCTGAGCGATTGGCCGGCCGACCGGGTCGACGCTTTCGCCCAGCTCTTCGAAGAATTCAATAGCTCCGTCGAGGCGCTGCTGCGCACCGACCTCGGCGCACCACCACGGGAGATCGCGTGAGCCACCCCAGTCCGCGGGCCGACGACTCGGCCGCGGAATTCACCCATCGGCAGATCCTCACGATCCTCGCCGGCCTGATGATGGGCATGTTCCTCGCCGCCCTGGATCAGACGATCATGGCGACCGCCACCCGGACCATCGCCGACGACCTCAAGGGCTTCGACCTGCAGGCCTGGGCCACCACGGCGTTCCTGATCACGTCGACCATCTCGACACCGCTGTACGGCAAGCTCTCCGACATCTACGGCCGGCGGCCGTTCTTCCTGTTCGCCATCGGCATCTTCATCGTCGGCTCGTTCCTCTGCGGCCTCTCCACCGACATGTACCAGCTCGCCGCGTTCCGGGCGATCCAGGGCATCGGCGCCGGCGGCCTGATGTCACTGGCGCTGGCGATCATCGGCGACATCGTCCCGCCCCGCGAGCGCGCCAAGTACCAGGGCTTCTTCCTGGCCGTCTTCGGTACCGCGAGCGTCCTGGGCCCGATCCTGGGCGGCTTCTTCGCCGGCCGGGACCAGATCCTCTGGGTGGACGGCTGGCGCTGGGTGTTCTACCTGAACGTGCCGATCGGCATCGCGGCGATGGCCGTCGTGGCCCGGGTGCTGCACCTGCCGCACCAGCGGGTCAGCCACCGGATCGACTGGCCGGGCGCGGTCGCGCTGATCGTCGGCCTGGTGCCGCTGCTGACCGTCGCCGAGCAGGGCCGGACCTGGGGCTGGGACTCCGGCCGGTCGATCCTCTGCTACGTGGTCGGCGTGGTCGGCATCATCGCCTTCGTGTTCATCGAGCGGGCGTACAAGGACGAGGCGCTGCTGCCGCTGCGAATGTTCGGCAACCGTACGGTCGCGGTCGGCGCGGCCTCCAGCACCATCCTGGGCATGGCGATGTTCGGCGGCCTGATGACCGTCCCGCTGTACCTGCAGATCGTCAAGGGCTCCTCGGCCACCATGGCCGGCCTGCAGATGATCCCGTTCGTGTTCGGCATCATGGCCGGCTCGATCGTCTCCGGTCAGCTGATCTCCCGGACCGGCCGGTACCGGATCTTCCCGATCATCGGCAGCACCTTCATGGTGATCGCGCTCTTCCTGTTCTCCCTGGTCGGCGCGGACACCCCGCTGTGGCGGACGATGCTGGTGATGGTGCTGATGGGCCTCGGCCTGGGCGGCAACATGCAGCCGATGATCACCGCGGTGCAGAACGCGGTCTCCCCGCGGGAGATCGGCGTGGCCACCGGCGCGGTCACGTTCTTCCGCTCGATGGGCGGCACGCTGGGCACCGCGGTCTTCCTGTCGGTGCTGTTCAACGTCCTGCCCGGCAACATCGCCGACCGCTTCACCGCGGCGCAGAAGACGCCCGAGTTCCAGCAGGCGCTGCAGTCCGACCCGAGCCAGGCCGAGCTGCTCAAGCAGGCGACCAGCGGTGACGCGCTCAGTGACACGTCGTTCATCGGCAAGCTGACCGACGTGATCGCGCACCCGTTCAAGGTCGGCTTCTCGGACAGCGTGCACGTGGTCTACCTGATGGCCTTCAGCATCATGATCATCGGCTTGATCGTGGTCCTGTTCCTCCCGGAGATCCCGCTCGGCCAGCGGTCCGCGCAGGGCCAGCGTGCCGCCGACGCGGCGCAGGCGAAGGGTGAGGCCGCCGCTGACGGCGACGGCAACCCCGCCGGGGTCAAGGCAGGCGGCGACGGTCCCGCTCACTGACAAGAGCTTCTGGTACGGACGGAGCACCCGTCCGTACCAGTAGCGTGGGGCCCATGGCTGTTGTGAAGATCAACGCGATTGAGGTCCCCGAGGGCGCCGGCCCCGAGTTGGAGAAGCGGTTCGCCGCCCGCGCCGGAGCGGTGGAGAACGAGCCAGGCTTCCTCGCCTTCGAGCTGCTCCGCCCGGTCGCCGGCGACAACCGGTACTTCGTCTACACCCGCTGGGAGTCCGAGGAGGCCTTCCAGAACTGGTCGCAGGGCAGCGCCAAGGCCGCCCATGCCGGCGAGCGCGCCAAGCCGGTCGCCTCCGGCGCCAGCCTCCTCGAGTTCGAGGTCATCCAGCACGTCGAAAAGCCCACCGCCTAACCAGCGTGTGAAGTTTCGGCGCGCTCCGCACCCAAAGTCCCCACGCACGACCGTGCCCCACGGAGCGTGTGAAGTTTGGGTGCGCTCCGCACCGAAACTTCACACGCTTGCGGGGTCAGGAGTGGGGTTCGCCGCGGTGGCGGGCTGCGGCGGCGACCAGGCGGTCGGCGACCGTGCCGCGGTCCAGGCCGAGCCGCTGGGCGCTGTCCTGCAGGATCCGGTACGCCTCCTGCACCCCGCACCCACGCTGGGCGATGATCACGCCGACCGCCCGGTCCACCACGGCGCCCTCGGTCAGCGCCTCCCGCCGCTGCAGCTCGCCGAGCAGCACCTCGGCCTGACCGGCCACCGCCATCGCGGTCAGCAGCAGATCCGGCCCGACCTCGCCGGCCCGGCCCAGGGACACGCTGAGCGCGCCCACCGCGGTCCGCTGCACGTCCAGCGGGATCGCCGCCACCGCGCCGATGCCGTCCTCCCGGGCCGCCTCGGTCAGCTCCGGCCAGCGCTCATCGGCCCCCAGATCGTCCGTGGTGATCAGGGTGCGGGTCCGTGCCGCCTCCAGCCCCGGACCGGCGCCGTGGGCGTACTGGGACCGGTCGGACGCCTCACCGGCGGACCCGGCGGTGGCGATGGTGGCCGGCCCGCCCTCGCCGATCAGCGCGACCGAACAGCGGACCGCGCCCGGCAGCGCGCCGACCGTGAGCGCAGCGAGCCGGTCGAGCGCCTGGCTCAGGGTCTCGGCCGTCAGCAGCCGGACGGTGACCTCGTGCAGCAGCCCGGCCAGCTCGACCGGGTGCGGCCCCTCCTCGGACAGCAGCGTGGCGGTACGCCGGGGCCGGACCCCGGCGACGAGACGTCTGCCCTGGCCCGGCGGGGTGGCGTCACCCGAGGTGACGCGTCGGCGGGACCGGATGCCGCGCTGCGCGGCCGGTACGCGACGTTGCGGTACTGACACCCGACGGATCCTAGCCATGTCGATCCGGCTCGGCCCCGGTTCGGTGCCCCTATCGGGGGGTGTTGTCCGTTTAAACCCACCTGGCACCAGAAAGTACGACCGGAAAAACAACTCGGCCCCCTGGTGAACCGGGGGCCGAGCAGAGTAGATGCCGGTGTGCAGGTCGCCTCGCGGCGAGTGGCTCAACACGGCTCCAGCCGAACTGGTATTCCGTGCAGGCGTTGGGTGAGGCCCGGGGACACAAGCAACACCGGCATCCGTTCACAACCTTCGGCACCCGATCGGGATTCCAGTAGGATTTGTGACCCGAGTTACAAAAGAGGTTCAGTCGCCCTCCGCTTTCCGCTTGGCGACGTCGTAGGCCATCTGCAGGAAGTCCGAGACCGCGGTGGCGGTCAGCGCGGTCGCGGCGAGCCGGGTCAGCCGGGGTGCCAGCACCAGCCCGCCGGTCAGCCCGGTGGCGACCCACACGGCCAGACAGAACGGGCAGGTGATCAGCTCGCCGATCCCGTGCCGCACGCTGCTGCCGGAGTCCCGTACCTCCTCGTTCAGCTCGGCGGCGCCGGCCGGTTCGGTGTAGCGGGTGAACGGCGCCCGCAGCGGGCTGGTCACCGAGTCCTTGGCGATCAGGCGGCTGAGCTTGTGGGTGGCGATCGAGAGCAGGGCCACGTCGGCCGGCGAGGGGCGGTCCGGGGCGGAGCGGCCGGTGAGCTTGGCGGCGGCCGCCAGGCTGGCCGCGAGCGCGCCGAAAGTACCCATCGCGACGACGTAGCCGCTGAGGGGCCGGTGCTCGTGCGGCGAATAAGCCTGGGCCGTCGCGGCGGCCCGAGCCTGCAGGCTGGTCATGGGTTGGGGGTCCCTTCGTCAGAAGGCCGGGAGAGCCGTTCCGTCAGCTGCACGCTTGCCCGGGCGGGCGGTCACCAAACCCGCCGGTAGGCTCGGGGGCATGAAAGGGCTGTGGACTCCGGCGTGGATCGCCCGGCACCTCTTGGCGCTGGTGCTGACCGCGGGTTGTCTCGGGCTCGGCTGGTGGCAGTTCAGCCGGGCGACGAACGGCAACTCGCTCAGTTGGGGCTACATGTTCGAGTGGCCGGTCTTCGCCGGCTTCGTGGTGTTCATCTGGATCCGCGAGATCCAGCTGCACCGGCGCAAGCTCGGCCCCGCCGACGAGCAGCCCGCCGTGGACGCGCCGGCGCCGGCGCGGGATCCGGATGCCCCGATCACCCTGGGCCGCCCGGTCCGGGTCGCGACCCGGCCGGCCGTGGCCACCGAGTCCGATCCGGAGCTCGAGGCGTACAACGACTACCTGACCTGGCTGGCCGCGCACCCCGGCGCCCGCCCGGCCGACTATCCCCGCCGCCGCACCGTCACGGGCTAGCCCCGTCCCCCGCTGCGGGCTAGCCCTGTCCTTTACTGAGAACTAGCATCGCCAGAGAGCAAGAAGGAGATCCCCCGTGCAGGGCGCCCTCATTCGTTACCGGACCATCGCCTGGATCGTCGGCGTGCTCCTCGTCGTCCTCGTCCTGGTCGGCATGCCGCTGAAGTACATCGGCGACAACGACGCGGTGGTCGCGATGATCGGCCCGCTGCACGGCTTCCTCTACATGGCGTATCTGCTTCTCACGTTCGACCTGTCCCGCCGGGCCGGGTGGCCGTTCGGCCGGATGATCATCGTGATGCTGGCCGGCACCATCCCGTTCTTCTCGTTCTGGGCCGAGCGTCAGGTCACCCGGCACTGGGCGACCAATCCCGCGCTCGAACCCGCGCTGAACGATTAGTCCGTTCCACCGGGGCGAAATAACGCTCAGCGTGGATCGAATAACAGCCGGTTATCGGGATTAAGTTCGCAACAGCGACTATTGGCAGAAAACACTCGGCAGGGACTTGATTTTGTTTTCTGCACCGATAAGTTGATGCGGTTGGTTCGGTCCGCAGCCACAAACCCTCCGATGGCGCCGGCCAACGCCGCCGAATCATGGGCGACATCAGTCGTCGCTTGCGAACCGGGGAACCACGTCCCGGGGGTGAATCCGCTTCACAGCGGTAGGGCTCTTCTTCCAGCCCGAACCCGTCAGCTAACCCGGTAGGCGGCACAAGCGGAAGAAAGGCCCCTGACCCGTGCCACTCCCCCGCACCAGGCTCCGGGCGCTGGTGGTCGCGCTGACCGCGCTGGCGATCACCACGTCGGGAGCTACCGCCGCGCACGCGGCCCCGTCCAAGGAAGAGCTGAAGAAGCAGATCGACAAGGCTTCGGACAAGCTCGAGGACGTCACCGAGGCGTACAACAAGATGCGCCTCGACCTGAAGAAGACCAAGGCCGACGCGGTGAAGCTGAGCGCTTCGCTCAAGCCGGCCCAGGCCGCGCTGGTCCAGGCCACCTCCAAGATGCAGACGATCGCCACGACGTCGTACATCACCGGCCGGGTGGGTCCGATGACCATCCTGCTCAGCGGCGACCAGGACAGCGTCCTGCAGCGGATGAGCTACCTGGATCAGATCAGCAAGGCCAACCAGCAGGACATCGACACCTACACCGACACCACGCAGACCTTCACCGACCGCCAGGCGGCTCTCAAGACCACCGAGAAGAAGCAGGGTCTCCAGGTCCAGGAGCTGTCCGCGCAGAAGACGAAGATCAAGAAGGACCTCGACAAGCTGCTCGACATGCGCGAGACCGCGTTCGGCAGCCCCACCGAGAGCAGCGGGTCGTACACCGGCGAGATCCCGAACATCCCGGGCTCGGCCGGCAAGGCGGTCACGTACGCGTTCGGCGCGGTCGGCAAGCCGTACGGCTTCGGCGACGCGGGCCCCAACTCGTACGACTGCTCGGGTCTGACCATGGCGTCGTGGGCTGCGGCGGGCAAGTCCCTGCCGCACAACGCCGCCGCGCAGTACAGCGCCACGGCCCGGATCAGCAAGGCCGATCTCCAGCCGGGTGACCTGGTGTTCTACCGATCGCTCGGGCACGTCGCGCTCTACGTCGGAGGCGGCATGATCATCGACGCGCCCTCGGCCGGCCGAGATGTGCTGCACCGCTCGATCAACATCATGACCCCGTACGGATACGGCCGGGTCAAGTAACCAGCACCGCACACGAAGAAGGCCGGTACCCCTCGCGGGGCACCGGCCTTCTGTCGGTCAGGTGATCAGGCGGCCTGCAGGCCTTCGGCCCGGGCCAGCTCACGCAGCCGGCCGAGCGCCTGGATCTCCAGCTGACGGATCCGCTCCCGGCTGAGCGAGAAGCGCGAGGCCACCTCGGTCAGCGAGTGCTCCCGGCCGTCCTCCAGGCCGTACCGCGCCCGCATGATGCCGGCCGAGCGGTCGTCCAGGTGGTTCAGCAGGCCCTCGATGCGCTGGCGCTCCAGCGCGTTCAGCACGATCTCCTCGGGCGACGGCGCGTCGCTGTCGGCGACCAGGTCACCCAGGTTGGTGTCGCCGTCGTCGCCGACCGGGGTGTCCAGCGAAACGGTGTCCTGAGCCCAGCGAGTGAGCTCGTTGACCCGCTCCACGGTCACGCCCAGCGCCGCCGCGACCTGCTCCGGCTCCGGGTCGCCGCCCAGCTCACGGACGAGCTGGCGGGTCACGTTGCGCATCCGGTTGACGTCCTCGACCAGGTGCACGGGGAGACGCACGGTGCGCTCCTGCTGGGCGATGGCCCGGCTGATCGCCTGGCGCACCCACCACGTCGCGTACGTCGAGAACTTGTAGCCGCGCTCGTAGTCGAACTTCTCGACCGCGCGCACCAGGCCGGTGTTGCCCTCCTGGATCAGGTCGAGCATCGGCATGCCCGACCGCACGTAGCGGCGGGCGATCGACACGACCAGTCGCAGGTTGGCGCGGATGAACAGGTCTTTCGCCTTGGAGCCCTCGGTGACCAGGCGCTCCAGTTCCTCCCGGCTGATGCCGCGACGCTCTTCGCCCTGCTCGAGCAGGTGCTCGGCGTAGAGGCCCGCCTCGATCGCCTTGGAGAGCTCGACCTCCCGCGCGGCGTCCAACAACGGCGTCCGGGAGATTTCGTGCAGGTAGACTCCGACGAGGTCGCGCTCCTCGGCAACCTGGTCGGTACGCATCACGGTGTTCTTCTCCACGTTGCCCACGGTCCCCTCATTGCCGTCACTAACCCTGTTACGGGCATTACCTGCGTCCATCAGCCCTCTCCCGTAACGTCCGCGGCTCGTGCATTGCGGTGCTGACATCTACACAACAAATGACTGCCTGCGCTGATTCCGGCTGGTGGGTCGAAAGTGTCACGAATGCCTGGGTCTTACCTGAGAGCCCAGTGCGCGGTAGCTGAGTGCGGTCTCTCTGCGACCGCCTTGCGTATAGACGGGTACCCGTCGCGCGCCTCATAACACCATCGGCCTCTCATCGTCCACAGCGACGGGCATCACCTTGGGCGCCGCGACGCTCGTCACCCTCTATCTACGGGGTTTCCGCCGTTGGGGTTCACGTGGAGCATCGACCGGCCGCTGACGGGCCTGAAACAAACGTGAACATCAAAAAGATCCCACCCGCCCGGACGCGGCGGCCGAACGGGACCATCGGTCACAATGCGCCACCCCAGGCCGTAGTTCACTCGCCTACCCGGGTGACGTTCCCCGAACAGGTGACATTCCCGCTGCGGGCCTCGAACGTCCGGTGAAGTGAGCAAGCGCACACCCACGAGCGGGTGACAACCTGCTCGGATGCTTGGCATGACCAACACTGCTCTTGTGACCGGCGGCACCGGCGGGCTCGGCGCCGCCACCGTGGTCGCGTTCCTCGCCGCCGGCTGGCGCGTCGTCGCTCCGGTCCGGCCCGGCAGCGAGGACCGGCTGCCGGCCGGCGCGCTGCCCGTCCCGGCCGACCTCACCACGGCGGCCGGCGCCAGCGCCGCGGTCGCGGCGGCCACCGGCGACCCGGCGGCCCCGCTCACCGCCGTGGTCAACCTGGTCGGCGGGTACGCCGCGAGCGGGCTGATCGCCGACACCCCGGTCGAGGACTTCGAGGCGATGTTCACCGCGAACCTGCGGCCCACCTACCTGGTCACGGCGGCCGCGCTGCCGCACCTGGTGGCGGCCGGCGGCGGCTCGGTGGTATGCGTCTCGTCCCGGGCCGCGGTGGCGCCGTTCCCCGGCGCGGCCGGTTACGTCACCTCGAAGGCCGCGGTGCTGGCGTTCGCGCAGACCGTCGCGGTCGAGTACCGCAAGCAGAACGTGCGCTGCAACACCGTGCTGCCCAGCGTGATCGACACCCCGGCCAACCGGGCGTCGATGCCGGACGCCGCACACGACCGCTGGGTGCGCCCGGAGCAGATCGCCGACACCATCGTGTTCCTGGCCTCGGACGTCTCGTCACCGACCAGCGGCGCGCAGATCCCGGTATACGGCCAGGCCTGACGCTCTCAGCAATCTTTGAGAGAACTAGAGAGATTCAGCAAGCTGCCAGCCCAGAACGGCGGCTCCGGCCAGCACCGGCACCCCGGCCAGGACCAGCGTCCGCACCCGGATCCGGCGTGGGGCCGGTGCCGCCGGGCGGGTGGCGGCCGCCAGACCGGCCCGGATCGCGGCGCTCACCTGGTCCGGTGTGCCGTTCGCGTCGATCACCACGAACTCCGGGAACTCCGGCAGTGAGCGGTAGGCCCGGTCGGCGGCGGTCAGGTACTCCATCGACTCCTGGTCGGTGCCGCGCCGGTCGATCCGCTCCTGGGCCACCGCCGGGTCGACGGCGAGCAGGAACGTGACGTCGGGGTGCGGGAACAGCCGGTAGGCCAGCCGGGCGCGGCGCTCGGCGGCCGGGCGCGCACCCCGCGCGCGCAGGCTGGCGTACTGGCAGAACGCGTAGCGGTCCATCACCGCGATCTCCCGGCGCAGCGCACGGCGCAGCAGCGTCCGGACGATCGAGAGCCAGCGCAGCACCGACTCGACGAGCAGCATGCCCCGGCGGCCGAGCAACGCGTCGGCGTCCGGGCGGCCCCATCGCACGGCCCGCTTGCCGAACCAGGCCCGGCCACCGGCGTTCTGCCGGTAGACCGCGGGAAGGCCGGTCGCGGCGAGCTCGGCGGCGAGCAGCCGGGCCTGGGTGGTCTTGCCGGAACCGTCGATGCCGACCAGGGCGATGGTGCGCGGGCCGGCCAGATCACCGGGGCGCCCGGGTGCGAGGTGCTCGGGGGACGACATCCCACTGACGGTAGCCGGGTATCGCACCCGGCGGTCCACGGTGCGACCGGCGGGAAGCGGATCAGAATGATCGCCGGGGGTTCAAGGCGTGGCCACTCGGGGTAGTCGTCACCAACTGGACACCTGACAGGGAGGTCACCATGCCGCATCGCGTCGACGAGGGGCTGGCCGGCACGATGAAGCGTGTCGCCGCGACCCTCAAAACGGCGGAGATCCCCTTCGCACTGGGCGGGAGTTTCGCCGTGTACGCACACGGCGGGCACTCCAGCGATCACGACGTGGACTTTCTGATCCGCGAGCAGGACAAGGAACGAGCCCTGCAGGAGCTGGCCGGAGTCGGCTTCGAGACCGAGGAACCGCCGGAGGACTGGCTGGTCAAGGTCTTCGAAGAGGGCCGGATGGTGGATCTGATCTACCGCCCGGTGGAGACACCGGTCACCGACGAGACACTTGCCGACACCGAGCGGATCTCGGTCGAGGCGATCTACATGCCGGTGCTGTCGGCGACCCAGCTGATGATCCACAAGCTGATGAGCTTCAGCCAGCACCACTGCGACTTCGCACACGGGCTGCCGGTCGCCCGCTCGCTGCGCGAGCTGATCGACTGGGAGCGGGTGGCGCGGGAGACCGCCGCGTCGCCGTACGCCGAGGCGTTCCTGGTCCTGCTGGACCGGCTCGACGTCGTGCCGTTCCCGGCCCGTGACGCAGTCGTCCGAGGAGGGTAGGGGCAGAGATGACCAAACAGATCGATCTGGAAGCCGAGATCCAGCGGCTGCTCGCCGAGCACGACCGGGTCGCCGAACAGGGCGTCACCGTGCAGCGCCGGGAGAACGTGCTGGTGCTCAGCGGCGAGGTGGAGAGCGCGACGCGACGCGACGAGATCTGCCGGCAGATCACCGCGCACTATCCGGACCTGGAGATCGCCTGCGACATCGGCATCACCCGGACCCAGGCCCCGGCCGAGGTGGAGGAGATTTCATGATCCGGATCGCCGCCGTGGGCGACGTCCACGTGGACAAGGATGTGGTGGGCCGGTTCCGACCGGCCCTCGAGGAACTGCCCGGCCGGGCCGACGCGCTGCTGATCGCGGGTGACCTGACCCGGCACGGCACGGTGGACGAGGCGAAGTGCTTCGCCACCGAGTTCGGCGGCCTCGGGGTGCCGGTCGTGGTGGTGCTCGGCAACCACGACCATCAGAGCGACGCGCAGGACGACGTGACCCGGGTGCTCACCGACTCCGGGATCACCGTCCTGGAGGGCACCACGACCGTGCTGGAGCTGAACGGGCACCGGCTCGGGGTGGCCGGGACCAAGGGGTTCGGCGGCGGGTTCGCCGGCGCCTGCGCGAGCAACTTCGGCGAGCGCGAGATGAAGGACTTCGTCGGCACCAGCGAGCGGTACGCCACCGCCCTGCGCGAGGCACTCCGATCGATCGAGTGCGACGCGCTGGTGGCGCTGACCCACTACGCGCCGGTCCCGGCGACACTGGCCGGGGAACCGCTGGAGATCTACGCGTTCCTCGGCTGTTATCAGCTCGGGCAGGCGATCGACGAGGCGCCGACCGCGCTGGCCCTGCACGGGCACGCGCACCACGGCTCGGAGCGGGGCCGGACGCCGGGCGGTGTGCCGGTGCGCAACGTCGCGCACCCGGTCATCAAGCAGGCGTACAACGTGTATCAGCTGCTCAGCGACACCGTGGACACGAAGGACACCGCGCTCGTAAATGTGTGATCCGGAACCAGGTTTTCGATTTTCGGACATCGGGTACCAGCAGTGACATGGACCTACTGCTCTGGATTCTCGCCGTTATCCTCGTCGTCGCCGGTATCCTCGCGCTGTTCCGGCGCCAGATCCTCTGGGGTGTCGTGCTGATCATCGTCGGCCTGCTCGTGGGCCCCGGTGGCGTCAGCATCTTCACCTGATCGGCATCCCCCACACCCCCAACTGTCGGCATCGGCAACCGGGATCGCCTCGCGCCAGACGCGGGACGGTCCCGGTTTTTCGTTGCCCGCGTTTCCGGTCTCTTTGGTGCATCAACGCACACAAGGTGCGATGTAGGACAGCTGACGTCTGACTCAATCCCCCGCGGACCAACGCCGACCTTCGCGAGGTAAGTCAGTGGCTGCTCATATTCACCACTTCACCTATGGCGCATTCAACCCGGTAGCTGCGACGTTACTGGCCTACCTCGGATCTTTCGCCGGGCTGCTCTGCACCGAGCGGGCCCGTAACGCGCACAGTCGCAGCCGGCGCAACCGGTGGCTGGTGATCGCGGCCTTCGCGATCGGCGGGGGTGGCATCTGGCTGATGCACTTCGCCGCGATGCTCGGCTTCGACGTCCCGGACAGCCCGGTGCGCTACGACCTGCCGGTCACCCTGCTCAGCCTGCTCTTCTCGGTGGTGACGGTCGGGATCGGGCTGATGGTGGTCGGGCACGGCGCGCCCAGCCCGGCCAAGACGGTCGCGGCCGGCGTGCTGACCGGTGGCGGCGTGCTGGCCATGCACTACACCGGGATGGAGGGCATGCGGCTCTCCGCGGTGGTGCACTACGACCCGATGCTCGTCGGTGCGTCCGCCCTGATCGCGATCGTGGCCTGCACGACCGCGCTGTGGTTCACCGTCTCGGTACGCGGTCTGGGCCGGGTGGCCGGCGCCGCCGCGGTGATGGCGATCGCGGTCTGCGGCATGCACTACACCGGGATGGCCGCCATGTCGGTACGGATGGACCCGGCGATCGTCCCGGTCCAGAACGGCATCCGGCCGCTCACCATGATCGTGCCGATCACCCTGATCACCGCGGCCACCATCGTCGGCGTGGCGCTGAGCGCGCTGCAGGCGATGACCGAGGAGGAGTTCACCGACGGGGCCGGCACCCCGAAGCGCGGTGTGCACGCCGAACCGGCGCAACCCTGGGCGCTGCGACAGGGCTCGATCGGCGCGATCCGGATGTCCCCGGCCGCCCGTGCGGTGGCGACCGGACGGGCCGCCGGGTCGGGCCGCCCGTCGCCGGCGCCCCGCCCCGCGACCGGCTCGGCGACGTTCGAGCCGGTGGTGGCGAACGTCCCCACGGTCACCCCGATCCCGCCGCTGATCCCCCGGGAGCCGTTCGCTGAACCGGGTGGTCCGATGGGTCCGGTCGCGGGTCCGGCCACATCCGGCACGTAAGGGTTCCCCGCCACGGCCGAAGATCCGGTATATCTGATCCGCATGGCACCAAGAATGCTGCTCTCGATGCCACTGCACGCCATCACCGAGGTGTACGGCGAGGCCGGCCTCCGGCAACGGTTCGGATTGGAGCTGGAGACCTTCCCCGACGGGGAACGGGAACAGTTGACCGAGGCCCTGGAACTGGCCACCACGCTGCACGCGGCCGACCGGCGGGTGCGGGAGCCGTATCTGAACCATCTGCTGCGGGTGGCCATCCGGATCATCCGGTACTACGCGGTGCGGGACGTCGACGTGCTGGTGGCGGCGCTGCTGCACGACGCGGTCGAGGATCATCCGGCCGAGTTGGCCGGGCTGCCGCCGGACACGTCGTACGAAAAAGCCACTGAAGCGGCCTTGGGCGTGCTCGCGAACCGGTTCAACCCGCGGGTCTCCGATCTGGTCCGGTCGGTCACGAACCCGGAGTACGACCCGCGCCGGGACCGGCACGAGCAGTACCGGGAGCACGTCGCGGACAGCTTGGACCGCAGCCCGTGGGCCCGGGTCATCAAGATCTCCGACTTCACCGACAACGGGGTCGGCGTGATCCACACCACGCTGGACAAGGCGCACCGGTCGGCGACCAAGTACCGCCCGCTGGTGCCGAAGTTGCGCGAGTTGATCGGGCGGCCGGACACGCCGCTCTCCACCCAGGCCAAGGAGCACATCCTGGACCAGCTGGACCTCGCCGAGGAGCGTTTCGCCGCCATCCTGGACGAGTGAGCCCGGCCGCCCGAAGCCGCCATCCTGGACGAGTGAGCCCAGCCGCCCGAATACGCTGATGGCATGCCCTCCACTGACGCCTGGTGGCGCGATGCCGTCATCTACCAGATCTACCCGCGCTCGTTCGCCGACGCCAACGGCGACGGCATGGGTGACCTGCCCGGCATCACCACGCGCCTGCCCCGTCTCCGCGAGCTCGGCATCGACGCCGTCTGGCTCTCACCCTTCTATGTCAGCCCGCAGCACGACGCCGGGTACGACGTGGCCGACTACCGCGACGTCGACCCGCGCTTCGGCAGCCTCGGCGACGCCGACAAGCTGATCGCCACGGCACACGACCACGGTCTGAAGGTCATCGTCGACCTGGTGCCGAACCACACCTCCAGCGAGCACGCCTGGTTCCGGGCCGCCCTCGCCGCGCCGCCCGGCAGCCCGGAGCGGGAGCGCTACATCTTCCGCGACGGGGCCGAGCCGCCGAACTCGTGGCAGAGCGTCTTCGGTGGCTCCGCGTGGCAGCGGACCGACGACGGCCAGTGGTACCTGCACCTGTTCGACGTCTCCCAGCCCGACCTGAACTGGGACCACCCCGAGGTGCGCGCCGAGTTCCTCGACATCCTGCGGTTCTGGCTGGACCGCGGAGTGGACGGCTTCCGGGTGGACGTGGCGCACGGCCTGATCAAGGACGCCGACCTGACCGACTGGACCCAGCCGTCGGTGGTGCTCGGAGGGCTGGACCCGGTCGGCCCGCCGCCGCCGATGTGGGACCAGGAGGGCGTGCACGAGATCTACCGCGAGTGGCGCACCGTGCTGGACGGCTACTCGCCGGCCCGGATCCTGGTCGCCGAGGCCTGGGTGCAGCCCGAGGAGCGGCTGGCCCGCTACGTCCGCCCGGACGAGATGCACCAGGCGTTCAACTTCCCCTACCTGGAAGCGCCCTGGCTGCCCGCCGAGCTGCGCGCGGTGATCGACTCCTCGCTGGCCGCCACCGGCGCGGTCGGCGCGACCACCACCTGGGTGCTCTCCAACCACGACGTGGTCCGGCACGCGTCCCGGCTGGGCTTCCCGGCCGAGACCGGACGCAAGCCCGGCATCGGGATCGGCGACCCGCAGCCGGACACCGGGCTGGGCCTGCGCCGGGCCCGGGCGGCCAGCCTGCTGATGCTGGGGCTGCCCGGTTCGGCGTACCTCTACCAGGGCGAGGAGCTGGGGCTGCCGGAGCACACCACGCTCGCCGACGAGGTCCGGGAGGATCCGGCCTGGGAACGGTCCGGGCACACCGAGCGCGGGCGCGACGGCTGCCGGGTGCCGATCCCGTGGGAGGCGGACGCGCCGTCGTACGGGTTCGGTCCGGGCGACGACAGCTGGCTGCCGCAGCCGGCGATCTGGGCCGAGTACGCCCTGGACCGGCAGATCGGCGTGGCCGGCTCCACCTGGGAGCTGTACCGGTCGGCGCTGGCCGCCCGGCGCGAGCATGACCTCGGCAACGGCGCACTGGTCTGGTCGGCGACCGAGGGCGACGTCCTGGCCTTCTGCAACGGCGAGATCCTCGTGCTGACCAACTTCGGTCAGGAGGCCGCCGAGCTGCCGTCAGGTGCCCGGGTCCTGCTGAGCAGCGAGCCGCTCGACGGCGACGGGCGGGTGCCCACCGACGTCACGGTCTGGGCCGCGGTCTGACCTCGCGGACGCCTTGGCCAGCAGGGCGGCGTGGGTGGCGGTCATGTCCGCCGCCACCGTCCTGCTGGCCAGCCAGTACATGATCCCGGTGGGGATGAAGAAGAGCTGGAACGCAGCCAGCCCGACCGCGTAGTTCAGCGGCGGCGGGAACACGCCGGACAGCCGCTGGAAGGCCACCCCGACCAGCGCGTTGCCGCCGGCCCGGCCGGCGCCGTTGACCAGGTTGCCGAGGCTGTAGACGGTGCCCCGGTGCTCGGGCGGGTTCACGTCGGCGATCATGGCGAACCAGTTCGGCGAGTTCGCCGACGTCAGCATCAGCGCGAAGACCGCGACGGCCAGGCAGACCGCGACGGTCGGCTCGGTCACCACGTTGTCCAGCACCCCGCGGATCACCGCGCCGGTGGCCGCGCCGTCCGGCACCGTGATCGTCATCGGGACGAAGAACAGCACGATGTAGAACGGCACCGCCGCGAGCACGCCGACCGCCGCGACCAGGGCCCGGCCCCGCGGCGTACGACGTTGCAACCGGTCACCGGCCAGCCCGCCGAGGATCGACAGCGCCGCACCGAGCTGGAAGATCGTCGCGAACACGCTGCCCACCAGCACCGCGGTGCCGGTGGAGTAGCCCTGGTCCTCGGCCCGGGCCCGGAACAGCACCGGCAGCCAGACCAGCGAGCCGAACGCGATCTGCGAGGTGCCGCCCTGCAGGATCAGCCAGATGTTGGTGCGCCGGCCCAGGATCACCGGCAGGTGGTCGTGGTGGATCCGCTCGTCGTACTCCACCCCGGCCAGCTCCGGCTGGCTGTCGCCGCGCGGCACGTTGTAGGTGAACAGGTACGCCACCCCGGCGACGAACCCGGCGACCGCGGTGACCAGGAACGGCTGCCGCCAGTCGGTGTGCCCGAGAATCCCGCCGACCAGGGTGCCGGCCAGCGTGCCGACGCCCTGCGACAGGCCCCAGAAGCTCATCACCAGTCCCCGGCGCTTCGGCGAGATCAGGTCGCTGACCACCGAGAAGCTCACCGAGGCGACCGCGCCGAGCCCGACCGCGGCCACGATCTGCGCACCGAGGAACGACGCGTAACCACCGGCCAGGCCGGACCAGGCGGTGCCGGCGATCCAGATCCCGGTGCCGGCCAGCAGCACCGGTTTGCGGTCGGTGCGGTCGCCGGCGTACGCCCAGCCGATCGCGGCCACCGCACTGGTCAGGAACATGATCGTGGTGGCCAGCGCGATGTGGCCCTCGCCGAGGCCGAAGTCGTCGCCGATGCTGCCGTACAGCGGGGGCACGATGCCGATCGCGACGTTGTCGAGCGACGCCAGGATCACGAAGACCACGACGCTGTACACCCGGTGCGCGGTCCCGCCGCTGCCCATCACGGGTAGAGGTTAGCGAGAGTTCGGCCGGGGGACAGGGCCGCGTTGCCGGGCCGGCCCCGGCTTTCGATGATCTGGTCACATGCGCATCGTGCGGATCGCCAACTTCGCCCACGCGACCTCCGGCGGTCTGCGCACCGCGCTGCGGGAACTCGGCCGGGGATATCAGGAGGCGGGACACCGGGCGGTCCCGGTCGTGCCGGGTCCGGGTGCCTCCGACGAGCATTTCTCGTACGGGCGGGTGCTCACCGTCCCCGGCCCGGGCGCAGGCCGAGCGGTTTCCCTGGTCGAAAGCGGTCGACGGGTTTCTCGCCGCGCATCGGCTGGGCCGGGCCCGCGAGGCGGACCCGGCCGTCCTGAGGTGGGTCAGTTGCCGATGGTCGCCTGCGGGCCGGCGTACTTCTTCAGCAGCGCGGGCACGTCCGCCGCGGCGTCCAGGGTGTACGCGTAGTAGCTGGACGGCGTGAACGCGGCGCCGTTGGTGACCTGCTTGCCGGTCGAGTTCACCACCACGCTGCCGGACTGCTTGAGCTGGCCCTTGGTCAGGTCGTCGACGTTGTACGGGTTGGCCACGTTGTCGAAGTAGCTGTTCTCCAGCACCAGCTTCGTCGAGCCCCGGGACAGGTTCCCGTACGAGGTGATGTTCTGCATGTAGTTGTTGTAGAGGTGCGCCAGCGCCACGTTGTCCACGCTGGGGTTGCGCTGGTTGGTGTCGTGGATCCAGTTGTGGTGGATGGTCATCCGAGCCGTCACGTTGTCGGTCCAGCCGATCCCGAACGCCTTGTTCTCGTTCGACAGCACGTTCCACGACACGGTCAGGTACGTGGTGTCCTTGCGGCTGTCGATCAGCCCGTCGTTCATGTTGGTGATCGTGTTGTGGTCGATCCAGATGTGGTCGGCGGTGTCCATCTGGATGCCGTCGTAGTCGTAGACCTTGTCGTCCGGGTCGTCCTCGGTCATCGCCGCGTCCTTGATCGTCAGGTTGCGGATGATCACGTTGCGGACCCCGGCGCCGAGGAAGAACCCGCCCTGCAGGATCTGCCCCTTGGTGCCCACCCCCACGATCGTCTTGTTCGACTTGACCTTGAGTTCGGCGCCCTTCGGCGTGACGGTGATCGCCGCGCCCACCTTGATCACGTACGGCTCGGTGGCGGTGACGTACTTCGTCAGGTCGGCCAGCGTGGTGACGGTGACCGTGGTGCCGGCCGCGCCACCGGTCGTGCCTCCGCCGGTGGAGGCGAAGCCGTCCGCGGTGTCCGACCAGGTCCGGGCGGTGGACGCGGACGCGGTCGCGGTCGGGGTCGCGGTGGCGGCAACCGCGGTGATCGGGTTCCAGCCGTCCGAGCCGGCCAGATACTTCTGCGGGGTGTACGTGGCGGCCTGCGCGTCGGTCAGCTGCGGTCGGTTGCTGTTGGTCGTCGCGCCCGAGCCGGTGTTCTTGTATTCCAGGAAGCGGGCGTTCTGCCAGGTGTTCGAGGACATGTCGGTCCACGGCTGCGCGGTCTTGATCGTCGCGCTGAGGCTCGACTCGCGGTAGAGCACCTGCGCGTCGGCGCCCCACGGCCGGCCGAGCTGGGTCACGTTGTTCGCGGCGCCGGTCACCGTGGACTTGTAGAACAGGAAGCCGTACGCGGCCGCCGCGTCGGTCTTGGCCGCCGTGATCGGGCCGCCGCTGGTCCGCTTCTGGTAGACCTTCGTGGCGTTGAAGACCGCGGTGCCGCCGCCGAAGATGAAGTCGACGGTGCCCTCGACGTAGGAGTTCGTGACGTAGCTGCGCCCGGTGTTGACCAGCAGGGTGTCCTGCGCGCCGAGGAACCGGACGTTGTCGAAGACCAGCCGGTCGGCGTTCAGGTTCGCGGCGACCGCCTGGCTGCCCTCGCCGTAGTCGTTGGCGACGGTCAGGTTGGTGGCGGCGAACTCCTTGCCGCTGACCGTGACGGTGGCGCTGCCCGCGGTGCCGTACCCGCCGGCCGAGCTGCGGTTGTTGACGATCACCACGTCGTCGGCCGAGTCGCCGCCGCCCTGCAGCGTGAGGAACGGCTTGGTGCTGGGGACCGTGACGATCTCCCGGTAGGTGCCCGGCTTGATGGTGATCGTCTTGCGGCTGGTGTTGCCGGTGCCGACCGCGTCGATCGCCGCCTGCACGGTCTTGTAGGTGCCGGTGCCGTCCGCCGCCACCGTGAAGGATCCGCCACCGGTGGTGACCGGGGTGAACGTCCACTGCTTGTTCGAGTTGGCCGTGCAGGTCTCCTGGATGATCGCCGCACCGGACGCGGTGGACGCGCCCTGATCCGAGACGCAGAGCCCGTTGCCGACGTTGACGATCTGGTAGGTGCCGGTGCCGCTCGCGGTCAGCGTGAACTGCTGGTTGGTCTGCGAGCCCACGCAGCCCCACTGCTGCAGCTGCGTGCCCGAGGCCGTCGAGGCGCCCGGCACGTCGAGGCACTTGCCGCTGTTCACGTTCTGGATCAGGACGTTCGCGCCGGACGCGACGAGGGTGAACTGCTGCCAGGCCGCACCTGCGGTGCAGCCCCACTGCTGCAGGAGGGCGCCGTTGTCCTTCGAGGCCGCGGGCACGTCGAGGCACTTGCCACTCTTGGTCACCGCCAAGGTGTACGTGGTGCCGGCCGCCGGGACGGTCGCGGCGTTCGACGGCAGCACCGCCCAGCCGATCAGGCCGGCCGGTACGACCAGGGCGGCCGCCGCGCCGAACAGTTTCCGCTTGCGAGATGCCACTGCGGATCCCTTCCTACGTACGGGGATCGGCCGAGGGGGGTCGGCCGGCTGTCGAGTACGTAGATGTGGCCGCGACGGGGCGACAACAGGTTTCCGCGAAAAAGATGTCACCGGCTGGTGCTCAGGGGTGCCTCAACGCAGGTGAGGCACCCCTGAGAGCCAGCCGGGACCGGGACTGGTCAGCGGGGGCGGTCCAGCACGGCGTGCTGGGCGGCGGCGTACTGCTCGCGGATCAGTGGGACCGGCTCGTCCTCGTACGACGAAGGGGTTTCCGCGGACCAGGCGGGCGGGACGTCCCCGCCCGCGGTGACCCACGCGGCCTGCCGTGCCGCACCGTCCGCGACGTACTCGCCGGGCGGCGGGACCAGCACCGGCTTGCCGAACAGCGCGGGCGCGATCCGGCGCACCGCCTCGCTCCGCGCACCGCCGCCGACCAGCACGATCCGGTTCGCCTGCGCACCCTGGCCGACGAGCGCGTCCAGGCCGTCGGCCAGCGCGCAGAGCATCCCCTCGACCGCGGCCCGGGCCAGGTGCGCCGGGTCGGAGGTCTTCAGGGTCAGCCCGTGGATCGCGCCGGTGGCGTCCGGCCGGTTCGGGGTCCGCTCCCCTTCCAGGTACGGCACCAGGACCAGGCCGTCCGCACCGGCCGGCGCGGAGAGCGCCAGGCGGGACAGCTCGTCGTGCGAGACGCCGAGCAGCTTGGTCGCCGCGTCCAGCACCCGGGCCGCGTTGAGCGTGACCACGATCGGCAGGAACCGCCCGGTGGTGTCGGCGAAACCGGCCACCGTGCCGCTCGGGTCGACCGGCGCCGCGTCGGACGAGACGAAGACCGTGCCGGACGTGCCGATCGAGACGATCACGTCGCCGGGCAGCGCGCCGGTGCCGAGGGCGGCCGCCGCGTTGTCGCCGGCGCCCGGCCCCAGCGGCGCGCCGTTGGGCAGGTGACCGGCGATCCCGGTCGGGCCCAGCACCTCGGGCACCTGGATCCGTCGGCCGAACCCTAGTTCCAGCAGGTCAGGACGGTACTGGTTGGTCTTGGCGGACCAGTAGAGCGTCCCGCTGGCGTCGCTGCGGTCGGTCCTGATGTCCGAGATGTCGGTAGATCCGGATAATTTCCAGGTCAACCAGTCATGCGGCAGGCAGACTGCGGCGACCCGATCGGCCAGCGACGGCTCGTTGCGGGCCAGCCAGCGCAGCTTGGTCAGGGTGAAGCTGGCGACCGGCACGATGCCGACCGCTTCCGCCCACGCGGCGCCGCCGCCCAGCTCGGTGATGAGGTCGGCGGCCGCGCCGGCGCTGCGGGTGTCGTTCCACAGCAGCGCCGGGCGGACCACGTCACCGTTCTCGTCCAGCACGACCATGCCGTGCTGCTGCCCGGCGACCGAGGCCGCGGCCACGTCGTCCAGGCCACCGGCCTCGGCGATCGCCTGCTGCAGCGCCGCCCACCAGGCGTCCGGATGCACCTCGGTGCCGTCCGGATGCGCGGCCCGGCCCTCCCGGACCAGCTTCCCGGTCTCGGCGTCCCGGATGACCACCTTGCACGACTGGGTCGAACTGTCGATCCCGGCAACGAGCGCCATGGTCAGCGGGCCCCGAGCAGGTGCTCGATCGCGAGCTGGTTGAGCCGGACGAAGCCGTAGCCCTGCGCGCCGGCGGCGTCCGCGTCGTAGTCCTCGAACGCGGCCCGGTCGGCGATCAGGTCGGCGTACGTCTCGCCGGGGTTCAGGGTCGGCGCGCTCAGCTCGGCGACCTTGGACGCGGCGAGCGCCTCCTGCACCTCCGGGTCGGCACGGAACGCCTTGGCCCGCTCCTTGAGCAGCAGGTACATCCGGATGTTGGCCTTGGCCGACTCCCAGACGCCGGTGTAGTCCTCGGTGCGCGACGGCTTGTAGTCGAAGTGCCGCGGGCCGTCGTAGGCCGCGCTGCCGTCGGCGCCGTTCTCCAGCAGGTCGACCAGGGAGAACGCGTTGAGCAGGTCACCGTGGCCGAAGACCAGGTCCTGGTCGTACTTCGGGCCGTGCTGACCGTTCAGGTCGATGTGGAACAGCTTCTTGTGCCACAGCGCCTGGGCGATGCCCTGCGCGAAGTTCAGGTTCGACATCTGCTCGTGGCCGACCTCGGGGTTGATCCCGAACAGCTCGGAGCGCTCCAGCTCCTGCACGAACGCGATGGCGTGGCCGGCGGTCGGCAGCAGGATGTCGCCGCGGGGCTCGTTCGGCTTCGGCTCGATGGCGAAGCGGAAGCCGTAGCCCTTGTCCTCGGAATACTCCGCGAGCAGGTTGAGCGCCTCGGCGTAGCGGTCCAGGGCGGCGCGGACGTCCTTGGCCGAGTCGTACTCGGCGCCCTCGCGGCCGCCCCAGAGGACCAGGGTCTTGGCGCCCAGCTCGGCGCCGAGGTCCATCTGGCGCAGCACCTTGCGCAGCGCGTACCGCCGGACCGTGCGGTCGTTGCTGGTGAAGCCGCCGTCCTTGAACACCGGGTGGGTGAACAGGTTGGTGGTCACCATCGGGACGATCAGGCCGGTCTCGTCGAGCGCCTTCTTGAACCCGGCGATGAGGCCGTCCCGGGTCTGCGCGTCGGCGCCGAACGGCACGAGGTCGTCGTCGTGGAACGTGATGCCGTACGCGCCGATCTCGGCGAGCTTGTGCACCGCCTCGATCGGGTCGAGGGCCGCGCGGGTGGCATCGCCGAACGGGTCGCGCGCCTGCCAGCCGACGGTCCAAAGACCGAAGGAGAACTTGTCTTCACGGGTGGGCTGAACCGACACGGTTACCTCCGGGAAACGCCTTCGATTTGTTTATTGGTTGAATTATTTGGCGGACGTATGGCATTGTCAAGGCCGTGACGGCCCGGATGATCAACCCTTCGAGTGTTCCCGTCCGGCAGTCGAGCATCCGAGCCCATAATCTCGCGCTTCTCCTGAACACCGTGGCGAACAGCGCGGATCCGCCGTCCCGGGCCGCCCTCGCGACCGTCACCGGGCTCACCCGGGCCACCGTCTCGGCGCTCGTCGACGACCTGATCGCGGGTGGCCTGCTGACCGAGCTGGACCCGCCGCCGCGCACCGGGGCCGGACGCCCGGCGGCCGGGCTCGCGCTCACCGCGGCCGGGCCGGCCGGGCTGGGCTGCGAGATCAACGTCGACTACCTGGCCGCCTGCGTGGTCGACCTGACCGGCGCCGTCCGGCAGCGCTTCACCGAGCACGCCGACCAGCGCCCGGCCGCCGCACCCGACGCGCTCGCCGCGCTGGGCCGGCTGGCCGCCCGGGCCCGGCTCGCCGCCGAGGCCGAGGGGCTCGTGGTGGCCGGGATGGCGCTCGCCGTGCCGGGCCTGGTCTCGCCCGCCGGCCTGGTCCGGGTCGCCCCCAACCTGGGCTGGCAGGACGTGGACGCGCCGGCGCTGCTGCGCGGTGTGCCGGAGATCGCCGACCTGCCGGTCGTCGTCGACAACGAGGCCAATCTCGCCGCTCTCGGTGAGCTGCGGGTCGCCGGGGCCGAAGCCACTTTCCTGTACGTGTCCGGCGAGATCGGCATCGGCGCCGGACTGGTGATCGACGGCGAGCTGTACCGCGGCGTGCGGGGCTGGAGCGGCGAGATCGGGCACCTCACCGTCTATCCGGACGGGCGGCCCTGCCGGTGCGGCTCGCGCGGCTGCCTGGAGCAGTACGCCGGCCAGGAGGCGCTCACCGCTGACGAGCCGCTGGCCGCCGCCGCGCTCGGTATCGCGCTGTCCGCGGCGGTCAACCTGCTCGACGTGCCGATGATCGTGCTGGGCGGGGCGTACGCGCTGCACTTCGAGCGGTTGCGCGCCGGGATCGAGACGGAGTTGCGGCGGCGGGTGCTGACCGCGGGGCTGGCGCCGGTCACGCTCCGGGCGGCACGACTGGGCACCGATGCCGCGGTGCGCGGAGCGGCCGACTCGGTGATCCGCGGGGTGCGCGACGACCCGGCCGGGTGGCTGCGCCGGGCGGGCTGAGGTCGTACCGGAAAAAGAAAAGCGGTCGCCGCCCCGGCAGGGACGGCGACCGCGATGACTTCCGAGGATTACTGGTCGACGCCGGTCCGGGAACCGATCGCCTGGAGGAAGATGTCGGTGATCTTCGCAGGGTCCGGCGCGAAGAAGACGCCGCTGCCCCTCACCGCCTTCTGGATCGTGTTCAGCTCGTTCTTGTCGACCTCGTCGCCGATGCCGATCAGCACCAGTCGCACGAAGTGCTTCGGGTCCTGGACCTTCTTCAGCTCGGCGAGCAGGGCTTCCTGCGAGATGCCGGCCTCGTCCTGGTTCTCGCCGTCGGTGAACAGGATGACCGAGTTGACCTTGCCGGGCTTCCAGTTCGCCAGGGCGTACTTGTAGGCGTCCCGCACGGTCGTGTAGAGACCGGTGTTGCCCTCCTTCTTCGGGAACAACTGCGGGATGGTCGCCTGGACCCGGTCACGTCCGGTGCCGGCCAGCGAGGTGATCGGGATGAGCTCCTGCCAGGGCCGGTTCTTCGGCCCCATGTCCGTGGAGAAGCGCCACACGCCGACCGACCACGCGTCGCTGAACAGCGACAGCCCGGTCACCGCGGCGGCCTGGGTCACCTGCGCCCGGGTCTTGTTGCCCGCGTTGGGCACGATGTTGCTCATCGAGCCGGAGACGTCGAAGACCGCGAGCACCCGACCGGCCTGCGTGATCGCGTTCCAGGAACCGACCACCTTGCTCACCGCGCTGGCGTCGAGACCGGCCGCGGCGGTGCCGCCCTGGTCACCGCCACCCTGAGCGGAGTTGCCGGTGGTGATCGCCGGGGACGCCGCGGGGGCGCCGACCGGAGCCACGAAGCCGGAACCGTACGTGCCGTCCGGCGACCGCAGCCCCTGCGCGGCCAGCAGGTTCTTGAACGAGCCCGAGGTCAGCTGCTGCAGGAAGGCCTGCGCGGCGCTGATCTTCTGACCGTCGACGACCTGCGGGAGCACCAGGTACGGGTAGTCCAGCGGCACGGAGCTGGGCTCCAGGTAGACCGCGCTGAGCTCGACCGGCGGACGCTTCGCGTTGTACGAGATCACGTCTTCCTCGGAGAGCGGCGCCGCTCCGAGACTGTCCGCGATGGAGGCCTCGTCGGCCGCCCGGGGGAATCGCTGCAGCAGCTCGTCCCGCAGCTGCGACAGGTTCTGCGACACGAAGGTGAGTGCCGAGACCTGCTTCTCCAGCGCACCGGCGCCGGTGCCGATCGACTGACCGACGGACATCAGTGTGATCAGACCGGAGGCGTCCCGGGCCGGGTTGACGATGCCGAACTTCAGCGTGTCAGCCGACGCGGTCAGCTTGCCCAGCAGGGCGTTCCAGGAGACCTTCTTGCCCTGCCAGCCGAGACTGTCGGCGATCGGCTTGGGCACCGCGATGACCAGCGGGCTCTGCGCCACCGAGGTGGACTTGGTCGGCACGAAGCCGGACGCCTCGTTCTGCAGGCGCAGCTGCCAGGTGGACGAGTCCGGGAGCCAGACGTCGGGCACCGCGACCGAGCCGGATGGGTCACCCAGTCCGGTCAGGTTCACGCCGTGCTCACGTGCGATCACGCTGGCGACGTCGGCAGAGGCCACGTCGGCAACGGCGACCGAGACACAGGTGCCGTCGATGTTGCCGCCCTCCTGCGACCACTTCTGGGCGGCCTGCGTGACAGCGGGTGATATTTCGGGAGCCGCCGCGACATTGAGCTTGATGGAACCGGTGCAGCTCGAATCCGTCAGACGGCTATATGCGAACCACGTACCCGTGATTACGACGACGATCGCCATCGCACCACCGACGACGCTCGCCCCTTTTAAGTTGAAGTTCCTACGATGGCGGCCAGACACGCGCTCCATACTGCGCATCCCAAGACCTGAATGCCATATACGTTCGGCCGAAACTTACTCAGATTGGCGTTCTTTGATCTAGAAGCGACAGAGAGTGACGGCTCGATCTCGATCAGTATCGCCTGCGGCCACCCGGGCGCCGGATTTAGTTGGAAAGATCACGGACATGCCCGGGTGACCGATGACGCCTATGGCCTGATCATCGTCGGGTTCCATCGGAGCAGACAGGTGGGGCTCGGCTCACTGGTCGGAGCCCCCTGCAAAGAGGGAATTCCGCTGTCCGGATCGACGCGGAATACCGTCACGTTGTGTGAACGCTGATTGGCTACGTAGAGGTGATCGCCAATCAAGATCATGTGTCGCGGCCACACTCCACCGGTCGGTGACTCGTCGATCGGAGTGGCGTTCTCACCGTCCCACGCGAAGGTCGACACGGTGTCCGGACCGCGGTTCGCCACGTATACGAACCGGCCGTCCCGGCCCATCGCCACCTCGGACGGATAGACCGCGCCGGTCGCGGTGCTCGCCGCCACCTCGCCGCGTGCCGCCCACGTCGGACCACCGGCCGGGCGGTACCAGCTCAGCGTTCCGGACAACTCGCCGGCCAGCACGAGCGCCCCGTCGGCCGAGTGGGTCAGGTGCCGCGGACCGGTACCGGGCTTGGCCTCCACCGCCGGCTCGGGCCGGCCGAGGCGACCGGAGATCGGGTCCAGCCGGGACCGCCAGACCCGGTCCGAGCCGAGGTCGGAGATCAGCACGTCCGGCCCGTTGCGGTCCGGCGCCACCAGGTGCGCGTGCGGGCCGGCCTGGCGCTCCTGGTCCGGCCCGGAACCGGCCAGGGTGAGCAGGTCGCTGCGCTCCCCCGGCGCGCCCTCGGCGTCCAGCGGGTGCACCGACACCGAGCCGCTCGCGTAGTTCGCCACGACCAGGTGCCGGCCGTCCGCGGTGACCGCGAGGTGGCACGGGTCGGCGCCACCGGTGGGCCGGACCGCGAGCGGGGTCAGCGAGCAGTCCGGGGCCACTGCGAAGGCGGAGACCGTGCCCTCGTCCAGCTCGTTCACCGCGTAGAGCACCGGGAGGGTGGGGTGCTGCGCGAGGAAGGACGGCGACGGGGTGCGCGCGGCCAGGCCGAGCCGGGTCAGCCCCCCGGTTGATGGATCCCGCCGCAGCAGGTCGATGCCGTCACCGTCGCCTCCCTTGTCACCTGTGTAGCAACCGACGAAGACGTGCTCAGCGTTCGCGCCCATGCCACAGATCCCACCACAGGCCGCACCGGAAACGTGGCAGGGTGCCCTCTTGACCGGTACAGAAGAGGGGCTTACTGTACCGGTATAGAAACCAGTCAGGGGAGGAAGTCATGGAACTGCCAACCACCTACCTCCGGGGTCTGCACGCCACGAACCGCGAACTCCTGAGCGCACGGCCGGACGCCCCGGTCGTGCCGGAGGCTCCGCCGCGACCGCCGTACCTGCGGCTCTCGCTCGCCCGCACGCTCTACCGGGTGTCCGCCGCGATCGCACCGGCCGGACGCCGCCCCGAAGCCCTCTTCCGATGACGGGGGCGCGCCTCCGGCCACCGTCCGGCTGGAGGCGCGCCGCCGGCCCGACCTACGGTGTAGGGGTGCCCAGGGTGACGTTGCAGACGATCGCGGACCGCGTCGGTGTGAGCCGGATGACCGTCTCCAACGCGTTCTCCCGCCCCGACCAGCTCTCGCCGGAGCTGCGGCAGCGGATCCTGGACGCCGCTCAGGAGCTCGGCTACGCCGGGCCCGACCCGACCGCCCGGGCGCTCGCGAAGGGCACCACCGGCACGATCGGCATCCTGCTCACCGACTCGCTGCGGTACGCGTTCACCGACCTGGTGGCCGGCGGCTTCCTCGGCGCCATCGCCGACGAGCTGGCGCCCACCGGCCTGGCCATCACGCTGCTCACCTCGGCCGGCACCGGCGACCTGATCCCGGCCCGGGACGTGGCGATGGACGGCGCGCTCGTCTACTCCTGCGACCCGACCTCACCCGCGGTCTCCTGGCTGCACCGCCGCCGGCTGCCGCTGGTCTTCGTCGACCAGGCCCCGGTGGACGGCTACGCCTGCGTCAACGTCGCCGACCGGGACGGCGCCCGCGCCGCCGCCCAGCACCTGATCGACCTGGGTCACCGCCGGATCGCGTACGCGGTGGTCGGCGCGCACGGGCCGTTCGGGCTGCTCACCGACGCCGCCACGCCCGTCGAGGGATACGCCTCGGTCCAGCGCCGGCTCGGCTGGGACGACGTGCTGACACCGGCCGGCATCCACCCGCCGGTCATCCGGGAGCCGTTCGAGCGGGTCGACGACGTCCGCCGGGACGCCCGGGAACTGCTCTCCCGGCCGGACCGGCCGACCGCCGTGCTCTGCTTCTCCGACGTCACCGCGCTCGGCGTCCGGCAGGCCGCCGACGACCTCGGGCTGCGGGTCCCGGAGGACCTGTCCCTGGTCGGCTTCGACGACGGCCCGATCGCCACCCAGATCCAGCCCGGCCTGACCACGGTCCGGCAGGACGTGGAGGAGAAAGGCCGCAGTGCCGCAGCGCTGCTGAACGCGGCGCTGCGGCTCTCCCCCGGCGAGGCGCCGCACCTGGTGCTGCCGGCGACCCTGGTGGTCCGTGGCAGCACCGGGCCGGCGCCGGCGGAGGGCGCGCGGGCCCCCGTCTGACCCGCGCGCCGTCCGCCCTCAGCCGTTCAGCAGCTCGTACGCCGCCTTCGGCGCCGCCACCTGGGCCGAGCCGGCCGGCGCCTGCGGGGACGGGGCGCTGCCGTACCGGTCGTAGGTGACCAGGTAGGTGTCGGCCTTCACCTTGCCGGCCGCGGGCACCTTCACGGTCGCCGTGCTGATCCGGCCCCGGTCGTCCAGGACCGCCTCGAACGGCACCGCCTTGGCCTTCGCACCCAGCGCGGTCAGGGTGGCCGCCTCCACCACGTCGGCCTCGGTCGCCTCGGTCAGGTCGACGGTGCCGGTGAAGTGGCCGGGCGACGTCTCGGTCAGCCCGTCGGCCGCGTCGATCAGGGTGCTCACGAAGCCGGGGTCGCTCTGCCCGTCGTACGTCAGGTCCTTCTTCGCGTCGGCGCCCAGTCGGGACAGGTCCAGCTTCATCCACTTCTTCGGCAGCTTGGGCAGGCCCAGGTTCGCCGGGGCGTCGCCGAACGAGATCTTCGCCCAGGAGTCCTCGCCGACCACCATGAACGTCATGCTCAGGGTCAGGCCGGCCTCCGGGATCTTCTCGTTGATCTCCGTCGTCATCGCCTTGCCCGCGGTGTCGACCACACCCGACAACCCCTGGGTCCCGCCCTTGATCACGTAGTGGAACGGTTCGGCCGACGCCGCCGGCACCGCCTTTTTCAGGGTCTCCGCGGGCGTCGGCGGTGTCGGCTGCTCGGCCTCGGTCGCCTGCCCGCAGCCGGCCAGGATTCCGATGGCGGCCACCGCGGCCAGTCGCTTGGTCAGCACAGTCATCGCCTTGTCTCTCTACGAAGGTCACATCGACACATCGAAGCCTCCGGGGTGGGTCTGCCGTCGCGCTGCGGATATGCTGCTGCCGGCTGCCGTCCCGCTGCCGTTTCCGTAAAAGTGCTGCTCACAGGGGGTAACCGGCGGTGGAGCCGGAACCGCGGTTCGAGATCCTCGGCACGTTGCGTGCCTTCCGGGGAGCCGATCCCGTCGACCTGGGCCCGGCCAAACAGCGGGCCGTGCTGGCCGTCCTGCTGCTGCAACCGGGCCGGGCGGTGCCGACCCACCGGATCGTCGACGCGGTGTGGGGCGAGGACCCGCCGGAGAACGGCGCCAACGTGGTCCAGAAGTACGTGGCCGGGCTGCGCCGCACCCTCGGCCGGGAACGGCTGCCGCTGACCGGCGGCGGGTATTCGCTGGAGGTCGACGCCCGCGCGGTGGACGCCGAGCTGTTCCGTACCGAGATCGCCCGGGCCGGCGCCGAGCACCGGGCGGGCCGGCCCGAGCCGGCCGCCGCGATCGTCCGGGACGCGCTCGCCCGCTGGCACGGCGACGCGCTCGCCGGGCTGACCGGGCCGGTCTTCGACGCCGCGCGCACCCGGCTGAGCGAGGACCGGGCCGGCGCCTGGGAGCTGTGGGCCGAGCTCCGGCTGGCCGGTGGCGACGAGCACGGCCTGGTGACCGAGCTGACCCGGCTGACCGGTGAGTTCCCGCTGCGCGAGGGGCTCCGGGCGCACCTGATGGTCGCGCTGCACCGGGCCGGCCGGCAGGCCGAGGCGCTCGCGGTGTTCCGGGACGCCCGGGAGTACTTCCTGGACGAGATCGGCGCCGAGCCGGGCGAGCGGATGCAGGAAGTGCACCGGCGGATCCTGCGCGGCGAGCTGGAGCAGCCGCCGTCACCCGACCCGGTCTCGCCACCTCCGCAGCCCTACAGCCCGCCGGCCGCGCCGGTGTCGCCGATGCCCGGCATCACGTTCCCGGCCGCGATGACCCAGCCGCGGCGCGACGCCGCACACTGGTTGGAGATCGTCGGTGCCGGGCTGCTGCCGCTGTTCACCTGCGGGCTCGCGGGCTGGGTCTACTTCCTGTACGCGGCGATCCAGCGCGGCCGGCGACGGCACTACCTGGTCGCCGCGCTCTACTTCGCCGCCGTGCCGTGGATCGTCGTGTGGTTCGCGATCGACCCCAGCCCGCTCGACTCCGACATCACCAGCACCGCCGAGGACGTCGCGGTCGCCTCGCTGTTCGTGCTCACGCTGTCGTCCATCCTGCACGGCGTGATCCTCGCGTCGCAGCGCGGCGACACCCGGGCCGCCCGCACCCGGCGGGACCTGGCCCGCCGGTTTGCCGCGGTCAACCCGCTCGGCGCGGTGCAGGCCGGGATCGGCCGGCCCGACCTGCTGCGGTACTTCGACGACGGCGGGCTGATCGACCTGAACCACGCCCCGCCGCAGGAGTTCACCCGGCTGCCCGGGGTCACCCCGTTCGACGCGCACCGGATCGGCCTGGACCGGCACCAGAACGGGCCGTTCCGGCAGCCGGCCGACCTGGTGCTGCGCGGCCTGCTGCCACCTTCGCGGCTGCGGCGGGTCGAGTCCTGGCTGATCTGCCTGCCGGGGCTCTAGCTCGTTGCCGGCTTCCCAGCGGCTGCCGGCTCCCCAGCGGCTGCCGCTTCCTAGCGGCTGCCGGCGGACGCGTATTGGCGGCGGGCCACGTACTCGACCAGCTCGATCAGGACGTTGCGGGCGGCCACCTGGTCACGGGCGTCGAACAGCACCACCGGCACACCAGGGTCCAGGTCGAGGGCGCGGGACACCGCCTCCGGGCCGAACCGCTGGTCGGCGCCGAAGCAGTTCACCGCGACCACGAACGGCGTGCCCCGCTGCTCGAAGTAATCGATCGAGGGGAAGCAGTCCGCCAGCCGGCGGGTGTCGGCCAGCACCACGGCACCGAGCGCACCCTGCGACAACTCGTCCCAGAGGAACCAGAACCGGTCCTGCCCGGGCGTGCCGAACAGGTAGAGCTGCAGGTCCTCGGTGATCGTGATGCGACCGAAGTCCATGGTGACCGTGGTGGTGGTCTTGCCCTCCACGCCGGACAGATCGTCGGCGCCCTCGGCCCCGGTGAGAATCTCCTCGGTCTGCAGCGGCCGGATCTCGCTGACCGAACCGACCATGGTGGTCTTACCCACGCCGAAGCCGCCCGCGATCAAGATCTTGAGCGCGACGGGGATGCGCGAGCCGCCACTGCGGTCAGAGCGCACGGAGTCCATTGACAACCGCCTTGAGTACGTCGACGTCGTGCGGCTGAGTGGCCGCCGGGGGTTCGTACAGCGAGATGAGACCCGCTGAGCGTAGATCACCAAGGAGAACCCGGACCACGCCGATCGACAGGTCCAGGTGGGACGCCACCTCGACCACGGAGATCGGCTCCCAGGCCGCGGCCACGATGGCGTGGTGCTCGGGTTGCATCTGGATGCCGGACGCCAGGTCCGGGACGGTGGCCACCACGAACGCGACCAGGTCGAAGTCGCCACCGGACGGTGCGACACGACCCTGGGTCATCGCGTACGGGCGGACCACCGGACCGGCGTCATAGTCCATCCAGTCGTGCGCCGTGTTCGAAGGTTCAGAGGGCATCGGGCGCCAAAATGGTGCGCTCCGGGGCGCTCATCGTCTGTCCGACCCGGGTGACCAGCATCGCCATCTCGTACGCGATCAGGCCCAGGTCGGCGTCGGCCGACGCGAGGACGGCCAGACAGGCGCCCTGCCCGGCGGCGGTGACGAAGAGGAAGGCCTCCTCCATCTCCACCACCGTCTGGCGGACCTGCCCGGCCTGGAAATGCCGGCTCGCACCCTTGGCCAGGCTCTGGAATCCGGCCGCCATCGCCGAGAGATGCTCCGCGTCCTCGCGGCTCATCGCGGCCGAGGCCCCGAGCATCAGGCCGTCCGCGGAGAGCACCACGGCCTGCTGTGCGGTCGGCACCCGCTCGACGAGATCGTCGAGGAGCCAGGTGAGATTCGCGCTCTGCTTCGTCGTCTGTGCCACTATGCGTCCTTCTCCGGCCTGTTCACTTGAATGCCGCCAGGGCTGTCGGCATGGTCGCCGTCCGCGCCGTCCCCCGCCCCGGATGCTGTCTCGTCACCGGCGCCCGCGAGATCCACGAGAGCCGGGAAAATGACGGTAGCCGCTTCCGCGAACCCGGTGCCGCTCGCCTGCGCGGCACCCCCGTCATGGTCGCCGTCCGTGCTGACCGGCGGTTTCTCCTCGTTCGGCGCCGCGGGCGTCCGGGACGCCTGGATGCGGCCCCGGGCGGTGCCCATCTGCAACGCGCTCATCAGCGTACGTACCTGTTCCGGGGTGCGTTCCGGTGCGGTGGACTCCTGCTCCACCACCGGCTGGCGCAACTGCGGCGCCAGGCTGGCCTGCCGGACCCGCTTGGGCAGGCCGTCCACGCCGAGCTGCACGGTCTCCTCGTCGGGCACGACCGGCGTGGCGGGCTGCGCCTCCGCCTCCGGTGTGACCGCCGGCGGTGCGGACGTCGGTGCGGCCGGCGCCGAGTTGCGGGGCACCGATCGGGCGCCGAGCGCGCCGGCCACGTCGTCGAGTCGTCCGGGGGTCGCCTCGGGCGGCAGCTCGGCGGGCGGGATCTCGGGGATCCGCCGCACCCGTCGCCGCTGGACCAGGCCGTCCGGCGTGAACCCGGAGGCGACCGAGCTCGGCGCCGGTCCCTTGTTCTCGGCGGTGGCCCGCTTCCCGTTCTCCAGGCCGGCCGGCGCGGCCACCGCGGCCGGTCCGTTCTCGCCGTTGACCCGCGGCCGCGGGATCGAGGGCACCTGCTGCAACTCGCCGCTGCCGGACCACTGCAGGGCGGCCAGCGAGTTGCGGGACGGATCGTCGCGGCCGGAACCGACCAGCGGGGTGTTCCCGCCCTTCGGGGAGCCGCTGCCGCCACCCTGCGGGTTGCCGTTGGAGGCGCCGGCCGGCATCGCCGGACCGGGCGCCTCGGTCACCAGGTCGCCGGGGACCAGCACGATCGCGGTGATGCCACCGTACGGCGAGGGCTGCAGCGACACCCGGATGTTGTGCCGGGTGGCCAGCTGAGCCACCACGAACAGGCCGAGCCGGGCGCTGTCGGCCGGGTCGAACTCGGGCGGCTCGGCCAGCCGCCGGTTCGCCTCCTCGAGCCCGGCCGGGGTCATCCCCAGGCCGCGGTCCTCGACCTCGATCGCGTAGCCGTTCGGCAGCACCTGGCCGGAGACCTGCACCCGGGTGTGCGGCGGGGAGAACGACGCGGCGTTCTCGATCAGCTCGGCGAGCAGGTGGATGACGTCACCGACCGAGCGGCCGTACAGCGCGGACTGGCCCACCGAGCGGATGTCGACCCGCTTGTAGTCCTCCACCTCGCTGATCGCGCCACGGACCACGTCGATCACCGGGACCGGGTTGCGCCAGCCCCGGCCGGGTGCCGCGCCGGCCAGGATGACCAGGTCCTCGGCGTGCCGCCGCATCCGGGTGGCGAGGTGGTCGACCCGGTAGAGGTCCTCCAGCTCCTGCGGCTCGGTCTCCCGGCGTTCCATCTTGTCCAGCAGTGAGAGCTGGCGGTGCAGCAGCGTCTGGCTGCGCCGGGCGATGTTGAGGAACACCTCGTTGATGCCGCGCCGGACGTTCGCCTCCTCGACGGCGGACTGCACCGCGGTGCGCTGCACGTCGTTGAAGGCCTGGCTGAGCTGACCGATCTCGTCCCGGCCGTACTCCAGCGGGGGCGTCTCGACGTCCACGTCGACGGCCTCGCCGCGCTGCAGGCGGCGGACCACGGTGGGCAGCCGGTCGGTGGCCATCTCCAGGGCTTCCCGGCGCAGCTTGATCAGGCGGCCCACGATCGACCGGCCGACGCGCACCGACACCCAGATGGCCAGGATGAACGCGACCAGGCCGAGCAGCGCGGACAGGCCCAGCCAGAGGAAGACCCGGACCGCGAACGGGGTCGCGTCCTGGGCCACCTCGTCGACCGTGCGCAGCTCGAACGCGCGCAGGTCGGCGGAGACCTGGTCGTAGATCGGCTGCCACTCGGCGCCGCTGACCGGCGGCTGACCACCGGTGTAGCTCTTGTTGATCAGCAGGTTCTGCAGCTCGTCCAGCCGGACGAAGGACTTGCCGCTGGTGATCAGCTGGGAGTAGTCGCCCTGCGCGCCCTCCGGCATGTCCTCCACGCCGGTCTTGAGCAGGTAGCGCGAGGTGGCGATGTACTCGATCAGCCGGCCCCGGGAGGGCTGGTCGATCGTGCCGGCCGCGTTCGCGCCGGCCAGCATCGCGTCCACCCGGCTCAGGTACTCCTGGCCGCGGTAGCCGGTGATCAGGCCACGGACCTCGCGGTCGACCCGCTCGTGGAAGAAGACCGCGGCGGCCGACGAGACGTTGAAGCCGGCGTCCACCACGTCGTCGTACGCGGTCACCATGTTGAGCAGCTCGACCTCGCGGCGGTCGACCCGGGTCCGGGTGCCCTCCAGGTCGTCGAGCTTGGAGAACAGTGCCTCGGACCGGACGTGCAGGTCCTCGCTCATCTCGAGCTCGCCGGCCGCCGCGCGGAACCCGGCGATCGCCTGATCGGTGGCGGCCCGCTGGGCCTTCAGATCGGTGATCGGGGTCTTCGGCGCGGACAGGTAGACAGCGGAGAAGTGGCGCTCGCGCTGCAACTGCGCGATCAACTGCAGGGCCGGGTCACCGAGCCGGTGCACCGCGTCGCGAGCCGAGAGCAGGTCCATCGCCGGACCGATCGTCGCCGCGGTCGCAAAACCCCAGAGCGCGAGCAGCGCGACCAGAGGCACCGAGACCATCGCGATGATCTTCGATCTGATCGACCAGTTGCGGCTTCTCATCAAGCTCCGCCCGAGTGGGTCCGGTAGGGGAAAGGCGGCACACCACCGATCCGGGAAACGACCGATCAGAAGCAGACGGCTGCGCCCCGGGCAAGATGCGCTCCGGAAGAATACGTAAAGACGTGCGTCACAGCTAGCTCTCAAGTCATCGAAAACTTACCTTCCATTCCGTTTGTCCACCGGAGACCGTGGTTGATCTTCGTTCCCCGATCGTCGGAGTTACGACAGATCACGTCCGGCGACCCGTCCCGGCTGCGAACTCTCGGCCACCGGAGGGTGACAGCCCGGCATCGGGCCCGATTTCCGGCCGGTTTCGCCGAACGCGATTGATGAACGGGTCCGAGTGGGAATACCTACCGGGGAAGAAGGAGGAAGCCTGATGTCCCCCACCGCCACCATCGTCCTAATCGTCGCTGTCCTGCTCGTGCTGGCCGCGATCGTGCTCGGGGTCCGCGCCGCGCGGCGACGCCGGTTGCAGCAGACCTTCGGGCCCGAATACGACCGCGTGGTCGCCGACACCGGCAACCGCACCGAGGCGGAACGCGAACTGACCGAGCGCACCAAGCGGCACGCCAAGCTGGAACTGAAGCCGCTCTCCGCGGAGCACCGGGCGACGTACGCCGCCGCCTGGGAAGAGGTCCAGATCCGGTTCGTGGACAGTCCGAAGGAGGCGGTGGAGACCGCCGACGAGCTGGTCACGAGCTTGATCGGCGAACGCGGCTACCCGACCGGCGACTACGATGAGCGGTTCGCCGACCTCTCCGTCGAGCACGCCACCACCCTGGAGCACTACCGCGCCGCGCACGAGATCAGCCAGCGCAGTAAGAACAACACCAGTGAGTCCGGCGAGAATGACGAGACCGGCACCGAGGACCTGCGCCAGGCGCTGGTCCACTACCGGGCCCTCTTCGCCGACCTGCTCGGTGAGGACCCGGTGTCGAGCGCCGGCAGCACCGCGTCAGTACCCGCACCGCGTACGGCCACGGAGGACGTCACCACGACCGCCGAGGACCGTTCCGTGAGCGAGCAGCCCGCCCCCGAATCCGGCGTCGCCCCTTCCCGGCCCGACGCCACCAGCCGCTGAGGAGCACCCACGATGCGCTTCTTCTCCAACGAGGCCAAGGACAACGTCGACGACCAGGACGAGCGCACCGGCGCCGTGCCGCAGCAGCGGGCCGGATCGCCGTGGCAGGACGCACCGGCCGGTGACGGCCCGGACGGGCGGCCGGCCGAGTCCGGCGCCCACCGCGATCTGAGCGACGACGACACCACGAAGATCAATGACGTGCACCAGGACGCCGGCAGCGACGTGACCCAGCCGATCGGCGGCCACCGGAGCGACCTCGACGATCGCCCGGACCTCGGCGACGACACGTCGTTCCGGACCGACACGTCGGATAAATCCGACAGCAGCACGACCGATTGGTCCGGCAGCGGCGCCAAGACCGACGACAACAACGCCGTTGACCTCGATCTCGACGACCGCACGAACGACGACGACCGCAAGGACGTCATCGACCGCAAGGACGATCTCGACCGCAGGGACAGCCTCGACGATCACACGACCGACGAGGCTGCTGCCGAGGCCGGCCGCGACACCGCCGGGATCGACCACGACACCGTCGAAGCCGGCCGCGACACCGCCGGGATCGACCATGACACCGTCAAGGCCGACCAGGACGCCCTCGACGGCGACCGGGACACCACCGACGTCGAGGACACCACTGACAAGGCGGCCACCTGGGATCGGGCCGGCGAAGAGGATCGGGTCGCCGACGAGCAGGTCGCCGACGAGGAGCAGGCCGAAAAGGACGAGGCGGAGCGTTCCATGGGACAGGGCACTGTCGAGAAGGTCGAAGAGGCGAAGGCCGACGACGTCGTGGTGACCGAGCCGGAGCCGGTGGTGGCGGTCGCCGCCGTACCGGCCGTGGCGCCGGTGACCTCGGAGATCAGCGGCTCGAAGTCGTTCTTCCCGGAGGCCGAGACCCAGCCGCTGCGGGACCGGTGGCGCGACGTCCAGCTGCACTTCGTCGACGACCCGAAGGCGAGCACCGCCGAGGCGGCCGCGCTCGTCGACGAGACCATCGAGAAGCTGACCACCGCGCTGCGCGAGCACCGCGGCTCACTCTCCGGCGGCGGCGACGACACCGAGACGCTGCGGGTGGAGCTGCGGGCGTACCGGGACATCCTGGACCGGTTGCTCGGGCTCTGAGCTCAGGTCGTACCGAAAAAGGGGGAGCCTGAATCGGCTCCCCCTTTCGCATGTCCAGCGTCCTTGACCAGCGCTTTTACAGCTCCGACTCCGGGTGGTCGGGACCGGGCTCGGTCGGCTCGTCACCGGGGTCCGCCGACGAGGTGGACGGTTCCGGCTCGGGGGTGGACTCGGTGGGCGGGTCGCTCGGCTCGGACGACGGCTCGGACGGCTCCGCCGACGGCGTCGGCGACTCGGTGGCCTCGGGAGTCCCCGGCGAGTCGGAAGCACTGGGCGAGACCGACGCCGACGGGCTGGCCGAAGCACTGACCGACGGCGAGGGTGACGGGCTGGCGGTCAGTGGACGCCGGTTCGACGCCGGCACGGTCCACCGGACGGTCGGGGCGCTGGTCTCGGACTCCTCGCCGGCCCCGGCGCCACCCGGGTCGGCCTCGGCCGCCGGAAGCTGCTGAAGAATGGTCGTGCCGGGCGGCCTGACCGGCGCGTCGACCGCGCCGAGCTGCACGCCCAGCCACAGTGCCGGACCCACTCCGACCGCGACGATGGCCCCGAACAGCGCCATCGGGCCCCGTTCCATCAGCGCCTCCCCAGCGTCCCTGCCATCGTCCCGGCAGGGGACGGACTCCTGCTACCCATTTAAGGCGTACCCGAAGCCAACAACTGAGGTCATTGTCGCCTGATGTGACGCCCGGGGTATTCATTCGTCGCAGACGAGACTCGGGATACTTCCGGGCCCGGACCGGACCCGCGGGTCACCGGGTGCCGGCCAGGAAGGTGACCGCGTCCTCCCAGGCCGCCCAGCCGCCGGGAAGTTCCTCGGTGTCCAACGACGACCGCAGGGTGAGGCTGCCGCCGTCGTGCAGGCCGAGCACCCAGCCCCGCCGCCGCCCGGGCAGCGCGGTCACCGCGGCCACGTCCACGAACGGTACGAACCGACGCCCGTCCACCGGTGCTTCCATGGTGGCCACCGCGGTCTGCCCCTCCGGAGACTCCGGAACAGCAGAAGAGACCGGGACACCGGTCGCCGCGATCTGGTGGAGTCGCCGCTTCGCATCGCCGCCCTTGCCCCGGGCCAGCCCGGGGACCAGCAGAAAACCGAGGTCGGTGACGAGCAGGTCGGTCCGCCCGCCGTCCGCCGACAGGTTGACCAGGCCGCCGAGCACCTGCGCCCGGGCCGCCGGGCGGTCGCCGACCGGTGCGGCCAGATCCACCCCGATCTGGGTGAGGTAGGCGCGGACCGCCTCGGCCTGTTCCGGGTCGGCGGCGGCCGCGGCCACGTCGGTGAGGTTCAGGTGGTTGCCGTCCCGGGCCACCAGCTCGGCGGTGCCGGTCCAGTTGTGCCGCCAGCGGGCCACGTCGCTGCGCAGCGCGGCCAGGGCCAGCATCAGGGAGAGCAGGTCGACGATCCGGTCGGCGGTCTCCTCCGGGGAGAGGCCGGGGAAGATGGTGGCCGCGGCGGTCTTGAGGCGGCCGTCGGCCGCCAGTTCCAGGACGCGTTCGGCATCCGGTACCGGCACACCGACCGCCCGGGACACGGTCGCGAGTGCTGCCTCGGCTTCCCGTTCCATCTCGGCGGTGCGCGCCACGCTGAGGAAGCCGTCCCACCCCACTTCGGTACGACCGTGCGACGGGAAGGCCACGGCCTGCAGCGCCTTGCCGAGCCCGGGAAGGTCGGGAACCAGCTCGTCGGCGGTCTCCTCCACCACCGGCGCCGGCTCGGCGGCAGGCGCCTCGTCGGTAGCCGCCTCCTCGGAAGGGGCCGGCGGTGTCAGCGCGGCCAGCCGCTCGGCCAGCGGCGGATGGGTGTCCCAGGCGCCGCCCGGCTCCGCGCCCCGCGCTCGCAGGATCGCCACGTCCTCCCCGCGCGCCGCGAGCACCCGCAGGAACCCGCCGAACACGTCCTCCGGCACGTGCCCGGCCTGCCAGCCCGGCCCGACGTACTCGGCGTGGAACAGCCGCTGCATCCCGGCCAGCACCGGCAGGTCGCGCAGCACGGCGACGGCCGCCACCGGGCCGGCGTACTCGGCCGCGATCCGGTCGGCGGCGAGCTCCTGTGCCCGGCTGAACGGCGCGTCCCGGCGGCGGTAGACCTCGGCGTACGCCCGGAGGACCACCGCGACCGGGTTGCGGCCGCGACCCCAGCGGGACGCCAGCCGCCCCACCACGACCCGGCCCCGGTACGCCGCCGGCGCCCACCGGCCCAGCCGCGTCGACCCGTGCGCCAGCTCATGGGCGACCGCGGCGCGCACCCGCGCGGTGTCCCAGGCCTGCAGCAGCGGCAGCCCGAGGTACAGATCGCGGCGGCCGCCGACCAGGCCGAGCGCCCGGGTCTGCTCGCCGGTCACCACGGTGGCGTCGGCGACCACGGTCAGCCCGTCCGGCGGGCTCACCCCGGCGGCGGTTGCCGCGCCGTCGACCAGCGCCCAGAGTTCCGGCGCGTCGGCCCGGGTCACCGCGACCCCGGCCGGCACCCGGCGGCGGCTGTGCAGGGCGCGCCAGGTGGCGTACCCGAGCGCGCCGAAGGTGGCCAGGCTCAACGGCACGCCGGCGCGCAACGCGAAGTCCGCGGGCAGCAGTTTCAGCACCGTCCACAGCACGGCGAGCACCACCGCCAGCTGCAGTCCGGCGACGACCAGGAACCCGGCCAGGGCGGTGGCCGACCTGGTTGCCGCTCGCGCGTCGTTGCTCAAGCCGCTCTCCTCCTACCGATCAAAGCCGGTCACCCGACCCGGCTCCTCAACAAGCCGACACCGGCCTCCCGGCCGAAACGACGGACGGGCCGACACCTGCTCCCGGCCGAAACGACGGACGGGCCGACAGCGTAGGCGTGTGGTTGGAGGTACGGCTGGGAGCCCCGAGCCGATCAGGCCGACGGCCAGTCGATCTCCGGGGAGCGGAAGTAGTTGACCCCGGCGGCCTCCCAGCGCGGCCCGAACGCGGCCACCCGGTCGCGGAAGGACGCCCAGTCCCGGCCGCTCTGCGGGGTCCACGCCACCTCGGCGACGGCGGGCAGCCGGGGGAAGGTGAGGTACTGCACGTCGGCCGGGCTGCGCAGGGTCTCCGACCAGAGCGGGGCGGCGACGCCCAGCACCGACTCCTCGGGGAGGCCGGCGAGGCGGTGTGCCGGGTCCCAGTCGTACGAGCGGGCGACCGGGACCAGGCCGGCCCAGTCCAGCCCGATCGGGGTGGTCTCGTCGTACTTCATGTCCAGGTAGACCCGGTCGGCCGGTGACATGATCACCTGGCGGCCGGACGCGACCACGCTCGGCGCCTCGGCTTCCGGGCGCCAGTACTGCACGACGGTGTCCGCGGGCAGCTCGACGCCGGCGATCTCGTGCCAGCCGATCGCCCGTTTGCCGTACTTCGCGGGCAGCGGCAGCACCCGGGCCAGGAACGCGCGGTAGTCCTCGGGCGAGGTGGAGAGGCACTCGTCGCCGCCGATGTGCAGGTACGGCCCCGGGGTGGCGTCGGCGACGGTCTTGAGGACGGCCTCGACGAAGGCGTACGTCTCCTCCTTGCCGGCCACCAGCGAGCTGTACCCGACCTCGGCGTCGGTACGCGGCGCGATCGGCTGCCCGTCCGCGGTCAGTTCCGGATACGCCACCAGCGCCGCGTTCACGTGCCCGGGCATGTCGATCTCCGGGATCACGGTCACGAACCGCTCGGCGGCGTACGCGGTCACCTCGGCGTACTCGGCCAGGGTGAGGAAGCCGGGCCCGGCGCCGTCGCAGCCGGTGCCCGGGCCCCCGCCGATCTCGGTGAGCCGGGGCCAGCCCGGGATCTCCAGCCGCCAGCCCTGATCGTCGGTGAGGTGCAGGTGCAGGTGGTTGATCTTGAATTGGATCAACAGGTCGAGATGCGCCTTGATCTCGTCGACGGTGAAGAAGTGCCGGGCCAGGTCGAGCATCGCCCCGCGGTACGCATAGCGCGGCCGGTCCTCGATCACCCCGCCGGGCAGCACACCGTCCCCGGCGGCCAGCTGGCGCAGCGTCTGCACGCCCCAGAAGAGCCCGGCCCGGGTGGCGGCCCGCAGTGTCACGCCGTCGCCGGTGATCGCCAGGCGGTAGCCCTCCGCACCGAGCCCGGCGGCGTCGTCCAGCTCGAGGCGGACTCCCCCGTTCTCGTCACCGGCGCCGGGGAGAGCAGCCAGCCAGATCGTCGTGTCAGGGGAGAGAGTGAAGGTCACGGCCGGTTCCGGAACTACCAGAGCGGGCGCCGGGATCACATCGCCGAGCCGCTTCGTCAGAGGGCGCACTCTGAACACTCTAAACTGTTTCGCTATGGCGATAACTGTGCGTCACGCCACCCATGGCGACGAGCAACCTTTACACGCCCTGGCGACACTTACCTTCGGATTAGCCTGCCCACCGGGCACTGAACAGACGGACATCGATACGTTCATCGCCACCCACCTGTCCGTGGCCCGGTTCGCCGACTACCTCGCCGACCCGGACCGGACCGTGCTGATCGTGTCGGATCAGGATCAGCCGCTGGGCTACGCGATGCTGGTCCGCGGCCCGATCGCGGATCCGGACGTGGCCGTCGTGGTGGACCCGGACACCAGCGTCGAGCTGAGCAAGTTCTACCTCACCGCCGAGCGGCACGGCTCGGGCGCGGCCGCGGCCCTGATGGCGGCCACTCTGGACGCGGCCGCCGCGACCGGTGCCGCGACCTGCTGGCTCGGGGTGAACCAGCAGAACGTCCGGGCCGCCAAGTTCTACGCCAAGCACGGCTTCGACATCATCGGCGTCAAGCGGTTCCTGGTCGGCGCGGAGTGGCACGACGACCACATCCGCAGCCGGCGCCTCATCACCTGATTTTTATATAAGTCACGACCGAAACGTGACGCGAAATTGTCGCACCCGGTCGCTACCTTCATTGATGCGGACCGACGCCACGGGGGCGTCGGTCCGTCCACATCAGAGTGACCCTTCGCGGGACAGCGCCGCGCTCGCCGTGCGGACCAGTTCGCGCAGCTCGTCCGGGGATTCGACGGTGAAGGGCGCGCCCAGCACGCCCAGCACCATGGCCGGCCAGCGCAGGTCGTCGACGTTCATCCGAAGTCGACAGACGCCGTCGCGCACCGGTTCACAATCGCCCCAGTTGCCGACGAAGGCGCGAATCGCCTCCGGTGACTCCCGGATCAGCACGGACACCTCGTACCGATTGGGGATTGCCCTGATCCGCGACCGCAACCAGGCCACCGGATCTCCGCCCGGGATCTGCCGGGGCCGGAAGCGGGCGCCGGCCGGCAACGGGCCGGCGATCCGGTCCACCCGGAAATTGCGCCAGTCGGCCCGGTCCAGGTCCCAGGCCAGCAGGTACCACTTGCGGCCGAGCGGTACCAGCCGGTGCGGTTCGACGTGCCGCCGCGAGCCGGCGCCGTCGCGCGGCGTGTAGTCGAAACGCAGCCGTTCCTCGGCCCGGGTGGCCATCGCGATCGTGGTCAGCACCCCGGCGTCCAGGGTCGGGCCGCCACCGAAGACGCCGGGGCTGGTCACCGCCTGCAGCGCGTCGATCCGGCGGCGCAACCGGGGCGGCAGCAGCTGGATCACCTTGGCCAGCGCCCGCACCGAGGTCTCCTCGAAGCCGGCGACCGCGCCGGCCGCGGCGCTGCGCAGCCCGACCGCGATGGCCACCGCCTCCTCGTCGTCGAGCAGCAGCGGTGGCATGGCTGCGCCGGCCTGCAGCTGGTACCCACCGGCCACGCCACGGTTGGCGTCCACCGGATAGCCCAGCTCACGCAGCCGGTCCACGTCCCGGCGCAGGGTGCGCGGGCTGACCTCGAGCCGGTCGGCCAGCTCCGTGCCGGGCCAGTAGCGGTGGGTCTGCAGCAGCGACAGCAGTCGCAGCATCCGGGCACTCGTGTTCGCCATCAGCCCAGACAACCTTTCATTGCGGACAGGAGTTGGCCGCAATGAAAACTAGCGTCGAAGCCATGATGATTGCGACACGAGAACTGACGAAGCGGTTCAAGAGCGTGACCGCGGTCGACGGCATCACGCTCGAGGTCGCGGACGGCGAGTTGGTCGCCCTGCTCGGGCCGAACGGCGCCGGCAAGTCCACCACGCTGCGGATGCTCACCACGCTGATCCCGCCGACCGGGGGCAGCGCCGAGGTGGCCGGTTTCGACGTGGTCGCCAAGCAGCGCGAGGTGCGGCGCCGGATCGGCTACATCGGACAGGGCAACGGCGCCGGGCACAGCCAGCGCGGCCGGGACGAGCTGATCAGCCAGGGCCGGGCGTACGGCCTGCCGGTCCGTCAGGCGCGCGCCCGGGCCGGCGAGCTGATCGAGTCGCTGGGCCTGGGCGAGGTCGCCGACCGTACGGTCTCCTCGCTCTCCGGCGGCCAGCGCCGCCGCCTGGACATCGCGATGGGCCTGATCCACGCGCCCGAGCTGCTCTTCCTGGACGAGCCGTCCACCGGGCTGGACCCGCAGAACCGGGCCAACCTGCAGGAGCACATCGTCGGGCTGCGTCGCGAGCACGGCACCACGATCGTGCTGACCACGCACTACCTGGAGGAGGCCGACTCGATCGCGGAACGGGTGATCGTCATCGACCACGGCCGGATCATCGCGGACGACACCCCGCAGCGGCTGAAGGCCAAGCACGTCGGCGACCGGGTGTTCCTCGGCTTCGGCTCGGAGGCCGACGCGACGACAGCTGCCGGGCTGCTCAACGGGGTCCGTGAGGGCGACCGGGTCCAGGTCTCCGCCGACGACGGGCCGCGGATGGTCCCCGGCGCGATCGAGGAGCTGCGGACCGCCGGCGTCGCGGTGCACTCGGTCGAGGTCACCCGCCCGACCCTCGACGACGTCTTCCTGACCCTGACCGGTCGCAGCCTGCGCAACGAGGAGGCCTGATCATGAGTTCCCTGGTCACCGACACCCGCGTGGTCTTCAGCCGGGAGCTTCGCCCGGTGCTGCGCAGCCCGTTCTCGATCGTCTTCTCGATGGTCCAGCCGCTGTTCTTCCTGGCCCTGTTCGCGCCGTTGCTGCCCGAGGGGTCGTCGCTGCAGTGGTTCGTCCCCGGGATCATCGTGATGTCCTGCCTGTTCGGCTCGTCGATGACCGGCTCGAACCTGCTCTACGAGATCCAGACCGGCTCGCACGAGCGGATGCTGGTCACCCCGCTGCGGCGGCCCGCGCTGCTGATCGGACGGGCGCTCAAGGAGATCGTCCCGATGATCGCCCAGGCCGCGGTGATCGTGCTGGCCTGCCTGCCGTTCGGTTTCCGGCTGCACCTGACCGGCGCGGTGCTCGGGCTGCTGATCCTGGCCGGGTTCTGCGTCGGGCTGGGCGCGCTGTCGTACACCCTGGCGCTCGCCTCGAAGAACCAGGAGTGGCTGTTCTGGACCGTGCAGCAGACCCTGCTCTTCCCGCTGTTGTTGCTGGCCGGGGTGCTGTTGCCGATCGACAACGGTCCGGGTTGGTTGCGGTTGCTGTCCCAGATCAACCCCATGACGTACGTGGTGAACGCCGAGCGGGCGCTCTTCGACGGCGACATCTGGTCCCGGACGACGGTCTACGGACTGATCGCCGCGGCCGGGGTGGGACTGCTCGGATTGTTCGTCGGTGTCCGGGCGATGCAACGCTCCGACTGACCCGCCCGCCCGCTACCTTCTTTCTCGCATCGCCCGGCGAAACCGCGACCGGGGTGATGGGGCAGGAAGGCGGCGGGCGGATGCTCGGTCGGGAACGAGGCCGGCGTGACACTGCTCGGGACGAGTCCCCGCGCAGGATCCTCCAGCGGCCCGGCGCCCTGCTGCGCGGCGAGCTGCTGCCCGGGCATTTCCGCCAGTTCTTGGACGGATTGCGCCTGGACGGGCTGCGGCGACCGACCGGCCACGCACCGGCGCAGCGCCACGGCAACCCGGACGCGGTGGTGGACTGCGCGGTCTACGCCGGTGGCGCGCGCCGCGCCGAGCCGGGTCACCCGCGCCAGGTGCCCTACCCGGAGGCAGCCCGGATCGCCCGGCGCCGCCGCAACGCGTTCGTCTGGCTCGGCCTGCACGAGCCGGACCAGGCCACCATGACCGTGGTCGCCGAGGTGTTCGGCCTGCACGAGCTGGTCGCCGAGAACGCCACCAGTGGCGGCCACCGGCCCGGGGTGGAGACCGTCGGCGAGGTGACCCGGCTGGTGCTGCGCGCCGCGCGCTACGTCGAGCACGACCGGCTGACCGCCACCTCCGAGGTGGTCGAGACCGGTGACATCACCGTGCTGATCGGCCCGTGGTTCGCGATCACCGTGCGGCACGGCCCGGTCGGCCCGCTCCGGGCGGTGCGCGAGGAGCTGGAGACCCGCCAGGACGTGTTGCGGCACGGACCGTGGTCGGTGGCGTACGCGGTCGGCAACCGCCTGGTGGAGAACTACCTGGAGGTGGCCGCCCACGTCGAACGCGACCTGGAACGCCTCGAGGAGGAGACCTTCGCGACCGTCCGCACTGACGGGATCGCCCACATCTACCAGCTCAAACGGGAGATGGTGGAGTTCAAGCGCGCGGTGCTGCCGCTGGCCGAACCGCTCACCCGGCTGCTGGAGGCCCGGAACCTCCCGGCCGGGCTGCAGCCCTACCTGGAGGACGTGCGTGGCCGGCTGAGCCGCGCGGTGGACCGGGTGGCGAGCTTCGACGACCTGGTCAACTCGATCCTGCAGGCCCGGCTGGCGCAGATCTCGATCGACCAGAACGACGACATGCGCAAGATCGCCTCGTGGGCCGCGATCGCCGCGGTACCGACGGTGATCGCCGGGATCTACGGGATGAACTTCGCGGTGATGCCCGGACTGGACTCGCCGTACGGTTTCACCGGCGCCATCGCGGCGATGGCCGGGCTCGGCGGCGGCCTCTACTGGCGGCTCAAGAAGGCCGGCTGGCTCTGAGCGCCAGCAATCACCCAGAGTAGTGGCGACCAAGGTCACAGCGAGCAGCCGTCCAGAAGTCCACTTCGGACCGCTATCCTCGCTGAGCTGACCCTTTTCCCCTGATCGGGTCGAGTCGGCTATCCGTTCGGCCGACTTCTACACCGGACGGTAGGCGAAGCCCAGCGGCTTACCCTCTCCCCGCAAACACGGCGAGTTACTAGTTTCTGGTGGCGTCGATCTTTGGGGGATGACTGAAGTGACGGCACTAGACGCCGCACCGCGGCAGGGCACGGCACCGCCCGGCGAGCGCGGCGTCCTCGCCTCGCTGCGCGGTCACGTCGACCTCTTCCTGAACGCCGGCTCGTTGATGGCGACCACGCTGATCACGTCGGCGTTCGGTTTCGCGTACTGGTGGGTGGCCGCGCACGTGGCCTCCCCCTCGGCCGTCGGCCAGGCCTCCGCGGCGGTGTCCGCGATGACCCTGATCGGCACGATCGGCATGTTCGGCATGGGCACCATGCTGATCTCCGACCTGCCCTCGATCTCCCGCGGCAAGTGGGACCTGATCTCGACGTGCCTGCTGGTGGCGGGCGCCGCGGCGACCGTCGGCGGTGTCCTCTACGTGGCCGTCGCGCACCTCTGGATCCCGAGCCTGCAGCAGGCCATGGGCGGCGTGCCGGCCACCGCGCTGCTGGTCACCGGCATCGCGCTGAACGCCATGACACTGGTCCTCGACGAGGCCATGGTCGGCCTGCTCCAGGGCCCGCTGCAGCTGATGCGCAACGCCTGGTTCTCGGTGATCAAGCTGGTGCTGCTCGGCCTGCTGGCGCTGCTGCCGATCACGCTGACCGGCGGCGAACTGCTGCTCACCTGGGTGGCCGGCGTGGTCGCGTCGACAGCGATCCTGCACGGGGCGATCCGCCGTCGCGGGATGCTCGACTCGCTGCGGCCCCGGGTGTCGCTGCTGCGCGGCCGCGGCCGCGCCACCCTCGACCACAACCTGCTGAACCTGGCCACCTACCTGCCCCGGGCGGCCCTGCCGCTGATCGTCACCGCGGTGCTGTCGGCCGAGGCGAACGCCGCCTTCTACACCGCGTTCATGGTGCTGTCGTTCCTGGCCATGGTGCCGGGCAACGTCGCGCTCACGCTCTTCGCGGTGGCCAGCGGGGACCGCGCCGCGCTGCGCAGCAAGGTCCGGATGGGCCTGCTGATCTGCCTCGGCGGCGGGCTTCCGGTCGCGCTGGTGGTGATGGTGCTGGCCCACCCGATCATGTCGGTCTTCGGCAAGCAGTACGCGGACACCGCCGGCACCGCCCTGGCCATCCTGACCCTGACCTACGTGCCGTTCGTCTTCCACCACTTCTTCCTGGCCGTCTCCCGGGTGCAGAACCGGGTCCGTGGCGCCGGGATCTTCTCGGTCTTCGCCGGCGCCGCCGAGCTGCTGGCCGCCTGGTGGGGTGGCAGCCACGGCGACCTGAACGACCTGGTCACCTGGGTGGCCGTGGTGATGGCGATCGAGGCCGTGCTGGTCGCGCCGATCGTGCTGAAGGTTGTATTCGCGCCCGTCGTCGACGAGACGGCGATGGCAGAGGGAGTGAATGTCATGTCCACCACCAGCCTGACCCTGCACGAGCGTGCCTGGCTGCCGCTCGAGTACATCCGCACGGTCGGCCCGCTGACCGGTGTCACCGCGGACCGGCTGCGCGCCGCGCTCGTCGGCCTGCACACCGCCGACGCGACGCACCGCGCCGTCTCCCGGCTGGACCGGGCCGGCGCGAACTGGCAGCACATGGACGCGGCCAGCTTCGCGACGTACGTGCTGGACGCGGTCACCGATCTGGGCCCGGGCCCGGTGGACTTCGACGAGATGACCCGGCGGTTGCAGGCCGAGCCGCGGGCACACCACCCGGTGCGGATCCTGGCCGGCGGCGGGTACGTGGCGCTCAAGGTGTCCCACGCGTACGGCGACGCCGGCCCGGTGAACACCCTGCTGCACGAGCTGATCCAAGCCGCGAACGAGGGCCGGGCGGCGCGGATCGCCCCGTCCGTACGGCACCGTGCGGCGCTGCCGAAGGCCTGGTGGAAGCAGTTCGGCCTGCACCCGGACCGGTGGAAGGCGGGACTGAGCTTCCCGAAGCCGCCACACCAGGCACCCGCGCCGACCCGGCCGTGGCGGGCCGACCTGACCGTGCGCACCGCGCGCTCGGCCCTGGTGCTCGCCGACATGCGCAGCTGGCGCGACGAGTACGCCCCGGGCGTCACCACCTCGGCGATCACCTTCGCGGCGTTCACCTCGGCGCTGGTCGAGCTGGGCCTGCGACCCGACCTGACCGGCGGCACGTTCCTCGCCGACGCCCGGCGCTACCTGGGCAAGGGCGTCAGCATCGACAGCAACTTCTGCATGGGCCCGTACCTGCGGCCGGCGAGCCTCACCGACCCGCTGTCGATCCACCGCACGCTCAAGGCCGAGCTGGCCACCGGCCGGTTGCTGACCATGATGGTGCTGCGCGAGGGCAAAATCATGCTGACCGGCGCGCCCGGCATGCCGGACCCGTTCCCGGCCGAGATCGCGGTTGAGCCGCAGCCCCGGCTGACCTTCAGCAACCAGGGCCGGCACGACATGCTCAGCGACCTGCCGTGGGCGGTCGACGCGACCGGCCGGATCAACCAGAGCGTGCCGACGCTCAACGGTCCCGAGGGCATCACGCTGACCACCAGCGAGATGAACGGCGTGCTGCACCTGGAGGCCACGTTCCACGCCTCGACCTACGACCCGCAGCTGCTCGAGCGCGCCCTGGACCTGGTCTGCAGTGACCCGGCCGGACTGATCATGGCTCGTCGCTGACGATTCACGACCCCGATTTTGTACGCGTGAAGAAGGCGCACGGCCGGGGGGAAGCCGGCCGCGCGCCCTCTTTCATCCGGGGCTCAGGTCAGTGGTGACCGCCGCCCTGCCCCGGCCCACCGTGGTTCGAGCCACCCTGGTCACCGCCGCCGGGCTGGCCGCCGCCGGGGTGGGCGCCGCCCTGGTTGTGGTTGCCGTGGTTGCCCTGGCCGGTGGGCCCGCCGGGGTGGCCGGTCCCGGGAGCGCCCGGACCGCCGTGACCCCCCGGCGAGGTGGAGCGCAGCACCGGCAGTGAGAGCACCGTGGTGCGCGTCTGAGTGCGAGCGCGCCGCCCGCAGTCGTCGTACGAGATGGTCGCCCAGAGTTTGGTCACTCCGACCAGGTCGCGGTCCGGGGTGACCCGGATCCGGGTGACGTCGCCGCGCCGCGTGGAGAGCGCGGCACCGCGCAGGAACATCGCTGAGCGGCGGTTGCCCGCGTAGTCCACCCGGACCCGCTCGCCCCGGACCTGCACCTGCGCGTCGCAGATGTTCCGGTCGGTCCGCCACGCGATGTCGACCCAGCTGGCCGCGCCGGCCTGCACCGGCTTGAGCCACATGCTGGTCGGCTGGGGGCCCCGAGGCGCCGCGGGTGCCGCAGTCGCCGGCGTCGCCGCGACCGTGGTGGCCATCCCGGCCGCTGCGGTGGCAAGCGCGAAAATTGTTCCGATTCGCCGACTCATGTGCATTACGAATCCTCCGATGCCCTCTGTTCAACCGGTCGGCGGTGGGCCGCCCGGCGAAAAGGACAATATGGGAAATAGCCTACCGAACACCCCTTAATTTCCGGCGTTTCCGGACACCAGCCTTAGTGTGGACAAATCGCCACCATTCGGTCATCCGAAAAGCCGATGCCGGGCCGCGCGAGATTTCCGTTACGCGTGACTGAAACGAGCCCGGCGGGGTAAAGCCACGCCCATGACGGAGAACGCGGAAGACCTCGGCGAACCGGTCGCCTACCTGGTCCTTCGGGAGGGCGTCCCGGTCTGCACACCCAGCGGCGACCCGGTCGGCACTGTCACACGCGTGCTCGCCGACGAACGCGAGGACATCTTCCACGGACTGCTGATCAGCACACCGGACGGGCCACGGTTCGCCGCCGGCGACCAGGTGGCCGGCCTCTACGAGCACGGCGCGATCGTCACCGAGCCGGCCGAACGCCTGGCCCGGCCGAGCGCCGACCTGCCCGCCGCGCACCAGGACAGCGGCCTCAGAAAAGCCTGGAACTGGCTGGTCCAGCCGAAGTAGCCCAGCGCAGGGTTTCTCCGGCTGGTGGTGACGGCTGCCTCAAGACCCACGAGGCAGCCGTCACCACCAGCCGGAGGAGCGGGAGCGGTCAGCGGCCCCAGCGGAGCAGGCACGCGCCCAGGGACATGCCGCCGCCGAACCCGGCCAGCAGCACCAGGTCGCCCGGCCGGAACGCGCCGGACCGGTTCGCGTCGTCCAGGGTGACCGGCAACGACGCGCTGCCCACGTTGCCGTACCGCTGCAGGGTCAGGTGGGTCCGCGCGCTCTCCAGGCCGGCCGCCGTGACCAGCTCCTGCAGCATGATCCCGTTGGCCTGGTGCGGCACGAAGTGGTCCACGTCGCCGGCCTTGCGCCCGGAGCGGGCCAGCAGCGCGGTCAGCGCCGGCGGCACCGCGGTGGCCACGAAGTCCCGCACGCCGCGGCCGTTCATCCGGAAGTAGTGCTCGCCGGCCGCGACGGTCTCCGGTGAGGCCGGCAGGCGGCTGCCGCCGGCCTTGACGTAGATCAGGCCGTTCGCCGCACCGTTCGAGGTCAGGTCCAGGTCGATGATCCCGAACCCGTCCGGTACGGCGCCGACCACCGCCGCGCCCGCACCGTCGCCGAAGAGCACTGCGGTGCGCCGGTCGCCGAAGTCCAGGATCCGCGAGTAGACGTCCACCGCGATCACCAGGACCAGCGCGCCCGGGTTCGTGGCCACCAGGCCGTTCGCCACACCGAGGGCGAAGACCCAGCCGGCGCAGACCGCGTTCACGTCGAAGCAGGCGGCCCGGTCCGCGCCGATCAGGTTCTGCACCAGGTTGGAGGTGGGTGGCTGGGGCGAGTCGCCGGTGGAGGTGGCGACCACCACGTAGTCGATCTCGGCGGCCGCGACCCCGGCGTGCTCCAGGGCGGCCCGGGCGGCGTGCGCGGCGAGGTCGGAGGCCGCCTCGTCGGGGGCGGCGAACCGGCGGGCCTCGATCAGGGTCTTCCGCGCGACCCAGTCCGGGTCGGCGTCCGGCACCCGCGCCGCCAGGTCCACGTTGGTCACCACCTGAGCCGGGAGATACGAACCGGTCCCGAGAATCCCGACCGCCATGACTGCCTCCACTTGACGGAAATAGACGGATATTTTGCCCAGCACTAGAAGAGCCCCCGGCCGGTGTGGACCGGGGGCTTCGTCAATCGGGGTGGCGCTACTTCTGCGATCGGTCCCGGTACGTCCAGGCCCCGTTGCCGAGCGTGCCCCGGCCGGTCGCGCTCGCACTGGCCTGCTGCTGCTCCGCCTGCTTGGCCAGCCGGGCGTCGATCCGCGCGTTGAGGTAGTCGGCCGCCGCGCGGTCCTCCTCGTTGGGCGCGGCCATCAGCGCGTACACCATGCCGATGATCCCGAAGATCACCGCGAGGCCGATCGGGACCAGCAGCGAGCCGGCCGTGGCGCCCTCGATGGTGCCGAAGCTGGGCTCCTCCACCACCGACATGGCGGACATGCCGGTGAAGTGCATGCCGTTGACCGCGATGCCCATCACCAGCGCGGAGACGAACAGGATCGCCGGCTTGCTGACCACCAGGGTGAGCCAGAGGGCGACGGTGGCGGCGACCACGGCGATCACGACCGAGAGGCCGACCCGCGCGCCGGCGTAGTGGATCTCGCCGTTCAGCCGCATCGCGGCCATGCCGGTGTAGTGCATGGCGGCCACGCCCAGGCCGGCCAGGACGCCGCCGGTCAGGATCCGGACCTGCCGGGCCGCGGTGCCGAGCAGCGCGATGGCCAGCCCGGCGCCGACCGCCACCAGGGCGATCACGATGCTGGCCGCGGTGAGGCCGACGTCGTAGCGGATCGGGGTGCCCTGCACCTCGAAGCCGAGCATCGCCACGAAGTGCATGCTCCAGATACCTGTCGCGCCGATCGCCACGGTGGCCAGGACCAGCCACCAGCCGCGCTCGGCACCGCTGCGGGCCGACCGCAACCGGACCGCGCTGGTCAGACCAAGCAATGAGCCGAGCACCGACAGCAGGTAACTGACTGCCGGGGTAACCCATCCGTGATCGAAGTGATGGATCTCCGCCATGGTGCCGCGCTCCCTCTCTGGTGAAGAGCCTTGCCGCGCTGCATACTGCCCCACACTCGTTGCAGCCGTCACCGATTGTGATCCATGTTTCGTTACGTGCGCACGAGCAGATGATCTCGATTTGGGGTCATGGCCGATGAAGCATCATCCGAATCACCGATACCACGACCCGTTTTGCCTAATCAAGGGCCTTGATGTCAGATCCGTCATGATCCGACTACAAATCGGACGATCTTATAGCTGCAAGATTAATAGTAACGTTCAGTAACTAAAACGACATTCACCGGCCCCCATGGGACCGGTGAATGTGACGAGCGCAGCGTGATGGCGTTATGACGCAGCGGACGCGTGCCCCGCCGGGGAGAGCAGATCCAGCGCCGAGATCCGTTGCGAGTGCAGGATCTGCACCGTGCTCTCGGTGCAGGCGCCCGGCGTCTCGGACATCACGCAGAGGGTGCCGACGATGTGGCCCTCCGGCGAGTGCAGCGGGACGCTCGCGTACGACCGCACCCCGCTCACCGCGAACAGCGGCGTGTCCGCGTACTCGTCGCCGGCCCGGCTGTCGCCGATCAGCACCGGTACGTCCTCGGCCACCACGATGGTGTCCGGCGACCACTCGGCCAGCACCCCGCCCGCCTCCCGCACCCACGTCGGCAACCCGTACGACCCGGCCACCACCACGGTGTCGTTGAGGACCAGGGTGATCGCCGCAGTCGGCACCCCGGCGAGCTCGGCCAGCCGCTCGGCGAACGCGTCAAGCCCGGCGGCGAAGTCCGGCCGGGCGAGGAAGCCGGAGACGGCGAGCAGCCGGGGCACGTCGGTCATCTGGTTGGCGATCTCCGGGGCCACCCGGTCCACCGCCCGCGCCGCGAGCAGGTCGTCGGCCGCTTCCAGCAGGTGCTTGGCGCGGACCGGCTTGGTGATGGTGATGTCGCAGAGCCCGCGCGCGGCGGCCGGGGTGGCCGCGGACAGCATGATCACCGGGATCGCCGCGGTGGCCTTCTCCGAGCGCAGCCGGTAGGCCACCTCGATGCCGCTCATCCCGGGCATGTGGTGGTCGAGGATGACCAGGTCGGGTGCGACCCGCACGATCATGTCCAGCGCCGCCGGGCCGTCCGGGACGGCCTGCACGGCATGTCCGGCGCCGGCCAGCACCGCCGACAGCACGTCGGCGATGTCCTTGTCGTCCTCCGCGATCACGATGGACGCCATGACCTGCCCCCCTCGGTCGGTCGCACGATGGCACCGACTGTAGACCCGCGGAAGCCCCGATATCCGCAGAATCGGGACATGGTCAGGAGGGCTGGGCCGCCCAGGCCAGCTCGGCGCTCCGGATCCGCTCCACCAGGGCAGCGATCCAGGCCAGCTCGGCCGAGACCAGGCCACTCCAGTACCCGTGCTCGAGGGTGTGCAGCTCGGCCATCGCCCCGGACCCGGACGGCAGCCCGGCCTGCTCCGCGGCCAGCCGCTCGGCCCGGGCGGTCAGCAGGGCGACCGCCTGATCGGCAGGGAGGCTGCCCAGGTAGGCCACCGCGAGCGCGAAGTCGATCGAGGCGACCGGGCTGTCCCGCAGCCCGGACTCGAGCTTGGCCCGGAAGCCGGAGATCCCGCGGGCGGTCAGCTCGTACTCGGTGCGGGGCGGCCGGTTGCCGACCTGGCCCGGCTCGCGGGCCGACACCAGCCCGTTGCGGTGCAACGACTTGAGCAGCGTGGTCACCGTGCTGCGGGTCGCGGTGAGGTGTGCGTACCGCTCCTGGAGGCGGGTCGCCAGATCGTAGGCATGCGCCGGCCGCTCCCCGAGGAACCCGAGGATCGGCAGCACCAGACTGTTCCGTGAGGCATCCAGCGGCATGGACCAACGTTATGGGCGTATACACCTAGAGACAACCCAATATTGACCCTGATCTCCGATTAGGCCGGTGTTGGCACCTGCCGTCCCACAATGTGGCCTCACCGGCCTGATGGATCACGCCGATCGCGGGCCCGCCGGTGGTCGTAGGCTGGCTCGGTGGAACCTCTGACGAACTGGGCCGGCAACATCACCTTCGGCGCGCGGCGGGTGCTCCATCCGCGCTCGGTCGACGAGGTCCGCGAGATGGTCGCGGCCGCCTCGAAGCTCCGCGTGCTGGGCAGCGGGCACTCGTTCAACCGTCTCGCCGACACCGACGGCGACCTGCTGTCGCTGGCCGGCCTGCCGCGGATCGTCGAGATCGGACCGGACCGGACCACGGTCCGGGTGGACGGCGGCATCCGGTACGGCGAACTCGCCACCCGCCTGCACGCCGAGGGCCTCGCCCTGCACAACATGGCGTCGCTGCCGCACATCTCGGTGGCCGGCGCGGTCGCCACCGCGACACACGGCTCCGGGGTCCGGCACGGCAACCTGGCCACCGCGGTGGCCGGCCTGGAGATCGTCCGCGCCGACGGCGAGCTGATCACGCTGGCCCGGGGCGATGCGGACTTCCCCGGCGCGGTGGCCGCCCTCGGCGCCCTCGGCCCGGTCGTCGCGCTGACCCTCGACGTGCAGCCCTCCTTCGAGCTCCGGCAGTACGTCTACGAGAACCTGCCGGTCGCCGCGGTCCGCTCGCAGCTGGAGCAGATCCTCGCCGGCGGGTACAGCGTCAGCCTGTTCACCACCTGGGCCGGCACCGACATCGACCAGGTCTTCCTCAAGCGGCTCGAGCCGATGACCGGCGACGACTACTTCGGCGCCACCCTGGCCGACGGCCCGCGGCACCCGGTGCCCGGCATGCCCGCCGAGAGCTGCACCGAGCAGGGCGGCGTGCCCGGCCCGTGGCACGAGCGACTGCCGCACTTCCGGATGGAGTTCACCCCGAGCAGCGGCGAGGAGCTGCAGTCCGAGTGGCACCTGCCCCGGTCGGTGGCCGGTGCCGCGATCGAGGCGGTGGCCGAGCTCCGCGAGCGGGTCGCGGCGGTCCTGCAGGTCTGCGAGATCCGTACGATCGCCGCCGACGACCTGTGGCTCTCCCCCAACCACCAGCGGGACAGCCTGGCCCTGCACTTCACCTGGATCGCCGACACCGACGCGGTGCTGCCGGTCGTCGCCGACCTGGAGAAGGTGCTCGGGCCGCTCGGCGCACGCCCGCACCTCGGCAAGGTCTTCACCACCGCGGCACTCGCCGAGTACCCCCGCTTCGCCGACTTCACCGCACTGGCGGGGCGCTTCGACCCGGCCGGCAAGTTCCGCAACGAGCTCCTCGAGCGACTGCTCGGATGAGCACGGTCCTGGCGACGTTCCGGGCGGAGGCGGACGCTCTCGGGCACGTCGCCTCCCGGTGGGCGCCGGACGACTGGGGCCGGCCGACCCGGTGCGCACCGTGGTCCGTACGCGAATTGTTCGCCCACGTCCACGTCGCCCTCGCCTGGCTGCCCGGCATGCTGACCGCGCCGGCGCCGGAGGCGGCGCAGGTCTCCGCCGCCGGTTACTACCGCCCGGACCACCGCTTCTCCCCGGAGGCCGACGCGGCCCGCATCCGGTTCGCCCAGGACCGGGCGCCGGGCCTGGACGTGCGCGAGTTCCGGGCGTTCACCGCCGACCTGGCCGACCGCTGCGCCGCGGAGCCGCCGGGCCGGGTGGTGCGCACCCGGCACGGCGACGCCATGCTGCTCGACGACTTCCTGACCACCCGGGTGGTCGAGCTGGCGGTGCACGGTCTCGACCTGGCCGACGCGCTGGGCCGCCCGGCCTGGCTCACCCCGCCGGCTGCCGACCTGGTGCTCGGCCTGCTCTTCGGCCGCCCGGCGAGCGAACTGCCCGGCCCACCCGACCGCCTGCTCCGCCAGGCCACCAACCGCGAACCCCCCAGCCCCGCCCTCACCCGCCTGAACCTGACTCCCCTCACCCTCAACTGACCCCGAATCCCGGCTGGGTCCCAGGGGTGCCTCCGGCACCCCGAGACACCCCCGACAACCAGCCGGGGCCGTGACCGGCCGGGGTCAGCAGCCGCAGGTGACGCCGGCGGGGGCGGTCAGCTCGTCGGCGGGGCGGGAGTGGTCGCCCGCCGCCGACCGGACCGGGAAGCCCTCGCGGACCCAGTACTCGTAGCCGCCGATCATCTCCTTGACCGGGTAGCCGAGCCGGGCGAACTCCAGCGCGGCCCGGGTCGCCCCGTTGCACCCCGGCCCCCAGCAGTAGGTGATCACCGAGGTGCCGGCCGGGATCAGCTCGGCGGCCCGGGCCGCGATCTCCCGGGTCGGCAGGTGCACGGCGCCCGGCAGGCGTCCCTGGTCCCAGGACTCGGTGCTGCGCGAGTCGACCACCACCACGCCGGGCGTGCCGGCCTCCAGGTCGTGGTGCACGTCGCTGACGTCGGTCTCGTAGCGGAGCCGGTTGCTGAAGTGCTCGATAGCGCTGGTCATGGCACTGATCGTGCCGCCGCACGACCGATCGGCCCAGTGGCGCGAATGCCATCCACCGCTAAGATTTCGCCATGTCACGACGGACGGTCACCGTGCTGGCCTACCCCGGCATGTCGGTCTTCGAGCTGGGCATCGTCACCGAGGTGTTCGGCCTGCCGCGCCCGGAGTTCGACCGCCCCTGGTACGACCTGACCATCTGCGCCGAGACCCCCGGCCCGGTCCGGGTGGTCGGCGGCGCGGCGCTGCATACCGAGCACGGCCTCGACACGTTCGCCGCCGCGCAGACCCTGATCGTCCCGGGCGTGCCCGACGTCCGGGCCGACCCGTCGCCGGCCCTGGTCACGGCCCTGCGCGCGGCGCACGCCCGGGGCGCCCGCATCATGTCGATCTGCTCGGGAGCGTTCGCGCTGGCCGGAGCGGGTCTGCTCGACGGCCGCCGGGCCACCACGCACTGGCGGTACGCGGAGATCCTGCGCGCCCGCCACCCGCAGGTCGAGGTCGACGCGGACGTGCTCTACCTGGACGACGGCGACGTGCTGACCAGCGCGGGCAGCGCCGCGGGCCTGGACCTCTGCGTGCACGTGGTCCGCCGTGACCACGGCCCGGCGATCGCCAACGCGGTCGCCCGGCGCCTGGTCGTGCCGCCGCACCGGGACGGCGGGCAGGCGCAGTTCATCGAGGCGCCGGTGACCGACGACCCGGCCGACGACCGGCTGGCCCGGAGCATGGAGTGGGCGCTCGACCACCTGGCCGAGCCGATCACCGTCGAGGTGCTGGCCCGGCGCGCGCACATGTCGGCGCGGACGTACCTGCGGCACTTCGCCCGGGCCACCGGCGGCTCTCCGATCCGCTGGCTGATCGACCAGCGGGTGCACGCCAGCCTGGCGCTGCTGGAGACGACCGGGTCACCGATCGAGGAGGTGGCGGCCGCGGTCGGTTTCGACACCGCGGTCACCTTCCGGCACCACTTCACCCGCACCATGCGGACGTCACCGTCCGCCTATCGCCGGGCGTTCCGCGACAAGAACGATCCGGCGGCCGGCGCCGAAAAAGGTGACACGAACGCTCAGGCGGTCGGCGCCTGGTAGGTCAGGCTCGCGAACAGGCCGTCCGGGCTGCTCCAGCCGTTGTAGAGATACCGTCCGGAGCCGTTCTTCTCGGTCGGTTCGGTGCCGTAGGCGTCGAACACGCCGGTCCCGGTGGGCTTCGTCGTCAGGGCGTCCCGGCAGCTGGTGGCCGCCTCGGCCCGGGCCTCGCCGACGATCCGGTTGCCGACCCAGTCACCCAGCGCGGTGCAGGCCTCCGCGGTCCCCGGGGACACCGACCAGACCACGGTGAACGTGGTGTCGCCGACGAGCACCGGCACGCCGTCACGGTCCTCCCAGGTGCCCGCGTCGACCACGTCGGAGTTGTCGGTGGACTGCAGAAGCGGTTCGCGGACCGCGGTCCAACCGGCCGGGCCCCCGGTCGCCAGGACGCCACTCAGCGCGGTGTCCCGCATCGTGGTGGCCGACGGCGGGTTGAGCCGGCCCCAGAGGACGAGCACCAGCACCACGGCCACCAGGACGCCGAGCGCGATGAAGGTCGCCTTTCGGCGGCGGCGAGGGGCCGGGGCCGGCGCGTCGACGGGCTGTTCGGTGCCGAGGTCACTCACCGCACCAGTGTCACCCGGCCGGGCAACCGGCGTCGGAGCGGGACTCGAGTTCGACGGCCATCGTTCCGCCGGGCGGCACCGTGACCGATTCCGATAGCGGCCGCCGGGTGATCGCGTTCGTGGCCGGTGCGGGCAGCGGCACCGTTCCCGGGGCCTCGCCGTGGTTGAACAGGAACACCAGGTCACCGCGGCGGACCGCTTCGACGTGCGGTGGCAGGCCGGGCAGCACCGGTGGCACGCCGGCCTCGGTGGCCACCCGGTCCAGCAGCCGGCGCAGCGCGTCGTCGTCCAGGCCGGGCGAGACGTACCAGGCGGTGCCGGCGCCGTGCCGGTGACGGGTGATCGCGGGGGCGCCGGCCAGCACGTCGCCGGCGTACCGGACCAGGGTCTCGGCGCCGGCCGTCTCGACCCGTTCACTCCAGCGCACGCCCTGGTCGCCGTTGTCGAGGGCGATCGTCGTACCGATCGGAAGCGGTCGCCACTCGACCACCCGGACCCCGAGGAAATCCCGGAAGGCGCCGGGATATCCGCCGAGGCGGATCCGGCCGGCCGGGTCCGCGATCCCGCTGAGATGCCCGGCCACCAGATGTCCGCCGCTCGCGACGAAGTCGCGCAGCGCCGCCGCGACCTCATCCGACACCAGGTAGAGATGCGGCAGGACAATTATTTTGTACGCACTGAGCCCCGCCGCGAACCCATCCCGCCCCGGGAAGACAAAGTCGGTGGCCACCCCGGAGGTCCACAGTGCCCGGTGTGCCTGCTGCACCGCGCCCAAGTAATCAATGTCGGCCGCCGGCAGCCCGCCCCCTTGCAGCGCCCACCACGACGGCGCGTCCCAGGCGATCGCCACCTGCGCCTGCGCCGGCGCGGTCACCTGCCCGTCCAGCGCCTTGAGGGTCCGCCCCAGCCCGACCGCCTCCCGGAACACCGGACTGTCCGGACCGGCGTGCGGCACCAGTGCCGAGTGGAACAGTTCGGCGCCGCCGTGCGGTTGCCGCCACTGGAAGTACATCGCCCCGCGCGAGCCCCGGGCCAGGTAGTTCAGGCTGTGCCGGGTGAGCCGGCCGGGCTCCTTGGCGTGCATCCGGCCGGGCGTGTAGATCAGGTTCGGCCCGGTCTCCATCAGCAGCCACTCGCCGCCGCCCGCCCAGCCCCGGGCCAGATCACCGCCGAACGCCGTCTCGGCCTCGGCGTTCCGGTCCGCGGCGGCCGGGTAGTGATCGACCGCAACGAGATCCATTTCGGACGCCCAGCGCGCGTGGTCGACGCTGACCCAGCCGCCCTGCACGAAGTTCGTGGTGACCGGGATGTCCGGGTTGGCCGCGCGGAGCAGGTCCCGCTGCTCGACGTACGCGCCCAGCAGCTCGTCGGAGAGGAACCGGCGGAAGTCCAGCACCTGCGCCGGGTTCGGCAGGTACTGGGTGGCCCGGGGCGGCGTGATCTGCGCCCAGTCGGAGTAGCGCTGGCTCCAGAACGCGGTGGTCCACACGTCGTTCAGGGTGTCCAGGTCACCGTGCCGCTTCTGCAGCCAGCCGCGGAACGCCGTGGCGGTCAGGTCGCAGCGGCAGTCCGTGCCGTACTCGTTGTGCACGTGCCAGAGCGCCAGCGCCGGGTGCCGGGCGTAGCGCGCGGCCAGCTCGCCGGCGATGCCCCGGGCGGCGGCGCGGTAGGCCGGAGCGGACACGCAGTAGGTGTCCCGGCTCCCGTGGGTGAGGCGTACCCCGTCCGCGGTGACCGGCAGTCCCTCCGGGTGGGCCAGGGTGAACCAGGGCGGCGGCGAGGCGGTCGGGGTGGCCAGCGCGACCTTGATCCCACCGGCGTGCAGCTGATCCATGATCCGGTCGAGCCAGCCGAAGTCGAAGCGGCCCTCCTCCGGCTCCAGATGCGACCAGGCGAAGACGCCGAGCGAGACGATCGTGACGCCGGCTTGCCGCATCAGCGCGACGTCCTCGGCCCAGACCTCTTCCGGCCACTGCTCGGGGTTGTAGTCGCCGCCGAAGAACAGCATCGCACCACCTTGACTTTAGTTTTGACTCTAAACAAAGTAGGTGGCGTGAGCATCAACGTCAATCCGGCCTTCCACTCCCCGATCACCACGGACGACTGGGAGCACGCGCTGATCAGCGGGAACGGGCGGCAGGGCGCGCTCTGCTACGGCTCCCCCGCCGCGCTGCGCTTCACCCTCGCCCACGAGGCGGTGTTCCAGCCGGTCACCGAGCCGCTGCCGGCGCCGGACACCGCCTCGGCGCTGCCGCGCCTGCGGAAAATGCTGTCCGAGGACCGGTTCGCCGAGGCCGCCACCGAGGTCGGCGACCTCGCGATCAAAGACCATCCGGGGTACGCATCGACGCGCTGGATCGACCCCCTGATCGGTACGGCCACCCTGACGTTCACCCCGGACCGGCCGGGGCCGGGCTGGTCGCGGGGCACCGACTTCCGCACCGGTGTCGTGGTGTCGGCGTGGGACGGGGTGACCTGCGAGGCGTTCGTGTCCCGCCCGGCCGACGCCCTGATCATCCGGGTCACCGGGTGCGGCGGGACGGTGTCGCTCGCCCCGATCGACGGCACCCCGGAACGCCCGATCGACGTGCGCGTCGACGACCTCACGCTGACCGCCCGCTTCACCGGCGTGGACTGGCCGGAGGCGCTGCCCGGGTACACCGTGACGGCGCGCTCATGGCGTACCGGAGATGGGGTCTTGATCGTCGCCCGGACCACCCCCGGCCTGGAACCGGACGCCCTCCCTGATCTGCCTTCTTTTGATCAGCTGCTCGCCGCGCACGCGGCGGAGCACGGCGACCTGTTCGACCGGGTCCACCTCGAGCTGCCCGACCCGCGCACCCAGCAGCTCTTCGACGCCGGCCGCTACGCGATCATCAGCAGCACCGGCACCCGCCCGCCGACCCTGCAGGGCGTCTGGAGCGGCACCTGGTCGCCGCCGTGGCGCAGCGCCTGGACGATCGACGGCAACCTGCAGGCCGCACTGCTCGCCGTGCACACCACCGGCACCCCGGAGCTGATGCCACCGCTCTTCGACCTGCTCGACGAGCTCCGCGACGACCTGCGCGAGAACGCCCGCCGCCTCTACGGCCTGCCCGGCCTCTACGCCCCGGCGCACCTCGGCACGCACGGCCGGCAGAACCACTTCGGACCGATCTGGTGCCTGACCTTCTGGACCGCCGGCGCGGCCTGGCTCGGCCGGCTCTACCTGGAGCACTGGCAGCACACCGGCGACGTGGCCTTCCTGACCGATCGTGCCCTGCCCTACCTGCGCGAGGTCGCCGCGTTCCACCTGGCGTTCGCCGAGATCGTCGACGGCCGCGCCCGGTTCAGCCCGTCCTACTCACCGGAGAACCACCCGCGCAACACCGGCTCGCAGGCCACCGTGGACGCGACCCTGGACGTGCAGGCAGTCGGCGACGTGCTGCGCGCGCTGCTCCACCTCGACCCGGCGGCAGCCGACGCGCCGCGCTGGCGCACCCTGCTGGACGCGCTGCCGCCCTACCGGATCACCGCCGGCGGCGAGCTGGCCGAGTGGCTCGACGCGCGCTTCGACGACAACCACGCACACCGGCACTGCAGCCACCTCTACCCGTTCTATTACGCCGGCGACCCGGTCATCGAGGAAGATCCGGCGCTGCGCGCCGCGGCGGTCAAGGCGGTCCGCTCCCGGTTGCGGTGGTGGCTGAGCGAGGCCTCCGACGAGATGGGGTACGGCCTGGCCCTGCTCGGCGTCGCCGCCGCCCGCCTGGGCCTGGCCGCCGAGGCGCACGCCGCGCTGACCCGCATCTCGTCGGCCTACTGGCGCCCGAACCTGGTGCCCACCCACAACCGCGACCACATGTTCAACGTGGACCTGGCCGGCGGCCTGCCCGCCCTGGTCGCGGCCATGCTGCTGGCCAGCCGCGACGTGCTCCCGGACGGCGTGGCCCGGCTGCGCCTGCTGCCCGCGCTACCCGCCGAGTGGCCCACCGGGAGCGTCACCGGCTTGCTCGCCCGAGGCCCGGTCCGCGTCGACCTGTCCTGGGCGCCCGGCTCCTTGAAGGCCACACTGACCTCCGCCGCCCCCCGCACCGCGGTGATCACCTGGCCAGGCGGCACCCGCACCGTCACCCTCCCCGCCGCCACCCCCCTCCACCTGCACCTACCCCGCTGACCCACCCCACCCCCGCACCGCCCCCGCCGCCGCACCGCACCGCCGCCGCACCGCTTCCGGCCGGTCAGCGCGCGATGTCCGCGGGCGGGGCGATGGCAGCGCGCGTCCCGGCCCCGGCTGGTGTCCAGGGGTGCCTCAACCGCGTCGAGGGACCTCTGGACACCAGCTGACCGGGCCGGGCTGGCTGTCAGGGGTGCCTCGATGGCCTTGAGGCACCCCTGACAGCCAGCCGAGGTCGGGACGCGCCCCGGCGATCGTGGCGGGGCGGGCGGGCACGGCGCGAGACAGGGACGGCGGGGCGGGCACGGCGTGAGACAGGGACGGCGGGCTGGGGCCGTGACCGGGGAGCGGACGTGAAACCGCCGGGTAGGACGGAGCTGGGATCCGGCCCACCCGGCGGTGGTCTGTGCGGGCGTCAGCCCTTGACCGCGCCGACGATCACACCCTTGGTGAAGTGGCGCTGCACGAACGGGTAGACGATCAGCGCCGGGATCAGGGTGATCACCACGACCGCCATCTTGATCGCGAGGTTGGGCGGGGCGACGTAGCCGAGGCCCGGGATGTGCACGACAGCGCCGGAGCCGACGTTCGTCGGTGCCTGGCCGGCCAGGATGAACTGCTGGAGGATCCGCTGCACCGGCTGCAGGTCGTTGCGGTCGAGGTAGAGCACGGCGTTGAAGAACGAGTTCCAGTAGCCGACCGCGTAGAACAGCCCGACGACGGCGGTCACCGCGCGGGACAGCGGCAGCACGATCTGGAACAGGATGCGCCACTCGCCGGCGCCGTCGATCCGGGCGCTGTCCAGCAGCTCGGACGGGATCGACATGAAGAACGCCCGCAGCACCACCAGGTTGAACGCGCTCACCGCGGTCGGCACGATCAGCGACAGCAGGTTGTCCTTCAGCCCCAGCCCGGTGACCACCAGGTACGTCGGGATCATGCCGGGGTAGATCAGGAAGGTGAGCAGGAAGTAGAACAGGATCGGGCGGTGCAGCAGCGTCCCGGTACGGGACAGCCCGTACGCCGCGAGCACCGTCACGCTCAGGCTCAGCGCCGTGCCGACCACCGTCACGAACGTGCTGACCAGGATCGCGTCGGTGACCTGGCCACCGGAGAAGATCGCCACGTACGCGGAGGGGTTGAACTCACGCGGCAGGAAGACGTAGCCACCCGCGTTGTTGATGGTGTCCGCGGAGGACAGGCTGGTGACCACCACGACCCAGAGCGGCACCACCACGACCAGGACGACGAGGGTGAGGATCGCGCCCTTGCCGATCTGACCGGCGAGGGTGGGCTTCTCCTCCCAGACCGGGCGCAGACTCGGGCGCCGGGGCTTGAGGGTTTCCGCAGCGGTAGTCATGACTTCGAGTAGATCCCTTGCTCGCCGAGCTTGTGGGCCACCTTGTTGGCCCCGAGGATGAGCAGCAGCCCGATCAATGCCTTGAACAGGCCCGCCGCGGCGCCGACACCCCATTGCTGGACACCGATGCCCTGGTAGTAGACGTACGTGTCGAGCACTTCGGCGGCGTCCCGCCCGACCGCCTCGCGTTGCAGGTAGAACTGCTCGAAGCCGACGTTGAGCGCGTCACCGAGGCGCAGGATCAGCAGCAGTACGATCACCGGCCGCAGACCGGGCAGGGTGATGTGCCACATCCGCCGCCACCGTCCGGCGCCGTCGGCGGCGGCCGCCTCGTAGAGGCTCGGGTCGACAGCGGCCAGCGCGGCCAGGAAAACGATCATGCCCCAGCCGGCGTCCTTCCAGATCGCCTGCGACGTGATCAGCAGCATGAAGGTGTCCGGGTTGGTCATCACGTCCGGCGCGGTCATCCCAGCCTCGCGCAGGGTCTGCGCGATCAGGCCGGAGCCGCCGAGCATCATCTGGAACAGCGAGACGACGAGCACCCAGCTGAAGAAGTGCGGCAGGTAGACGACGCTCTGCACGAACGACCGGAGCCGCGGCGACAGGATGCTGTTCAGCAGCATGGCCAGCAGGATCGGGATCGGGAAGTAGAAGACCAGCTGGAACGCGGTGATCGCCAGGGTGTTGCGGACCGAGTCCCAGAACGCCGTGGTCTCGAACAGGTACTGGAAGTTGCCGAAGCCGATCCACTCGCTGGACAGGAACGCCTGCAGCGGCGAGTCACCGGCGAACGGGTTGTAGTCCTGAAACGCGATGACGTTGCCGAGCGCCGGCAGGTAGTGGAACACCGCCAGCAGCAGCATCGCCGGGACGCACATGAGCATCAGCGGCCAGTCCCGGCGCAGGCGCGCGCCGAAGGACATGGTCTTCACGGTGTGCACGGCGGGGGCCGGCGCCGTGACGGCGCCGGCCTCCTCCACGATCGGCGAGGAACTCATCGGCCGTTGTCAGCCAGAACCTTGGCGTAGAACTCGCGGGCCGCGTCGCCGCCACCCTTGCGCCACTCGTCGACCACCTTGGGCAGGTCGCTGACCGGACGCCGGCCGCGCTGGATGTCGGTGATCTTGTCGTCGGTGGGCTGCTGGATCGCCGCCTGCTGGGTCGGCACCTCGACCTTGATGCCTTCCCAGGGGTTCTTCTCCAGGTACTGGGTGGCGTCGTTGCCCCAGGTCACCAGGTCCTTGGCGTAGTTCGGGATGTCCGGCCCGCCGAGCACGACGGGCGGCCGGCCGCCGAGGAAGATGAACTGGTTGGCGAACTCCTTGGAGTACAGATCGTTGGTGACCGGCGCCCCGTTGGCGTCCCGCTTGAAGTGCACGCCCTCCTGGCCGAAGTTCTGCAGCTCGTACTCCTTGGTGCCGATCGGCGCCGCGGTGTAGTTGAGCACGCGCAGCAGCTCCTCGACGCGGGCCTGGCCGACGCCCTTCTTGATGAAGGTCCACATGATCGACGGGGTGCCGCCCCAGCGCACCGGCGGCTTGCCCGCGTCCGCGCCGAAGACCTTCACGGCCTGCATGTTGAAGGCCGGCACGGTCTTGACGATGTCCCGCTGGACCTCTTTCCAGCCGCCGACACCGTCCGCGAACATGAAGATCTTGCCGCCCTTGAACAGCGTCTTCACGTCACCGCCCTTGGTGCTGGCCAGCTCGGGGTGGATCAGCTTCTCCTTGTAGATCCGCGCCATGAACTCGACGGCCCGCGCGTACTCCGGGGTCTCGTACCGGTGGAAGACCTTGCCGTCGGCGCCCTTGGCCCAGCCGTTCTGCGATCCGGTGTTGCCGCAGATCTGCAGCACCTCCTGGAAGATGTCGCCGAAGGCCCACTCGCCCTTGGCCTCGTTCGTCATCTTCTTGCCGAACTCGTAGATCGCGTCGAGGCTGGTCGGTGCGGCGACGCCGCGCTGGTCGAGGACGTCCTGACGGGCGAAGAGCGCTGTCGGGTACGGCGAGTCGGTCGGGAACGGGACGCCCATCAGCTTGCCGCCCCAGACCGAGTCCTTCCAGGCCGCGGTGTCCAGCCCGGCCAGCAGCGGGTAGGCGTTCACCTTGTCACCGGCCAGGTACGGCGTCAGGTCCTCGAACAGCACGTGCACGCCGTCGTTGAACCGCGCCAGCTTGTTGATCTCCCAGCCCGGGATGCAGAGCAGCTCCGGCACGTCCCGGGCGCCCAGCATCGCGTTCAGCTTGTCGCCGTACGTGTTGCCGTCCTGGATGCTGAACGTGATCGTCCCGCCCAGGTCGGCGGAGACCGCCTCGACGAACTTGTTCGAACTCGGCGGCACCGGGCCCCACCACGGCGTGGTCGCGGTGACCGGCTTGCCGCTGGTGATCGCCTTCTCGGTGATCCCGTCGACCAGGTTGGTCGGGTACTTCGTGTAGCCGTCGGCCATCGGGCGGATGCCCTTGATGTCCGGCTGCACGAGGGTGGATTCCTTGAACGTCGGCACGACGCCGGCGGCCTGCTCGGCGTTGGTGGCGGAGCCGGTCGAACCGGGCTTCTTGCTGCAGCCGAAAGCCAGGGACGTTGCGCCGAGGCCGGCCAAGCCCAGGAAATTACGCCTGCTCGTAGACGCGCCCACGGCGCACCTGCCTTCCTATCTGACTGGATTCCCTCTTGGGATTAGTTTGTCTAGGCTCTAAACTAAGTGCATCGAAGACAAGCTAACTGACGCGGCGCTACCCGACAAGACACAGTTGGGAGCGCACCCACGATGTGGTGCGGCAAGATGACCACCAGAGATGGCCGGGCGAGAGCGGAGCTTGACGTGACCACCACACGGGCCGAACCTCAGCCTGCCGACTTCGCCGACGTGCGCACCACGAACCTCGCGGTGGTGCTGCGACACCTTCGGACACACGGCCCCAGTTCCCGGGCCGCGATCGCGGCGACCACCGGACTGACCAAGGCCACCGTCTCCAGCCTGGCCGGTGACCTGATCGGGCACCGGCTGCTGCGCGAGACCGGCCTGAGCGGCAACCGGATCGGCCGGCCGGCCACCGTGCTGGCACTGGACGGCACGGCGTACGCGTCGATCGGCATCCAGGTCGCCGACGGCCAGCTCAGCGCGCTGGCCCTGGACTACTCGGGCGAGCGCCTGCTGCTCTGGCACCGGGCTCTGGACGGCCGCCGGGAGACCAGCGAGATCGTCGCGCTGGCCCAGCGCGCCGCGTCCCGGGTACGTCAGCAGGGCCGGCACCTGCTGGGCCTGACCATCGCCGCTTCGCCTCCCCGCGAGGAGTTGCGTTCCGCGGTGGCCGGGTCGTTGCGGCAGAAGGACCTGGTCATCACGGTGGCTCAGCACGCGGCCCTGGCCGCGGTCGCCGAGCACCGGCACGGCGGACACCTGGCCGCCGACCTGGCTTACGTGTCAGGTGCGACCAGCTTGGAAGCCGGGCTGATCCTGGAGGGGCGACTGCTGCGCGGCGGCCCGCTCGGCCGGTTCACCCTCGGCCCGCCCGGCACGCCCACCCTCCAGGACCACGCCGGGATAGAGCCGCTGATCCGGCGCGCTCTGCCCGATTTTGATCCTGAGGCGCTTGCCGATCCCGGCCCGGCCGTCGAGCAGGTGGCGATCCGGGCGCGGGCCGGCGACGCCGTCGCGACGAAGGCCCTCGAGCACACCGCCGGCTATCTGGGTCAGGGCCTGGCCGTGCTGACGAACCTGGTCAGCCCGGAAGTGATCGTGCTCGGCGACCACTACGCGACGCTGGCCGAGTGGCTGATCCCCGGCGCCGAGCGGTTCACCACCGCGCGCCTGACAGCATCCACATTGGGCCTGCATGCGGCCGCTCTGGGTGGCGCGGTGTCCCATCTTGATCATGTCGACACCGGACGGATCCCCCGACCCGTTGACTAGTTCATCGATGTAACGATCGATGACCAAACATGCCTGCTGCACCTTGACCTAGCCGTGACAAGGGTGCAAGCCTCATGGAACTCCGTCCGAAACATTCGCGAAACCACTCGCGTGGATTTCTTCGCCCGACTGTCGAAGCGCTTCGACGAGTCCCCGCCAAGCGCTGCGGCAGCCGGGCACGGCCCCGAAGGAACACGTTGTGATGACCGAATCCCCCTCTCGCGTCGTCTTTCGCGACCCGCGGCAGAAACTCGCCACGCGCGTCTCCGACCTGCTCGACCGGCTCAGCCTGCCGGAGAAGATCGCCCTGCTGCATCAGCACCAGGCGCCCGTGCCGGCCCTCGACATGGCCGGCTTCCGGACCGGCACCGAGGCCCTGCACGGCGTCGCCTGGCTGGGCACCGCCACCACCTTCCCCCAGGTGGTCGGCCTGGCCAGCAGCTGGGACCCGGACCTGATCCGCCGGGTCGGCGCGGCGGTCGGCGACGAGGTCCGCGCCATGCACCACGCCGACCCGGCGAAGGTCGGGCTCAACGTGTGGGCGCCGGTGGTGAACCTGCTGCGCGACCCGCGCTGGGGGCGCAACGAGGAGGGCTGGTCCGAGGACCCGTCGCTGACCGGGGAGCTGAGCACGGCGTACGCGAACGGCCTGCGCGGCGACCACCCGCAGTGGCTGCGCACCGCGCCCACGCTGAAGCACTTCCTGGCCTACAACAACGAGACCGACCGCTGCCTGACCTCCAGCACCCTGCCGCCGCGGGTGCTGCACGAGTACGAACTGCCGGCGTTCCGCCCGGCCATCGCGTCCGGCGCCGCGGTCGCCGTGATGGCCTCGTACAACCTGATCAACGGGCGGCCCACACACGTCAGTCCGCTGATCAACGAGGTGCTGCGCGGCTGGGCGCCCGCCTCGTCGGGTGAGCTGATGGTCGTCGGCGACGCCATGGCCGTGCACAACATCGCCGGTGACCAGGACTGGGAGGACGACCACGTGGCCGGGTTCGCGGCCGCGCTGCGGGCCGGCGTCGACTGCGTGACCGAGGACGGCGACGACCCCGCGCCGACCATCGCCCGGTTCACCTCGGCGCTGGACCGCGGGCTGATCACCGAGTCCGACGTGGACGCCGCGGTGCGCCACATCCTGTCGGTGCGGATCCGGCTCGGCGAGTTCAACCCCGACGAGGACCCGTGGCGGGCGACCGGGCCCGAGGTGATCGACTGCGCGGCGCACCGGGACCTCGCCCGGGAGGCCGCCCGCTCCTCGATCGTGCTGCTCGGCAATGACGGCATCCTGCCCCTGGACCCGGCCACGACGAGCCGGATCGCGGTGATCGGGCCACTCGGCGACGCGGTCTTCGAGGACTGGTACAGCGGCACCCCGCCGTACCGGAGATCCCTGCGCGCCGCCCTCGGGACCGCCCTGTTCCACGAGGGGGTGGACCGGGTGCTGTTGCGCGGCGCCGGCGGCACGCTCACGACCGAGGGCGGCTTCCTGCAGATCAAAACCGTTTCCGGTACGCCCACGGCCGCGCTTTTCGACGTCCTCGACTGGGGACAGGAAACGATCTCGCTGCGTGCCGTGGACAACGGGCTGTGCGTCGGCTTCGACGGCGACCGGTTGCCGAACGACCAGCCCGGCCCGAACGGCTGGGAGGTCAAGGAGACGTTCACGTTCGTACCGGCCGGTGACGGGACCGCGCTGCGCCACGTGCAGACCGCGCGATTCCTGCTGGCCGGCCCGGACGGGGTGGTCCGCCCCACCGCCGAGCGGCTCGAGGACGCCACCGTGTTCACCGTCGACGTGCTGATCGACGGGGTGGCGGCGGCCGCCGAGCTGGCCGCGTCGGCCGATCTCGTGGTGCTGGCACTGGGCAACCACCCGATGGTCTGCGGGCGCGAGACGATCGACCGCCGGGATCTGGACCTGCCGGGCACCCAGGACGCGCTGCTGCGGGCCGTGCGGGCCGCCAATCCGCGCACGGTGCTCGTGTTGACGAGCAGTTATCCGTACGCCATCGGTTGGGCCAAGGACCACCTGCCGGCCGTGCTGTGGTCCGCGCACCTGGGCCAGGAGCACGGCGCGGCCTTGGCCGACGTGCTCCTCGGCGCCGAGCCGGCGGGCCGGCTCACCCAGACCTGGTACACCGACGACAGCGAGCTGCCGGACCTGCTCGACTACGACATCATCGCCACCGACGCGACCTACCTCTACTACCGCGGCACCCCGCTCTTCCCGTTCGGCCACGGCCTGAGCTACACCCGGTTCCGCTACGACGACCTGCGGCTCAGCGCGGACACTGCCGACGCCGACGGCCTCGTCACGGTCAGCGTCGACGTGGTCAACACCGGCGACCGCTCCGGCGACGAGGTGGTCCAGCTCTACACCCGCCAGCAGCGCTCCCGGGTCAAGCAGCCCCTGCGCCGGCTGCGCGCCCACCAGCGGGTCCGGCTCGCCCCCGGCGAACGCACTCGCGTCTCGTTCTCCCTCAACGTCGCCGACCTGGCGTTCTGGGACGTCACCCGGTCCCGCTGGGTGATCGAGAAGGCCGCGCACACCATCGCCGTGGGCAGCTCCAGCACCGACCTGCGCCAGACCGCGACGCTCCGCGTCCGCGGCGAGGAGATCCCGCCCCGCACGGCCCGCTCCGGCTTGCGATCGATCGACAATGACGCGTACGCCGGAACGACCCACGTCGCGGTCACCGACGAGCCGGGCGAGGCGCTGCGCAGCGTGGTCGCCGACGCCTGGGCCGCCTTCCACGACGTGGACCTGAACGGCGGCCTGCAGCAGGTGTCCGTGCTGGGAAGCGGCGGCGGCCCGCTCACCCTGCGCCTGTCCGACCCGCTCTCCGGACCGGTTCTGGCCACTCTGCCCGCCACCGCCGGAGCCACCGCCACGATCGGCCCGGTCAGCGGTGTCCACGACCTCTTCCTCGTCTTCGAGGACCCGGACACCACCGTCACCACCCTCAGCTTCACCTGACCGCCCGCCACTGAAATCACCGGCTGGCGCTCCCGGGCCTCGAGGCAGCCCTCAGCGCCAGCCGCAGCCTCTATATTGCGGCCATGAACAGCTCCACCGGGAAGTCCCGCGCCCTGATCGGCACCGTAGTCGTCGCGGTGCTCTCCGCGGGCGCCTGGTTCGCCTGGCTGGGATGGGACACCGAGTACCAGACGGACCCGGCGACCGGGGTGACCAGTGGTCCGTACGAGGCGTGGCAGGTGGCCGGCTGCGCGCTGACGTTGCTGGTGGTCTTCGTCGGCGCGCTGCTGGCCCGGGTGCCCGCCCTGCTCGCCTCGCTCGCCCTGACCTTGGCGTTCACCGCGGTCTGGACCGCGCAGGCCGCCGCCGAGGACAGCACCGGCATGTACGGCGTCGGCACCATCATGCTGCTTCTCGGCCTCGGCACCGCAACCCTCGTCGTCACCGCCCTGGCCACCGCCATCCGCCACCCGCACTAACCACTGCGTGTGAAGTTGGGGCGCGCTCCGCACCAAAACTCCCCACACAAGACGCGACCAGACACTGCGTGGGGAGTTGGGGCGCGCTCCGCACCGAAAGTCCCCACACAAGGCGCGACCAGACACTGCGTGGGGAGTTTGGGTGCGCTCCGCACCGAAAGTCCCCACGCAAGGTGTGTGCGGGCCCAGCCGTGGCGTTCCGCCGGCCCCGGCGAAACGTCACGGCTGGGGGCTCAGGCGGTGCCGGTGACCGTGCTCCCGGCGCGGGTCACCTGGTAGGTCACGGTGGCGCCGCTCCAGAAGATGAACGTCAGGGTGACCGGGGCGGCGTCGGTGACCTCGGCGAAGAAGTCCGCGGTCAGGGCGATCGTGCCGGCGGTGTAGTCCGGCGCGAAGGAGCGGTCGTACTCCTTGTAGGCGGTCCAGTTCTGCGGGCCGGCGTACGACCCGTCGGCGTACGTGGCGGTCATCGTGGCCAGCCGGTCACCGTTGAAAGCGGTCGGGACGGTGAACCCGGTCGTCGTCCCGGTGCTGTCAGAAACGGTCGGGGTGTCGTAGCTGAGCACGTCGAGGCGCCACGGCACACCCCGGTCGAAACGGAGCGAAAGGGTGCTCTTCACCCCGTACGATCGATCTTTGAGCAGTCGCTTCAGCAACCCGGAGCGGAGCGTGAGTTGATCGCCGGACCTGGTGTAGTCGCTGCCGCGCCGCAGCGCGGTGCGGCCCTGGTAGAGGCCGGTGAAACCGGTGCCGTTGAGGTTCAGCGTGATCGTCTTGTCGGCGATCGGCGCGGAGCGGGCGGTGAACAGCAGGTCGCTCTCGGCGGTGCCGGACCGCGTGCGCCAACTCGACCGAATCTGGTCATACAGTGCGGGGTCGCGCCAGGTCAGCGCGGAGCGGTCGAGGTGCTGGCCGTTGTCCCAGAGCATCGTGGTGACCTGATTGACCCGGGCCTGCTGTCCGAACAGCTCGAAGAACTTGAGTTTCTCGCCCTGCTCGATGGTGCCGGTGCTGCGGTCGAAGCCGAGCAGGCCGTACTCCCCGATGATCACCGGGATGCCCCGGGCGACGAACGTGTCGCGCACCCGCTGGAACGTCCCGAGCATCTCCTGCTGCGCGGTGGCGTCGAAGCGGTAGCCGCCGGCGATGTTCACGCTGAACGGCCAGTAGCCGTAGTAGTGCACGGTGGCGATCAGAAACGGGTCGTGCAGCGCGGTGACGGTGCCGGCGAGCTGGTCCAGGTACACCTGGTCGGCCGAGGTGTGCAGAGTGGGCAGCACCAGCAGACGGGTGGCGTTGCGGCCGCCGGAATCGCGGACGATCCGGTGGAAGGACGTGGTGAGCTCGGCCAGCAGGGCCGCGTCGTCACCGCCGGCGGCGAACTGCGGCTCGTTGACGCTCTCCAGGACCAGCCGGGGTGAGGCGTCCCGGAAGGCGGCTGCGACCTGCGTCCAGATCGCGGTGTACTCGGCCAGCACGGCGTCGTGCGCGGCCGGCATGTTGTTGATCCACTGCCACGAGTCGTGATGCACGTTGATCATCACGTAGAGACCCTCGTCCAGCGCCCAGCCCGCCACCTCCTGGAGCCGGGCGAGCGCCGCGGGGTCGATGGTGAAGTCCGGTGCGGCGCCGAGGTGCTGGCTCCAGGTGACCGGGATCCGGATGCTGCGGAAGCCCTGGTCACGGACGCCGGCCAGCAGCTCCCGGGTGACCCGCGGGTTGCCCCAGGAGGTCTCGTCGGCGCCGGTGGCGTCAAACGTGTTGCCCAGGTTCCAGCCGGGCTGCATCGCGGCCACCGCGGCCGTCGCGGTCTTCGGCGCGGCCTGCGCGCCGCTGGGCTGCAGCAGACCCAAACCCATGATGAGTACGGCGAGCAGGCTTCGAAATCTACCGGGCATGACGCTCCTCAAACGACGTGGCCTCGGCAGATTATGTTTTGAGCCTGAACTATGTCAATCGGCGGACATGGATGCGGACCATCCGGCGGGCGGGGGGACATACGCCGCACGGGATGGCCCGCGGTGTCCGGCCGCGTCGCTCCCGTCCCGCCCTCGAAGCGGTCCCGCCATATCGCAGATAGGCGAATCCTCCGCGTTCAGCGCACGGAGTCCAGTACTCGGTGCATTCCGCAAAAAGGCCGACTCGCGGAATACTGAACCTTTCCCGGAACCAATTCCTCGGGGCTCGAGCGGGTTCGATACGGCTTGTCACCTGCCACTTTGCAACTTGCACACGATTTCCCTAAGGCACCCTCCTTTCTGGAAAGTGGCACACCAATTTCCTCGGCACGCATTGTCCCGAGACGATTGCTGTACGTACTCTGTTGGTCAACCATCATCGATCAACTTAAGTACGATGAAACGGGCGGCTACACGGGGCCCGTGGGGGAGCAGCCATGCTTGTCAAGATCGTCGACCAGATCCCTGATGAGATGCAGAAGGCCGCGTGGGATCTCTACCAAGGCGCCTTCGAGGACCTGCGGGCACTGGCCGTACAACGACACCTGATGTACCGGTCCGAGTTCGACGAGGTCATGAACGACCCGAGGATCGACAAGTACCTGTGTCTCGACGACGGTGGCCGGCTCTGCGGGCTGTCCACCTTCACCAATGATCTTCCTGCTGTGCCGCTGATCGCCCCGGAGTACTTCGAGCGCCGATGGCCGGATCTCTATCTCCAGAACAAGATCTGGTATGTCGGCTTCACCGCGGTCGGCACGGACGCCCGGGACACCCGGGCATTCGCGGAACTGGTCGAGGCCATGCACCGCACGGCCTACGACCGGAACGGGATGATCGCTATCGACTACTGCCGCTTCAACGACGACGAGCGCAATTTCGGCAAGGTCGTCAGGTTGATGCTGCGCCGGTTGTCCGGTGGCCCCATCCGTTCCGAGTGCATGGACCAGCAGTCGTTCTGGATCTACGAATTCCCGACGGCGGCCGCCGCTTAGGAGTTCAGGCCATAGGCGCCCGCCACATCGCCCACAGCGGCGGGCCGTCGGGAAGCTGGATGACGGACCGGACCTGGTATCCGTGCCGGAGGTAGAGATCGCGATTACGCGGATCGTTCGCCTCCAGATAGGACGGGAGCCCGGCCCGGTCCAGCCGGGCGTGATGACGGCCGAGCAGTGCGCTGCCGATCCCCTCGTTCTGCCGGGTCGGCCGGACCGCCAGGAAGGCCAGATAGTGGTGCGGCTCCAGCGGATGCTCCGCCTCGAGCGCCGCGTCGAGCTGCTGCACCCGGTCGAACGCCGTTTCGGTGATCTCCTTGACCCGGCGCTCGTAGTCGATCGGCGGCGGGATCATCGCGGTCAGCGGGAACCAGAGCGCCACTCCGCACATCCGGCCGTCGTCGGCGTCCGCCGTGCTGTACACCTCCCCGTACTGGAGGGCGTACTCCACGAAGATCTCGAAGTAGCGGGGCGACGTGCGCCGGCGCATCACCGGGTCCGGGTTCAGCCAGCGGGCGACCGGCCCGTCCCACATCGCCTCGGCCACGAGTTCAGTGATCTCCTCGGTGTCGAACGGCGACACGTGCCGGATCACGAGTTCCTGGATGGCGTACGTCATCGGGTCAGTCCCTACTACTTGTCGGCGCCGGATAGTGGCTCTGGAACGCCATCGCGTGCGAGTGCGGCAGGGGCGGCTCGAGATACTCCGGAACCGCCCGGTTGTCCACGCCCCGCCCGATGGCCGCGTACACGTCCGGCCGGGAGTAGCGCACGATCGCCGCCCAGAGGATGCCGAGCAGGGCGAGCACGCCGTATCCCGCCGAGAACGCCCAGTTGAAGATGGAGTCGTCCGCCAGCCCGAGGATGTCGCCGAGGCCCACCACGGTGGCGAACAGGATCACGCTGAGCAGGAAGAACGCGGTGATCGGGGCTACCTTGCTGCGCCACATGTTCTCCCGGTGCGGGTGCCGCAGGAAGAACGCGATCACCGCGGCCGAGGTGGCCCACATCAGGATGAGCACGCCCAGGCCACCGACCGAGGTGAGGTAACCGAACAGCTGGACCAGCGGGTCCGCCCCGGCCGCCCAGTAGCCCAGGATCACCGCGAGCGAGAGCACGCTCTGGGTGATCGAGCCGACCACCGGAGCGCCGGTCCGCGGGTGGGTGTAACCCCAGCGGCTGGGCAGGATCCGTTCCCGGCCGAGCGCGAACTGGTAGCGGGAGACCGCCGCGTGGAAGGCCAGCAGGGCGGCGAAAATACTGGTCATGAAGAGCAGATAGCCCATCGTGATCATGATGTCCGGCACGTGCGGGCCGACCAGGCTGAAGACCAGGTTCGTCTCCTGGGTCCGGGCGTCGGCCACGATCCGTCCGGCACCCGCGCCGACCGACATGGCCCAGGCGGACAGCGCGCACATCAGGCCGGCCAGCAGCACCGCGAGGTGGGTGGCCCGGGTGATGGTCTTCTTCGGGTCCTTCGCCTCCTCGGAGAGCACCACCGTCGCCTCGAACCCGGTGAACCCGCCGATCGCCAGCACCATCATCGCGACGACTTCGGGGGTCAGCAGCTGGTTCGGGTTGAGCGTGGCGACGCTGATCGAGCCGTCGCCCGGGTTGGCCACCATGACCAGGTCGTAGACCAGGACCACGGCGATCTCGGCGACCAGCAGGACGCCGAGCACCTTCCCGCTCAGGTCCACCCAGAGCATGCCCATGATCGCAACGAACACCCAGGCGACCAGGGCACATGCCACCCAGGAGGCGTTCAGCCCGACCGCACCGAGCACGTCCGAGGACACCACGCCGAACAGTCCGAAGAGCCCGGCCTGCATCGTCGAGTACGCGCCGAGAGCCACCAGCGCCCCGGCGATGCCCAGTTCCCGGCCCAGCCCATGACTGATGTAGGAGTAGAACGCGCCGGAGTTCACGATGTGCCGGCTCATCGCCACGAACCCGACCGTGAAGATCGACAGGATCGCGGCGACCACTATGTACACCAGCGGCAGCGCGGTGTTGCCGACCACCGCGTAGATGGTCGAGATGGCACCGATGATCACTGTCAGCGGCGCCGCGCCGGCCACCCCGAAGAACACCACCGACGAGACGCCGAGCCGGTTGCTGGCCAGGGTCTGGCTGATGATGTCGCCAGGTCCCCCGGACGACGACGGCCGGCTGTGCAGCTCGGTGAGCATCGTCCCGGCCCAGCGGTCGACGTTGTCGCGGCGGCGCTGATGGCGCCCGCGGCTCACCGGCGGCCGACCGTCAGCGCCGACCCGACCAGGGACTCGGTGGCCTCGACGAGCTCGCGGAGATCATTGGGAAGGGAGCTGATCATGCTCGGCAGCGCGTGGTAGATGTGCGGGTACATCTCGAAGCCGTACATGACGTGCCGGGTGAGCCCGGTGGCGACCACGACGCCGATCAGCATCCGGTCGGCGGCACTGAGGTCCATCCCGCGGACCAGCATGTTGGCGATCCGGGTGGAGGCCCAGGCCGCGGCGTTGCGCTGGCGGGCGGTGTTCGGCATGTAGAGCGTCTGTGCGCCGCCGAGCATCCGGCGCCGGGTGACCGCCTCGACGGCACCGACGCGGATCAACCGCTCGGCGACCCGGAGGGCCGAATCCTGCGCCAGGAATGACAGCCAGGTGCGGACGTCCCGGTGCTGCGACTGCGCACAAAGAAGATCAAGAATGTCGTGGGCGAGGGCGTCTCGTGGCGGGCGCTGATCGATGATGAATAGGTCGCCCTCGGCGATGCCGATGCGCCCTTCCAGCACTAACTCCGAGAGTAATGCGGCGGCCAACCCGAGGCCGGTCGCACGGGGATGTAGCCTGGACCGCCCGGTGCGGTCCTCGTGTGCGATCAGGTAGTACTGGTCAGCCAACACTTGCGCCACGCCCCTTAGACGCCAGTTCCAATGATCAATTCGCCTATGTAGCAAAGAAGACAGAACTCGATGTCCTCGGCATCATGTCCCCTACAGCAAGGTCAATGCAAGAAGTACTAGACTTCTTATTCAGGCCCCGCTGCCCACCACCGCCTCATTGATCATCAATTGTCGATCATGAATGGTGGGTACCCGGATCGTGAGGAACGCTCGTAATATCAACTTCCTAGGGACCGTTAGGGAGTCACAGGTGTCCGATATTGAGGGTCCGACACTGCGCCGCCGGCGACTCGGGGCGGAGCTCAAGCGGTGCCGTGAGACGGCACGTTTGACCCAGCAAGAGGTGTCCAAGCATTTCGAGTGGCACTCCGCGAAGGTCACTCGGATCGAGACCGCACGGGTCGCCGTCACTCCACGCGATGTCCGAGATCTACTAACCCTCTACCGAGTCGAGGACACCGAGTACCGGGACGCCCTCGTCGAGCTCGCCCGGATGTCCCGGGAGCGGACCTGGTGGACCGACTACCGCGACATCATGCGGCCGGGGAACTTCGTCGGGCTGGAGGCGGCCGCCACGTCGATGCGGTCCTGGGAGCCGATCATCATTCCCGGCCTGCTGCAGACCGAGGCGTACATGCGGGCACTGATCAGTACCGGTCGATCGAACGATCCGCCACAGCACATCGATCGGCGGATCTCACTGCGACTGACCCGGCAGAGCCGGCTGAGCGGCGAGCGCCCGCTGGAGCTGGTCGCGGTCGTCGACGAGGCGACGGTCCGGCGCATGGTCGGCGGCACGGACGTGATGAAAGCCCAGCTCGAGCATTTGATTGAAATAGCTAAATTGCCAAATGTATCGCTGCAGATCATGCCGTTCGACGCCGGTGAACATCCGTTTCTCGGCGGCTCCGCTACCCTTTTGGAGTTTCGGGATACCACTCTTTTGGATGTTGTCTACCTCGAAGGACTTGCGGGAGACTACTACGAGGAGCAGCCACCTGAGGTTGCTCGCTACAAGCAGGAGTTCGAGCGATTGAGCACGAGGGCGCTCGACCATCGCACCACCATCAAGATGATCGAGGGCCTGCTCACCGCTTAGCGGCTCCCGAAGTATTTCTCATACTGGAGGGAGGTGCACGAGTTGCTCGCGCACCAGCTCAACGGTGCCGTCTGGAAAAAAGGCAGTCGCAGTAACGGCAACGGCGGTAACAACTGCGTCGAGGTCGCATTCCTCGATGATGGAATCGCCGTCCGTGACAGCAAGAACCAGACGGGCCCAGCTCTCATGTTCACGTCGGCGGAGTGGACCGCCTTCGTGGACTCTGCCAAGGACGGCGAGTTCGATATCGCTTCGTGAGCCTACCGAGGGGTTTGCACCGACGGAAGGGCTCAACTGAACTTCTTCGGTGCATGATCTGAGGAAAGCCTTCGAGGGAAGCCGCAGCACCCGTGGGGTGTTGCGGCTTTCTGTATGGTCACTTCCAGTCAAGATCAATGACCATTGACATAGAAGAATGCCGATGCGAGGGTACGTGCACCGTTGAACGATCGGTGACGATCCCCGCCCACTCGGCCGTGGGTCCGTCGCCTGACTGAAGGGACGACCCCCGCATGCGCCTTCGTCGCGCAGTCGCCGTCGTGGCCGCCGCCATCGCAGCCACCACCGCCGTTCTGGCCGGACCCACCCCCGCGCAGGCGGCCACCGGCCTGGCCTCCACCATCACTCTGAGCAACTGCTCCGCGTCACTGGTTCGCTACCCCACCTCGGTCAGCACCGACCAGGCCATGATGCTCACGAACGGACACTGTTACGAGGGCGGGCTGATCCCGGCCGGCACCGTCCTGCAGAACCGCACAAGCACCCGTTCGGGCACCCTGCTCAGCAGCAGCGGCAGCTCGCTCGGCACGGTCCGCGCCGACCGCATCCTGTACGCCACGATGACCGGCACCGACGTCACGCTGTACCGGCTGACGAGCACCTTCGCGACCCTGACCAGCCGCTACGGCGCGACCGCGCTGACCATCTCGGCCACCCGCCCGACGGCCGGCATCAGCATCAGCATCCCGTCCAGCTACTGGAAGCGGATCTGGTCCTGCAAGATCGACAGCTTCGTGCCGACGCTCCGCGAGGCCACCTGGACCTGGCGTGACTCGATCCGGTACGACACCGCCTGCGACACCATCCACGGCACCTCGGGCTCCCCGATCGTGAGCACCACCAGCGGCCAGATCGTCGGCATCAACAACACCGGCAACGACGACGGCGAGATGTGCACGCTCAACAACCCGTGTGAGGTCGCCGCGGACGGGACCACGAAGGTCTACCAGGGGCAGAGCTACGGCGAGCAGACGTACTGGTTCACCACCTGCCTGACCAGCACCCGCACCATCGACCTGACCATCTCCGGCTGCCTGCTGACCAAGCCGTAGGCGCCGGGCCCGCGTCCGGCCGGAGGTCCCCCGGCCGGAC
>NZ_BOMS01000032.1 GCF_016862315.1 Actinoplanes palleronii | reverse complement strand
GGGCCGCTCCACCCGAACCCCCGGCGGCTCGCCGGGGGTTCGTTGATTTACATGCGCAAATCGGCCAGCCGCCGATCCAATATGGACAGCGCCCACTGGCCCCAGCGGCACCGGCCCGCCTCACCGCACACCGCGCTCCCATCGCGCGGCCCACCCCGCCCGCCTCGCACGCGCCGCACGCCTCGCGCCACCCACCCCCGCACGCGCCGCACACCCGCCCCGCCCGCCTCGCACCGCACGCCTCGCACCGCCCACCCCGCACGCGCCGCGCTCCCGCCTCGCGCCACCCACCCTCAGGCACTGCCCCGCACGCACTGCCCCGCACGCACTGCCCCGCACGCACTGCCCCGCACGCGCTGCCCGGCACGCGCCGCGCTCCCGCCTCGCACCACCCACCCTCAGGCGCCGCCCCGCACGCGCCGCCCCGCACGCGCCGCCGCCGGATCCGCCACGATCTTGACGAATGGTGGTCGCACTAAGAGCGCAAATCTCCAAGATCCAGAGAGGGCGTGCGGAGCGATAGGCACCGGGCAGAGCAGGCGCGGCGCGCGAAGAACTCACGACAGATATCCAGGCATACAGACATGGCGCGAAGCACGCGCGACAGGCACGGCGGGGAGCGCGAGGGGACGCCCGAGGGGATGCGACAGGGCATGCGCGAGAGACGCGCGAGGGGACGCACGTCAGGGCAAGGCCTGGTCGGAGCCGTGCGGGACTGGGTGTCAGGCGACGCGGGCGACGGCGGCCGGGTGGGCGGGTGCCGCCACGGTGGGCGGCTCGGTTGGCAACAGGTGGTGGACCGCGGTGGCGTGTGCGGTGGCGACGATCGACTCCTGGCACAGGCTCTGCCAGTCGCGGCGGGCGGTCTGCGCGTCCGCCCAGGCGGCGCTCTCCGCCTCGACGGCGCGCTTCCAGACCGCTTCCAGGTGGGTGGCGCTGGCTCGCTGGATGACGAGTTCCTGCTCGACCGGGTGCAGGCGGGCGTTCCAGCCACCCCGGCCGGTCAGGGCGTCGGCGACGGCGCTGGTCGGCAACTCGCCACGTTCCGCCGCAGCCCGGACCGCGAGGTGCAGGTGGCGCTCACGGTCCGCATACTCGGCCGGTGTCTGCCCGGTGAACGGCGTACCGAAGGCTGTTCCCTCCCGGCTGCGCCGCAGCCGCGAGTCGGCCGACTGCCAGGCCCGGAAGGACGCGTCGACCCGCTCGGACGCCGCTTCCCAGTTCTCCTGCCAGCGGTCCGCGGCGTACCCGGCCTGCTCCGCGGCCACCCGCACCTCGTCGGCGTAACGGACCGCCTTCAGCGCCTCGGTCGCCCGCCGCAAACGCTCCGCACGCCGCGCCGCCGCCCGCTGGAAGAAGCGGCAGAACAGGGAAGGCCGGACCGGCGCCAGATCCGCAAAAACCCTATTTTGGTACGCACGGTCAGCCGCATCACCGCCCCCACCAGCCCCGAGGCCCCCACCCGCCGCGGCCCCGGAAGGAGCAGCCACCCCAGCCAGCGGAACGGCTGCCGAGGGAACAGCCTCTCCACCGGCGGCCGAAGACGCGCCCACCACCCGCACGATCCCGACCGAAGCGGAGTCGGACGACGCCATTGCGGAAACGGCGGTGGCGAGGGAAACCGGCCCCGAGGAAATGGCGCCGCGCACCCCGGCCGAAACGGCGACGCCGGCCGCGACAGCCGGCCCCGCATACGTCACCGCGCCGGCCGGGACCGGCACCTCCGCGGCGAATGCCGGGTAGGAGAAGACCGTCTCCAGGGCGTACCCCGCGGACACCGGGCCGGTCGCGAAGAAGTCGGACGGCGCGGGCTCCGGCGCGGCCGGCCGGCGGTTCGGGCGGCCGATCAAAAACGCACACGCGTCGAGCAGCGCGCGGCCCGGGTTGCGGACTCCGGCGGGGCTGGCGAGCACCACCATGGCCGGGACGGTGGCCAGCCACAGGGCGCCCCAGATCGCGACCGGGGCCGGCTCGTGCAGCAGCATCTCGGCAACCATGTTCATGAGTTTCTTCCGCTTCCGCTCGTCTGGGGATTCCGCTGGCCGGGCACGTGCACGCGACCCCGGAGCGACCGACGTGACGGCCGGTGCCGGGGATTCAGGCGGCGGTGCGGGGCGGTGCGCGCGAACCCGCGGTACCGGTCGAGCGCTGCGCGAGAAGGGCGCGCGTGCGGTCGGCGACCGGGTAGCCGGAGACCGGCTCGGCGGGCGGTGCGGTGGCCTCGGCCGGTACGGCGGAGGCGGGTGCGGAAGCGGCGGCGCTCGCGGTGTCGATGTGCTGGGCGAGCGAGGCGGAGATCGACGCGCGGTGGACGTCCGGTGCGGTGACGGCCGGGGTCGCGGTAGCCGCGAAGAAGGCCAGGACCAGCGCCAGCAGCGCGGGGAACGACCGGAACACCGAGGTACGGTGCGCGGTCGTCGTCATGACAGTCAAACTATCCGTCCACCCTGGCCGGCCGGGGGACGCGGCGCGCCGGGCAGTCGGTTTCACCCGCAGGTGGCAGCGGACGAGAAGCCGCAGGTGGAGGCGGACCGGAAGCCGCGGGTGGAAGCGGACCGGAAACCGTGGGCCGTGGCGAAATGTCCGGTGGGGACCCGGGCCGGCCGGTTCGCCCGCCGATCGACCAGCCCGGGCCGTCGGCACCGGACCGCACGGTTCGAGCCAGTATGGTGGCTTTCCCGGCGATCACGTTCGGAGATTAAAGCCGATTTAAAGTAACCACCGCCGAGCGCTCACATCTCGCAGGTCCGGGCCGATCGAACATTCCGGACCTAAAAAGAGCGTCCACGACGGGAGCGATCATGGGCAGACGAGTCGCCGCCCTCGATCCCGTGCTGCTCGTGCTGGTGCTGGTCGGCCTGCTCATGGTCCCGCTGTTCCTCACCGGGCTGAGCGGGAACAACGCGTCGTGGACCGTGCAGACCGCCGTCGACGTGCTGGATGTCTATTTCGCCTGGCGGCTGGCGAGGCACCCGGACGTGACCGGGCCTGCCCGGAAGTTCTGGCGGGCGGTGATCATCGCCTGCGGCTCGTCCGCGGTCGGCGACACCTATCAGACGGTGCTGTCCTACGCCGGGCACGGTGACCGGATCAGCGTGGTGCAGACCGCGTTCGTGGTGTGCGGCATGGCGATCGTGGTCGGTGCCACGCTGCGGCACCCGCTCGGCGGGGAGGGCCGGCAGCGGCTGCGGCTCTGGCTGGACGCCGCCACCGTGCTCACCGGCGTCGCGGTCTTCCTCTGGTATTTCCTGCTCGCCGACGAGCTGAGCGGGCACGACGCGATCGACCGCCTGGGCGCCGCGGCCACCACGGTGGTGATGCTGCTCATCGCGTTCGGCGTCCTCAAACTGATCTTCAGCGGGACGGCGCCGTTCAACCGGTTCGCCGGGGTGCTGGGCTGCGTCGGGCTGGCCGGGACCTCGCTCGGCGCCTCGGTGGCCGGTGTGCTGTTCGGCGACGAGGTCGACCCGCAGGTGATGTTCCTGGTCCAGCTGTTCCCGTGCCTGATCGTGTCGGCCACGCTGCGGTTGCAGCTGGTGCAGACCCGGCCGGTGGACCTGGACCGCGACCGGACGGTCGGGCAGCGGCCGAGCGTGCTGCCGTACCTCGCGGTGATCGCCACCCAGCTGCTGGTGGTGAACGCGCTCCGGGACGGCGAGCCGGACCTGCGGACCTGGGGTGTGGCGATCGGCGCGGTGGCCATCACGGCGCTCGTGCTGGGCCGCCAGCTGTCCGCGGTCCGCGACAACGAGCACCTGCTCACCGAGCTGGACCAGCAGCGGGAGTGGTTCCGGGCGCTGGTCCAGAACACCTCCGACCTGACCCTCGTGGTCACCGACGACAGCGTCGTGCAGTACGCCAGCCCGGCCGCCGAGCGGGTGCTCGGCCTCGCACCGTCGGAGCTGGTGGGTCACACCCTGCACGAGCGGACGCACCCCGGCGACATGGCGACCGTGCAGCGGCACGTCGCCTGGCAGACCGCGAACCCGGGGCGGGGCCTGGCCGCCCAGGTGCGCTGGCGGCACGCCGACGGGACGTACCGATGGCTGGATCTGATCAGCACGGACCTGAGCGACAACCCGAACATCCAGGGCGTGGTGATCAACGCACGGGACGCCAGCGAGACCCGCGCGCTGCACGACGAGCTGGAGCGCCAGGCCACCCACGACGCGCTCACCGGGCTGGCCAACCGGGTGCTGCTGCAGCGCCGGATCGACGAGTCGGCCGGCGCCGCGGACGGCACCCCGGTCAGCATGCTGCTGATCGACCTGGACGGCTTCAAAGCGATCAACGATCGGCACGGGCACCACGCCGGTGACCAGGTGCTCGTGATGGTCGCCGAGCGGCTGGCCGGGCTGCTCGGTGCCGGTGAGGTGGCCGCCCGGCTGGGTGGCGACGAGTTCGCCGTACTGCTGCCGGACATCGGCCCGGAGGCGGCCGCGACGCTTGCCGACCGGATCGCCACCGTGATCGCCGCGCCCATGATGATCAACGAGCTCTGGCTGACCGTGGGCGCGAGCGTCGGTACGGCCTCCGGGCGGCCGGGCGAGGGCGATCGGCTGCTGCGCGAGGCGGACGCCGCGATGTACCAGCGCAAGCACGACCGCAAGGCGCGGGCCACCTCGCTGGGCTGATTCACATCGATGACGGCAACTGTTACTTTGCGGTAACCACGGGAGAACAATCGTCTCGATAGGTGCCGCCGGATGACTGCGAACGTGCTCACCACCCTGGTCCACGCGCTGGCCACGGACACCCGGCTGGTCGACGACGTGGTCGCCTCGGCGCGGGCGCAGTCACCGGAGTCGGCCCGGCTGCCACCGGCCGCCAGCCGCCGGCACGTGGCCGCGCTGATCACCGCCGGGTGCGCGGCGTTCCTGGGCGCCGGCGAGGCGGGTGACGAGGACTTCGCCGACGCGGTGCGGTTCGGCGCCGAGGGCGCGTCGCTCGGTGTGCCGGTGGGCGCACTGCTCTCCGGGGTGCACGGCGGGCGCAGCCGGATCCTGGAGATCGCCATCGCCCGGGGCCGGGCCGCCGGCCTGCCGGACGACGTGCTGCTGCAGGGGCTGCTGCGACTCGACCGGTACGGCAACGCCCTGGAACGCCACGTGCTGGCCGGATACCGGACCGCCGAGCGGCAGCTGGACCTCGATCGGCGGGCGGCCCGGATCAGGCTGCTGCGGCACCTGCTGCTCGGCGAGGGCACCGACGGCGCCGACGGCACGGACGCCGGTGGCGACCTGGGGCGGTTCGGGCTGACCGCCGAGGGGCGTTACCACTGCGTGGTGTCGGACGCCGCCGAACCGGCCCGGGTACGCGAGCTGGAGCAGGCGTTCGCGCGCTGCGGCGGGGTGCTGGCGCCGGTCGGCGGGCGGCTCAGCGGGCTGACCCCGCGGCTGCCCGGCGTGATGCCGGGACTGGTCGTGAGCACTCCCCCCGTACCGTTGAAAAACGCCGCAGCCGCGCACCGCCTCGCCCTCGCCGCGCTGCAAGCGGCGCGCGTCCGCGGGGAGACCGGCACGCACGGGGTGACCTCGCTGGCCGGGGAGACCGCGCTGGCCGAGCAGCCGATGCTGGCCGGGTTCCTGAGCGACGAGTTGCTGGGCGCGCTGCAACCGGACGACGACTTCCATCGGGATCTCGCCGGGACCGCGCTCGCCTACCTGGACCGGGGTCAGCGGCTGGACCTGACCGCGGGCTCGCTGCATCTGCATCCGAACACGGTCCGCTACCGGCTGCGGCGGTTGCACGAGCTGACCGGGTTCGGCGCGTCGGGTGAGCAGCTCACCGTGCTGGAGACGGTGCGCTGGTGGTGGGCCCTGTGGGCGTGGTCGAAGGCGGCCGCGCCGCACGGGTGAGACCGGCCCGCCAGCCGGTCCCCCCGAGCGTCACCAGGTGTAGAAGTTCGCCTGGGTCTGCGCGTTGAACTCCCGGGTGCGGAAGTGCTCCGCGCCACGGAGCCGGCGGTCGTCGACCTTCAGGACATCGAGACCCTTCTGGATGTCACTGGAGTAGATGTAGCCGTTGTACCAGTAGGCCGACCAGGAACCGCCGACGATCAGGCGCTCGGTGCTCAGCGGCCCGCGCTCCCAGTAGGCGATCTCGACCGGCTTCGCGGAGTTGGTGAAGTCCCAGATCGAGATGCCGCCCTGGTACCAGGCCTGCACCATGATGTCCCGACCGGGCACCGGGATCAGCGAGCCGTTGTGCGCCACGCAGTTCTCGGTCGCGGCGTTCTCCCGCGGGATCTTGAAGTAGCTGCGGAAGACCAGCTTGGCCCGCTTGCCCTTGCCGACGATGTCGTAGATCGCGTCGGCGCCTCGGTCCGGTCCGACCGTGGGGTTGCAGGTCGCACCGCCACCGCCACCCAGCTCGTCGGTGTAGACCACCTTGGTGCCGGCGTTGTTGAACGTCGCCGAGTGCCAGAACGCGAAGTTCGCGGTGTCCCGGACCGTGGTGATCACCTTGGGCGCCACCGGGTTCGAGATGTCGAACAGCGCACCGTCGCCCATGCAGGCGCCGGCCGCGATGTCCTTCTGCGGGTACGCCGTGATGTCGTGGCACCCGGTCGTCGGCGAGCCGTCCTCGTCACCGCCGAAACCACCGTCCGGGAACAGCACCGGCGTCGCCACCACGGCCGCGGCCGTCGGGTTCTTCAGCGGCACCTTGACGATGGAGATCTTGTCGTGCGGCAGCGCGCAGTTCGGCACGCTCGCGCCCGACAGGTTGTACGACGACACGTAGAGGTACACCGACCGGTCCCGGCCCTTGCCCGGGATCATGGTCTGGGTGTGCGAGCCGCAGTCGGTCTTCACCGCCGCGATGTACTGCGGGTTCAGCGGGTCCTTGACGTCGAAGACCTTGATGCCCTCCCACCGCGGGGTCTCGGCCGGTGACGAGGCCGGCACCGACACGCTGGCGCACGAGTCGTCCGAGCGCTGCGAGTCGGTCGCGACGAAGAGCAGGTCGCCGTAGATCGACAGGTCGTTCTGCGAGCCGGGGCAGACCACCTGGGTGGCGATCTTCGGGTCCCGCGGGTTCTTGATGTCGTAGACGGTGAAGCCGTTGTAGTTGCCACCGAACGCGTACTTCCCGTGGAACGCCCAGTCGGTGTTCAACGAGTTCTCGGCGGCGAACGGCCCGGTCTTGTCCAGGTGGCCGACCTGGGAGATGTTCGGGCTGCTGACGATCTCGTCGACCGCGGGTATGGCGGTGGTACCGGCCCGGGCCGGCGTGCCGATCGACAATCCGAGCAGGATCGTGATCGCGGCCAGCCCTCGTGAGGCCAGGTGCTTCATGGAGCTCCTTCCGGCTGCGAGTCACCGGCGGACACCACATGTGAACGTGTGCGCACCACCAGCGACATCGATGACTTTGGCTACGATAACCGCCGGAGGGGGATAGATGAATCGGTGGAAATGGATAGCTGTCGCGGCCGTACTGCTCGGCGCGACCCTCGTCGTGGTGCTGACCAGGGCACCCGTCGATTCGCCGGCGGCGGTGCACGCATCCACCGAACCGGTGCGGGTGGTGCTGCCGGGACGGCCCGGTGAGTCCGCCCGGGTGACCGACTCCGATCAGGTGCAGGCGCCGGACGGGTCGGCGTACAACTCGGTCGACGTGACGTTCGTGCAGATGATGATCGCGCACCATGAGCAGGCGATCGAGATGGCCGGGCTGGCCGCGAGCCGGGCCGGGAACGCCGGGATCCGGGCCCTGGCCGGCCGGATCAGCGCGGCCCAGAAGCCCGAGATCGACGTACTGCGCTCCTGGCTGCGCGACCGCGGAAAGCCGGATAGTGATCCCGGTCACGATCACGCCGGCATGCCCGGGATGCAGACCCCGGCCGCGATCAGCGCACTGACCGCGGCCCGGGGCGCCGACTTCGACCGCCGCTTCGCGACCATGATGATCGCGCACCACCGTGGGGCGCAGCAGATGTCCGGCGACCTGCTGCGCAGCGGCGTAGACGAGCGACTGTCCGAAATGGCCAACGAGATGGCGGTCGAGCAGGGCAGTGAGATCAACCGCCTGAACGACCTCGGAGTCGTCTAGAGGTGCATGCCGCCGGACGCCTCGATCCGCTGGCCGGTGATCCAGCGGGTGTCGTGGCCGAGCATCGCGGTGATCACCCCGGCGATCTCCTCCGGCTCCCCGACCCGGCCCAGGGCGATCACCTTCGCCAGCCCGGCCCGGACCTGCTCGTTGTCGCGGAGCACGCCGCCGCCGAAGTCGGTGGCCGACGGGCCGGGCGCGACCACGTTCACGGTGATCCCGCGCGGGGCCAGCTCCTTGGCCAGGTAGCGGGTGAAGACCTCGACGGCGCCCTTCATCGAGGCGTACGCGGCGTAGCCGTCGCCGGTGAACCGGGCCAGGCCGGTGGAGAGGTTGACGATCCGGCCGTGGTCGGCGATCAGCGGCAGGAGCTTCTGGGTCAGGAAGAACATCCCGCGCCAGTGCACGTTCAGCAGCTGGTCGAACGCCTCCACCGAGGTCTCCGCGACGGTGGCGTGCACGCCGACGCCGGCGTTGTTGACCAGGAAGTCGAAGTCCTCCCGGCCGAACCGGTCCCGCAGCACGCCGCGCAGCCGGTCGGCGAAGTCGTCGTACGTCTCGATCTCGCCGACGGTGAGCTCCAGCGGCACCGCGTCGATCTTCTCGCCGGGGTCACCGCGGTGCGTGTAGATCACCTCGTGGCCGGCGTCGATCAGGGCCAGGGCGGTGGCGCGGCCGAGTCCACGGTTGCCGCCGGTGATCAGTGCGATTTTGGACATGGTGGTGCCTTTCTGGGTCTCGAAGAACCGGATGTCAGGCGACGGCGGCGAGCAGCTGGAGTTTCTCGTAGCTCGCCGAACCGGGCGCCGCGGTGAACACCAGCAGGACCTGTTCCTGCTCGGCGTCGTAGAGGTTCTGGCACCACAGCTCGAGCTCGCCGAGCTGCGGGTGCACCAGGGTCTTGCGGTCGACCTGCACCAGGCCGACCTGGTGCTCGTCCCAGATCGCGGCGAACTCGTCACTGGCCGCGAGCAACGCCGTGACGATCTCACCGGCCCGGCCCCGCGGGTCGGCGGTGTACGCCCGGCGCAGGTTCGCCGTGAAGTACCGCGCGTGCTTGGGGTGGTCCACCTCGGGGTAGACCCGCCGGCTGGCCGGATCGGTGAACCAGCGGTAGACGGTCGCTCGGGCCAGTCCGGTGTACCGGGTCTCGTCGCCGAACAGCGCGAGGGCCATCGGGGTCTGCCGCAGCGTCTCGCCGAACCGGGACAGCACCATGGCCGGGGTGTCCATCAGCCGGTCGACGATCCGCATCATCCCGGGGCTGATGTGGTCGTCGCGCAGTGACCGCCGCGGCGCCGGGTGCCCGCCCAGCTGGAACAGGTGATCCCGCTCGGCGAGGCTCAGGTGCATGGCCCGGGCCAGCGCGGCCAGCATCTGGTCGGACGGCGCCGGCCCGCGCTGCTGCTCGATCCGCCCGTAGTAGTCGGCCGACATGCCGGCCAGCGACGCCACCTCCTCCCGGCGCAGTCCCCCGGTGCGACGGCGCGGGCCGCGGGGCAGCCCGACGTCCTCCGGCTGCAGAGCCTCACGCCTGGTTCGTAAGAAATGGGCCAGTTGTTCCCGATCCATGACCCAAGTCTGCCCTTCCCCCGGCGCCGGATGAAGGTCATGGTTATCCCCGGACAACAAGTCCCCGGACATCGCGAATTGACGCGGGCTGTCACTCTCAGGGGACACACAGCGAACGGGAACGGGGCTCATGGCGAACGGATTCATCGAGGCCGCACTGAGCTTCCCGACCGTTCTCCTGACACCACTGCTGATCCTCGTCATCGGGTACTGGATCGTGGTCATCGCCGGTGGCGCCGACCCGGAGGCCGGGCACGAGTACGGTGCGCTGCTCGGCGTACCCGTACCGATCTTCGTCTCGCTCCTGGTCGCGCTCGCCTGGTTCGGCACGCTGGCCGGCAGCGAGTGGCACCGGACGGTCCCGCTGTGGATCATCCCGGTCGCCGCCCTGGTCCTGGCCGGGATCATCACCCGGCTGGTGGCGATCCCGCTGCGCCGGCTGATGCCGACCGGGCCGGACGCCTCCCGCGCCGATTTCGTCGGGCTCACCTGCGTGATCCGGACCGGCCGGGTGACCCGGACCTTCGGTCAGGCCGAGGTGCACTCCCCGGACGGCTCCTCGGCGATCATCCAGGTCCGGCAGACCGGTCAGGACACCTTCGCGGCCGGCACGGTCGCCCTCATCTACGACGTCGACCTGGAAGGCGAGTTCTTCTGGGTCGTTCCTGCCGATATTGCCAAGAAAGGCCTTTGATGGACGTTGTCTCCACGGGTTTCGGTGTGCTGATCGCCGTAATCGTCCTCGTCGTGATCGGCGTGCTGTTCTTCTTGAGCCGGATGTTCCGCAAGGTGGAGCAGGGCAAGGCGTTGATCGTCTCCAAGGTGCGCCGGGTGGACGTCACGTTCACCGGCGCGGTGGTGCTGCCGGTGCTGCACAAGGCCGAGTTCATGGACATCTCGGTGAAGACGATCGAGATCGCGCGCACCGGCCGGGAAGGGCTGATCTGCCGGGACAACATCCGCGCCGACATCCGGATCACCTTCTTCGTCCGGGTCAACAAGACCACCGAAGACGTGATCAAGGTGGCTCAGGCGATCGGTACCGCCCGAGCCAGCAACGAGGCGACGCTGCAGGAGCTGTTCAGCGCGAAGTTCTCCGAGGCCCTGAAGACCGTCGGCAAGCAGCTCGACTTCGTCGACCTCTACACCAAGCGCAACGACTTCCGGGACCAGATCATCGAGGTGATCGGCACCGACCTCAACGGGTACAGCCTGGAGGACGCGGCGATCGACTTCCTCGAGCAGACCCCGGTCACCTCGCTCGACCCGAAGAACATCCTCGACGCGCAGGGCATCCGGAAGATCACTGAGCTGACCGCGATCGAGGCGATCCGCACCAACGACTTCCGGCGCAACGAGGAGAAGGAGATCACCCGCCAGGACGTGGACGCCCGCGAGGCGATCCTCGAGCTGGAACGCCGCAAGGCGGACGCGGAGATCAAGCAGCGCCGGGAGATCGAGACCGTACGGGCCCGCGAGGAGGCCGAGATCGCCCTGGCCCGGGCCGAGGAGACGCTGCGCAGCGAGTCCGCCCGGATCAAGACCGAGCAGCAGCTGGGCGTGCAGTCGGAGAACAAGAACCGGGAGATCGCGGTCGCCGAGAAGAACCGCGAGCGGGTCATCGCGATCGAGACCGAGCGCATCGAGAAGGACCGGATGCTCGAGGTGATCGGCCGCCAGCGGGAGACCGAGCTGTCCACCATCTCCAAGGACAAGGAAGTCGAGACCGAGAAGCGGACCATGGCCGAGGTGATCCGGGAGCGGATCGCGGTCGACAAGACGGTCGCCGAGCAGGAAGAGAACATCAAGCGCCTGCGCGTCGTCGAGGAGGCCGAGCGGACCCGCCAGGCCGTCATCATCAACGCCGAGGCCGAGGCGCAGGAACTCCTGGTCAAGGACATCAAGGCGGCCGAGGCGGCGGAGTCCGCGGCCAAGTTCAAGGCCCGCGAGATGCTGCTGCTCGCCGAGTCCCGGCAGCAGGCCGCCGAGCTCGACGCCCGCGCCAAGATCCGGCTGGCCGAGGGCACCCAGGCCGAGGCCGCCGCGGCCGGTCTGGCCGAGGTGCAGGTCCGGGACCGTGCCGCCGAGGTGTACGAGAAGACCGGCCGCGCCGAGGCCGTGGTGGAGCGGGAGAAGGCCCTGGTCGCCGCGGAGGCGATCAAGGAGAAGCTGCTCGGCGAGGCGATCGGCCTGGAGCAGAAGGCCAGCGCGATGGCCACGCTCGACGACGTCACCCGCGCGCACGAGGAGTACCGCCTGCGGCTGGAGATGGAGAAGGAGATCCGGCTGGCCGGCATCCACGTGCACAAGGAGATCGCCGAGGCGCAGGCCATGGTGATCGCCGCGGGCCTGGAGAAGGCGGACATCGACATCGTCGGTGGCGACTCGGTCTTCTTCGACAAGCTGATCGGGTCGATCACGATGGGCAAGAGCATCGACGGGTTCGTCGAGCACAGCTCGGTGGTGCAGGGCATGGGCGCCCGGTACCTCAACGGTGAGGGCAACCTCGCCGACGACCTGCACAAGCTCGCCAGCTCGGTCTCCACCGCGGACGTCGCCAACCTCAGCGTGGCGGCGGCCGTGGCGAACCAGCTCAAGAAGGACCAGTCTGAGTGACCGGAACCGACATCGACGCCGGCACCTACGAGGTGCTCCGGGCCCGGCTCGGCGCCAAGGCCCGTGAGCTGGCCACCCGGGCCGAGACGCTCAACGCCCGCCGGGTCGAGGTCTTCGGTGCTCAGCAGACCGCGCTGCTGAGCACCGAGCGGATCCGCACCGGCAACAACTGCGTGCCGGTCGACGTGGCGCCGGCCGGGGACGCGCTGCTGTTCGGCGCGAACGCGTTCCTCGGGATGAAGGCCGAGACCGCTGTCGACGACGTGTTCGCCGTCGTCGACCGGCAGTTCCAGCCGGTCCACCACGCCGGGTTGCTGGACGACCCGGCGTTCCGGCGGGACTTCGCCGAGCTGTACCGCTACTACAAGGAGACACGGCTGCGGCAGCTGCGCCGGGTCGAGGGGCTGCTGCTCGCGGTCTTCCAGACCGGTGCGCGCGCCGACGACCTGAAGGTGCTGCGCTGGCGGGTCGGGCTCGACGGGTCGGTGGCCTACCAGGACGCCCGCGGGGAACGGGACCACGTGCTCCCGCCGACGCACGACTTCACCTGGACGCCGACCACCCGCGAGCAGCACGTGCTGGGCCGGCACCCGCACGTGTCGATCGAGGACGAGGTGTTCGTCGAGGCGGTCGGTGGCACGCTGACCGTCAAGGTGGAGAACAACACCGAGGACGGCGAGGGGATCTTCTCCGAGCCGGTGGACGAGCCGCTGCAGAGCCTGGCCGACGCGGAGATCGCGTACGCCCGGGTCGGGCCGCTGATCCTGCTGCGGGTGCTGCCGTACCAGGAGACCACGCACCGGTACCTGGTGTTCAACACGCGCACCAACGACGTGCAGCGCCTCGACGGGATCGGGCAGGCCTGTCGCCGGCTGCCCGAGGACCAGGGCGTCATCTTCCCCGGCGGGTACTACCTGGCCACCGGGGTGGCGAAGACGTTCGACCAGGACACCGGCGGGCTGGAGTTCGAGCGGGTGATCCGCTCGGTCAACGGCGAGGACGTGCTGCACGTCTTCCACGACGCCGGGTCGGGGCGGTACCTGCTGCTGCCGTACAACGTGATCCGCAAGGAGGTGGCCACGCCGATCGCGGGCCACGGCTATGCGATCTTCGACGACGGCACGCTCGTGGTGCTGCGCAGCCCGGGTGACGAGCCGACGCGGGTGCACCCCGTACAGGTGTGGCAGACGTCGTACGTCTCGGATGCCCACGCCGCGGCCCAACCTGCCGGAACCGGACCGCTCGACCGGATCGGCAACGCCGATCTGGTCCGGGGCATCGCCGACGCGCTCTCGGTGACCCGGATGGTCGACGAGATGTCCGCGGCCGGGCCGGTCTTCGAGGCGATCATCGCGGCCTGCACCCGGGCCTTCGACACCTACCACTGGATCGGCGACGAGGAGCTGGAGAACCTCGCCGAGCCGCTCGCCGAGGTGCGCGCCGCGGCCACCCAGGTGCTCGACGAGTTCGCGTCGGTGCAGGCCCTGACCGCGCAGGCGGCCCAGGCGATGGCCGACGCCGAGGCGGCGGCCGGCACGCTGATCCGCCGCGCCGAGTCCGAGGCGCCGACCACCACCAGCGGCTGGGTGGCCCGGCTCGCCGAGCTGCGGCGCGAACGCGGCAAGCTGGCCGGCCTGCGCGAGATGCGGTACGCCGACCTCGACCGGCTGGACGGGATCGGCGCGACGCTGGTCACCGCGACCGACGAGACCGCCCGCCGCGCGGTCGAGTTCCTGCGCCGCCCGGACGCGTTCACCGACTACCAGACCGTGGTCGAGGAGCTGGCCGTGCAGGCCGCCGCGATCGGCACGGTCGCCGAGGCCGAGCCGGTCCGCGACCGGATCGGTGAGCAGTCCGACGGCCTGCAGGTGGTCACCGAGGTGGTCGGCGGGCTGGAGATCGCCGACGCCACCGTGCGGGTGTCCATCCTGGAGCAGATCGGCACGGTGCTCGGCGGCCTGAACCGGGCACGGGCCACACTGGACGGTCGCAGCCGGGACCTGGCCGCGATCGAGGGCCGGGCCGCGTTCGCCGCCGAGTTCGCGCTCTTCGGCCAGTCGGTGGCCGCCGCGCTCGCCGCCGCCGACACCCCGGAACGCTGCGACGAGCACTTGGCCCGGCTGATGGCCCAGGTGGAGACGCTGGAGACCCGGTTCGGCGACGTCGACGACTTCGGTGAACGGCTGGCCGCCAAGCGCACCGAGGTCTACGAGGCGATCGCCGGGCGCCGGCAGTCGCTGCTCGACGAGCGGGCCCGGCGCGCCGACAAGCTGGCCGCGTCGGCCCGCCGGATCCTGGACGCGGTGCACCGCCGGATCACCACGCTCGGCGACCAGGACGAGGTGAACACGTATTTCGCCACCGATCCGATGGTGGCGAAGGTCCGCTCGGTCGCCGACGAGTTGCGCGCGGGCGGCGACACGGTCCGCGCCGAGGAGCTGGACGGGCAGATCAAGGCGGCCCGGCAGGAGGCGTCCCGGGCGCTGCGGGACCGGCTCGACCTGTTCAGCGACGGCGGGATCCGGCTGGGCCGGCACACGTTCGCGGTGAACGAGCAGGCCATCGACCTGACCCTGGTGCCGCACGACGGCGGGCTGGCGTACGCGATCACCGGAACCGACTACCGCGCGCCGGTCCGCGATCCCGGGTTCGAGGCGACCCGGCCGTTCTGGGACCAGCCGCTGATCTCCGAGCACCGGCAGCTGTACCGCGCGGAACACCTGGCTGCGGCGATTCTCGCCGAGAATCCCACGGCCGCGGCCACCGCACTGACCGATGGCACGTTGCGGGACCTGGTGCGCCGGGCCGCCGAGCAGAGGTACGACGAGGGCTACGAACGCGGCGTGCACGACGCCGACGCCACGGTGATCCTGGACGCGTTGCTGCGACTGCACGCGGCGGCCGGGTTGCTGCGCTATGACGCGTCGACGCGCGCTGAGGCGCAGTTGTTCTGGGCTTCCGGCACCACGCCGGAGCAGCGGTCGTTGTGGACCTTGCGGGCCTCGTCGCTGGTTCGTGCCCGGGAGCTGTTCGGATCGGTCGGCCCAGCCCTGGATCAGCTACGGTCCGAATTGGATAATTCCGCCGAATCCTCCGTGGGCGAATATCTGGTCGAGGAACTGGCCGCCGGGCACGGCTTCGCCACCAGCGCGAGCGCGCGGACCCTGCTGGACCGGTTCCATCGTGAGCTGGGTGGTGCGCGGTTCGCTGACGATCTGCGGGCATTGGAGTCGGATCCCACCGCCCAGCGTCAGTTGGCACATGCGTGGCTGAGCGCATTTTTAACGGCTAAGCCTGATGCGGGGGATAAATCCGACTTGGACGAGGCGGTCGCTGTCGAGCTGACCGGAGCAAAGCTGTCACGTTATGACGTGTCCGCTGCCACCAGCGAGACGGTCACCGGGCTGCTCGGGGTGCATCCGCGCATTACCGACGGCGGGCTCAACATCCGCTTGGACGCACTGCTCGCCCAAACCCGAGATTTCCGAAATATCAGGATGCCTGCCTTCCGTGCCTACCAGAAGCAGCGCGCCACCCTCGCCGCCACCGAACGCGACCGGCTCCGCCTGGACGAGTTCAAGCCCCGGGTGATGACCACGTTCGTCCGCAACCAGCTGCTCGACGACGTCTACCTGCCGCTGATCGGCGACAACCTGGCCCGGCAGCTCGGCGCGGCCGGCGACGACAAACGCACCGACCGCTCCGGCCTGCTCCTGCTGATCTCCCCGCCCGGCTACGGCAAGACCACGCTGATGGAGTACGTCGCCGACCGGCTCGGCCTGGTCTTCGTCAAGGTCAACGGCCCGGCGCTCGGGCACGGCGTCACGTCGCTGGACCCGGCCGACGCGCCGGACGCCACCGCCCGGCAGGAGGTGGAGAAGATCTCGCTGGCCCTGGAGATGGGCAACAACGTGCTGCTCTACCTGGACGACATCCAGCACACCAACCCGGAGCTGTTGCAGAAGTTCATCTCGCTCTGCGACGCCCAGCGCCGGATGGAGGGTGTCTGGGACGGCCGGACCCGGACGTACGACCTGCGGGGCAAGCGGTTCGCGGTGTGCATGGCGGGCAACCCGTACACCGAGACCGGGCGGCGGTTCCGGATCCCGGACATGCTCGCCAACCGGGCCGACGTGTGGAACCTCGGCGACGTGCTGTCCGGCCGGGAGGACCTGTTCGAGCTGTCCTATCTGGAGAACGCGCTGACCGCGAACACCGTGCTGGCGCCGCTCGCCGGGCGGGACTCCGGTGACCTGCCGCTGCTGATCCGGCTGGCCGAGGGGGACGAGGCGGCCCGGGCGGATCGGTTGTCGTACCCGTACTCAGCGGCCGAGCTGGAGCAGATCCTGGCCGTGCTGCGCAAGATGAAGCGGGTGCAGCGGGTGGTGCTGCGGGTCAACCAGACGTACATCGCCTCGGCCGCCCAGTCCGATACCAGCCGGACCGAGCCGCCGTTCAAGCTGCAGGGGTCGTACCGCAACATGAACAAGCTCGCCGAGCGGATCGTGCCGGCGATGAACGACGACGAGCTGGAGCAGATGCTCGACGACCACTACCTGGGCGAGGCGCAGACCCTCACCGGTGGCGCCGAGGCCAACCTGCTCAAGCTGGCCGAGATCCGTGGCCGGCTGGACCCGGCCCGGGAACAGCGGTGGGCCGAGGTCAAGGCCGGGTACCTGCGCGAGCAGGCGCTCGGCGGCAGCGAGGCGGATCCGATGGTCCGGGCGGCCGGCGCGGTCGCCCTGGTGGCCGACCGGGTGGCCGGCGTCGAGGCGGCGATCGGCCGCCTCAGATCGGCGGAAGCTGGGTAGCGAGCTGACCGGCGGCATTGGCCAGGGCGGTGAACCCGTCCTCGCTGATGTCGTCGTCCTCGTGCAGGTCGACGAGCTTCTTGGCGAAGTCCTTGAGCCGGCGGGCGGCCGCCTCCTGGTCGTTCTTGCGCAGCGACTCGGTGACCTTGCGCAGCCGCTGGCTCAGCGACCGGGCGTCGTCCCGCTCCAACTCCTCCCGGCGGACCAGCAGGCCAAGCTCGCGCTGCATCTGCTGGAGCAGCAGACCCGGCCGGACCTGCTGCGTGGCGACCGGCTTGGTGGTGGGCTTGCTGGTCGGCGGCTTGCTGGTGGCCTTCGTGCTGGTCTCGACGAGCGGCTCGACGGTGGTCAGCGCGGGCGCCGGGACCGAGCTGGTCACCGGGGCCGCGACCGGGGCCGGGGTGTCGTCGTCCGAACCGGAGAACGCCCAGTACCCGATCGCGAGGGCCAGGAACGCGCCGGCCGAGCCGAGCACGATCAGCCGGCGGCGACCGGCCGCGGCGTACTTGTCGTCACGGCGGGCCACCGTCGGCATCACGGTGGTCGGCCAGTCCGGCGCGGACGGCCGCGGATCATGCATGTTCGACACGGCCGACATCATGCCAGCCCGGGCGGTCAGCGCAAGATTTACAGACTGACCGGCAGCTCCTCCAGGCCGCGCAGCAGCAGGCCGGGGCGCCAGCGCAGGTCCTCGGCCGGGATGTCCAGCCGCAGGTCCGGGTGCCGGTCGAGCAGCGCGGTGAACGCGATCTGCGCCTCCAGCCGGGCCAGCGGAGCGCCGAGGCAGTAGTGGATGCCGTGCCCGAACGCCAGATGATGCGAGTTCGGGCGGTCCAGGCGCAGCTCGTCGGCGTCCGGGTACTGATCGGTGTCCCGGTTCGCCGACAGCAGCGAGACCACCACCGGGTCGCCGGCCGGGATGGTCACCCCACCGATCTCCACGTCCTCGGTGGCTACCCGGAAGGTGGCCGTCTCGACCGGTCCCTCGTACCGGAGAAATTCCTCGATCGCACCCGGCAGCAATCCGCGGTCCGCACCCAGACGCTCCCACTCGGCCCGGTCGCGCAGCAGCAGGTAGGCGCCGTTTCCGATCAGGTTGACGGTGGTCTCGTGCCCGGCCACCAGCAGCAGGAAGACCATCGAGGAGAGCTCCTCCTCGGTCAGCCGGTCCTCGGCGTCCCGCACCTGGATCAGCCCGGACAGCAGGTCGTCACCGGGTTTCGCGCGGCGCTCGGCGAGCAGGGTGTGGATGTATCCGACCATCGCCTCGATCGCCGGACCCAGTTTCGGCCCGGCCTGCGAACCGGCGACGACCGCGTTCGACCACTCGCGGAAGTCGTCCCGGTCCTCGGCCGGCACCCCGAGCAGCTCGCAGATCACCTGGATCGGCAGCGGGAAGGCGAACGCGTCGATCAGATCGACCTTCTTCTCCTTCTCGATCCCGTCCAGCAGTTCCGCGGCGATCTGCTCGATCCGCGGCCGCAGCGCCTCGATCCGGCGGCCGGTGAACGCGGCCGAGACCAGGCGGCGCAGCCGGGTGTGATCCGGCGGGTCGACCGCGAGCATGTGCTTGGAGATCGCCGCGCCGATGCCCGGGCCCATCGCCGCCGGCGGAGCGGTCCCCGCCGTCCGGGAACCGCCGCCGGCCTGCCCGGACCCCATCGGGAAGGATTTCTTCGACAGCCGCGGATCGGTGAGCGCGCGCCGGGCGTCGTCGTAACGGGTGATCAGCCAGGCCTCCAGGCCGCTGGGCAGCCGGGCGCGGCGGACCGGACCGGTGCCGCGCCAGGACGCGTAGGACGGATGCGGATCGGCCTGAAATGCCGGGTCGCCAAGATCAACAAGCTCCGGTGTCATGGTTCCTCCCCCGATAGCCGGAATCGACTACCGACAATACCTTTCGATCCTCAACCTCAAGA
>NZ_BOMS01000031.1 GCF_016862315.1 Actinoplanes palleronii | reverse complement strand
AGAACGCGGACCCCTCCGGGGCGACGTCCGCGGGTGGTCACGGTCAGACCTCCAACCGCAGCGCCGTCCAGCACGAAGCAAACCCAACGTCCCCACGCCGGGCCAACAACCGCCAAGCGTGGGGAGTTTGGGCGCGGAGCGAACCAATAGTCCCCACGCAACGCCCGGAACGGCCGAGCGTGGGGAGTTTGGGCGCGGAGCGAACCAATAGTCCCCACGCAGGGCTGAAAACCCCCGAGCATGGGGAGTTTGGGCGCGGAACGCACCGAAAGTCCCCACACAACGCGTGACAACCCCGAGCGTGGGGAGTTTGGGCGCGGGGCGCACCGAAAGTCCCCACGCAACGTGTGACAACCACGGGCGTGGGGAGTTTGGGTGGCTGTGGCTGTGGCTGCGAGCTGCGTCAGCGGGCCTGTTCGGGGGCGTAGCGGGCCAGGGTCAGCTGCTCGATCACGCTGATCAGGGTGTAGAGCACGATCGAAGCGACCGTCACGATGGTCACCCCGGTCCACATGCGATCGAGTTCGAACGTGGTGACCGCGGCGAGCATCAGGTAGCCGAGCCCCTTGCCGGTGGCCAGCCACTCCGCGAGCAGGGCCCCGACCAGAGCCAGCGGCGCAGCCACCCGCAGCGCGGCGAACAGGGCCGGCAGCGCTCCGGGCAGCTGCACCCGGAACAGGGTGGCGAACGGCGACGCGCCGTAGGCCCGCATCAGGTCCACAGACGACTTCGGCACGGACCGGAGCGCGAGCGACACGTTCACCAGCACCGGGAAGAACGTGACGATCCCGGCGATGACCGTGACCGCGAGCAGCCCACGTCCGAAGATCAGGGCGATCAGCGGGGTCATCGCGACGAGCGGCACCGCCCGCAGCGCCATCGCGATCGGCAGCAGGGTCTGCTCGACGCTGCGCCACAGCGCGAAGGCGATCGCGGTGACCAGCGCGGCGACCGCCCCGCCGATCAGGCCGAGGAACGCGTCGACCGCCGTGACCTGGCTGGCCTCGCGGAGCAGGGCGCGTTCCGCGGTGTTCGCCGGGTCGGTCAGGTAGTTCCAGACGTCGAGCGGGCCGCGGGTCAGGAACGGGTCCAGGTCGAAGCCCTTGACCAGCAACTGCCAGACGCCGCAGATCACCGCCACCGAGAGCAGCGCGCCGCCGACCCCTTTGGCCAGCCGGAGCACGGCCCGCCGGGCGACGTGCCGGTCCAGCGACGCCCCGACCGGCGCGGCGGCGGCAACCGGGGCGGCAACCGGATCCGCAACCGGGGCGGTCATCGGGCGGTCCTCGGCGCCCACGGCGTGAGCAACCGGCCGACCAGCGCGGTCAGGCCGTAGGCGGCGCCGGAGAGGGCGGTCGCGACCAGCGCGATCCCCCACGTCCGTTCGACCGCGAGACTCTGCTGCGAGTTGATCATCGCGACTCCCAGTCCGGATTCGGCGCCCAGGTACTCGCCGATGATCGCGCCGAGCATGGCGGCCGGCGCGGCGATCCGCAGGCCGGCGAAGAGGCTGGGCAGGCTGGCCCGCAGGCGCACCCGCCACAGCTGGGTCCAGCTGCCCCCGCCGTACGCGCGGACCAGGTCGAGGCTGGTGCGGTCCGCGCTGCGCAGCCCGACCAGCGCGCCGACAAGCGTGGTGAAGATGACCGACAGCGCGGCCAGAATGACCTTGGGAGTGTCGTCGCTGAACAGCACCGCGAGCACCGGACCGATAGCGATCACCGGTAGGCAGTAGCTGGCCAGCGCGAGCTGCATCAGCGCCTTCTCCACGAACGGCACCTGCACCATCACCACGGCCAGCACGATCGCGATCGCGTTGCCCCAGAGCCAGCCCATCCCGGCTTCGCGCAGCGTGGTCTCGACATTGGGCCAGTAGAAGCCGAACCCGTCGTCGACGAGCTGCCCGAGGATCGCGGTCGGTGGCGGTACCGCACGGCTGTCGGCGAAGACGGTCCGCCCGACCACCTCCCAGATCACCAGGAGGGTGAGCAGTCCGCCGGCGCCGAACACCCACTGCGGCGACTTCCTCATCCGACCGGCTCCTCAACCGCCGCCGAGGCAGCGGAAGCGGGAGCGGACGCGTTGTCGAAGAGCAACGCGCTCAGCTGATCCTCCAGCTCGTGGAATCGCGCCGTCCGCATCATCTCCGGCGTGCGCGGCCGGGGCAGGTCGATCTCCACCTGGGCGACGATCCGGCCCGGCCGGGCGCTCATCACCGCGACCGTGTCGGACAGGAAGACCGCCTCGGCGATCGAGTGGGTGACCAGCAGCGTCGTGGTGGCCCGCTCGGTCCAGATCCGCTGCAGCTCCAGGTTGAGCCGCTGCCGGGTCATCTCGTCGAGGGCGCCGAACGGCTCGTCCAGCAGCAGGATCTTCGGCTCGACGACCAGCGCGCGGGCGATCGCCACGCGCTGGCGCATACCGCCGGAGAGCTGCGCCGGGCGCGCCTGCTCGAAACCTTCCAGCCCGACCAGTTTGATCAGATCCGCGATCGTACGATCGTCGACCTTGACCCCGCTGACCTCCAGTGGCAGCCGGATGTTCGCCTCCACCGAACGCCACGGCAGCAGCGCGGCGTCCTGGAAGGCGATACCGAGGTGGTGGTTGCGCCGGGTCGCCGCCGGCGCCTCGCCGTGCACGAACGCCTCACCCGAGGTGGGCTGTTCCAGATCGGCGAGGATGCGCAGAATCGTCGACTTGCCGCAGCCGGACGGCCCCAGCAGCGCGACGAACGCGCCCGCCGGGGTGTCCAGGTCCACGTTGTCCAGTGCGGTGACGGTCGACCGGCGGATCGCGAACTGCTTGGTCAGACCGCGCAGCACAATTCCCCGGTCGGCGGTCCCGGTCAGGACGCTGCCTTCAGCGACGGGTTCTCGGTGTACAGCTCCTTGATCAGGGAGAGGTCGAAGAGCTGTTCCTTGCTGATGGTCACGCCGCCCAGGGCGAGCGTCTTGATGGTCTCGTCGACCAGCTCGTCGGTGATCGTGAACAGGCCGTTGGCCTTGGTGTCCGCGGTCTGCACGACGGTGTTCTGGGCGGCCGACTCGAGGGCCTGCTCGGCCGCGTCCAGGCCGAGGTCCTTGCCGTACTTGGTGGCGGCCAGGTCGGCGCCCACCTTCGGGTCGGCAAGCGACTCGGTCCAGCCCTTGATGTCCGCGGTGAGCAGCGCCTTGAGCTTGTCCCGGTCCGAGGTGAGGCTGGACTTCTTGACCACGTAGACCTCGGAGACCATCGGGTAGCCGTGGTCGTTGAGGAGCATCACCGCGGTGTCGACGCCCTTCATCTTGAGCAGGTTCGGCTCGTTGGTGAAGAACGAGAACCAGCCGTCGACCTCCTTGGAGACCAGCGGGGACGGGTCGAACTGGGCCGGCACCTTGGTGATCTTGCTGGGGTCGAGGTTGTTCGCCTTGAGGAACGCGTTCCAGACCGGCTCGTTGGTGGCCTGCACGCCGATCTTCTTGCCGATCAGGTCCTGCGGGGTGGTGAGCGGGGTCGCGGCGAGACTGACGATCGCGAACGGGTTCTTCTGGTACTGCGCGCCGATCACGACGAGGTCGGCGCCCTTGAGGATGGCGGCCGCGGTGATGTCCGGCGAGGAGATGCCGACCAGCGCCTTGCCGGACGCGACCACCGCGTCCTGGCTGACGCTCGGGCCACCGGCCATCAGGTTGACCGAGCTGAACCCGGCCGCCGTGTAGTAGCCCTTGGAGTCGGCGATGTAGGCGCCGGCGAACTCCACATTCTTCACCCAGGAGAGCTGGTAGTTCAGTGCGCCGAAGCTCTTCGCGCCGCCGGAGGCGGAGGTCGCGGGCGCGTCGCTGTCATCGCCACACGCGGCGAGCAGTGCCGCCGAGATGCCGAGACCGGCCAGTCCGGCGCCACCACGCAGCAGGGCCCGCCGGTTCATATATGCAGTCACGCGAAGCTCACTTTCCCTCAAGAGGGCCCGACGCTAACCACGGCTCGTTTCGCGGCAGTTTCGCGCATTGAGCCGGGATGTAGCGCTCTCCACCTGCTTGTTTCGCAAGGTGTCGAATCGGTCGAGTGAGCCGTGGGGCAACCGCCGCCGGCGCCGGTTCAGCCGCCGCTGCGGCGCGGCGAACGGGGTGGGCGAACCGGGAGACGGGGCCGACGTGGTGCCGAACGAACCGGACGCTCCGGCCTGCAGCAGCTACATTCGGTGACCACAACGATGCGGGGGTACAGCGGGTCTGCGCTGGCCACGGTGATGGTTCCCCTTCCGGGAGCGTCTCGGGTGTCCACTATGCGTCACCAACCCCGCGGCAGTCCCCGCACTTGAGGTTCTTTTAAAGATCATCTCACCGACGGCTAACCTCCAGTGACCACCCCGCCGGACGGAGCACGGACGGAGCAGCCGCAGCGCCATGATTCCCCGACTACGCCGTGCCCTCGCCGGTGTCCTCGCCGTCACCCTGCTGGCGGCGGCCGGCTGCACGGCCGACGACTGGCCCGCCGTGCCCGCCCCCAGCACCGCGACCGGTGGCGACCCGCGACCCAACATCGTCTTCGTGCTCACCGACGACCTGTCGGCGAACCTGGTGCCGTACCTGCCGAGCGTCCTCGCCCTGCAGAAGGAGGGCACGACGTTCACCGACTACACGGTGACCGACTCGCTGTGCTGCCCGTCCCGGGCCTCGATCCTGCGGGGTCAGTACCCGCACCACACCGGGATCTTCAAGAATCACGGCGCGGACGGCGGGTTCCAGCTCTTCCACAGCCGCGGCGAGGAGAAGTCGACCTTCGCGACCGACCTGCAGGCGGCCGGGTACCGCACCGCCTTCCTGGGCAAGTACCTCAACGAGTACCTGCCCAGGAACACCCAGGGCACCGGCCGGCCGTACGTCCCGCCGGGCTGGGACGAGTGGTACGTGGGCGGCAACGCCTACCAGAACTACGACTACGCGCTGAACGAGAACGGCGTGGTGACCACGTACGGCCACCGGCCCCAGGACTACCTGACCGACGTGCTCTCCGCGAAGGCGTCGGCGTTCATCACCACCGCGGCGGCGAGCGGCCGGCCGTTCATGATGGAGGTGGCCACCTACACGCCGCACTCGCCGTACACCCCGGCGGTCGCGGACACGTCGAAGTTCCTGGACGTCAAGGCACCCCGGACGGCCGCCTACGACACGATCCCGGACCACGCGCCGCACTGGCTGTCCCGCCACGCGCCGCTGACCACGAAGCAGCGGCAGACCCTCGACCTGGAGTTCCGCCGCCGGGTGCAGGCCGTCCAGTCGGTCGACCGGATGATCACCTCACTGCGGGCGACCCTGGACCGGGCCGGCGTGGCCGGTGACACGATCGTGGTGTTCAACTCCGACAACGGCTACCACATGGGTGAGTACCGGCTGACCTCCGGCAAGCAGACCGCCTTCGACACCGACGTGAACGTGCCGCTGGTCGTGGCCGGTCCGGGCGTCCGGGCCGGGCAGACCGTGCCCGCCGTGGTGGAGAACATCGACTTGCGCCCCACCTTCGCCGAGCTGGCCGGTACGACAGCACCCACCCCGGAGGTGGACGGGCGCAGCCTCGTGCCGCTGCTCTCCGGCGTCACCCCGCCGGACTGGCGGGACACCGCGCTGATCGAGCACCGGGACCCGGCCACCGACCCGCACGACCCGGACTACGAGCGGGACAGCGCGAACATCCCGCCGGCCTACAACGCGCTGCGCACCAGGACCTTCACCTACGTCGAGTACGTGGACGGGTCGAAGGAGTTCTACGACCGGACCACCGACCCGGCGATGCTCGACAACGTCATCGCCCAGCTCACCCCGCAGCGGCTGGCCCAGCTGCACCAGCAGGTGCTGACCCTGACCGCCTGCGAAGGCCAGAGCGCCTGCGCGACCGCCGGGCGATCCCGAAGGTCCGGAAGCTAGAACGGCGTACGGCGCCCGAACGACGGCATGTCGGTACGGCTGATCACCGGGTACATGCTGGAGTGCACCTGCCAGGACGGCTCACGACGCGGCTCCGGCGACGGCGTGTGTGACCGGACCATCGCCTGCAGCATGTCCCGCAGCGCGGTGTGCAGCCGCGGGTCGGCGACCAGGCCGTGCTCGTCCACGGTGCGGATGTCCAGCGGCAGCCGTACGCAGGCCGGGCGCAGCAGCCGCGCCCCGCCGTGCTCGAGCACCGACTCCAGCCCGGCCCGGGCGCCGTCGTCCCGGCCCGGCGCGACAACGGACAGCCAGGCCGCCGCCTTCCCGGTCAACTCGCCGCCGTCGACCAGCCAGTCGAGCAGGTTCTTCAGGCTGCCGGGCAGCGAGCCGGCGTATTCCGGGGTGCTGAACAGCAGCACGTCCGCGGCGACCACCCGGCGGCGGAGGTCGGCCACCGATTCCGGCGGCGCCGGATCACCGGGCACGAACGCCGGCAGCCCGGCCAGCCCCGGATAGAAGACGGCGTCGACCTCGTACGGGGCGACCCGGACGGCGGTACGCAGGGCCGCGGAGTGCAGCGAGCCCTCCCGGGTGCTCCCCGAGATCAGCAGGACGCAGGTCATGGCGCCGACCTTACGTCCCCGTGCCGAACGCCCCGCTCACAGCGAACTGTCAGATGTTTGGCGCACACCCGGTGCGTCCGTCCGATCGTTCACTCGGTGAAGCTTGCGCCTCGTGAGGTTCCGCCTGCGGTGCGTACCGTTGATTTTGATCCTGCTCCTGACCACCTCTTGTGAGGCGCCGCGGCCGGCGCCCCGGCCGGTGCTGCCCGCCGCCGTGATCCGGGTCGACCAGGTCGGCTGGGCCGATCGGGAAACCAAGATCGCGATGCTGCTGGCCCCGGCCGACGCCGCCGGCGCGAAGGCCACAGTGGTCGACGAGCACGGACGCGAGGTGCTCGCCACCACGGCCGGACCCAGCCGGGGCGCCTGGAATCCGCGCTATCGCGCGATCAATCCCGTTGACCTCAGTGCGCTGCGCACGCCGGGCACCTATCGGGTACGCGTGAACGACCGCGTCACCGCGGAGTCCCCGGCGTTCCGGATCGACGCCGCCGGCAAGCTCTACCCCCCGCTCGTGGCCGATTCGGTCCGCTACTTCCAGGCGCACCGGGACGGCGCCGACCAGGTCGACGGCCCCTGGCAGCGGGCCGCCGCACACCTGGACGACAAGTCCGCGAGGGTCTACCAGACGCCCGATGACGACGACACCTCGCTGACCGCCACCGGCACCACGATCGACGCCGAGGGCGGCTGGTACGACGCCGGCGACTACCTCAAGTTCACCCACACCACGGCCTACGCCCTGATCGCCATGCAACTCGTGCAACGGGACGGCCCGGCCCCCGCCACCCTGGCCGCCGAGATCGACCACGGGATGTCCTGGCTGACCAGGATGTACCGCGACGGCGTGCTCTACACCCAGGTCGGCGTGGCCGGGAACGACGAGTTCCTGGGTGACCACGACAGCTGGCGACTGCCCCAGGCCGACGACGGTCTGGCCGTGGAGCCCGGCGACCAGCGCTACTACCAGCGCTACCGGCCGGTGTTCCGGGCCGCAGACCCGGGCGACCCGATCAGCCCGAACCTGGCCGGCCGGGTGGCCGCCGCGTTCGCGCTCGCCGCCCAGCGGGAGGCGGGCACCGACCCCGCCGCGGCCCGGTCCCACCTGGACACCGCCGCCAAGATCTTCGGGCAGGCGAACACCGGTACCGACGGCGACCTGGTCACCACCGTGCCGAACGCGTTCTACCCGGAGGAGACCTGGGCCGACGACCTGGCGCTGGGCGCCGCCGAGCTCGCTCTGGCCGCGAAGGCGCTCGGCGACAAGCGGGTCGCCGAGTGGACCGCGCAGGCGACCCGCTGGGCCGACGAGGCCGGCGGGGGCGACGACGGCCTGACCGTTTACGACGTCGACCCGATCGCCGACGCCGAGCTGTACCGGCTGGCGCCGTCCACCGTGCTCGTCCAGGACATGCGCGGCCGCCTGGACAAGGCGGTGAAGGCGGCCGCCGCCGATCCGATGGGCGCGGCCACCGGCACCGGCGGCTCGGACTACGCGGCCCGGCAGCTGGGCTGGGCGGCCACCGCCACGCTCTACCGGCAGATGACCGGCGACGACCGGTACGCGGCGTTCGCCACCGCCCAGCGCGCCGTCGCCCTGGGCGCCAACGGCTGGGGGATGTCGCTGGTCATCGGCGCCGGGGACGTCTACCCGCAGTGCCCGCACGACCAGATCGGCACGCTGACCCGCTCGTCGATGACCGGGGGCGTGGTCAACGGGCCGAACACCGCCGACCGGGTCGAGTCGCTCGCCTCGGAGTCGCCCAGCACGCTCTGTTCCGCCGGGTCCTACGCGACCTTCGACCGGGCGGACGCGCAGTACGTGGACGACATGCGGATCTCCGCGACGAACGAGCCGTCGATCGACTTCACCGCCACCGGCATGCTGGCCTTCGCCCTTATCCACTGAGACCGGAGACCGGAGACCGGAGACAAAAGGATCCACAGAGACCGGAGGAAAGATCCACTGAGGCCGGGAGCGAAGATCCACCAAGGAAAACGTGCCACTGTCCCGGATCGGTGAACTGATTACGGACGGTAGGCGTATCCCGAGGCGAGTCGCGTCGGGCAGGGATGCCCGGAACGGTGGCGGCCGTACCGCCTGCCCGATGCGACCGGCAGTCGACAACGATCGGGAGTGTGATCTGCAATGGCGCAATCCGACCTCACGGTGGAGATCGACGGGCGGCCCGAGCCGGCCCGGACGGTCGAGTACACCGCGGCGATGTGCGGCGAGACCATGGCCGGTGCGGCCTGGCTGACCCGGCACGACGCCGGGAGTGAGGACTTCTGCAGCCGAGTGGCCCTGGTCTGCCTGAACCCGCTGGACCGCGCCTTGATCAACGGTCGAGCCGGTTGAGAGAAATCGACCTGGCCGAGAGAAAGAAGAACGGCCCCGGGAAACCCGGGGCCGTTCTCCTGCGTGGTGCGCCGCGTAGGACTTGAACCTACAACCCGCGGATTAAGAGTCCGCTGCTCTGCCAGTTGAGCTAGCGGCGCTGGCCAACGAGAGAGAACGCTAGCACACCCCCGGGGTCAGCCTCGCGAACGGGGCAGACAGCACTTCTTGTACTTGGCGCCGGAACCGCACCAACACGGAGCGTTGCGCTGCGGCGGCCACACGACGGCGCCGCCCTGGTCGCCGATCGTGTCGGCGTAGTCGGTGTGCACCGCCGGATCGTCCGGCTCGACACCCGTCGCGGCGGCGAACGCGACGAGCCCGTCGACCGAGCCCCGGAACAGCCCCAGCCGCATCACCCCGGACGACGACCAGGTCGCCAGGGTCTGCTCCAGCAGCTCCCGGTGCCGGTCCCAGTCCGCGCCGTACGCCTCGGCCTGCTCCGGCCAGCGGGCCAGCAGCGTGGCCAGCTCCGGCTCCGGCCAGAAGAGCACCGCGCGGCCCTCGTCCGGCTCCGGCGCCTCCACCGCGGCCTCCATCTCGTGGTAGAGGTCGTCCAGGTCGTCGTGGGACAGCTCCAGGCCCTCGCGCACCCGGTGCCGCTCCTTGATCAGCGCGAACAGCAGCTCGACCTCGGCGTAGTCCGGCTCGTCCCGCGGGGCGCGCTCGATCACCGTGCGGACCGCCTCGGTCAGCCACTCCAGGGCCACCGTGGCCCGGTCACAGGCCTCCAGGGCGGCCGGGACGTACGACGCGGCCAGCGGATCGCGGAGCAGCTCGGGCCGCACCGCGGCGAACTGCTCGAGCCCCTCGTCCTCGCGTCCCGACTTCACCAGGAGCTCCGCCCAGCAGGACCGGGCGAACGGACCGCCACCCGGCGCCGTGGTGGCCCGCTCGGCATACCCGAGGGCCGCCGGAAGATCACCGGCCTGCTCGGCCAACTCGGAGGCGAGTAGCAGCGCGTGCGAGGCGTCGGCCGGATCGGCCAGCCGGTTCTGCTCGACCGCGTCGACCAGATCGGCGACGACCGGCATCGGGTCGTCCAGGTCGAAGGCCTGGTGGGCGAGGATGTCGAGGTCATCGAGGGTGACCGTGGCGTCGGAAGGCACGGGCAACCCTAACCCCACCCGGATACGACGAAGGCCGCGCCACCCGGAGGTGACGCGGCCTTGATCACGTTGTGCGCCGCGTAGGACTTGAACCTACAACCCGCGGATTAAGAGTCCGCTGCTCTGCCAGTTGAGCTAGCGGCGCTGGCAACGAGAAAACGGTAGCACGGCCCCCGGAGATCCTTGAAATCGACCGCTTCCCTCCTTAAGGGGGACCCGGAATTTGCGCGCGTGCGTCACGATGTCTGCGCCGAGAACTCCAGAACGGGGCACGACCATGCTTGACCTCCGCCGCTGTGTGGCGACGCTGCTCGCACTGGCCGTGACTGTGCCGCTAGCGGCCTGCGGCGATGACAAGTCGCCGGAGGCCGCCGTTGCGGCGAGCGCCGGGCCGGCCACCTCCACGGCACCGATCCCGGAGAGCGCCACCGTCGACGCCGGGCCCGCCACGGTGTCCGTCACTCCGGCGGCCGGCAAGAAGAACGTGCCGGTCAGCGCGGAGATCGGGCTGAAGGTGAGCAACGGCGAGGTCACCTCGGTCCAGCTGACCGACAGCAAAGGCAAGGCCGTCGCCGGCGAGCTGCGCACGGACGGTTCGGCGTGGGTGCCGGGCAAGACCCTGAAGACCAACCAGACGTACGCCGCGCAGGTCACCGCGACCGCCGCCGACGGCACCACCACCACGGCGAAGACCAGCTTCACCACGATGGGCGCGCCCGGCAAGCGCACCGGCACCGGCCTCTACCTGTTCGACGACTACACGTATGGCGTGGCCATGCCGGTGGTGGTCGAGTTCAACCCGGGCATCAAGAAGGCCGACCGGGCCGCCGTGCAGAAGCGGATGTTCGTCGAGACCACGCCGGCCCAGCCGGGCACCTGGTCCTGGACGTCCAGCGGCACTCAGGCGTATTACCGCGCCCCGGAGTTCTGGCAGTCCGGCACCACGCTGAAGGTGCGGATCGCGGTCGGTGGCCTGCCCACCGGCAAGGGCTTCTACGGCGACAAGGACCGGGCGGCGACCGCCAAGATCGGGCGCAAGTTCGTGATGAAGGTCGACAACGCCACCAAGAAGATGACCGTCCTCAAGGACGACAAGGTGGTCAAGACCATGCCGGTGAGCCTCGGCAAGTCGAGCACCCCGTCCTCCAGCGGCACCATGGTGATCATCGAGAAGATGTCGCACACCGTCTTCGACACCACCGACACCGACCCGGAGAACGGCTACAAGACCCCGATCGATTACGCGCAGCGGCTGACCTGGAGTGGCCAGTACATCCATTCCGCGCCGTGGTCGACGGGCGCACAGGGTCGCCGGAACGTGTCGCACGGATGTGTCAACGTTTCCCCCTCGAACGCGACCTGGCTGTTCGACAAGACGCTTGTCGGCGACCCGGTCACGGTGAAGGGCACCGGCGACAAACTGGACTACGGCAACGGCTGGACGCCATGGGACGTGAGCTGGGAGAAGTTCGCCGAGGGCAGTGCGCTCCCGGTGCCCGCGGGCCTCGGCTGACCGGCCTCGCGACACGGTCCGATTCAGCGTTTGCCCGGTCACACCGATAGGGCAAGCAGTGAGTACCGGCACGAATCCGGGATTGGTCAACTGGCTTTTGTGGAGCAGTATTGGGCGCCGGGGGAGATACGACGCCGTGAGGGGACCATGGAAATGGATCAAGTTCAGTCGGCAGGGCTGAGGTCGGCGGGGCTGAGCCAGCCGGCCGGCAGCGGTCGGCGCCGGGTGCGCACGGCCATGGTCGCGCTGCTGGCCGGGAGTCTGCTCTTCACCGCCGCGTGCAGCGGCAGCAAGACACCGAGCTGGAACGGTGGCGGTTCCGGCGATGCCACCGGCAACGCCGCCGGCGCCCCATCGCCCGAGCCCACGCTGAGCACCGTCGCGGTGACCTCGCCGGCCGCCGCCGCCACCGGCGTCGAGGCCTGGTCCGACGTGAAGTACACCAGCGAGGACCCGGACAACACCACCGTCAAGGTGACGGATTCCCAGGGCGAAGAGGTCAAGGGAACCGTCGACAAGGACGACAGCGTCTGGCACCCCGCCCAGTCGATGGACTGGGGCAGTGAGTACACCGCCACGGTCAGCACCCCGGCCGCCGAGGGCAAGAACAACACGGTCACCAGCACGTTCACCACGATGAAGAAGCCGGCGAACCTGGTCCGGGTGACGAGCTTCCTCGGCGACGGCAACACCGTCGGCGTCGGCATGCCGCTGATCATCAAGTTCGGCCGGGCGATCCCGGAGAAGTACCGGGCGGACGTCGAACGCAAGATGGTGGTCACCGCCACGCCCGCGCAGGAGGGCACCTGGCACTGGATCAGCCCCACCGAGGTGCACTTCCGGCCGAAGGTGTACTGGAAGGCGTACTCGAAGGTCTTCTACAAGGTCCAGCTCAAGGGCGTGAAGATGGGTGACGGGTGGTACGGCCGCTCCGACCTCACCGTCGACATGAAGATCGGCCGCTCGCTGGTCATGACCGTCTCGAACAAGACCAAGGCCATGACGGTCAAGCAGGACGGCAAGACGATCAAGACGATCCCGGTCAGCCTGGGCAAGAAGGCCACGCCGTCGTCGAGCGGGACCATGGTGGTGATCGAGAAGAAGGAGCACACCGTCTTCGACACCACCGACACCGACCCGGCCGGCGGTTACAAGACCAACATCGACTTCGCGCAGCGGATCACCTGGAGCGGCCAGTTCATCCACGCCGCCCCGTGGTCCGAGGGCGTGCAGGGCAAGTCCAACGTGTCGCACGGCTGTGTGAACGTCTCCGAGGCGATGGGCAAGTGGCTCTTCGGCCGCACCCTGATGGGCGACGTGATCACGGTGTCCGGCACCGAGGAGAAGCTCAAGAACGGCAACGGCTGGACCGACTGGAACATGAGCTGGGACGAGTACAAGAAGGGCAGCGCCCTGAGCTGATCGTCAACACCCCGCTCGGCGCGGGCCCGGTCACTGACGACCGGGTCCGCGTTCTTTTTTCCGGTACGACCGGAGCACCCCAGGGGCCGCCTCCCCCACCTCGCCGGCCGCGCCCGGGGCGGAAGCCGTAGCGTGGTTGGAATGTCAGCATGTGCACGACTTGTCGCCCTGGTCCTGGTTGCTGGCCTCACCGGCTGCGGCTCGGAGCAGGCGCCCGGGTCGACGGCGGCCGTGCCGACGACCGAACCGGGCACGATCGCCGACCCGCCCTCCCCCGCCCCGGCCGCCACGGCGTCACCGGCGATCGGCCCCCCGGCGGCCGACAACCCGCCCGGCCTGATCACCTGCGGGCTGCTGGGTGCCGCCATCCGCGACGCGTCGCTGATGCAGCCGGGCGTGGTCCGGGCGATCGCGGACGCCAGTGCCACGGCGGACGCACCGGTCGGTGACGCCGCGACCACGCTGGCTCAGGCGTACGACATAGCTCTGGCCTCGCACGACAGCGGCGATGAGCCGGACGCCATCGCCGCGGTCAGCGCCGCAGCGGCCGACATGGCGCAGGTCTGCGCGGACAGTGGCCTGGACGCGGTGAACTGACCGCGCCCAGGCGCCCGGCTCAGCTCGCCGCGACGAAGGCCCCCGTGACCTCCGCCCGCTGCTCACCGGCCGAGGCGACCGCGCCGTAGAGGTCGGCGCCCGGGTCGCGCTTCCCGGCCTGCTGGTACTGGGCCGCGAAGACGTAGCTGCCGGCCGCGAGGACGCCGCCCGGCTTCAGGGTGAAGCGGTAGATCAGCGCGTCCTTCTCCTCGGCCAGGGTGATCGTGATCATCGAGCCGGGCACCGTGCTCCAGTTGCCGGTGTTCGCCACGCCCGCGGTCCGGGCCACGCTGATCGCCAGGTCCAGCGCGGTGATCTGCCGGGTGTTGGTGATCGTCACGTCGCTCTGCCCCCAGGTGTCCGTCGAGTACTCGTTGATCACCCCGGACGAGCTGACGAAACCGGACACCGGCTGGAACGCCGGCGGCGCCGCAGCACTGGACCGGCTGGCGTGCGGCCGGCCGGTGGGCCCGCCGCCGCCGGTGGTGGTGGTGGTGGTGTGCTTCGGCGTGCCGGCCGCGGACGGGCTCGGCCGGGTGGTGACCGGCAGGGGTGGCCGGCTGGTCGGCGCGGCCGAGGCGGTGCCGGTCGTCGCGGTCGGTGTCCGTTCCGGTTCGTCGCTGGTGAGCAGCTTGATCCCGGTGAACCCGGCCACCAGGGTGGCCGCCACCGAGAAGGCCGCCGCCATCGGCCGCAGCCCGGTGAAACTCCACAGCGGGCGAGCCGGTGGGGCCGGCGTACCGGCGAAGCGCTGCCGGTTGATCCGATCGAACATCGCGTCGCCGTCCGGCAGGTGCCGCTCGGCCTCCTGGCGCAGCACCGCACCCAGGTCGTTCTGGGGCCGCTCAGCCATGGTGACCTCCCGTCATCAGCGGCATCTCCCGGAGGAACTCACTCAGCTGGGCGGCGCCCCGCGAGCTGTGACTCTTCACCGCACCCACCGAGATGCCCAGGATCGCGGCGACCTCCTTCTCCGGCACGTCGAACGCGTACCGGAGGATGACGCACTCGCGGCGCCGGAGCGGAAGCCGCCCCAGAGCCGCGCGCACGTCGAGGATCGCGGGGGTGTCGGTCTCGCCGCGGTCCCGGCGCAACAGGCCGAGCCGCAGCAGGCCGGCGCGTTCCCGGGTCTGCTTTTTGATCCACTGGCGGGCCAGGTTGGTCACGATGCCCCGGGCGTACGCGATCGGGCTGTCCGCCGCCTGCACCCGTTCCCAGTGCCGCCAGACCTCGACGAACGCGTCCGACGCCAGATCGTCGGCGATCTGCGTCTCGCCGGTGACGAGGTACGCGAGGCGCGACAGATCGGTGTGGTGTGCGTCGAAGAAGCGCCTGAAGGCGCGTTCGGCGTCCTGCTCCGGCACGCGGGACTTCCTGACCGTCAATGGCACACAGGCCGACCGGGCTAGCTGATCTTCACCGAGTACGAGCTGGTGTCGAGCTGCCCCGAGCCGGTGAAGACCTCGGTTCCGGCCTGCACGCTGGACAGATACTTGGTCTTGTCGAGCCATCCCCGCCCCGCCAGGTCAGTGGTGAAATCGGTCAGGTTCAGGTCGGCGGAGGTGGTGTTCGCGGTCCGTACGAACGAGTAGACGTCCCAGCCGATGTTGCCCTTGTAGAGATCCCAGGTGGCGCCGCCGAGGGTCACCGTCGCCTGCTTGGTGCCGACCGGGCCGGCCCCGCCGGACTTGTAGAGCCAGACCATCACCTCGTCGGTGGGCTGGTCCTGCCAGTCCGGATTGGCGATCTTGTGGAACCACAGGTCGTACGAGACGTTCATGACGTTCGCGGTCTTCTGGGTGACCGTGAAATTCCAGCTGGCCTTGACCGTCCTGCCCGCGCTGAGCTGGACCGGCAGGCCGGTGCCGGTGGTCTTGTTGCCCCAGTGCCAGCCGAGGACCGCACTGCCGTACGACTTGACCTTGGTGTTGTCGCCGGCCCAGGTCCAGCTCGTGCCCCAGCTCAGGTTGTCGCCGGAGAGGCCGTTCTCCCAGACGCACTGCGAGCCGGTGCCGTCGGCCTTGCCCCAGACGTTGTTGTTGACCCAGTACTTGCCGCGGATCAGGGCGGCGAAATCGGTGCAGTTCTCGGCACCCTTGGTGGCGGTGGCCGCCGGTGTCGGGCTCGTCGTCGCGCTCGCTGTCTTGCTCGCGCTCGGGGATGCCGTCGCGGTCGGCGTCGGCGTCGCACTCTTGGTGGCCGTCGGTGACGCGGTCGCGGTCTTCGTGGCGCTCGCGGTGACCGTCGCGGACGGGGCCGTGGTGGCCGTGGCGCCGCAGGTCACCCCGTTCACGGAGAACGTGGTGGGTACCGCATTGCTGCCGCTCCAGGTGCCGTTGAAGCCGAGCGTGACGGTCGACCCGGCGGCCAGGCTCTTGTTCCACCCGGCGTCGGTCACCGTGACGCCGGTGCCGGTCTGGGTCCAGGTGCCGTTCCAGCCGGAGGCGAGCTTCTGCCCGGACGGGAAGGCGAACCCGAGTGTCCAGCCGTTCACCGCGGAAGCACCGGTGTTCCGGACCTTCACGTCACCGGTGAAGCCGGAATTCCACTGGCTGTTGACGGTGTACGTGACGGCGCAGCCGGCAGTCTCGGCGGCATCGGCGTTCAGGACGCCGAACACGGCGGCGCCGGAACCGAGGGCCGCCACCGCGAGTGGCACGACGAAACGCTTGGCGAGCATCAGGGGAACTCCCGGGGAGATGAGTGTTGATCACCCACCCAGTGGCACCCGGGGGCGGAAAGGTTGCGCGCTCCCAGGAAGTTTTTCCCACCCGAGCTTTCCGTTCGCCCGCCCCGCTCCGCTTTCCGGGCGCCGGACCGCGCCCATGGGGGACGGCCGGCCCCCGTTCACCCCGGCCGGCCCCCATGCCCTGCGGACATACGCCGCTCAGCGAGAACGGCACCCCCGGCCGAGCAGCAACTCGAGCAGCCACGCCGCGACCATGGTGACCGTGGCCACGGTGAGCCCGATCCAGAAACACGGCCGGATGACGAAGCCCAGCACGATCAGGGTGACGATGACGAGGAAGTAGGCGATGCCCCCGACCCGAGTCATCTCTCTCCCTTACGCATAGGTAGCGCACAGCTTCGCCGGGTGCAGAAAATTCTTCCGCGCAGATGCCTATACGCAGGATTTCTTACGGCCCAGCCATGTCGAGCCGGGAAAGTATCACTCCAAATTCGAGAAGATCAAGTTTCCTGCCGATCGAAGAATAGACAATAAAGAAACCTGTCGACTCCGCGAGGCCGGTCCCGCCCGGCACACGGTCACGGCCACCGGGCCGAACCCGGACACCACACGCGCTCGCCGGATCCACCCGGCGAGCAGCCACGGCCGCCGAAACGACCCCGGGCACGATGCCGAGCGGGCGCATGGACCGCCCTCGGGGCGGCGGGAGCCCGCGATGCCAGATTGCGTGCGTGCGCCGCCCACAGGCGGGCGGCAACCGCACGCACAACCCGATCGCGTACCCCTACCGCCCCCGAACCCGCCTCAGCGCGGACTTTCACCGCCCTGCGGTGCCGGGCGCGGACTCCCGCCGCCCCACCGGCGCGCAGCGCGGATTCCCGCCGCCCCACCGGCGTGCAGCGCGGATTCCCGCCGCCCCACCGGCGTGCAGCGCGGACCTCTGCCGACGAGCAGCGACCGGCGCCGGGCGGTGAAACGAAAAGCGCCCGACCGCTTTCGCGATCAGGCGCTTCGACCTGCAACTTCATGGGGTGACCGACGGGACTTGAACCCGCGACCCCCGGGACCACAACCCGGTGCTCTACCAGCTGAGCTACGACCACCATTACCGCGAGGGGCTAACCCCGTGGTGCGGCACAATCATAGCCACACCCCGACCCGGCTCGTCGAGCGGGTTACCCGTTCGGCGCGTCAGAGCTCCGCGGCGATGGCTTTGGCCGCCTCGACGTCCGGGCCCGGCAGGGGCACGAAGACGGTTCGCCGGTAGTACTCCAGCTCGCGGATGCTCTCCTTGATGTCGGCGAGAGCCCGGTGCGACAGGCCCTTGGCCGGCTGCCCGAAATACACCCGCGGGTACCAACGACGGGTGAGCTCCTTGATCGAGGAGACGTCGATCATGCGGTAGTGCAGGTGCGAGTCGAGCGCCGGCATGTCCCGGGCCAGGAAGCCCCGGTCGGTGGCGATCGAGTTGCCGCACAGCGGCGCGGTGCGCGGGTTGGGGACGTGCTCCTTGATGTACGCCAGGATCAGCTCCTCGGCCTCACCCATGGTGAGGACGGAGCGGCGCACCTCCTCGGTCAGTCCCGATTTCGCATGCATGTCCCGCACCACCGGAGGCATGGCGTCGAGCGCCGCGTCATCGGCGTGAATGACCAGGTCGACGCCCTCGCCGAGCACGTTGAGTTCAGGATCGGTGACCAGGGCCGCAACCTCGATGAGCTTGTCCTTGCCCAGCTCGAGACCGGTCATCTCACAGTCGATCCATACCAGAAGATCCGCCACCCGGACAGCGTAGCCCGGTGGGCGCTCCGCTGTTCGACGTGAGTGTCGGCCCAGCGAACATTCGCGTTGTTTGTCCGCTTTAGTGGGTCGACTTCCGCATTGGCCGATTGAGGGGGTAAAGTGAACTTAACGGACGAAGCCCCCCTTCGGTTACTCCGTTCCCCCCGGTAAAGGGGCCCTTCGTGTCGGCAGCGCGAAGGGCCCCTTCGGCTTTCCGCCCCCGAACAGCGGCCGACCGGCGGCCCCGCGCGGCCCACACCAGCTGCTCCGCCGCCATCCGGCCGCGCCGGCCGGATCTCGCCGACTCCGGCCAGGACAGCGGTCCGGTGCAGCCACCGATCCTTCCGATGCGGGTTGAGGCGTCGCCCGCAGCCACCGGCAATCGGTCGTTCTCCCGATCCCCGCCTGCGCCGCCTGGAACGCGGCGAGGGCCGCCCGGTGTGGGCGGCCCTCGCGGTGGTGGTGTTCTCGCTTGATCTGTTCCGGTCAGCTCTCGTCCGGGATGTCCTTCGGCCGGTTGCGGGCCGAGGTGCGGGTGGACGGGGCGCGCCGGCGCTTGCGCTCAGGGACAGCGGTGGTGCCCAGCAACTCGGCGGCCTCCTCGACGTAGCTCGGCACCCGGCTCGCCTTCCCGCCCTCGGCGCCTTCACCGGTCTCGACGATCTCCACGTTCCCCGAGCCGGACGCCGCCTCGACCTGCGCGGTGCCTGCGGACGCCGCCTCGACCTGCGCAGTGCCGGCGGATGCCGCCAAGACCTGCGCGGTGCCTGCGGACGCCGGCTCGACGTGCTCGATCCCGGTGGGCGCCGGCTCGGCGTTCTCCGCGGCGGATCGCGTCGCGGCCGATCGGGCGCTTCCCGTCCGGGGCCGCGGCTTCCGCGCGGCCGCGGCCTCACCCGCCGCCTGCTGATCCGCCGCCGGCTCTCCCTGACCAGAAGCGGCCCGCCCGGGAACGATCTGCTCGGGAGCGGTCTGGCCACCAGCGGTCTGATGCGGAGCGGTCTGCTCGGGAGCGGTCTGGCCACCAGCGGACTGGTGCGGAGCGGTCTGCTCGGGAGCGGTCTGGTGCGAAGCGATCTGGTCGGGAACGGTCTGGTCGCCAGCGGTCTTGGTCGCGGCGCGGGCCGCGACCGACTCGGCGGCCTTGAGCCAGGCGGCCGGGACCTTGCGGCCGGTCGCCGCGGTGGACTGCCGGCCGGCCACGGTTCCGGCGAGCCGGTCCTGGGCCCGGGACAACGGCCGGTTCGGCTCGGTCGCCCGCTTCGCTTCGGCCCGCTTGGCTGCCGACTTGGCCGCCGCCTTGGCCTGTGCCTCCGCGACCGGCTCCCCCGCTCCGGCCTCGGCCGCGTGCACCGAAGGCCGCTCCTCGGCGTCCGCCGTCCGCTCGCCGCCCTGCTTCGGCGTCAGACCGCGCGCCGGGCCGGCCTGCTCATTCTCGGCCGCGGGGGTCACCGCCGCCTTTCCGCCGCCGGGCAGGCGGTTCGTCCCACTAGCTTTCCGAGTACGGTCGTCAGCCGCGCCCTGCCCCACCTCGGCCCGACCGCCCCCGGTCTGACCGGCCCCGGTCACCTCGGACGGCCCGGCCTCGGTCTCGTGGATCGACGTGCGGCCACTCTCCGCCGCCCGCGCGGCGGGAACCGGCTGAGCCGGCGTGCTCGGGTGCCGAGTCGGGAACGGCACGATCGGCGGCTTCGGCTCAACCCGCTTCTCCGTCTCCGGACCCGGCTCACCAGCCTGCTCGGCCTCACTCCCACCATCGCCGGGCCACCCGGTCCCGGTTCGGCCCTCGGTGATCGGCTCGGTCCCGGCCAAGCCGTCGTCGGCCCGCTCGATGTCGGTCAGCTCGCCAGCTGCCTGCTCGATCTCGGTCACGTCGCCGGCTGCCTGCTCGATCTCGGTCACGTCGCCGGCTGCCTGCCCGGTTTCGGGCACAGCGGCGTCGGTGGCCTGGCCGGTTTCGGTGGCGCCTGCACCGTCCTGGACGTCGCGAACCGCAGGAGAGACCGACCCGGCCTCGGGCGAAGCGTCCCCCGTCACCGTGACGGCATCCTCGGCCTCGGTTTCGAGGCGTTCCGTGGCGGCCAAGATCGCCGCCGGCTCCGGGCCTTCCGGTGCGGCCTCCGCAACGCTCGCGGACGCGGACTCCGGCCGGTTCTCGATCGGCCGGGTCAGGGCGTCCGGGTTCGGCCGGTTCTCGATCGGCTCGGTCGGCGCTTCCGAAGCCGCGCCGTTCTCGATCGCCGGCGCCGGCTCGTCCGGGGTGGTGGCCTTGATCGCCGGGCGGGCTCCGCCCATCCGGGTCAGGCCGGTGGCCGCCCAGTCGGTGGCGTTCGGCCCGGTGAGCAGCACCACCCGGCGCGGCGCGGGAGCGGGCCACACACCGCCCTTGCGGACCGCGCTGGCCTCCAGACCCCCACCGGCCTCGTGGCGGGCGCTGTCGGCGAGGTTGATGCCGCCCTCAAGACCGGCACCGTTCGCAAGGTCCATGCCGTTCTCGAGGTCCATACCGGTACCCCGGGCCGTGTCGTTCTCGGGTCCGGCCTCGGCCGGTGTCTGGGTGGCGGACGGCACGGCCGAAGCCGGTTCGATGGCCGATTCGGACCGTGCCGCCTCGGCCTGTCGGGCCTGCTCGTCGGCAGCGACGGCCTCGACAGCGGCAGCGGCGGCCTCGGCTGCGGGCTGGGTGGCGGAGATCGGGGCGCGGAGGCGGGCCGCCTCGGCCAGTGCCGCAGCGGCCTGGGCCTGGGTCTGGCGGGCGCGTTCCGGGGCGGTCTGCGCGACCCAGGCGCCGACCGCGGTGGCGTGGAACTCCGCCAGGTCGACCGGGGCCGGGAGACGCCGGCGAGCCGGCCGCTCCGGGCGGGTGCCCGGCGGGGTGAGCATGCTGGCGAGCGAGGGCATCTCGCCGAGCAGGCTCAGCGGCCGGCCCGGCGCCGGGTTCGGCGACTCGGCGGCCAGGCCGGCAGCGGACAGCAGACCGCTCGGGGCCTCGGCCACCACCCCACCGGACGCCACCGGCTCCTCACGACCGTGTCCGGCCCCGGCAGCGCCAACCGAAGCAGCGTCGACCGAGGCATCGTCAACCGAAGCGGCGTCGACCGAGGCAGCGTCGACCGAGGCCGCCGGAGGGATCGGGAGAGCGCCGGGGACCACCGGGGTGATGCCGCCGGGGCGGATGCCGGTGGACGTACCGGAGGGGGCGGCCTGGATCGGCGCGGTCATCGTCGTACCGGAAGGGGTTGGTGTGAGCGGGAGCGAACCGCCTCCCTGCACCGGCGGCCAGGAGAACTGCGGCAGCGCCGGCGGGCGTGACAGTGGGGAGTCGGCAAGCGTGCGCGGACGGTGAGCGCCGCCGCGAGCGCGCGGGGCGAAGGCGGCGAAACCCTGGCCGAGTTCGCGGAGCGCGAGGGGGCCGTCGCCGTCGCCGAGGGCGTCCAGGGCGAGCCGCGGGTCGCGCTGACCGAGGGCGCGGAGCGGGATCGGGGCGCCGATCGCCAGCATCAGGGCCGGGACCTGGCTCGGTTCGACGACGTAGACCACCTCGCGGCGGCGGCGCGGCGTTGCCAGCACCGCGATGCCGGACATCAGCAGCATGGCCCCGAACGACAGCAGGCACCAGGTCGTCGAGTCGAGCCAGCCGGCGCGGACCTCGACGGTGCCGTTGAGGCGGAGGTTCGCGCCGCCCGCGGCATTCATGATCACCAGGCTGTAGCCGGCGGGGAGGTCGGCGGGGACCCAGCGCAGGGCGCCGCCGCCGGTCTGTGTCCAGAAGTCCTGGCGGCCGGGGGCGGAGGGCAGACTCCGGACGCCCTCGATCCGGGCCGCGGTGATCGGCAGCTCGCCGGTGCCGACCTGCACACCGCGGATCTCGGTGTGCGGCACGTCACGCAGGAATCCGGCGACGTCACCCGCCGGGGCCAGGCCGACGAAGGCCGGGCCGGTCCCGGTGAGCGCGGTGATCCGCAGCTCGGTGTCGCCGATCCGGGCGAACGAGGCGTCGTCACGGAGCAGGCGGTCGACGTCCGGTACGACGATCGCGTACCCGGGCGCACTGAGCCGCTGCAGCTCGGCGCTGAAGGCTCCACCGGCGTCGCGATGCCGCAGGGCTGCCCACAGGCACCCACCGGCCAGCAACGCGGGCAGTCCGATCGTCAAAAGCAGCATGCCGAGGACCGGCCGGAACAGCCGCATTGTTAATTCCCCCTTCTCGGGCCGTACTGCGCGCACCATACCGAGGCAAATAGCCCCAAATTGGTCAAACGAGCAGGCGACCCTCGACAGATACGGTTAAGGCCCGATCCATTACGGAACGGGCCATAACCGACAGGGGGCTAAGAGATCTTGGCGGTCATCGTGAACGACGTCTGATCGATGTCGGTCGTCCGGGCGGTGAACTTGAACGTCCACTCGCCGGCCTGCGGCAGCGCGATGTCGCCGATCGCGTGGAAGTCGGTGATCCGTAGCAGCGGGATCTCGATCGGCTCGATGCCCTTGGCCGGCAGCGCGGCGGTCGCCTTCCACTCGACCACCGGCAACGGCTTGTTGTCCGGGGTGTAGGCGTACAGGTGCATCGAGTTGTTGCCGACCGCGGCCGGATAGATGTCCACCTGCAGCGACATGTTCTTGTCGGTGAGCGTCTGGGTGACCGTCGTCGACGTCTCGGTGGTCTGTACGGCCTCGGCGGTCCGCGGCGGCGCGATCTGCACCAGCGCCGCGGTCACCCCGAGCACCACCGCGGTGATCCCGAGTTCGGCCAGCAGCACCCGGCGCAGCCCGCGTGGCGACTCCTCGGCGATCTTGTGGTTGACCAGCCGGCGGGAGTAGGCGGCCACCGCGATCACGATCGCCGCGAGGGCCACCTTGGTCAGGATCAGCCGCCCGTACGTGCTGTTGACCAGGCCGTTCAGGGAGGAGACCTCGATCAGCGCCTGCACCGTGCCGGCGAAGATCAGCGCGCCGACCGCGGTGAACGCCCAGCGCGACCAGATCGGCAGGATCGCGCCCAACTCCCGGGCGTTCGCCTGGGGCAGCAGGAACGCGAAGAGCATCACCAGACCGCCCAGCCAGACCGACATCGAGGCCAGGTGCAGCGCGTCCAGCACCACCGAGACGCCGGGCACCGGTGAGGCGGTCGGGTGGCCGGTCAGCGGCCAGGTGGCCAGCGCGGCCACGCCGAGGACCCCGAGCAGGGCCAGGTCGAGCTTCGACTCCCCGCCCGAGCCGACGAGCAGCGGCCGGAGCAGGAATCCGGCGGCGATCACCACGGCCAGCCGGACCAGCATCACCGCGCCGAACGTGCTGCCCAGCACGTCCCGCAGGTCACCGACCCGGACGTCGAAGAGCGTGGTGCCGAGCGTGTACGGCGCCTGCAGCCAGATCCCCAGCACGGTGCTGCCGGCGACCAGCCCGATACCGGTCCAGATCAGCCGGCCGGGGCCACGGCGGGCCAGCCGCTGCGGCCAGAGCAGCGCCAGGACGAGCACCGGGCCGACCAGGAGCACCAGCCCGGCGTACCCCAGATATTTGCCGATCGGGATGAGCGCCCGGACCACCGGGTCGACCTTGACGTCCTCGATCTCGTCGGCCGCGGGCGGCGTGGAGGCCGCGCCCACCGAATACGTGATCGTCCCGGCCACCGGGTGACTGTCCGCCGAGATCACCCGGAACGTGACCAGGTATGTGCCCCGGCCGCCCCCGGAGCGCAGCGGGATCGTCACCTGCGAGCCGTCCGCGGTGGGATCGCCCTGATCGGCGCGGGACCCGTCCGGCGCGAGCACCCGGATCTTCCCGGAGATCAGTTGGATCGACTCGCTGAACGTGAGGGTCACCTTGTTCGGCGCGTCCGGCACGATCACGCCGTTGTTCGGGTCGCTGCTGACCAGAGCGGCGTGCGCGCTGGCCGGAACGGCCGACAGCAGCACACCGATCATGCCGATCAGCATCCCGAGCAGAACGGTCGCGCGCCGGCGTCGGTAGACGGTCATGACGGCCATGCTCTCTGATCACCATCCGTTCGGCCACCTGCGGGTGGTCGCCGGCGGCCCTCGCATGGTTCCAGATCCACCGGCACCGCGTACGATGCCGGTCGTGACGGCTGGTGAGCAGGAGACGGACGAGACCACCGCGCTGGCGCTGGCCGCCCGCGCCGGCGACCCGGTCGCACAGGCCGCGTTCGTGCGGGCCACCCAGGCCGAGGTCTGGCGCTTCACCGCCGCGCTCGTCGACTCGGGCGCCGCGGACGACCTGACCCAGGAGACGTTCCTGCGGGTGTTCCGGGCGCTCGACTCGTTCGAGGGAAGGTCGACGGTGCGGACCTGGCTGCTCGGCATCGCCCGGCGCACCTGCGCGGATCACCTGCGGGCCGTGGTGCGCCGCCGGAAGCTGGACGCCCGGCTCGCCGCGCAGGCCGCCACCGAGGTGCCGGTGCCCGATCCGGCACATCGGCTGAGCAGCGCCGATCTGCTGAACCGGCTGGGCGAGGAGCGGCGCACGGCGTTCGTGCTGACCCAGGTGCTGGGGTTGTCCTACGCGGAGGCCGCCGAGGTCGAGGCGGTGCCGGTGGGCACCATCCGGTCCCGGGTGGCCCGGGCCCGGGACGAGCTGATCACCGCGGTGTCGAAGGCACAGGCCAGCTGAGAATTCTCTCAGCCAGGGATGATCGGGAACTGGAACCCGATCAACTCCGTCTAACAGGACGTGACCATGGAAACCACTACGCGGTCCGCGGTCTGGCCGTGGATCTCCACACTGGCCAGGGTCGGGCTGGCCGCCGTCTGGCTGATCGCGGGCGCCACCAAGATCGGTGACCTGGCGGAGTCGGCGCGGGCGGTCAACGCGTACCAGCTGGTGTCGTACGACGTGGCCAAGATGATCGGCGGCGTCCAGCCGTTCCTGGAGATCGGCCTGGGCGTGCTGCTGCTGATCGGCCTCGCCACCCGGCTCACCGCCGCGATCTCCGCCGTCCTCCTGGTGATCTTCATGGCCGGCATCGTCTGGGCCTGGACGAAGGGGCTGCGCATCGACTGCGGCTGCTTCAGCTCGGGCGGCGAACTCGGTGCCGGGCGGAACACCACGTACGGCCTGGACATCCTGCGCGACCTCGGTTTCCTGGCACTCGCCGGAGTCCTGCTGTGGCGACCGCGGACCCGGTATTCAATCGATGGTGTGCTGATGGGGGAATCGTCGTGAGCAAGGGCAGCCGGGACCGGGCGGACAAGGCCCGGAGGATCGTCGAGCAGCAGCGCCTCGCGGAGCGCCGCCGCACGGTGACCCTCTGGACGTCGGTGGCGGTGGTCGCGGTGCTGATCATCGCGGGCGTGATCGGGTACTCGATGGTGTCCGGCAAGGACGAAAAGACGCAGACCGCGCTGGTCACGCCGAGCGTGGCGGTCGACGAGGGCACCGCGTTCGCGGTCGGCAGCGGGCCGGTCACCGTCGACCTGTACGAAGATTTCATGTGCCCGATCTGCAAGAACTTCGAGTCGGCGAGCTCGGCCGGGCTGCGCCAGCTGGCCACCGCCGGCAAGGTCACCCTGCGGTACCACGTGGTGTCGATCCTGGACCGCGCGTCGAACGGCACCGAGTACTCGACCCGGTCGGCCGGCGCCGCCGCGGCCGCCGCCGAGGAGGGCAAGTTCACCGAGTTCCACGACGCGCTCTACGCCGACCAGCCCGAGGAGAACAGCGACGGGCTGTCCAACGCCAAGATCATTGAGATCGGGAAGTCGATCGGCTTGACCAGCGACAAGTTCGCGGAGGCGGTGAACGCCGGCATGTACACGGCGTGGGCGACGAAGGCGACCGAGACGTTCTCCGCGCGCCACTTCAACGGCACCCCGACGATCGTGGTCAACGGCACCCAGGTGACCGGGCCGCAGGACAGCGTGCCCACCCTCGATCTGATCACCCAGGCCGTCGACAAGGCCGCCGGGTGAGACGGATCACCCTGATCCTGGCCGTGGCCGGTGCGATGATCGCGCCGGCCACGCCCGCGTCCGCCCATGGTGGTGAGGGGGCGAACGTCACGTCGTACCGCACCACGATCACCGGGCTCAGCAGCCCGATGGACGGGCTCACGGTCCGCACGGTCGAGGGTGGCGCGCGGCTCGAGCTGACGAACACCACCGGGCGGGCGATCGAGGTGCTCGGTTACTCCGGCGAGCCGTATCTCGAGCTGCGCGCGGACGGCGTCTACCAGAACACCGGCTCGCCCGCGGCGTACGTGAACCAGACCCTGGCCGGGGACACCCCGGTGCCGCCTGCCGCCGATCCGACCGCGCCGCCGACCTGGGAACGGATCGCCACCGGTGACACGGTCCGCTGGCACGACCAGCGCACGCACTGGCTCGGCTCGGCCCGCCCGCCGCAGGCCGTGGCCGATCCTGACCATGCGCACCGGCTGCGGGAGTGGGCCGTGCCGCTGCGTGACCAGGTGCGGGTCTTCGAGCTCCGGGGCACCCTCGACTACGAACCACCGCCGGTGACCTGGGCCTGGTGGGTGGGCGCGGCACTGCTCGGCCTGCTGCTGACGGCGCTGGTCCGCCGCTGGTCACGGCTTGTCGCGCCCCTCGCGATCATCGCGGGTCTGTCCGTTTTTTCGTACGCGGTGATGCGCGGCCTGGACGGCTCCGGCTGGGACGGCGTGCTGCTGCTCAGCAGCGCCCTGGCCCTCGGCGCGGCGTGGCGGCATCCACCGTTCTACCTGGCGCTGGCCGGTTTTGTGCTCACCGCGTTCGCGGGTCTCGGCAGCTCGGAGGCGTTCCTGGCGGCGGTGGTCCCGGCCACCGGCCCGGGCTGGCTGGCCCGCGCGTGCATCGCCGTCACCGTCGCGACCGGCGTGGCCCTGGCCCTGACCGGCCTGCTCCGGATGCGCGCCGCCGTACCCACCGCCCCGGAGCCCGCTGCGAGTGTCAGCTGATCGCGATGTCGTCCACGTTGACGTTGACCGAGAGAACGCGCAGGCCGTAGCTCTGCACCGCCTCGGTCACCTTCAGCTGGACGGCGCTGGTCACCTCGGCGACCACGGTGCCGGCGGCCAGCACGACCACCACGTTGACGGTCACCGTGCCGTCCTTGACCTCGGCCGACACGCCGCGGCTGGCGTCACCGACGGTGTCCAGCCCGACCTTGTCCAGCACGCTGTTGAAGAACCGGGAGACGTCGCCGCCCAGGTCCGCGACACCGGGGACGCTGCGCGCCGCGGCGGCGGCGATCTTCTCCACCACCTCGCCGGAGACGGTGGTGTTGCCGTTCGGCGTGGTACCGCCGGTGGGTTCAGTCATGGCCCTGATCTCCGCTCTCGACGCGATCTGCCCGCGGAGCGTACTGAAGATCCGCGCCGGGCCGCCAGACCGGTATCCGACTGTCCGCGGCGGAACACCGGAAACCACACCGTCCACCGTGGTCCGAAAACGGAATTGATGGTGACCTTGGCTTGCCGGAAAGGAATCCCTCATGGCCTCTGGCCAGCGAAAACGTGGCACATTCGGAGGCGCCGAAGGCCGGTAACGTACGTTTCACGGCCCTGGGAGGCGTCATGGAAAATGACCACTACGGCGATGAGTTGACCTTGCGCTTGTCCGGCATCGCCGACATCACAGCGCTCGACGACGATCAGGTCTTGACGACGTTCATGCGCGAGCTGGTCGACCGGATCGGCATGACGGTGATCGCCGGCCCGCTGGTCGCCACCGAGGGCGGCCCGCCGGAGAAGTCCGGCAAGTCGGCGGTGGTGATCCTGGCCGAGTCGCACGCGGCCATCCACACCTACCCGCACCTGCGGGAGATCTTCGTGAACGTCTTCTCCTGCAAACCGTTCCGCGAGTCCGACGTGCTCGCCGAGTTCCACCGGCTGGTCGGCGACTACGAGATCAGCGAGCACACGCTGCGGCGCCGGGGCGAGGAGTGGCCCCGCGATCTGGCCGCCGCCGAGCAGCTCTGGAGTGGCCGGCGGGTGGCACCCTGACCCGGCACTATCGTCGGTCCCATGACTGACATCGTGCGTCTCGACGCCGGCGACGCCGCGCCCGACTTCTCCCTGCCGACCGACAACGGCGACCAGCTCTCGCTCAAGGATCTGCGCGGGCGCAAGGTGGTGCTGTACGCGTACCCGGCCGCCATGACGCCCGGCTGCACCAAGCAGGCCTGCGACTTCCGCGACTCGCTCGCCTCGCTGCAGGCCGCCGGGTATGAGGTGGTCGGCATCTCCCCCGACAAGCCGGCCAAGCTCGCCAAGTTCCGCGAGCGCGACGCGATCACGTTCCCACTGGTCAGCGACGAGGACAAGAGCGTGCTGATCGCGTACGGCGCGTACGGCGAGAAGCAGCTGTACGGCAAGACGGTGACCGGGGTGATCCGGTCCACGTTCGTGATCGACGAGAACGGCGCGATCGAGCGGGCCTTCTACAACGTCAAGGCCACCGGCCACGTCGCCAAGTTGCGCCGTGACCTCGGCCTGGACTGATCTTCCTGGGCAGAGTCACCGGTCCGGACTTCGGGAAAGTGTGCAAGTCCGGGCCATCCGCGCCGATGAGGAGGGCGATCCACAAGTCCCGCCGCGGCGCGGGGTGGTCCGGGCTCACGGCGGTCGTCATGCGGTACCCAACCCGCAAGGCGGCCGCCGTGCACGGTTCACCCGGTCGACGGGCCCGAACGATCACGTTCCGCCAGAACCGGCGAGGCACCGACCGGCTGAACCGTTTAGACTCTCTGCGCAACGCTTTGCTCTTGATGGGCAGAACGAGCGGGAGTGGCGAAATGGCAGCCGCGCGGGTTTTAGGTGCCCGTGCCCGAGAGGGCGTGAGGGTTCGAGTCCCTTCTTCCGCACGAGGCGCAGGCGCAGTGTGTTCGCGAAACGCGCTCACCATGACGCCTCGTCATGCTGGCTCCGGGGGCCGAGCCCCCGGAAGCCCCGCATCACGGTGACTCTCGCGGGCAGCCCGGTTGCGGTTAACCCTCCGGCGCGCTCGCTGTAGCGGTCCAGTTGCGGTTAACCCCCATGCTTCGCTTCGCTCGCATTTTGCGACGGGCTGCTTTTTGTGGTGCTTTGGCCTTTTTTGTGCGGTGGGTTGGCGGGTTATCCACAGGTTGTGCACACGTCGAACAGCCCGCGGCCGGGGTGCGCTCGGCGGCGGGCTGTCGACTCGCTGGGTGTTGTCAGCCGCAGTTGGGCTTGGTGGCGTCGGCGGCGGTGAGGTTGACCAGGGCGTCCTCGGTGGTGCCCGGGGCGGCAGGGGCCGACTCGAGCAGCGGGGCCACCGAGGACGCCGACGGAGCAACGGTCGTGGGCTTGGTGGCGGGGGATGACTTCTTCGCGGCGGGTGAGGCCGACGCCGAGGCCGAGGTCCTGGCCTTCGTGGTGGTGGTGGCCTTCTCGACGGTGGAGGAGCCGCCGGAGATCGACGCCGAGGTCTTCTGGACCACGCCAGGCTTCATGTCGATTCCGGACACCGTGGTGCTGTTGCCGTACACATCAGTGATTTTGATCTTGTAGGGGCCGGACCCGGCGCCGCTGTCGATCAACCAGTAGTTGTAGTCCTCGCGGTGCGCGGTCTTGAAGCTGCCGCCGCCGCTGGAGACCTTGACCGAGGACAGCAGGTTCGCGTGGTTGTCGATCCGCGCGGCGAACCAGTACTGCGACGCGCCCTCTTTGATCCGGACGGTGACCGGGCCGGGCACGGACGGGTTCGCGACCAGCTTGTAGGTGATCGGGATGATCCCGGCCACCTCGGCGCCGATCTTCTTGAACGCGGTACGGCTCAGGTCCAGGTGGCCGGTGTCGCACTCCGGGCAGGAGTCGAAGACCTTGACCCGGACCTTGCCCTTCGGCCCGGTGACGTCGAGGTACGCGCCGCAGGAGGCGCCCGCGGCGTACTGGTCCGGGCCCAGCGCCACGTAGAGATCGTCGGCGGGCACCTCGAACGAACAGTTACCGGACGTGCCGGCCAGGTCGTAGAAGGTCGCCTTGCCGGACTTCGCGCTGGTGCTCGGCGGCGCGGCGCAGGCCGACCCGCCGGTCTGCAGCAGCAACGCCACGCCGATGATCCCGGCGAGAACAGCGGCGCCGCCGGCGGCCAGCCAACGGTTCGAGAACGGTCGTCGATGAGCACTCACGCTCAGCGATACTCGTCGGGTGGAGCGCTCCCAGCAAATCTTCTAAGACACTCCTAAGACACGAGTACCGCTAATGAGTGCCGAGTCACTCCTGCGGTACCACCGAGTCGCCGACCCGCAACACTCCGGTGTCACCCGCGGACAGCTCCGGGACCAGGTTCACCGCGAACATCAGGCCGCCGTCGATCCGGCGGTGCTGCCCGAGTACCGTCAACGGCTGCCGCCCGGTCTCACCGGTCTCCTGATCGATAGTGGTCACCCGGCACCGCGGACAGGCCTTCGACACCCGGAAGGTCACCTCGCCGATCCGCAGCCGCCGGCCCAGCCAGCCGTCCTCGGCCCACGCGGGCGCGCCGTCGACCACCAGGTTCGGCCGGAACCGGTGCATCGGCACCGGCTCGTCGCCGGCCTCGACCAGCCAGCCGTTCACCGCGTCCAGCGACGCGGTGTTGGCCAGCAGCACCGGGTAGCCGTCGGCGAGGCTGACCCGGTCACCGGGCTGCGCCGCCTCCGGGATCGTCCGCCCGGTCGGGTCGGCCTGCCAGGCCAGCCGCACGTCCCGGCCGAGGAACTCGCTGCACCACGCGCTCCCCGCATCGGCGTGCCGGGCCGGCACCTCCGGCTTGTTGCGGAACACCCGCACCGCGACCTTCGGGCCGCCAGCCGGCTCGTCCAGATCGAGCTCGGGCAACCCGGGGGCGCTGAGCCGGAGCCCGCCGGGGCGCGGCCGCACGGTGAGCTGGGTCAGCAGCGGGGTGTCGCGCTGGGTGACACCGACGCCGCCGGCGTCGACCATCATCCACCGGCGGTCGCCGGTCAGGCCCCAGGGCTCCACTCCGGCTTCGTCGTGGTCCAGGCGGTGACAACCCTTTACCGGGTACGTGTGCAGCGCAGCGATCCGCATGCCCTCACCTTTTCACGTTCCACCGGCCCCCTCGACCGCCACCGCCCGCCCCCAGCGGAGACCGGCTGGCCCTCAGGGGTGCCTCCGGCCGCCCGAGACACCCCCATGCGGATTTTCGCTTTAGTTGGCCGATCATTAAACCTATCTGGTCGATGACCATCGTGTGGTCGAGTATCAGCACGTCAAAGTACGTGCCTGTTCGAGCAGCGCACGCTTCCGTTGAAGCCCGTCTCACTCGAGCCGGTGCCCTGGCAAGACAGCATCCGATCCGCCCTCCGTTCGAGATGTCCCGCTGGCGGCCGCACCTCGATCAACTGCTGTCGCGACCACCGATGGAGTGCTCCTGGCCTCATTTCGCTCGCTGCCAGGACCTTCCTTCTGACTGGTACCCCAGCATGGACCTGGTAGAGCCGTCAGCCCCTATCGCGTACTGCCCGACGCGACACCTGCATCGGGATTGAAATGGTCAAAGCAATGCAGATAGTACAAATCGTCATACGACCAGGACTGCGATGCGACAGGCCACCGAGTCACTCGAGTATTAAGCCCCTAAAAGTACGCTAAATCCTTATTTGTCATGTACGACTCGTGCGACAGCCTCCATGAGACAGCGTGTCATGGTGGACACCATGTGTTCGACCTAGTTCGATGCAGCTATGTGGGCGCGCACTGAATCCAGCGACAGTCACAGCCGTGTCACTAGCACTGAACCGCCGATCTGGTCTCATCTGTGCAGGTGGAATGAACTCGCAACCCTGGACCGCGTGACAGCGGACGCCCGGGCTGAACTCGACCTCCGTCCCGGTTGGACACGCCAGTGGACCGCGACATGGGTGTACAACCGCGAGAAGGTCACGGTTCCTGTCAGTGGTCTCACTTCAATGCCAGCGCGAGGATGCGTGCCGGTGCGGGGCTTCACCTTCAGCCCTGAGCAGCGACACCGTCCTGGGACCGAGGTGCTCGTGTCCACTGTCCGTCAGCATGGATACGAGTCGCAGGAAGAACGAATGCTGCTGCGCGCGCTGGACTTCGCAGGCGGTTTGCGGGAGGTGCAGTCGCAGCCGTTCTCTCTGTGCTTCAGCACCGCAGCGGGCTCGTCCGGCCACATTCCGGACTACCTGGCGTACACGGACACTGGTTTGACTCTTATCGATGTCAGGCCATCGCGGTTGATTCGCGAAGACGACCGGATCAAGTTTGCAGCCGCTGCCGAGGTTGCCCTCGTAATGGGCTGGAGATACCTGGTGGTCGGTGGCTGGCAACGATTCGTGGTCGACACCCTGGACGAACTGTTCGCCAGACGGCGACCGATGAAAGACCCCATGGGCATGCAGGATCAAGTCCTCGCGCAGTTAGGTCCCGGCCCTCGCCGCTTCGACGAGATCATCGAGGCTACCTCGGTTCCCGCCATCGCCCGCACTCACCTGTCCCACCTGATCTGGTGGCGTCGCGCGGTCATCGACCTAAGCAGACCGCTGGGTGACAGCTGCCTTGTCTGGGCACCCCGGCCCGGCTCATGGTGAGATCACGCACGAAGATAGAACTGGTTCCAGGCTCCGTCATCGTCCTGGAACGAAGAGAGTGGGCAGTCACCAAGGTTGAGCCGCAGTACGGGCGAGTCTGTCTCGAGGCATCTAACGGAGAACTCAAGCAGACATCCGTACGTGAGCTTCTCCATGATGCTGATTGCCGCCAGTCGAGCCGCTCATCGTTCCTGCCTGCTGACCGTGGCCGGCAGCCCGCCACCTGGGATGACCTCACAAAACAACAACAGGAATGGGCTGCACTGCGCATCGCTCACGTCAACGAACTGGTGACGGGATTCCGCAGCGGTTCTCCGAGATCGGTGCCATGATCTTCCTGGAGGAGGGCGGAGTGAACACCGCCGTCATCGTCGGCGCGGTGGGCGTGCTGGCTGGTTTTCTCGGAGACCAGGCCCACGTCATGATCAAGCTGCACGGCGACGCCAGTAACCCAGACGGCTTCCCCAACGGGACCTGGCCGCGCACGAACGTAGGGCTCTACAACGACGCCACCGTCAACGACAAGACCGGGCGGCCCGACGCCGACTGGAGCCTCAACGGCGACTGACGACCAGCCGATCAGTACCCGACAACGCGACACCCTGCGGTTAGGGTGGAAATCAGGTCCCGGCGACGGTCTGTCGGTAGGCCGCGGGCATGCTGCGTCTGGCGGCTCGCAGCGCCTCGTAACGGGCGACCTGGTACGGGCAGATCCCGACGAGGCCGGCCCAGGCCGTGCTGGCCAGCCCATCAGTGTCACCGTAGACGACGACCTGGTCGATCGGTGCCGGCCCTATGACGCCGATAAGTACACCGGGACGCAACTGCGTCTTGCATCGGACGCATTTGCCGACACGTTCGGCGGTCTGTGCCGGGTCAGCCAGCCAATAGGAGACCAGGAACCGGGGATCCTCCCGCGGCACAATCCGCTCGACGTACGGATCCGCGTGCCCGCATGGTGGCGCGGAGTAGCCGGGCGACAGGCGCCGACAGAGCGGCATTTCGGGCATGTAACCCATCGATATCCGCGGCCGTGCAGGTCAGCATGATGTCGAACCGCCCGCGGACCGGTCCTGCAGGCTTCGGATCGGCTGGTGCGGTAGTTCCGCCTGATCCACCTTCCGGCCCGGGCACCGCGACGGCGAACGGCTCCGACGGCATCCCCTGATCCGCCGTGCCACCGGCGTGTCATGCAGCGAGGTAGGGCCCTCAGCCGCTACGGTGCTGCAGCATCGACACTGCATGATTACGGCATCCGGATCCTCGGGTTTACAGGCCCGCACCGGCCTCAGCGCTCAGCAGCCGATCTCCCCGGCCAGGGGCATGGCAGTCCTGTTTCCCGATACGGAAAGCCATCCGCGATGGACATCCGCTTCAAAGGCGTCTGCTTCCCGACCCTGCTGCACGCCCGGTGGGCCGCATGCAGGCTGCCTGCTCGACAGCCTCCATGATCGGTTCCGGTTCTCCAACACCACATCGCCAGCCAGCCCGGACACCAGCGAGCCGACCGCGACGTCATGACGGCTCGCCCCAACGAGAGGAGAACATGCTGATGGCCCGCACCACATTCCTCGTTGAACTCGACGACGGCCTCTTCGCCGACCTGAAGGCCGGCGCCGACGCGCTGGATGTCAGTGTCGAAACGTACGCTGCCGTCCGGCTCGAGCAGCAGGCCCGACAGACCGGGCGGGCCCGCCGCAGCGACGCCGCCGGTGGCGCACCGTGGCAGCCTCCGCCGGCACTGGTCCTACTCACCGGCCTGGCAGCCCAGGCGGCATGGCGCAACGGCGGGTACCAATATGCCGATGTCACCCAGTGGGTCTCGTATGCCGTACTGGAGCAGGCCCAGCGTGAGCCGCGGACCGACGCGGGCCATCCCGGCGCCGCCGAGCACGAGCCGCCTGCGCCGTAGTGACAACCCACCCGCATGCCGATGCCCACAATGGCGAGAGTCGGTGACGGTTTTCGCGATGAGCAACCCCAGCGTCCTGGTGTGCGGTCAACCAGAGGTGCCCGTGGCCGGCGACGATCACCGCCGTCATCGACCGACTGGGCGCCCGCTTCGGCCAGCGTCTGGTCTCATCGAAGGGGCCGCGGCGGGGGCCGACATGCCGCACATCGCTGGTGCACCGATCGTGCTCTGCGGGCCGACCGGCACCGCTGCCACCCGGTCGACTGGGTGGCAGCGCAACACTCTGGGCCGCGCGATTGGCGTCGCGTCAGCCCCGAGCGCAACATACGGATGCTGCTCTCACGGACTATCCACGGCCGATCGTCGCGTTCCACAAGCAGTTCGGTCCGGCCCGCGGCAGGATCTTTGACATGTGCCTGCCGGGTCTGTTGGCTCGGGTCCCGACGTGGCTCGTCTGCGGTGAGAATAAGCAGGAAGGCCGCTGGTTGGACCAAGTGGCCTTCCTACAGGAGCGGGCCGAGTGGATCCGCCTCGAACTGGAGATCCCACGGCCGGCGCCTCGCCGATCAGCTGGCACCGGCCGATCGTAGCGTTGGGCAGCCGCCCTTCGGCCGTCAACTGAAGGACCCTGCTCGCGGCCGGTCATGGTGTTCACTTCACTTCACTTGGCGGGGCGGGGCGGGGCGGGTGCGGCCCGGCAAGCTACGTTGAGCAGCTGCGGGTGTGTGGCGGAGGCCAGGGTGGTGCGCCCGTTGGCGGCGGCTTCCAATCCCGGACGATCTCGGCCTTGCATGGCGGCTCTACTCCTGCCGCGGCGGACCGGCGGACCTGCGCAACGCCCTTACACGCGCATAACCCGTCGACCCCAGCCGGGCCGGGAGGCCGTCGCGGCATGCGGCCGGCGCGGAATGATTACTGTGCTCGATATCGTCATCGTATGCACGCGATGACGGTTCAAGAGACGAAGGTCGTCGTAGTCGCCGAGGGCGATAGTCCTTCGGAGATCGCCAACGCAAGAGGTCATCTCTTCGAGCATTTCATCGCACGGCTTTCGGCCCGATTCGGATTCACCGAGCCACGCCGGGAGAATCTCAACGTGACCAGCAACGGTATCGAGCTGGACATCGTGCTCACCCATGTCAGCAACGGCCGGACCGTGTTGGTGGAGTGCAAGGCTTACAGCAGTCCCGTCCCGGCCAAGGAACTGGTCGCGTTCTACGGCAAGGTTCATGCGCGGCGGCTGGCCGAGCCCGAGACTGAAGGGCTCATGTTCGTGCTGCCAGGATTGACGAGTGAAGGCGCCGAACAGGCTCGCACCATCCAGGCCAGGGACAGCCTCTTCAGGTACTTCGACGCCGACCGGGTCGCTGACATCGCCCGACAGTTGCACCTAATCGAGCCTCTTCCCGTGCCGCTGCGCGACCGGATGCTCGTCGACCCAGCCTTGGTGGTCACCGAGCACGGGATCTTCTCGGCGCGAGTTGTACTGGACATAGACACCAGGCAGGGCGTTGAGGTCGTGGTCTGGGGTCCGGTCCCGGTACCTGAGCCGGTGGTGACCCTGGTCGCGGCAGACCGGTACGCCCGCGGCCTTCCTATCGTCGCGTACTGGGGTACCTCTGGCGTGCCACCCGCCGGGGTGGAAGCGGACCTGCCTGTGCTGGTGGAGGTGCGGGGCGGTGAGAGCGGCCTGGACCATCGGCTGCCCGCCGCTGCCGAGTTCTTCGTCGGCAGAGAACGGCTGATCAGCGAGATCGTGGAGCAGGTCGGCGCGGTCTCCTCCGTCGTGATCCACGCCAAATCGGGGTGGGGCAAGAGTTCGGTCGCCCTGCGCCTCAAGGACGAGATCGAACGGCGCGGGGGCTGTGCCACCGTCTTGGACACCCGTGCTGTGAGCCACCACGGGTACGCCGCTGCGGCGTTGCGGCAGTTCGTCGACCAGGCCGCGACGGCTGGACTCGTCACGCTCGGAGGCGAGCAGTCCTGGGACGGCGTGGCGAGCGCTGTCCGCAGTGTCGGAGACGCGACGTGGAACACGTCGGGACGGCCACTTCTGTTGTTCTTCGACCAGTTCGAGTCCGTGTTCGGCGACGAACTGGCTGCCCGAGACTTCCGGGACCTGCTCCTCGCGATGTCCGGCGCCGGTATTCCGCTGACACTGGGTTTCGCCTGGCGCACCGACCTGGCCGATTGGTCCACGGATATCGCGCACCCGGTCCGGCACCAGATTCTGGCGGCATCGGCGGTGTTCACGCTCCAGACCTGGACGGAAGACGAGATCGACGGTTTCCTGACCAGCCCGCACGCCGGGCTGTCGGCCGGCACGGCGGCACGGCTGCGGACCTACGGTCAGGGACTCCCGTGGCTGCTGAAGAAGCTCGCCGAGCACATCACCGGTCGAAGCACGAAGGTGCTGGCACATCAGCAGCTCGATGTCGCGGCACTGTTCGAGCAGGACCTTGCGGGCCTACGGCCGATGGAACGGCGTGCCCTGGAGAAGATCGCATCGGCGGCGCCGGTCCCCGCCGACGAAGCGGCCGACTTGGCTCCGGCAGTTGTCATCGACTCGCTGATCGCCGCTCGGCTGCTGGTGGACGTCGGCGGCCGGCTCGACACGTACTGGGACCTCTTCCGGGAGTATCTGATCTCCGGCCAGCTGCCAGAGGAAGTCAGCTCGGTTGTCAGACACCTACGCCGTGGTTGGACGCCGTCCGGCTGGCAGCGGCTGCTTCCGTACGAGGCGATGTTCGTCGAGATCGCCGTCGCCACCGCCACCGTCTTGGACCTCGACGGCAGTCTGGACGAGTTGTTCGACCAGATAGGCATTAGCCGCGCAGAAACGCTCCCTAAGGGTAGCCAGACCGGCCTGAGCTGGGGAATCAGCGACGACGCCGACATGGAGACGAACCTGCTGAAGATCCGGTCCCGGGAGTCGCTGCGAACGGCGCTGGCGGCACGGGGGCTCAGGCTGCCGACCACGGTCGGCGAACTCGCTGAGACACTGGCCACGATCGGCGTCTATCACCACCAGACCGAGAACGGTGTCGAGCGGTGGCGGTGCGAGGACGATCTACCGGAGGTCGCGCAGGTCCTGACGCTGCCCGACGAGTTCGTACAGGATGAGCAACGCGTGGCCCTGTTGACTCGGATCTTACCGGCCACCGACCAGCTTTTTCAGCACCTCCGCGACCGGGGACGCCCGGAAGTTCTGACAACCAGCGTGCAACGGCTCGCCGACGAGGCAACGATGGACACCTCCGTGGTCCGCGTCGCGCTCGACGGCATGATCCGCTATCGGGAAGCCAGGGTGCAACGGTTCTCGGTAGACGTCGCCCCGGCCGATCTGGAACACCTCGCTGGGCACGCCCGGATCACCCTGCTGCTCGGCTGGGGCCCGAAGGACGACCACGAGGAAGAAATCGATTTGCGTAGTCTGCGGTGGTCCGGGCCACCGTGGCAGGTCTATCAGCGTGTTGCTGAGCAGTTCAGCCAGGTAGGTGAGGACAAGGAAGGATTGATCACGACACTCGGGGCGTTGCCGTTCGCCGCCCGATTCTCGGGCGGCGACTCGAGCTTCTACAGCTTGGCGCAGGCCGCGGTCGAAGGGCGGACCTCGGTTCTGGCCGCTGCGCAGGCGTTCCAGGAACTCGCTGACCGCGGGCTGCTGATCTGGAAACACGAGATTCAGGAAGTCTGGTTCGGCGAGCCAGAACTCCCGGAGAGACCATCGCCCATCGGGGATACAGCCCCATGAGCCTGCTCCATGCCAGCATCTACATCACAGTCATCGCGCTCTGGTGTAGGGGTTCCAGCCCGAATCCCAGCTGGTAATCGTCGCTTACGGTGGTCCTCGATGTCCTCAGGAGGCGCCGCTCGCCGACAATGACCGCCGCGAGCGACGTCACAACAACCGGCACACGCACTCGGCCAGGGTGAGTGCGGGGGGCGAGCGTCGACAGTGGTGGGTACCGCTGATACTCGTGCTGTGACGTTCTGGTTTCGGGACTGCGGATGGTGGCGGCGTGTGCTGACCTTGTCGGCTGCGGTGACTTCGCTGGCCGTTGCGCTGACCGTGGTATGGCTGATGCCGATCTCGAGGGCAGCGGACGCGGGCTCATATCAGGCCACGGTCGATGCAGCGATCGCGGCCGTCGCCGCGGCGCTGCTGGTGGTGATCCCGGCCGTCGTCGCGGTCGCGACGCAGGCTTTGTCACAGTTCTCGTGGCGCACGGTCAGCGTCGTGGCCGGCTGGCGGATGGCTACGTCGGTGGGGGTCGCCGCCTTGCTAGGAGTCTGTGTGCCGCTGGGGCTGGCGGCCAATCCGAGCGCTGTCACGACCCGGGCGGCGTTCACGTGCCTGGTGCTGTCGATCGTGATCGTCGGTGGGGCCACGTCGAGCGGAGCTCGGCGGGCCACGCCGGAATGGCTGGTCAATCACGTCGCCCGGCGCGCCCTGCGCTCCGAGCCCGGTCGCCGCCGCGATCTCTCCCGGGAGGTGGCGGTGCTCGGGGACCTGGTCGGCAGCTCCCGGCTGCCGGTCGCCGAGCACCGGCTGGCGGCGGTGACGTGGAGCGTCACCCTCTGCTCCGGACCGAACACAGTGTGGGAGGCGGATGACGTCGCACGCTCCGTTCGCGAGGTCGGCGCTGATCTTGGCCGGGAGACGGCTCCGGTACACCAGGCGGCAGTGATGGCGCTCACCGCGCTGGGCGTGCGGCTGAGCTGGTCGCAGACGGTCTGCGGCGCAGTTCTTGACGTGCTTTTCGATCTTGCGGTGCAGGACCGGGCGGCCGGTCGCCATCAGGTCGCCGCCGAGGCGCTCGACGGCGTGGCCGAAGTCGTAGTGGCGCGGCTCGTGCACGTCATGACCCCGCAGGACGTGCTCGCCGTCGTGGAGCTACCCGCATGGCCCGACAAGCCTGCACCTGCTCCCCCATCGCGGGCAACCCGACTCGCAGACCGCGCTCTCACGCCGCGAGTCACGCCGACCGTCCGGCCGCAACTGGAAGGGTCAGCCTACGATCAGGTCCACGCGTCGACGCGCGAGCCCGCAAATGTCGATACGATCAGTCGGCTGCTATCGACGCTGGTTCCCGACGATCTCAGTGCGCGGTTTCCCAACGCGGCCCCGGCCCCGGGCTTCGACGGGAGCTATGAGCTGCTGGAGTCGACTGTCGACCGGCTGCTCGCGGTCCTCGCTTCGCCCCGCTCGGCATCGATCGGCTGGTCTGGTGGGCATCACGAGGCGGGAAGCTTCGGCGCTGACATCGAGCGCCTCACCCGGATCGGGACCGCGCTCTACACCCAGCGCCGGTACTCCCGATGCGACGCCATCGAGACCCATTTGGAAACGATCGGCGTCAAGCTGATCGGGGCGGATTCCGGGCCGTCGATCCCCGCTGACCGCACCGGTTGGCGTGTCGCCCACCTATCGCGTCGGCCCAGCCCGGCCGCGCTGATCGCCGAAGCGCTACGAGATCTGGGAATCGCGGCGTTCAGGAACGGCTACGACCGGCGGGCGCTGCTGACCGGGCGGCGTCTGCTCAGCCTGGCCACCGCCGCAGCCAACGCCGACGACCAAGTCGCGCTCAGCGTGTACACCGACGCCCTCTACCTGTTCGTCAACCGCTCCACCTACCACACCAGCTCACCCGCCGTCGCGGCCCGCGGTGCCGTTGTCATCGCAGGACTGCTCAGAGAATCCGACGACCTGCGCCGGGCTTTGCCGGTCCGGGCCGTGGAGGCGGAGAACCCGACCGACAGGCTGCGTTATCTGCCCTGGCAGGCGAGCGGTTCCGAGTTCGAACTCGCCGCACAAGCGTGGCAATCTGTGTTGCGGGCCGCCGGCTGGCTATCCGAATCCCGCACCGCGCGCCCGGTCACGGACACCGTCACACGGCTGCCCGAGCCGATCCGAGAGCTCGCGCTCGACGAACTCGCCCACCAGCCGCGGGCCACGGACGCCGCCTACACCACGGCACTGCTGCTGACATTATGGGCCGACGCCCTGGCCGCCCGGCTGAACGGCGACCAGACGCCGTCGCGGCATCTGGCCGCGACCCTCGACGACCTGTACACCGCCTGCGACGAGGACGAGCCCTATTTGCTTGAGGAAGATGAGTCCGTCGAGGTGCCCGTCGAGCAGCGCCATGACGACGCCGACGAGGCACCCCGGTCGCGCCTGGTCCTGTCTTACCCGCGCACCCTCGTCGAGGTCATGACGGCATGGGCGATCACGACGGATCTCACGGAGGCGGTGATGCCTTCGTCCGAAGACGGGTCGCGCCATCTGCTCAGCGTGCTCGACCAGGCGGCCGGTCAGCTTCGGCTACCGAACTGGCGTTATCACGGGGTGATCGATTCCGAGGGCGAGCATCTGGTCGTCATCGAATACCCCGACGGTCAAACGGCACTGCTGCGCGACGAGGAGGCCGGCGCCCGAGGGGCGTTCGCCTGGGGCTACGGCGGCGAAGGACCGTATGCGTTCGCCCGCACGCTCGCCCGCCACGCGGCCGGACCGCTTTTACGGTGCCCAGACTGCCTGGGCACCAGCCCGATCACCAACACGGTTGTCACCTGCGCCTCGTGCCGAAACAGCGGGCAACGGCACGGCGGGGACGTCCTGGTGATGTTGCTGGTCAAGCGGCTGATCTCATCGCTTCCCGAGCCAGCCACCGCAACCGCGCGACCGGCCATCGCGTGGAGCAGGACCCGCACGGAGATCCTGAAAATAGTCACCGGCACCACAGCCCGAATCATCGGCACAAGCCGGCCCGTCGCGACCCACGAACCTTGAGGAACGGCCCGTCTAGAGCCTGTATCGAAGTGGTCCCACGGCGGTGGAGGTCACGCGTGTCGTTGATCGATAGGCAGCGAGGTCTCCGGTAGTTGGTTTAGCGACCAAGCAAAACCGGAGACCACCGGAGACCTCGTGGACACCTTAGCGGTGACGCGGCGGCACGACCTGACCGACGTGCAGTGGGCGGCGCTGGAGCCGCTGTTGCCGCCCGGTCGCAGGCCGGGCCGGCCGTCGCAGTGGACGAAACGGCAGCTCATCGATGGGGTCCGGTGGCGTATCCGGGTGGGTGCTCCGTGGCGGGACATACCCGTGGCGTATGGATCCTGGTCGGCGGCGTACGCACTGTTTCGGCGCTGGCAGCGCGACGGGACCTGGACGCGGATCCTGACCGCTTTGCAGGCCGTCGCGGACGCGGCCGGCCAGATCGTCTGGGATGTCTCGGTGGACTCGACGATCGCCCGCGCGCATCAGCATGCTGCTGGCGCGCGTAAAAGGGGGATCTGCAGGCGGAACTCCCGGGCGGGGTGCGCGTCGAGCCGGCTGATCATGCGCTGGGCAGGTCTCGTGGCGGCCTGACCACGAAGCTGCATCTGGGGTGCGAGCAGGGCCAGAAGCCGTTGTCGATCGTGCTGACAGCCGGACAGCGTGGGGACAACCCGCAGTTCATCGCGGTGGTCGACGGCATCCGGGTGCCGCGGCTTGGCGGCGGCCGGCCCAGGACCCGTCCGGATCGGGTCCTGGCCGACAAGGCCTACACCAGCCGAAAAACCCGCCGCTACCTGCGTCGGCGTGGCATCAAGGCGACCATCCCGTCCAAGGGTTGACCAGGACGCCAACCGGCGCAAGCTCGGCTGGAAGGGCGGCCGGCCGCCGGCCTTCGACCCCGAGCTGTACAAGCAGCGGCATGCTGTCGAGTGCGGGATCAACCGGCTCAAGCGCAACCGTGGAGTCGCCACTCGATACGACAAGCTGGCCGTCCGCTACGAAGCCACCGTGACCATCGCCGCGATCAACGAATGGCTGTAAGCGACTTCGATACAGGCCCTACCCGCGTCTTTGCCCGTCGTGGCGGCCGGAACGTGGTTCGCCGCCCGGATCGACTGGTATCCAGGGCGACCGCGGACGGGGTCCTCGGTCCGGCCGGCTCTCGCGGGCCTGGCCGTGCAGCAGATCGTGGATCGCCGGATCAGTGCCGTCATTGCGCCACAGGACGAAATAGTCATAAGTAACCGGTTTCTGTGGCATACAGGATCGCGTTGATAATCTCCCGAAGATCCTGTTCGCCTTGGCGGCCAGCTACCGAGCTCCGTGTGGCTCCCCAGGCGTCCAGGAACGGGCCGAGCAAGGCCCACTGCTCGTCGCTGGGGTACCGCTACGCGCGCTCATGACCAGCCCAACCGTGCAGCCGACCGGCGCGGCGCGACCGATGTTCATTTTCATGCCATCGAGTGATCACTATCTACCGGAACCCGCAGAACAATCTCCAAACGGACCCAACGCTAGATCAACCCGAACAGGCCGCGACCGACCTCCCCGGAGTAAGTAACACTGGCGCTCTTCGTCAATGTCTGCAACGCTCTGACCAGATCTCCATGCGATTCCTCACTGGGGGGCAGACGCGTTGGATCGATACGGATCTCAGTACGGTCCTGATGTTACTTTCCTGGGTGCCGAACGTTGCAGCCTGCAGGATCCGGATTCGCTCCGAGCCTGCGACGTCGTGATCCTTGGTGCGCCCTTCGACGGCGGGACGTCTCACCGGCCAGGCACGCGCTTCGGGCCCCAAGCTATTAGAACATGCGACTACCTACCCCATAATGCGTCTCGCCCCTCTCTGGCGATGGGCAGGGACGCTTTCTGTGACTTGATCATCCGCGACGCCGGAGACGTTGAAATGTTCTCCGGCGATGCGCGAAGAGCGCTCGGTCAGCTTGAGATGGCGGTAGAGAGCGTCGCATCTAATGGCGCCCTCCCAATCATCCTAGGTGGCGATCATTCAATCACCTATGCCGACGTGAGGGGCGTGGCCAACGTGAGGGGTCATGGCAGCGTCAGCTTGATTCACTTCGACGCACATGCCGATACCGGCCATATCGAGTTCGGCTCGCTCTGGGGGCACGGAGCGCCGATGCGGCGCTTGATCGAATCGGGCGCGATTCGTGGCGATCAGTTTCTTCAGCTCGGATTGCGTGGCTACTGGCCACCACCGGAGGTGCTCCGGTGGATGGCCCAGCATCGCATGCGGTCCTACGAGATGGCCGAGATAGAGCATAGAGGGCTGATGGTCTGTATTGACGAAGCGATCGAGACCGCGCTTCAGTGCTCAGAAGCGGTCTTCCTCTCGGTCGATATTGATGTATGCGATCCTGCTGCCGCCCCTGGCACTGGCACGCCGGAGCCCGGCGGCTTGAGCGCGCGAGCGCTGCTGGACGCCGTGCGGAGGATCTGCTCGCGAGTTCCTCTGGCGGGTGTTGACGTTGTCGAGGTCTCTCCACCCTACGACCATGCCGACATCACTGCGCTGCTTGCCAATCGCGTTGTCCTTGAGGCTTTGAGCAGCATCGCACGAAGCGGGGAGGAGGGTGGAGATGCGCAACAGTGGGATCCAACCCGACCGTTGCTCGATCGACATGTGGACGAAGGCTAGGCAGCAGCCATCCGCCAACCACCGTCAATCACGAGATTGGCGCCGGTCAACGCACGATGGTCGAGCAAGAAAAGAATCGCGTCGGCCACTTCGTGCGGTTCAATGAAACGAGCGATCGGCACGCTGCCGAGCCAAGCGCGTCGCTGCTCCCTGGACGTCTGCGCGAGATACGCGGTGCGCACGTACCCCGGAGTCACGCAGTTGACCGTGACCGAAGGCGCGAGTTCTTTGGCGAGGGCACCGGTCAGGCTAATCACCCCTGCCTTAGCGGCCGAGTATGCCGCCGTGTCGCCGGTCGAGGCGCCGTCGAGCCCGCGGATCGAGGAGACATTGACGATAGCACCGGTCGCTGTCCCGCCACTGGACTCAAGCCGGGTCACGAAGCGTTGGCTCATCAGGGCCACCGACCGGAGGTTGGTTCGATACATCTCGTCCCAGTCGCCCTCCGCCCAGTGCCGAAAAGGTGTTGCCACGTTGCGGCCGGCGTTGTTGATCAGGAACCGCGGTTCGCCATCGGCCGCGGCAAAGACCCTTGCTACCCCGGACGAGGTACCTACGTCCGCCGTGATTTGAACGCCGCTTCCACCCGCTGCCTCGACCTCTGCCAAGGTCTCCCGGTTGCCGTCATCGTCCGACCGAGACACCACAACTACGTGACACTTTCGGCGCCCCAGAGCGACGGCAACCGAACGTCCGATACCGGTCGACGCGCCGGTGACGATCGCAACGGTCATGGGCACCGCCCTGTCGACAATCTGTCACCCCACACGGCGATCCAGCTTCTCTTCGTTGGACATGATGACCACTACCGTATCGCTGCGCCTTGGAGACCACGTTGACCTCGCGACCCCAAGTTCTTGTTCTAGCGAACCGGAGTGGTGTGCCACAGCCGATCGTCGCGAATCTGGAGAAGATCGCTCAATGCACGTGGACGGACGATGACGACCCGGACCGGAGGGACCCCACCACTATCGAGGTCTTGATCGGCCCCAACGGCGAACTCGGTGGGGAAACTTTGCGGCGCTTTCCAGGCCTCCGACTGGTGATCTGTATGGGCACCGCCTACGACAACGTTGATCTCGACTACTGTCGTAAGCGCGGCATCGGCGTCAGCAATACGGCGGGCTATGCCGGGCCTTCGGTGGCGGAGCTCGCGATCGGGCTGATGCTCTCAGTTGGCCGGCGCATTAGTGAGATTGACCAGGCCATCCAGCAGGGCGCGACTCAGACCACCGCCTTCATTGCCCACGACGTCAACGGTCGCACTGCCGGGATCTTCGGGCTCGGTGACATCGGGAAACGAGTGGCCCGAGCCTGCGATGCACTCGGCATGCAGGTGGCATACACCAATCGATCGGGGCGCCGAGGTGGCATCGGGCAGTGGATGGAGCGAGCGGAGCTGTTCGCCGTCGCCGATGTCCTCTTTCTCACAGCGCCGCTCGACGCGGATACCGAAAAGGTGATCAATGCCGAGGCGATCGCCCGGATGAAGAACGGGGCAGTGCTGATCAACGTCTCCGCCGACGAACTCGTGGATTTCCCGGCGCTCCACCAGGCGCTGGTCGACGGTCATCTGGCCGGCGCGGGCATCGATGTCATCGGCGACCCGACTCGCTACGCCGGTGTGCCGAACCTCGTCACGACCCACTTAAACGGCTGGTGGACGTACGAATGTCAGCTGAGGTGGGCGGACACCTGGGCGGCTGCGTTAAGCGGCTGGATTGCCGGCGAACGGGTGAACCCCGTCTTGTGAGAGGGTGGCAATGGAAATCGACGGTCAAGAGATCCTTCGGCTGCACCAGGACATCGACATGCAGTGGCGCCGGATCGGCGAGGGAAAGTTCCTCTCCGGTTGGGAGACAGTCAATCCCTTCGAATATGTGCCGCACACCTACTCCGCCGACCAGATGGAGTGCTACGACATCCTCAGCGAGGCCGCCGACTTGGCGACCCTGATCCAGGACTTCCACGCGAACGCCGACGGCATCGAGATCGCCCCCAACTCGATCTACATGACCAATGGCTCCAGCCCTCTACTGTTAACCATCTTCCTGTTCGCGCAAGCACAGGGCATCACCGAGATCTTCTACGTTCCACCGATTTACTACTCGTGTTACTACTTCGCGCAACGGCTCGGCATCAGACTTACCCCGATCTCAACCATGCCTCTGCACGGCGACGCGGACCTAAGACTGCCCACCGAACGGTCCACTCTGCTCTTCTGCGATCCCATCTGGATGGCCGGCACGAAAGTGCACGAGAAGCATTTTGACCGCATTCGGGATTGGCAGGCGGACACTGGATCACTAGTCTTCGTCGACGGCACCTTCCAATACACCCAGTGGGATCAGCCTCGGGCGCCCGAACAGACATCGCGCCTTCTGCCGGACTTGACGGTCAGACTGGTCTGCCCAACCAAAAGCTTGGCCGTCCACGGAGTCCGCTTCGCTTACCTGATCTATCCGGAGCGCTTCAAAGAGGACATCCGCTATCCCTGCTCCAACATTACCGGTTCCACGAGCACCATCGGCTATCTGCAGGCGGTGGCCATAATGAAGGCGTTGAACAGCGCGGAAGGCAATGCGCTCCTAACCGGCCACATCGCCAGGCAGCATCGCCGACTGCTGTCCGACGGCCTGATTGGCCCGGAGATGGCCACACCGAACGCAAGCTATTTCACGTTCGCCGTGGTAGGCGATAACATTCGCCGCGAGTGCTTGACGATGGACGAGCGACACTTCGGACTGCACGGCTGGCCCGGCTACATCAGGGTCAATCTGCTGTCTCCGTACTGGGAGACGATAGCGGGCTCCAGCGCCTCAAGAATCTGACAGAGCCGCTGGGGGTCACACCCCAACGGCACCCGCAGGAATGGAGCTGCGCCGGGGACGTTGTGGTAGTTGGCAGAGCTAACGAGCACCAGGTGGAAATCGGTGAGGAGCCGGTGGGAGAGGAGCTCGACATCGAGGCCCACCGGCAGCGGAACGCACGCCTGGGTGCCACCGTCGACGGATAGCTGACCCTCAGCTGCCCCAGCGGCGTTCAGTCGGGACCACCACCGGATCACCTGCCGGCGTCCGTCAACCACCCGGTCAATCAGGGCGACATTGCCATGCTCCAAGAGGCGACGTGCGAGCTCCTGGTTGAGCCCGCCCACGGCGATGTTCTCGAACTCGTTCCGGACCACCAGCCGGTCCACCTCATCGGGGGCTCCGACGACCCAGCCGACACGCAGGCCCGGCGAACCGTAGCTCTTCGACATCGAGTCGATGTAGAAGATGCGCGGGTCTTCGAGGTAACCGAAACAAGGCCGCTCGCCGAAAACGAACGAATCGTAGACGCCGTCTACGACTAGGCGGAAGTTGTCGGCGCGCCCGCTCATAAGGGTCTTGATCTCTGCCTCGTCCCATACAGCGCCGGTCGGGTTGTGTGGCGAGCAGAGATACAGCGCTGCATCGCGGGAAGCATCATTTGCCATGTAGTCAAGGAACTCGTCCGAGCCCACGCCGCGGACCGAGAGGCCGGCGGAAACGGCAAGAAGATGGATGCTAGACAGCATCGGCATTTGGCAGATCAGTGTCCGCAGCCCGGACGAGCGGAGATGCCGGAAGACCAGGCCGAGTCCAGCGAGGCCACCGTGCGTTATGCACACACCCGACCCCTCGACCGATTTGCCGCGATCGCGTTCCCGCTGAAGCACCGCATCGATCAGGAGTGGTTCGCCGCGCGGATCCTCGTACCTGGCCGCGTAGCGAGCAGCACTAAGCCTTCCGGTCAGCGGGTGGCGACCGGGCCACACAGGCACGTTCTCGATGCCGTCAATCCAGCGGATCTCCGGGTGTGCCCGCACATGGGCGAGCTGCCTCTGCAAAGCACTCAGCGTCAAGCCACCCACCCGCTCCGCGGCGACAGCAGTAGCCCGAACTCCAGCCCAGTCGAATCGACCTCTGGGTTCACCGTGGCCGATCGGGCGACGGAAAACCCGCAGTCCGCGAAAATCGCCTCCCAGTAATCGCGGCTAGCCAGCCGCTGCTCAGTCAGCGCATGCAGCAGGAAATATGCGTTGTAATACCGGTTGGCCAGGCCGGTGGTCATGTCCAGACCGTCCCGGCCGGGCTCAACCTCGACGACGAGAAGGCGTGAACCTCGTCGACTGATCGCCCGCAACACCGACCGTAAGCTCTCCTCGCCCTGCTGCTCCAGGATTTCCTGGAGCACGAACGAGGCCAGGAAGCAGTCGCGGCGACCGTCACCGGATTGAGCGGCGATGAAGTCCTGCACAGTCGTGGTTTGGAACGACAGTCTCGACGCCAGGCCCCACGAATCGATGGACTCATTGGCGGCTCGGATGCTACCGGGATCGCTGTCGAGTCCGATCCCGGCCTCGGCTTGGTTCTGCTTGATCAGGGATGCCAGGAACGAGCCGTCGCCGCATCCGATGTCGATGATCCGTCCGAGTAGGGCGTTTTCACCGCTCAAAAGCGACACGATCATCGGGATCGCGTCGTATTGACTGATGCCGCAACTGCCGCGACCGACAGCGACGGCGTCCCGGCTTCCGAACGGGGCGCCAGCGGGAAGCAACTCCCGGATGGTCGGCAGAAGCTGCCCGTAACCGCCGATCAGCAGGGTGTACCACGGCTCGATGCGGGCGACTGCCCGCATCTTGCCAGTCAGCTCCCACCGGTCGGCCACCCGGGTGAGATAGCGCTCATTGACCAGGTAACCGAGCAGCGCGGATAGCCGGTCCGGATCCATCGCATGCCGATCGGCCAGAGCGGCCAGGTCAGCCATCCCTGACTCAATGCTGCGCGCCAGACCAGTATCCAGAAAAGCATGCAACGCGAAGGCGGTGAACGCCTGCGCGACTGGTTGTAGCGCCTCGGCGAGCTGCCCTTCCATGGTCGCTTGCCGGATCGGATGGAAGCCGATGAGCACCGTCTCCACATCCGCAAGATCAGCGAGCTTGTCGGCCAAAACGGAGGCTTTTTCGTCGCTTCGGGTCAGCACCCGCACGAACGGCCGCGGCCGCCCGTCAAGATCGAGCACCTTAGTGTGCGCCTCGACGACCACGATGTCCGCCACGAAAGCGCAGGTGCGTAGTCTCTCGTCGATGCTCCGTACGACTTCTGGATGTGCGCTCCGCGAGATTCCATGCAGTTCGACTGTCGGCAAGGGTCCACCTCTTCCGGACGGGCGGCATTGTCATTCGCCTCGCGCGCGGTCGATCTCGCGGAGGGCATCGGCTGTCTGGTGGGTCTCCGGATGATCGCGCCCCAACACACGCAGGCGCGCCTCGTACACGCGCTCGAGAGCCTCGCGTGCCTCATTCATTCGGCCTTGATGGGCCAGCGCGACACCAAGGCTGTGGTGATTTGCAAGCGTCGTCGGGTGCTCTCGGCCCATAAAACCGCTACGGATGTCGAGAATCGCCTGGTAAGCCTGACTGGCCTCGAACCACCGACCCTGTTCGGCGAAACTCCGCGCCTGAGCGTCCCGGGTTGCCAGGGTCAGAATGTCGCGATCACCGACGAGGCTGCGCTCCTTGCGGATGATCTCCTCAAACAGCGGATTGCAGGCGTCCCATTTGTGCTGCGCGGACAGCGCGCGCGCGAGGTGGTGCTCGCTTGCCAACGTCTCGACGTGGACGCCGCCAAGAGACCTCGCCCGGGCTTCGAACACCTCTCGCGCCTGGTTCTCCGCCGCCGTCCACTGGCCTTCGTGAGCGTAGGCACGCGCTAGGTCGTGACGGATGGCCAGCGTCACCGGGTGATCGTCCCCGTTCGCCCGGGCGCTGACTCCGGCCAGTTGCTTGAAAACCGGTAGCGCCTCGCCCCAATGGCCTCGCCTTCCCCTCTGCAGCGCTTCCTGCTGAAGCAGGCGAAGCTTGGGCGGCGATGTGGCTGGCAGCGATCGGCCAGCGTGGAGGGCCATTCGGGTGAGTTGTTCGGCGGCCGCCAGACCGCCGCTCCAGTCGTAGGCGAGTACGGCTTTGCTCGCCATGTCGCAAAGAGCGCCGAGGTCGTCCTCGCCTAGGAACTCTGGCGTTACCTTAAGTAGGGCCTGCAAGTGAGGCACGAGCATGGCGAACGCGGGCCAGTCTCGGGGGGCGCTGAAGGACAGCGCGCGGATTCTCTCGACGACGAGCGACGACGCCACCGCGCACACCAGGTGGGGGCTAGGCTCGGAGCCGCGACGGAGATGGCTTCGATTGCTGTCGGTAATCGCTGGATGCCCGACGATGCTTGGGGGTGGCGTCGGTCCGCTGCTGATTAAACCGTAGCGGAGTAACCCACGAAGTGCCTGCTCTACTCTGAGCCGCACGTCAGTGCCAGCTGCGGCACCTAGCAGCGGATGTAGCGCCTCAGAATCGAGAAGGTCGAGTGGAATGGTCGCGTTCGCCGCGTAGCACGATATGAGGCGTAGAAGTGCTCTGGCCTCCGGAACACCGCGTTTGGACAGATCGTCGAGTGACAGCTCCCAAGTCGTCATGAGATCATCCCGTTCACCGATCGAAGTTGTGTTGGTGGCGGCCAACACCTCTACGGTTTGATGCCGGTAAGCCAACCGGTATTCGTCGAACGTCGCCCACCGAGCCAAGGGATATGCCAAATAGGCGCCTGCGACGCGCAGAACGAGCGGAAGTCCTCCCAAGGTGTCGGCCAGAACTTCGGCGTCCTCTCGTACGCCAGCCTGCGGCGCCAGGCGGAGCAGGATGCTAGCAGAGTCCGAACGGCTCAGCGTGTCAACGTTGACAATGTCTGACTTACTGCTCCACGAGGTAGCGTCTGCATTCCGCGACGTGATGATGAGCAAACCGCGTGGGCTCGATCGCACCCACCCTGTCCCGGTCGAGACGTTGGCGGATTGTCCCGGTGCATCGGCGGCGACCCAGTTGAGCACGGACGGGTCGTCGACATTATCGATCGTAATCACCCAGCGCTGCGACGAGCGGCGCAGGAGGCGCCATAATCGGTCGGGCGCATCGGGATATCCGTCACGCACTGCGACACAGTCGGCTTCGGTACCACCGACCGCTCGAATCACCGATACCAGACCGCCGACGAGCCGCGCCCGGTCCGATCCGTCGATCCACCACACTGAGGGACTGGGTCGCCGCGGCCAGCTACGGCCTGTCATGGTCCGGCAAAACTCCGCTGCGACGGTCGATTTGCCTATGCCTCCAACGCCAGCGAGAACGATGACTCGATCCCCCTGCCTGAATGCACGGGCAAGGAGTCGCAGAGTCGTCTCACGTCCGACAACCTCGCGGGGCAACCGACCGAGCGGGACCGCTACAGTGTCACCGAGAACATAACCGGAACCGCCCTCGTGAGGCGCCGCATCCGCCGTGCTGGCCTTTCGCTGCAGACTCTTCTTGCCCTGCTGTAGCTGAGCGGACCCGATGATCAGGGCTCCGACGCCGGCCACAGAGCCGACAATCGTCCACAGTGCTCCAGCGTCCATCATCTTAGAGTAGTCAATAGATGCCCATGATCACAGCGGTAACAGTATGATCCGTTTGCAGCCCGCGAATCTTAGCGACTGCGAGTCAGGTTATCCGCCAAGCACAAGACCCATCGTCTTAGCTCTAGTCGCAGGCACACCGCTCGCCGCAGGACCTGAGTTCCCCGTTTCGACGGAGCGCCTCGGAACAGCCCCGAGGGCTCGGATGCTGTTAGACACCCTTGCCTACCCGCCGCACTTCTAATCTCAATCCGCCAAAGGGATACGCTCCTGCCTGACTGTTTGATTTAACCGTTTTGCCTGCTCGTGATTGCCGTGTCAAGAACGCGCCTGGATCACATAGCGCCTGAGCACGGTTCCATAAGCCTGCCCGTAATCCACGTCGTCAAGACTTTGAACACACGTCCGAACGTAAGGCCTCCCGCCTGGGATTTTCCATGCCGGCGTTACGACGTCGACTATTCGCCCTTGAGGTTCCAGTCCGCGTCGGTGTCGTTGATAGTCGCGTCGTTGTAGCGGGCGGTGTTAGCTGCTGGCCAATGGCCGCCGCCCGGGAAGCTGGTCGGATCGGTAGCGTCGCTGTGCATCATGACCATGGCGACGGCCTGCGAGGACAGGAACGTCGCGAGGACACCGGCGGCCACGGACAGTGCCGTGATGTTCACCGTGCCTTCCTCCACGAAGATCACGCCGCCAATCTCGGAAAAGACTGCGCTACTGATCGCCGCGACTGCGGCCGAGGCGGCGACGATCAGTTTGGCGGCGATCGTGGCGACCGCGAGGTAGAAGACCGAGCCGGCAAGTGCGCATTGGATCAGGTTGCCCATGGTGGTTCCGGCGATCGAGCTGACCGGCTGGCGGCAGCGGACTGCGCCGCCGCCACGGTGACGTAGGCGCTCTTGGCGTCGCCGGACTATTTTGAGTCGTCGATGATCAGGTTGGTGTCGCTGAGTTCGGTCGCGACGCCGCTGAACCCGCTTTTGATGTCGGCCCACTTCCAGGAATCCTGGAACATGATGATCGGCGCGACGGCCCCTTTGAGCAGGTCGGCGATAAAAGCGACGATCTCCTTGCCAAGTTCCACGGTCTCGCGGGCTATGTACATAAGCGCTTCGCCGATCACGTCGGCCACCCACCACTGGCTGGCCACACGGTCGGCGGCGGGGATGGCTTGATCCAGCTTTGCGTTGAGCGTGTTCATTCCCTCGTTGATCTCCGCGATCACCGCTTCGTGCTGCGCGACGCTGAACATCACGTTCCCCCGTCAGTAGATGTTCTTGATCCGGTGGGCGCCGGCCCGGTCTTCGGCTTCGTAGGTGTCGGCAGCGCTGCGCAGGGTGCTCGCGATCTCCCGCATCGCAGTCACCCCGTTTCATGAAGGAACATGAATGTCTGTTCTTCACCGACCCACGCAACCCCGACGTCGCCAAATAAATCTTGCGGCACTCTTGGAGCAACATCGATGATTATCGTCGCCGGGCCGGTGAACAGACATCTTGACCTGTGCGAACACGGTCGTACAGGTCACCACCCACCTGCCGGCATAGCCGCTATGCCGCAGCTATCGCCGCGCCATGGGCGACGTTCTTGGCGCGCGGTTCCGTCCCCGCAGCTGCTCGCGAGCGCCGAACGGACTCGTCAACTGCTGGCCGAGATCAGCGGTGACGCTCCGGAAGCAGTGACGCGGCGAGCGGAGCTCCGCGCACAACACGCTCGGATAATCGCTGAGGCCAAAGCAAACCGACATCAAGAACAAGCTTTAGTTCGCGACCGGATAGCAGCGGCTGGCCTGCCCTTTTGGGCAGGATATATTCCCGCCGAAGATGTTCCTGAATAAGGTGCGCAACCAGCAGAAAAGTTGCCTGGGAGCCCTACCCGAGACCCTGTGAATACCGTCATGGTCGTTCATTTCCGAACGACTCGGTCGTTCCGCATGACCGTCATAAACGGTGTGCCATGTAGAAAGCCAGTCCAAGAGAGTGTCTCGTGGCCGCACAGGCAGCGGTAACGGACGAAAGGATAGCTCTTGCGGACCGGAAGCCTGTCTAAATCAGATCATCGGCTCGCATTGGCGATCAGGGCCGTTGGCCGGTATTCAGCGGTTCCGGTACGCACTACTTGCCCCCGACTCAGCATCCGCTCCACAGCCTTGCGCAGCGCCGTCTTGGCTCTACGTTGCACCTCTGCGCTCCAACGCACATCGATCAACTTGATGTTCAACTGCTCGATCGACCATACACGATCGCCACTGTTGATCATGAGGGCAGCCACACGATCAGCCCACGGGCGATCGCTGTCAGGACTGGAAATATCACGAGCGCCGCTTTTGCCGACACGATCTTCGTATGGGGGTCGAGTACTCGGCAGCCGAACCGTACGCTTCGCCGACGGCTGCACTCCTACGCTCCTCGAACCGAGAAGGTCGCTATTCGACTCCGCAGCCGTTTTGGCATCAATGCTCACGCACTCAGCGGTGACCGGCACATCGACGTCGGCAGTCGACCGCTCAGCGAGGTACCTCTCACGCAGTTGTTGAACGAACATCACCTTGTCGCGAAGCGAGCCGATTCGCTCCTCCAGCGTCACCTTCTCCTCGCCCAGCCGTTCCAGCTCAGCAGTCAACTGATCCAGCTCGGTCTGGAGAAAGTCGGGAAGAGGCCTGCGGGTCAAAGCGTCCGGCATGTCATCACGTTAGCTTCCAACCGTCACGAGGGACACCACCCCGGGTTCACCGAACCGGTCGGGCAACCAACCCGGGGAGGACGTCACCCCATCCGTCATACGTTGCCCGGTGTTCCGATTTGCAACAGCGACGTATCGGCTGGTCACAGACGACGTGATGACACGATGATGTGTTCGGTTCGAGACTGCCCACTCTCCGCAATCACTACCGTTCACCAGTGGCGACACCGCACCGAGTCCACGACCCTCACGTGGCGGTCTGCGGCCCGTGGGACAAACCGTCAGGCCGTCACTGCACTGGACACCCGCTGCCCCATGCGCTCTCACATAGACAACGGTAGCCAACACCGTCAGAGACGGTTACACAAACCGTAACGGTCCGGTGCCGACTGAACCGAGGGCGTCCAGCGACAGAACTGCCACGACATCGGCAACGAACGTCCTGGTGCGGCACTGTCGACTCACGACCCACGATGATGGGTTCGGTTCAACACTGCCCACTTCCCGCACAGGTGTACGCCAGCGGTGTCCTGATCGGCAAGACCGTCACCGCGCTCGCCATCGGCACCTCGCATACATGCGCTATCGCTTCCGGTGCCGCGTACGCCTGGGGTTCGACGGGCCAGGGCCAACTCGGCAACAGCTCGCTGACCGCGTCGGTCCCGTTCACGGTCACCGGCCTGCCCCGCACCGCCACGTCGATCACCGCCGAGGAGCTTTTCACTTTCGCCGCGTCGTCGAGTGCCGCGTACTGCCGGGGCCTGGGCGCTTCCGGACAGGTCGGCAAACGGCGCCAGCATCGCCCGGGTCATGACCCCGGCCGCGGTCGTCACGACCACCGGCCTGGCCGGTAAGACGACCACGACGGTCACCGCCGGCAGCGCGTATGCGTGCGCGCTGGAGTCCCAGCGGATGTTCTGCTGGGGCAGCAACCAGTACGGCCAGCTCGGTGACGGGACCACGGCCGGGCGTAACACCCCGGCTGACGTGTCCACCGCGGCGACGCTGCTGGGCGCGAAGACCGTCGCGACGCTGACCGCGGCGCATGTATTACTCATGCGCGCTGACCACCGACAACGCCGGGTTCTGCTGGGGCAACAACAGCGCCGGCAGCTGGTCGCCGCGACCGGTGACGTGACCGGCCGGACCAGCCCGAACCCGATCCAGATGACCGGGATCCTGTACCGGCGCACGGTGTCGGTGCTGGACGCCGGTAACGGCACCACGTCGATCGTGGCTTCCTGACCCGGGCCCTGCCCGCTGCGGCCGTCCGGCGCCGTCCCTCACCGGGGCCTGGCCGGGCTGGGCGGCCGCCACCGTGCCCGGGGCCGTGGGAAGTTCCCCGTCGTTCGGCTGCCGGTACTCTCCAAGCTTGCGCGGTAATGATCCTCACTCGCTCCGGCTTATCCTCGCTGGCCATCGACAGGACCTCCCTGGCAATCCACCGCGTTACTGCTACGGGGCCAGTCCCACGAGGACTTCCCGAAAGCATTAAGGATGAGACCGGCGGACCATGCACTTGGAAACCTCCAGTCTCGCTACCTTCCGTAACTCGGCAGGGAACTTCTCGAGGAACCACCGGAAGCCCGTCTTGAGGACTTTCCACGATTTGAGGTGTGCGATGGCGCTTTCGGCCGCCCCCAGCGGGACGCATCGCCTGACACGGCCGGGTGAATCCGAAGTCGCTATCCGACGACCGGACTGAACGCGAAAGAACCAGCGGGTGTATCAATGTCCTGTGATCAGGATAACTTTCGAGATCAATGAAGGCGCCGACTCGCTGTGCTCCTGGCTCAACAACGACGAGGGCGCAGGGCGGGCCACGCCGAAGCCCGGCGAGCCCAAGACAGGAGAACTCGGCCTTCTGACAGAGATACTCACCGTCGTGATCGGCCCAGAAGGCGCGGTCACGGCAACAGTCTCGGCGACAGCCTCGGCCCTAATCTCGTGGATCCGACGGCGGACCGGGAACTGCACGGTCAAAATCACCCGAGCAGACGGATCCAGTTACGAGATCACTGCCACCAACATCCGGTTGCGCAACGCCGACGAGATCCGCGCACTCGTCGCCGACACCGCCCGCTTCATCAACGGCGACACACCCACCGAAGCCCTCCCCACAACGCCGCCGGCCGACGGCACCCAACGGTGATCGGACTTCCCGACCTCAGCAGCCCCGGCACGCGGATCGTCCTTGCCGGCACCGGCACCCATCGCCGCGGCGTCTACCCCACATCCACCGCTTCTGAGAGCGACGTAACCCCCATCGTCGACGTACCCCAAGTGAAGGACACCCTCGTAGCGCTACGCCAGGCCTTCATCGAGCGGTGCGGCGTCAACGGCGAGCAGATCATCCCGTTACTGGACCCGGCGGACCCGCGCGAGCTGGGTGACGGCATCAGAGCCGCCGCAAGAGCCGCTACCGAGGTTTTCCTGCTCTACTACGTCGGGCACGGGCTTATCAGCGGCGAGGAACTGTATCTGGCCACCTCGGACACCACCGACGGCGGTGACAGCGTCGGATACACCGGCCTCGCGTACGCGCAGGTGCGCACGCTTCTACGCGCGTGCGGAGCCAAGTCCATCGTCGTGGTCTTGGACTGCTGCTTCTCGGGCCGAGCTAACAACCCGCCTGGCGCCGCAGCCGTAGCCGCATTCGGGATGACCTACATACGCGGCGGTTGTCTGCTCGCCTCCGCAGCGGGAGAGGAGGCCGCGCTGATCTTACCCGACGAGCCATACCCAGCGTTCAGTGGCGCCTTCATCAACATGCTCAACACCGGAGACCCTCTCGGACCGGCCCGGCTCACCGTTGCCTCCGCCTACGAGCACCTGGTCAGGGAGCTTCCACCGGGCGTGCCGCGCCCGCACCTGCAGCAGAGCGGAAGAGCCGGCCGGCTGATCCTCGCGCCCAACCCTGCATACAGGGTCCCGATATTCCCAGTCGACGAACCCACCACCGCCGACGCGGAATGCCCGTACCCGGGCCTCCAACCCTTCAGCGACGCTCGTGCGGACTACTTTTTCGGCCGCGAGCAACTCGTGGACCGGCTGATCCAGGCGGTGGCCGAACGGTTCTTCAACAACGCTCCCCTTGTCGTGATCGGCGCCTCCGGCGCCGGTAAATCGTCGTTGCTCTGTGCCGGCATGGTTCCCGCAATACGCAACGGCGCGCTACGCATCTCCGGCGCGCATCGCTGGCCTGTCGAGGTGATGACCCCCAAAGAGGATCCGCTCGCATCGCTCGCCTACCAGTTGCAGGGCCTCACCGGCAGAGCCGCCGGCGAGCTGGTCGCGGTAGCCTGCAAGGACACCGCGGCATTCAGCGACTTGGTCGAGTCGGCGCTCGGCGAAGACGACCGGCTCATCCTCGTCGTGGACCAGTTCGAGGAGTTGTTCACCGTCACGCCGAACGGCGCGGTCAAGAAGCGTTTCCTGGAGGTACTCGGCCGGCTCTGCGGCCTAGGCAAGCCGATGATCCTTGTCGTCGGTGTTCGGGCCGACTTCTACGCACACTGTGCGGCGCTCCCTCTTCTCGCGCCCTCGCTGGGAAGCCAGATCCTAGTCGGGCCGATGGACGTCGCGTCACTGCGGCAGGCGATCGACAAACCCGCCAAGCTGGCCGGTCTGGCCGTCGAGCCAGGTCTGCCCGAACTGCTACTCAGAGACCTCAACGCTCGGGACCCCGACACGGATGGTGAGGCCGCTCAGGCTCCGAGCCTGCCACTGCTCTCCTACGCCCTGCGACAGACGTGGCTACGCAGCGGACGCGCGAAACTAACCCTGGCCGGCTACCAGGCCACCGGCGGGATTTTGGAAGCTGTGGCTAACAGCGCCGAAGATACATACAAGAACCTCAGCGACCGCTTCGGGCAGCAGGGGCAGGACGCGGCTCGGGAACTGATGCTCAGCCTGGTTCATGCCGGCGACGGCAGGGCCGACACTCGGCGACGGGTGCGGCTGACCGACCTGTTCGCCGACGGTGACACCGCGCAGTCTTCGCACTTGAAAGCGGCTCTCGACGCCTTCGACAACGCCCGGCTCATCACCATCGACGGCCACCACACGGAGGTCGCTCACGAGGCTCTCGTTCGTGCCTGGCCCCGGCTGCAAGAGTGGCTCCACAGTAACCGCACCGGGCTGCTCGCTCATCAGCGCCTCACCGAGGCAGCCGACCTGTGGCAGAACAAGAACCGCAACCCGGACGCGCTGATCCGTGGCGCCGTGCTCGCCGACGCCCGCGCCGTGTTGCAGCGCCCTGCCCGCCGGCTAACGCCCACCGAAAAAGACTTCATCGCCGCCAGCGAGGAGGAGCGACGGGCCGCCGAAGCAGCGGTGCAACGCACCTCCCGGCGGTTCCGGGTCCTGTCCGGAATCCTTGCGGTGCTGCTGGTTGCCGCTGGCGGCCTCGGCGTCAAGTTGCAGCGGGCAAACCTCGCCCAGAGACAGATCACCGCCGCGTCCGACAGCCGCGGCTTGATCGCCGAGGCCGAACTACTACGTGACACCCGCCCCGACGTCTCAATCCGGCTGAGCCTGGAGGCGATAGCGCGTGACCCGGCGAACAACACCGCACGCACTGGCCTGATCGACACGATGATCCAAACCCGACACGACGGTGTGCTCACCGGGCACCTGAACCCAGTGACCTCCGTCGCATACGCACCCTCCGGTCAGCTGCTCGCCAGCGGAGCCAGAGACGGTGCCGTCATGCTCTGGAACCCGGTCACCCGCACCAGGGTCGCCGTGATCGGCGCACCGGTCCACGAGTCCAAAATCCGCGCTCGGGTGGCGTTCCGGGACGCGCATACCCTCGTGGTGATCAGCAACGACCGGGGGCACCGGGCAGTACCGGGCCGAGGAGCCGGGCTCACCTTCTGGAACATCGACGACCCCACCCACCCGTCCTGGACCGGCACCCTGCCGCTCGACGGCTTTCTGTCTCGGATGGCCCTGAGTTCCGACGGCACGACACTGCTGGTCGCAGAAAGCGACCCGGCCTCCATCAGCGCCTGGAACATCACCGATCTGCACCATCCGCGCCGCATCCCTGGATGGGAGCCTCCGTTCGCCCCCTCTACCCAGCCGTCGCCCTACTTCACAGGCGACGGCGAGCCACAGACGCTGGCGCTGACCCCGGACGGGAAGACCGCCGTGATCGCCTACGGCGACCCCTACGACAGCCCGGCAGGGTCCGAGGATTCGGTTGAGCTCCGACAGGTCAGCGGCGGCAAAACCATCAGTACCTTCGCGAACTCCGCGGGCGGTCAGAGCGACGCGGCGATCTGCCACAACCACGGCCGGACCTTGCTCGCTTACGCCGGCGGGGGCGGGAAAGCTCACGTGCGAGACATCACCGACCCCCGGCATCCCGGGCGCTCTACGGATCTGATCGGGCACACCGACACCGTGTTCGACCTGGTATGCAACGCCGACGGCACCCGCCTGGCCACCTCGGCCTCCGACGGCATCGTCAAACTGTGGAACATCGAACGGTCCGGCCGGGCCGTTTACCAACTGGACCTGCGCGGTCACCAGCAGGGCGTCGGTGCGCTCGCCTTCTCCCCGGACGGCACCTCACTTGCCAGCGGGGGCAACGACGTCACCGTACGACTGTGGCGTGTCAGCACGGCGGCACCAACCCAGATCGGAGTGCTCAGGCAGAAGATCGGTTTGAGCCCGCCCGCCTTTGTCGGCACAAAAACCCCGATGGTTCTGCTCTCCGGACCCCACGCCAGCGTCCACGTCCTTCGCCCGGACGGAACCGACATCAGGCTGAACCCTGCGCTCGGCAAACAGTTACGCGGCTGCGTTTCAGCCGTCCACGACCAGCGGATCGTTGCGATGATCGACTGCGACGTCAGCGGTCCGGCAGGGGGGCCGGTGACATTGTGGGACTTCGGTCAGCCCACCAGCCCCCGATTCATCGCAGCCATACCGGGAACGACCGGCTGGAAAACCCGGTTCGTCGCCAATGGCAAGAAGATCGTGGTCTACCGAGGCCACGATTCCGACAACGACAGCACGACCCTGCTGTACAGCGTCGGTGAGCAGCCGATGCTGCTGGACAAGACAGACAACATCGTGGACGTCACAGCGGTCACCCGGGACGGCCACCGCGGAGTCTTCAAGGATGCTTCCCGTGTAGTTGCCTACGACCTCTCCGACCCGATACGTCCCCGCCTGCTCCACGAGAGGAAGGAAGTCGGAGGAGGCGCCAATACTGCCGCATTGCATCCTGCCGGCGGAGTCTTCGCGACCGTCGGCGAAAATCCCTTCGTCCGTCTCTGGCGCATCGGAGATGACGACCGGATCGAACTGATCACCCGACTGAAGGAGCACACCAGCGTGGTCCGGGACTTAGCGTTCAATGACACGGGAACGATACTCGTCACCGGCGGCAACGACCGGACCGCGATCATCTGGGACGTCACCGATCCTGACCGGCCGGCGGTTCTGGCACGGATCGACCACGGAAGCCCGGTCAACGGTGTCGAGTTAGCTGCTGACGACGGGAGTCTGCTGCTGAGTGGCCTGGACGGGCCAGCGGACGTGTGGGACATCTCCCGCCTGGCTGCCATTCACGCCGACCCAGTAGGTCATGCCTGTCTGCTGGCCGGGCCGAAACTGTCGAACGACGACAGGAGCCGGTATCTCCCAGACACGGAGCTCGCAGCCGCCTGCTGAGTTCACGGCGGCCAGGTGCCCGCCGCGGTCACCGACGGATGCGCCGTGTCGGTGCCGGCGTTTGTCACGGTCAGTGCAGAGATCAGAGATGACGCCATCGGCGGGTGGGGTCCTCGGTGTTGTGCAGTCCCAGAAAACTCCATGTCATCTTGAGAGCTTCAACCCGCTCCGATCGCTTCTACAGATGCCACTCACTGCATGGACCCCTTCAGGCGTCCCTCCGCGAGAACGCAAACGCCCTGCAGCCCGTGCTGAGAAGACCTCAATGAGTGGGAGAGCACAGCCCACAGGGTCGTTGGAAGCTTCAACTCTACTTGAGCGACTCAATCTGGCGCTCACGTAAAGCTACTTCAGCCTGGAGCCGCTGCCACATCCTTGCACCCAGAGGCCACCAAAACGAACTCCAGCGAACACCTTCGATGTAACTCAGCGCGCCATCGGCCAACTATCCTTAAAATCGGCCAACTAGAACGAAAAGTTGCACCCCAGGAACCAGCCAGGGCCTGGTGCCTGAAAGTTTTTATGCATAGGCTGGCGGCGTGAATGACGGAGTGGTCAGGACGGCGGAACGGGTGCTCGACCTGTTTCAGGGGGCACGCCTCACTCCGACTCAGCGGCGGATCGCGCACTGCCTGGTCGAGCACGCCGCGAAGGCGGCCTACCTGTCCGCGGCCGAGGTGGCCGAGCTGGCCGGGGTGAGCCAGCCGTCGGTGACCCGGTTCGCCATGGCTCTGGGCTACTCCGGTTATCCGGCGCTGCGCCGCGAGCTGCGCGCGCTCTCCTCGGACGCGCCGAGCGAGCCGGCCGGGCAGAACACGATCCAGCGTGCGGTGCTGGCCGAGACCGAGCACCTGCGGCGGCTCGCCGACGACCTGCACCGGCTCGACGACGTCCGTGCCGCCGCGGCGCTGCTCGCCGCCAGCCGGCCGCTGCCGGTGCTGGGCCTGCGGGCCGCCGCGCCGCTCGCCGGGTACTTCGGGTACTTCGCCAGCAAGGTCTTCCCGGACGTGCGGGTGCTGGACACCGGCGGTACCGGGCTACAGGACCGGCTGGATCAGGCCCGCGCCGCGGGCGCCGGTGCGATGCTGGCGATCGTGCTGCCGCGTTACCCCCGCGAGTCGGTCGAGGCGGTCCGCGAGGCCAAGGCCGCCGGCTTCGCCGTGGTCGCGATCACCGACTCGGCGGTCAGCCCGATCGCCGACACGGCCGACGTGGTGCTGCCCGCCGCGGTCGGCACCCAGCTCGTGTTCGACCTGCACACCGGGCCGATGGCGATGGCCATGGTGCTGCTCGAGGCGATGTGCGACGCCGCACCCGAGGCGGTGCAGAGCCGTCTCGAGGAGTTCGAGGCGTCCGCCACCCGCCGGAACGTCTTCGTGGTTTAGGACCTGCAGAGGGAGATGACGACGATGGAGATCCGTGCCCCGCGCGGTTCCGCGTACACCGCAATGGGCTGGCCGCAAGAAGCTGCCAAGCGCATGTTGATGAACAACCTCGACCCGGAGGTGGCCGAAAGGCCAGAAGATCTTGTGGTGTACGGCGGGACCGGCCGCGCGGCCCGGAACTGGCCCTCCTTCCACGCCATCGTCCGTGAGCTCGACTTGCTCTCCGACGACGAGACGCTGCTGGTGCAATCGGGCAAGCCGGTCGGGGTGCTGCGCACGCACGAGTGGGCGCCGCGCGTGCTGATCGCCAACTCGAACCTGGTCGGCGACTGGGCGACCTGGCCGGAGTTCCGCCGGCTGGAGCAGCTCGGGCTGACCATGTACGGACAGATGACCGCCGGCTCGTGGATCTACATCGGCACCCAGGGCATCCTGCAGGGCACCTACGAGACGTTCGCCGCGGTGGCCGCCAAGCGGTTCGGCGGCGACCTGGCCGGCACCGTCACGCTGACCGGCGGCTGCGGCGGCATGGGCGGCGCGCAGCCGCTCGCGGTGACCATGAACGGCGGGGTCTGCCTGGTCGTCGACGTGGACCGCACCCGCCTGCAGCGCCGGGTCGACAACCGGTACCTCGACGTGATCGCGGACTCCCTGGACGACGCCCTGGTGCGGGCCGGGCAGGCCAAGACGGCGCGGGCGGCCCTCTCCATCGGCGTGGTCGGCAACGCCGCCGAGGTCTTCCCCGAGCTGCTCCGCCGCGGCGCCGAGATCGACATCGTGACCGACCAGACCAGCGCGCACGACCCGCTCAGCTACGTGCCGATCGGGGTGGAGGCCGCGGACGCGCTGGAATACGCGCGGACCAAGCCCGAGGAGTTCACCGAGCGGGCCCGGACCAGCATGGCCACCCAGGTCGAGGCGATGGTCGGCTTCCTGGACGCCGGCGCCGAGGTCTTCGACTACGGCAACTCGATCCGCGGTGAGGCCCAGCTCGCCGGGTACGCGCGGGCGTTCGACTTCCCGGGTTTCGTGCCGGCCTACATCCGGCCGCTGTTCGCCGAGGGCAAGGGGCCGTTCCGCTGGGCCGCGCTCTCCGGCGACCCGGCCGACATCGCCGCCACCGACCGGGCCGTGCTCGACCTGTTCCCGGAGAACGAGCCCCTGGCCCGCTGGATCAAGCTGGCCGGCGAGCGGGTCGCCTTCCAGGGGCTGCCGGCCCGGATCTGCTGGCTGGGGTACGGCGAGCGGGACAAGGCCGGCGTCAAGTTCAACGACATGGTCGCGCGCGGCGAGGTGTCCGCACCGCTGGTGATCGGCCGGGACCACCTGGACTCCGGGTCGGTGGCCTCGCCGTACCGGGAGACCGAGTCGATGCTGGACGGGTCGGACGCGATCGCCGACTGGCCGCTGCTGAACGCGCTGGTCAACACGGCGTCCGGGGCGAGCTGGGTCTCGATCCACCACGGTGGCGGGGTGGGCATCGGCCGCAGCATCCACGCCGGCCAGGTGTGCGTCGCCGACGGGACGGCCCTGGCGGGTCAGAAGATCGAGCGGGTGCTGACCAACGACCCGGCGATGGGTGTGCTGCGGCACGTGGACGCCGGGTACGAGTCGGAAGCCGCGCCCGGCGTGCAGATCCCGATGCGCGATGAGTGACTTCGCCGCCCTCTGGGCCGAGATCGCCGAGATCGGCCGGGCGTCGAGCGGCGGCTACCTGCGGTACGCCCTGACGCCGCCCGAGCTGACCCTGCGCGACTGGTTCCGCGGCCAGGCGCAGCGGCGCGGGATGACCGTGACCGAGGACGGCAACGGGAACCTGTTCGCCTGGTGCGACGAGCCGTGGGCGCCGGGGACGGTGCTGACCGGCTCGCACTTCGACTCGGTCCCGCACGGCGGGGGTTACGACGGGCCGCTGGGCATCGTCAGCGCTTTTCTGGCGGTCGACCAAGTGAAAAAGGGCGCCAAGATCGCCATCGGGGCGTTCGTGGAGGAGGAGGGCGGCCGGTTCGGCGTACCCTGCCTGGGTTCTCGCCTGCTCACCGGCATGATCACGCCGGAGAAGGCGGCCGCGCTGACCGACCGGGACGGGGTCACGTTCGGCGAGGCGCTCGGGTCCCTGCCGACCGGCAAGTCAGCGCCGATCGAGAACCTCGCTGCGTTTGTGGAGCTGCACATCGAGCAGGGCCGCGCGCTCGAGGTCCCGGTCGGGGTCGGTAGCGCGATCTGGCCGCACGGCCGGTGGCGGATGGAGTTCACCGGCACCGGCGACCACGCCGGCACCACCCGGATGACCGACCGGCACGACCCGATGCTGACCTTCGCGCACACCGTGCTCTCCGCGAACCAGGAGGCCCGGCTGACCGGGGCGCACGCCACCATGGGCCGGGTCGAGGCCGAACCGAACGCCACGAACGCGATCCCGTCGCTGGTCCGCGGCTGGCTGGACGCCCGGGCCGCGGACACCGCGACGCTCGACCGGCTGCTCGAATCGGTGCTCAAGCGGGCCAACGAGCGGGCCGGCGTGGACGGCACCGAGCTCTCGGTCGTCGCCGAGTCGGTCACCGCCGAGGTGGCCTTCGACACCGAGCTGGCCCGGCGGCTGTCCGTGCTGCTCGGTGACGCGCCGATCCTGCCGACCGGTGCCGGGCACGACGCCGGGGTGCTCTCCGCGCACCTGCCGACCGCGATGCTCTTCGTCCGCAACCCGACCGGGGTGTCGCACGCGCCGGCCGAGAGCGCCTCGGACGAGGACTGTGCGGCCGGGGTCGAGGCGTTGGCGCAAGTGCTGGAGTCGTTGACGTGACCACCTACCTGGCCGAATACGCTTGGGTCGGCGGGACCGTTGCGCAAGATGTCCAGATAGAAGTCACTGATGGCCGATTTTCCGCGGTAAAACCGGGTACTACGGGCATCAGACTCCCCGGCCTCGTTCTGCCCGGGCTCGCCAACGCGCACTCGCACGCCTTCCACCGGGCCCTGCGCGGCCGCACCCACGGCGACCGTGGCAGCTTCTGGACCTGGCGTGAGCTGATGTACCAGGTCGCCGGCCGGCTCGACCCGGACAGCTACTTCACCCTGGCCAAGGCGGTCTACGGCGAGATGGCCCTGGCCGGGATCACCTGCGTCGGCGAGTTCCACTACCTGCACCACGGACCGGACGGCACCCCGTACGCCGACCCGAACGCGATGGGTCACGCCCTGACCGCGGCGGCCGCCGAGGCCGGCATCCGGATCACCCTGCTCGACACGGTCTACCTGACCTCGAGCGTCGACGGGAAGCCCCTGGAGGGTGTGCAGCGCCGGTTCGGCGACGGTGACTACGACGGCTGGTACGAGCGGTTCAGCGCCCTGCGCGGCGGCGCCGGAACGCGGATCGGGGCGGCGCTGCACTCGGTACGCGCGGTGCCAGTGGACGGGATGGCGACGTTCGCGCAGCGCACCGACGGGCTGCCGGTGCACGTGCACCTCTCCGAGCAGCCGGCCGAGAACGAGCAGTGCCAGGCCGTGCACGGCTGCTCCCCCACCGAGCTGCTCGACCGGATGGGCGTCTGGCAGCCGATGACCACCGCGGTGCACGCCACCCACCTGTCCGACAACGATCGCGCCCTGCTGGCGGGGCGGTACGTCTGCCTCTGCCCGACCACCGAGCGGGACCTGGCCGACGGGATCGGGCCGGCCCGGGCGCTGGCCGACGCGGGCGCGTTCCTCACCCTGGGCAGCGACAGCCACGCGGTGATCGACCTGTTCGAGGAGGCCCGCGCCGTGGAGCTGGACGAGCGGCTGTCCACCCGGCAGCGCGGGCACTTCGGCGCGGGTGAGCTGCTGGCCGCGGCCACCCGTACCGGGCACGCGTCGCTGGGCTGGGCCGACGCTGGGGAGATCGCGGTGGGGCAGCGCGCCGACCTGGTCGCGGTGTCACTGTCCAGCGCGCGGACGGCCGGGGTCGACCCGGCCGGGATGATCTTCGCGGCGACGGCGGCCGACGTGACCGACGTGATCGTGGACGGCCGGGTGATCGTGGCCGGGGGGCGGCACCTGACCATGGACGTACCCCGGGATCTGACCTCGACGATCGCGGCGGTGCTGGCATGAGCTTGTTGATCACCAACATCGGCGAGCTGTTCACCAACGGCACCCGTCACCTGACCCGCGACGCCGCGGTGGTGCTGGACGGCGAACGGATCGCCTGGGTCGGCGCGGCCACCGAGGCGCCGGACGCCGACGAGCGGATCGACGCGGGCGGCGCCGCGGTGCTGCCCGGCTTCGTGGACAGCCACGCGCACCTGATGTTCGCCGGGGACCGCGCGCCGGAGTTCGCCGCGCGGATGGCCGGCGAGCCGTACACCGGGGGCGGGATCCGGACCACGGTCGGCGCCACTCGCTCCGCGAGCGACCAGGAACTCCGCGACAATGCGGGTCGCCTGGTGCGCGAGGCGCTACGGCAGGGCACCACCACCATCGAGATCAAATCCGGGTACGGCCTGAACGTCACGGACGAGGCCCGCTCACTGCGGATCGCGTCGGAGTTCACCAGCGAGACCACGTTCCTCGGTGCACACGTCGTGCCGGCCGAGTACCAGGGCCGCGCGGACGAGTACGTCGGGCTGATCTGCGGGCCGATGCTGGCGGCTGCCGCCCCGTACGCAAAATGGGTTGATGTCTTCGTCGAGCGCGGCGCCTTCGACGAAGATCAGGCGCGGAACATCCTGGAGTGCGGCAAGGCGATGGGCCTAGGCCTGCGGCTGCACGGCAACCAGCTCGGGCCGGGCCCGGGCGTCCAGCTGGCCGTCGAGATGGACGCGGCAAGCGTGGACCACTGCACGCACCTCAGCGACGCGGACGTCGACGCGCTGGCCTCGGTGACCGTCGCCTGCATGTGCCATGAAGGCTGGAGCCGGACCGTGGCCACGCTGCTGCCCGGCGCGGAATTCTCCACCCGGTCGCCCTATCCGGACGCCCGGCGGCTGCTCGACGCCGGGGTGTCGCTCGCGCTCGCCACCGACTGCAACCCCGGATCGTCATACACCTCGTCGATGGCGTTCTGCATCGCGCTGGCCGTCCGGGAGATGCGGATGACGCCGGCCGAGGCGGTCCGGGCCGCGACCGCGGGCGGGGCCCAGTCGCTGCGCCGCGACGACATCGGCGTGATCCAGGTCGGCGCCCGGGCGGATCTGTTGATCCTGGACGCGCCGTCACACCTGCACCTGGCCTACCGGCCGGGCGTGCCGCTGATCCGCACCGTGATCAGCGGCGGCCGGGTCGCTTTCCCCACCGCTATCAACCGCATGCACGACGGAGTGCCCTTATGACCGTTATCGTTCAGCCCACTGGGATCGAACCCGCCGACGTGCTCGCCGTGGCACGCCACGACGCCAAGGTCGAACTCTCCCCCGCCGCCATCGAGGCGATGGCGACCAGCCGCGCCATCGTGGACGGCATCGAGGCCTCCGGCCGCCCGGTCTACGGCGTGTCCACCGGCTTCGGCGCGCTCGCCAACACCTCGATCGCTCCGGAACGCCGCGCCGAGCTGCAGCACGCGCTGATCCGCTCGCACGCCGCCGGGATCGGGGCGCCGATGCCCCGCGAGGTGGTCCGGGCGATGATGCTGCTGCGGGTGCGGTCGCTGGCGATGGGCCGCTCCGGTGTCCGGCCGGTGCTCGCACAGGGCCTGGTCGACCTGCTCAACCACGGCATCACCCCGTGGGTGCCGGAGCACGGCTCGCTGGGCGCCTCCGGTGACCTGGCCCCGCTCGCGCACTGCGCGATCGTGCTGCTCGGCGAGGGCTGGGTGGTCGGCAAGGACGGCGGCCGGGCCTCCGCCGCCGAGGCGCTGCACACCGCCGGGCTGCGCCCGCTGGAGCTGGCCGCCAAGGAGGGCCTCGCGCTGATCAACGGCACCGACGGCATGCTCGGGATGCTGCTGCTGTCGATCGCTGACGCGGCGCACCTGTTCGCCATGGCGGACGTGACCGCGGCGCTGGCCACCGAGGCGATGCTCGGCTCGGAACGGCCGTTCCTGCCCGAACTGCACGCGATCCGGCCGCACCCGGGGCAGGCCGCCTCGGCCGCCAACATCCACCGGCTGCTGCAGGGCTCCGCGATCATGGATTCGCACCGGGATGACCTGGCACACGCGGTGCAGGATGCCTATTCGATCCGCTGCGCGCCCCAGGTCGCCGGTGCGGCACGGGACACCCTCGATTTTGTACGGGTGACAGCCGGCCGCGAGCTGATCTCCGTCGTCGACAACCCGGTGGTGCTGCCGGACGGCCGCGTCGAGTCGACCGGCAACTTCCACGGCGCGCCCCTTGGTTTCGCCGCCGACTTCCTGGCCATCGCGGCCGCCGAGGTCGGCGCGATCTCCGAACGCCGGGTGGACCGGCTGCTGGACGTGACCCGCAGCCGTGACCTGCCCCCGTTCCTCTCCCCGGACGCCGGCGTGAACTCGGGCCTGATGATCGCCCAGTACACCGCGGCCGGGATCGTCGCCGAGAACCGCCGCTTGGCGTCCCCCGCGTCGGTCGACTCGCTGCCGACCAGCGGCATGCAGGAGGACCACGTCTCGATGGGCTGGGCGGCCACCAAGAAGCTCCGCACTGTCCTGGACAACCTGACGAGCCTGCTGGCCGTGGAGTTGCTCTCCGCGGTCCGGGGCCTCCAGCTGCGCGCGCCGATCACTCCGTCACCGGCCGGGCGGGCCGCGGTGGAGGCGGTGGAGCCGTTCGCGGGCAAGCCCGGGCCGGACATCTTCCTGGCCCCGGTCCTGGAGCAGACCCGCACGGTCCTGGCCGGTCCGGCGCTCCGCGCCACCATCGAGGCAGCCATCGGCGCGCCGCTCTGATCCGCTTTCCCTCTCTCCCTTTTTCCGGGCCCGGCGCCCAGCCTTAGGTCCGGGCCTCGGGCCGGGGCCTCGGGCCGGTCAGGGTAGGCAGCTTGCTCCCCGCCCTACCCGGCGGGACCGGGGCTCGTCGCCGTGATCAGCCAGCAGCCGGCCGGTAGTCGGTAGCCGGCACCGGCCGTGCGGAACCGTTCGAGCAGCCGTGCCGTGCCGGCCCGGGCAGCTGCCTGGGCCGGCGGATCTGCAGCCCGGTAGGCCGCACCTGCGGGACCGATCTCGATCAGCCAGGCGGCGACCGCTGCGGGATCGTCCGGCGCCTCGAGCGTGACGTCCTGCGCGACGACCGCGACGTCGGTGAAGCCCGCTGCGGTGAGCAAGCCGGTCACCTTTGCCGGGTCGGCGAAGGCGAACGGCCCCGGCTCGTCCCCGATCGGCAACGGTGGCATCGCGCCCAGCGACGGCGCCGCGCCGAGCATGGCCGCCGGCAGCCACGGATTCACCCCGCCGTCGCGGAACACCGTCGCGGCCAGCCGTCCGCCCGCGCGCAACGACCGCCGGATCGTGGCCAGCCCGGCAACCGGATCCGCGAAGAGCATCAACGCCATCCGGGAGTGCACGGCGTCGAACGGCGCACCGGGCACTCGATCCAGGGTCTCCACGTCGCCGGCCAGGAACCGCAGGCCCGGCCCGGTGAACCGGGCCCGCGCCGCCGCCACCATCGCCGCGGCGATGTCGAGGCCCACCGCGCTGCCCGACGGCGCGACCGCCCCGGCGAGCTCGGCGGTGGTGCCGCCACACCCACAGCCGACGTCCAGCACCCGTTCCCCGGGCCGCACCCGCAGCCAGTCCAGTGCCGCGGCACCCAGCGGCCGGCCGATCTCGTCCTGCCAGTCGGCATGGGTGATCCAGCCGGGCGCCGCCTGCTCCCAGAAGACCGCGTTGCGGGCACGCAGCGCGGACGCGTCCACCATCAGAACGGCATTTCGGCACCGTCGACGCTGGCCGACCGGAACGTGGCGGCCTTGGTCGGGTCGAAGCCACCCTCCTGAGCGGCAAGGCCCGCGGCACGGACCAGACGCTCCGACTGGAACCGCCGGAACGCCGCCTCGTCCGCCCAGACGTTGATGATCCGCCAGCCCTGCTCCGAGGGACCGGCGACGTGGGCCAGCAGGCCCGGCGGACGGTCCGGGCCGAGGTGCTTCTCGACCTGCCGATACTCCTGCTCGGTGACTCCGGGCATGTCCTGAACGACGCCGAACGGCATATCGACCACCTATGGCTTTAGTGAATAGAGTGAAGCTCTATCCAATATTGCACTACGCTGCACCGGTGGCTGTCAACCGCCGATATGTGTCGCCGAGGCGTCAGGAACAGGCGCGGCAGACCCGGCGAGCGATCCTCGACGCCGCTGCCAAGCTGTTCGTCGACCCCGGTTATGCCGCGACCCCGCTCACCGCCGTCGCCGCCGAGGCCGACGTCGCGGTCCAGACGGTGTACGCGGTCTTCGGCAGCAAACGCCAGCTGCTCTCCGACCTGGTCGACGTCACCCTGGTCGGCGACGACGAGCAGGTGGCGATGCCGGACCGGTCGTTCGTCGGCGACATTCGCGCGCTGACCGGCCTGCGCCCGAAGCTCGCCCGCTACGCCCGGCACCTCGCCGAGGTGCACGCCCGGCAGGCTCGCGTGATGGTGGCGCTGGCCGGCGCCGCCACCGCCGACGCCGACGCCGCGGCGATCTGGCGCAAGAATCTCGAGGAACGCCGCCAGGGCATGCTGATGTTCGCCGCGGACCTGACCGAGACCGGCGAGATCCGCATCAGCCAGGATCAGGCCGCCGACGTGCTGTGGCTGGCACAGGACATCCGCAACTACGACTGGCTCATCACCCAGCGAGGCTGGTCAGCCCCCCAGTTCGAACAGTGGTTCGTCACCACCGTCACCGCCTCCCTGACCACACCCTCCGATTGACAGCCCCGCTGCGACGTCAGGACCGGGGCAAAGTCAAACCCGCCCACGAGCCTTGCGGAACGGCTCGTGGGCGGGTCAGGAAAAGATCTAGCGGGGCAGTTCCTTGGAGATGACCTTGGCCAGCTCGCGGAATGCCTTGCCGCGGTGGCTGATCGCGTCCTTCTCGGCCGGGCTCAGCTCCGCGTTGGTGCGGTCCTGGCCGTCGCCGATGAAAATCGGGTCGTAGCCGAAGCCGCCTTCGCCGCGCCGGGCACGCAGCAGCCGGCCGGTCTGGCGGCCCTCGACCAGGTGTTCCCGGCCGTTCGGCAGCACCAGCGCGGCCGCGCAGACGAACGCTCCGCCGCGGTGCTCGTCGCCGACGTCGCCGATCTGGGCCAGCACCAGGTCCAGGTTGGCCGCGTCGTCGCCGTGGCCGCCGGACCAGCGGGCGCTGAACACGCCGGGCATGCCGTTGAGCGCGTTCACCGCCAGGCCGGAGTCGTCGGCGACGGTCGGCAGACCGGTCCGCTTGGCGCCTTCCCTGGCCTTGATCAGCGCGTTCTCGCCGAAGGTGAGGCCGGTCTCCGGCACGTCCGGGTAGTCCGGGAAGTCACCCAGGCCGATCAGCTCGATCTGGCTCAGGCCGAGCGCGTTGTCGAGGATGCGCTGCAGCTCGACGAGCTTCTTCTTGTTACCGGTGGCAAGGAGGAGCCGGGCGCTCACGCTGTACACCCGGGCATGCTCTCCTGGCCCTCGCCTGCGAGGCCGTGGGCCGGTGCGGCGTGGTGCCGCTCGGTGCAGTCGATCATGCCGCTAGCGCCTTCTGCTGCGCGACAGCCAGCTCGGCACAGCCGCGGACGCCCAGGTCGAGCATCTCGTCCAGCTGGGCGCGGCGGAACACGCCGTTCTCACCGGTGCCCTGGACCTCGACGAAGTCTCCGGCTCCGGTGCACACCACGTTCATGTCGACCTCGGCCGCGACGTCCTCCTCGTACGGAAGATCCAATCGGGCCTCGCCGTCGATGATCCCGACGCTGATCGCCTGGATGGAGGTGTGCAACACCTTGTCGATCTTGCCGGCCAGCGCCTTGCGCCCGGCCAGCCAGGTCACCGCGTCGTGCAGGGCGACGTAGGCCCCGGTGATCGCGGCGGTCCGGGTGCCGCCGTCGGCCTGCAGCACGTCGCAGTCCAGGACGATCGAGTTCTCGCCGAGCGCCTTGAGGTCGATGCAGGCCCGCAGGCTGCGGCCGATCAGGCGGGAGATCTCCTGGGTACGTCCGCCGACCTTGCCCTTGACGCTCTCCCGGTCACCACGGGTGTTCGTGGCGCGCGGCAGCATCGCGTACTCCGCGGTGAGCCAGCCCAGGCCGGAGCCTTTGCGCCAGCGGGGCACCCCCTCGGTGACGCTGGCGGTGCACAGCACACGGGTGTTGCCGAACTCCACCAGCACCGAACCTTCGGGGTGGATGCTCCAATGCCGGGTCAGGGTCACCGGTCGCAGCTGGTCGGCCGCTCGGCCGTCGGGTCGCGCCATGTCCCCAACCCTATGCGTAACGGGGCGTGCCCGCTTCGTCCGCCCCAGCATCGCGCACCAGACGCGGCCGCGGGACCGCCGGGCGGATCAGTGTGGGCGCCGGAGCCGGTGCGGGCGCCACGGCCGGATGCAGGTCGTGCGCGTCCAGGAAGCCCTCGACCGAGCGCGACCAGCTGAACTGCTCGGCGCGGGCGCGGGCGGCGGCCCGTCGCTCGTCCGCGGGCCGGTCCATCAGCCGGGAGACCGCGTCGGCGAACGCGTCGGGGTTGCCCGGCACCGCTATCCCGGCGTCGCCGATCACCTCGGGCAGCGCGCTCTGCTGGTCGACCACCACGGGGGTGCCGCAGGCCAGCGCCTCCAGCGCGGAGAGACCGAAGGTCTCCACCGGACCGGGCGCGAGGACGACGTCGGCCGAGGCGAGCAGCGCGGCGACAGCTTTGCGGTCGGCGATGTGACCAGCGAATCGTACGGGTAGCCGCGCCGCCCGGTACGCCAGCGCAGCTCGTCGCCGGCCCTCACCGGCCACCACCAGAACCGCCGGCGACTTGCCGTTGCGCAGTGCCGCTACCGTGTCCACCGCCAGCTCGGGACGCTTCGCCGCGGAGAGCCGGCTGGCGTAGACGATGAGCAGTTCCTCGGGGCGGGCGTAACGGGCGCGCACCGCGGGGTCCTGCCGGCTGGGGTGGAACGTGTTCAGGTCGACGCCGAGGGGCACCTCGACCAGGTTCGGCACGCCCAGGCGGCGGAACTCGGCCGCGGCGTACGCGGTGGTGCAGACGATCGTGTCGAAGGCCTCCGCGGTCCGGCGGTTGAACCGGTCGGCAAGGGCGTCGCGTTTCGGCATGCCCCAGACGCCGAGCAGGCCGGCCAGGCTCTCGTGGGAGACCATCATCGACCGGACCCCGCGCTGCCGGGCCCAGGTGCCGGTCCAGCGCAGCGTGGTGCGGTCGGAGACTTCGATCCGGTCCGGCTTCAGGCTGTCCAGCAGCTTGATCAGGTCACGTCGCCCGGCCATCACGCGATAGCCGCCGGTCCGTGGGATCTGCGCGCTGGGCAGCGTGATCACCCGGCCCTGGCGGACCTGCTGGTCCTTGAACGTACGGCCGGGAATGATCAGGACGGGCTCGTGGCCCGCCTTCTTGTAGCCCTTGCCGAGCTCGCGCAGGGTGGTCCGCAGCCCGCCGGTATGGACCGTGACGAAGTTGGCCAGGCGAACGATGCGCATGCAACAACTCCAAAGTCACGACACGAGGTGCAGCGGTGCAAGCCGATCTCGCCCCCGTACCGGCTCAGAGATCGTATCTGGCACCCGGGCGGACGACTTCGACCGGTCCCGCGTACGCGGCCCCGGCCGCTTCCACAATAGAGGCCTCACTGGCCCAGGCCGGGACAAGGTGGGTCAATAGCAACTTCGCCACGTCAGCCTTGGTGGCGGCCTCGCCCGCTTCGCCGCCGGTCAGGTGCAGATCGGGCGGATTGACCACGCCGTCCATGTAACTGGCTTCACAGAGGAACAGGTCGGCGCCGGCCGCCAGACGCAGCAGCGCCTCACAGGGCGCGGTGTCCGCGGAGTAGGCCAGCACGTGACCGCCGTGCTCGATGCGGACGCCGTACGTCTCCACCGGATGGTTCACCCGGTCGACGGTGACCTGGAACGGCCCGATCGGGAACGTGCCCGGCTGCAGGCCGTAGAACGTGTAGACGTCGTCGACCGGCTCACCCTCGGCGCTGTACGCGGCGGCGATCCGCTCGGCGGCGCCCATCGGCGCGTACATCGGCAGCGGCGGCAGCGGGCCGGCCGGGTCGTAGCGCCGGACCACGACGTAGGTGCACGCGTCCAGCATGTGGTCGCAGTGCAGGTGGGTGAGCAGGATCGCATCGACGGCGCGCATGTCGGAATACCGCTGCATGGCGGAGAGCGCTCCCGACCCGAAGTCGATCAGCAGCCGGAATCCTTCGGCTTCCACGAGATAGGCCGAACAAGCCGACTCGGGGCCGGGGAAACTCCCGGCACAACCGAGAACGGTTAGTCGCATGCGGGTCCCTCTGACTCACACTGGGTCGGCCACGATTGGGTCGTCCACGCCCCGCCCGACCGGTCTGCGCTGGACTTGTCAGACCAGTCAATCACGGTGCGAAGCGTACGCGCTGACCACTGCCTGACGTTAACAACTGATCGATTTGTCGCTAAATCGACAACGCACGTCACAGCCGCTGTGACCTCGGTCGTCACCATTTCCACCGTCACGTCCGGTAAGCCCTCCGCGTTGCTCTGAGTGAGTACCTGAAAGCGATCCGATGGAGGCGACGTGACCGTGGTCGAGCCCGCCAGTATCTCCCGGCGTGCGTTACCCGAAATCATGCCCTTCGAACCGTCGTGGGAGCTGGAGCCCGCGGTGTTCCGGTTCCCGGCGGAAGACGATCCGGCACCCGATTCGACACGAGTGCTCGCGATGGCGGGGTACTGCGCAATGCTCGGTCTCACCGGAGTCGGTGTCGGCCTGTACGCATTGGTGGCGGTCTTCAACGGAGCGCCGGGCTGGTACCTGCCGGCGCTCGCGATGCTGACCATGTTCAGCGTGGGGCTGGCTTCCGGCGCGTTCCTCGCCGTCCACCAGCGCACCCTGCCGTGGATCATGCTGCTCAGCGCGGCGCCGCCGATGTTCGGCGCCCTGCTGCTGGCCGTCCGTTACTGACCCGGCCGAGGCGGATCAGGCCCAGAGCTGGCCCTCGAGGGCCTCTTCCGCGTCGTTCAACGTGCCGCCGTACGCGCCGGTGGAGAGGTACTTCCACCCGCCGTCGGCGATCACGAACGCCACGTCGGCCCGGCGACCGGCCTTGACCGCCTCGTGGGCGACCGCCAGCGCGGCGTGCAGGATCGCGCCGCTGGAGAAGCCGGCGAAGATCCCCTCGACCTCGACCAGCTGGCGGGTCCGCAGCACGGCGTCCCGGGTGCCGACCGAGAACCGGCGGTCCAGGACGCTCGCGTCGTACAGCTCGGGGACGTAACCCTCGTCGATGTTGCGCAGGCCGTAGACCACCTCGCCGTACCGCGGCTCGGCGGCGACGATCTGGATGCCCTCGACCTTCTCCTTGAGGAACCGCCCGGTGCCCATCAGGGTGCCGGTGGTGCCCAGGCCGGCCACGAAGTGCGTGACCGTGGGCAGGTCGTGCAGCAGCTCGGGGCCGGTGGTCTCGTAGTGCGCGCGGACGTTCGCCGGGTTGCCGTACTGAAAAAGCATCTTCCAGTCCGGATGCTCGGCGGCGATCTGCTTGGCCGTGGCCACCGCCTGGTTCGAGCCGCCGGCGGCCGGCGAGAAGATGATCTCCGCGCCATACATCCGGAGGACCTGGGTCCGCTCGACCGAGACGTTCTCCGGCATCACGCAGACCAGGCGGTACCCACGCAGCTTCGCCACCATCGCCAGGGCGATGCCGGTGTTGCCGCTGGTCGGCTCGAGGATGGTGTCGCCCGGGCGGAGATGCCCGGACTCCTCGGCCTCGCGCACCATGAAGAGCGCGGCGCGGTCCTTGATGCTGCCGGTCGGGTTGCGGTCCTCGAGCTTGGCCCAGAGCCGCACCGGCGGCGCCCCTTCGGGCACCACCGGGGAGAGACGGGGCAGGCCGACCAGCGGCGTGCCCCCGCACGCGTCCAGCAGGCTCTCGTAGCGAGCCATCGGGGCTAGCGCCCGAGCAGGGCGGCGGCGGCCGCGAAGCCCAGGGCGCCGCCGGCAACCGCCGGGAGGATGGTGATCGAGTCGCCGTCGTTCAGCTTCGCCTCGAGCGCGCCGAGGAACCGGACGTCCTCGTCGTTGACGTAGATGTTGACGAACCGGTGCAGCCCGCCCTCGGCGGTGATCAGGCGGCCCTTGATGCCGTTGTGCTTGGCGTCCAGGTCGTCGATCAGGCCGGAGAGGGTGTCGCCGGCGCCCTCGACGATCTTCGCGCCGCCGGTGTAGTTGCGCAGGATGGTGGGAACGCGGACTTCGATAGCCATGGTCGTCATGCTCCTAGAGAGTCGAGATGTGGGCAGGCGGGTGCTGAGGTCGGGGTCTAGCGGACCCGGCAACACTCGTAGAACACCGACGCCGGGCTCTGCCCGAACATGTACGACTGCACGACACTCACCTTCACGACTTCACCGTTGCATCCACGATGTTGACCTCTTCTTCGGTCACCACACCGTCCACGATACGGAACGAACGGATCTCGTCGGAATCCGGCTCACGGGTCGAGACGAGCAGATAGTGCGCGTTCGGCTCGCCGGCGAAGGAGACATCGGTCCGGGACGGGTACGCCTCGGTCGCGGTGTGCGAGTGGTAGATGACCACCGGCTCCTCGTCGTTGTCATCCATCTCGCGCCACACCCGCAGGTGCTCCATCGAATCGAACTCGTAGAACGTCATCGACCGCGCCGCGTTGTCCATCGGGATGTGCCGGGCCGGCACGTCCGTGCCGAGCGGGCCGGCGACCACGCCGCAGGCCTCGTCGGGGTGGTCCCGGCGGGCGTGGGCGACGATCGCACGCACGATCGAACTGTCGATGGTCAGCACACCGTTCACATTACCGAAGTATTTCGTCGCTCCGAGCGTGGCGAGGCACACACTCCTTGCGGTTACTTGATCTCCGGGAGCGCGTTGAGCAGGGACTCCTGGAGGTATCCCAGGTAGGCATAAACGGACAGCTGGAACACCCGGCTGGAACCGGGATCCTCCAGCACCGCGTCGTCGAGCTCCTCGGCCAGATCGGTGTCGGCCTGGATGTCGAGGCGGGTGCCCATCGCCAGCCGGGCGTCGTTGATCGCCCGCAGCCAGGCCTCGGCGGCCTCGCCGTCCAGGCGCACCTCGCCCTCGCCCTCGTCCGGGAGCGCGGCCAGGATGGCGCCGGCCTGGTCGATCTTGGCGGTCATCAGATCGCCCTCGGTGTACAGCCGGAACTCACTCGAGTCCTCCGGCTTGTCCGGATAGATGTCCGGAAACAATCGGGAGACCACCGGATCGGTGTGATCCATCCCGTCGGTCAGCAGACCCACCACCTCGGCGGCCACTTTCCGCAAGACACGCACTTCATCGTGCGCGAACGTGGCCACACACTGACCGCCGCTGCGTCGGAACATGCTCTTCCCCACCCGCTTTGTCAGGCTCGGTCCACAGTTGCCCAAAGACCGTATCCGTGCAGTTGGTTGGCGTCCATCTCCATGCGCTCCCGGGCGCCGGTGGAAACCACCGCCTTGCCCTTGGTGTGCACGTCCATCATCAGCCTCTCGGCCTTTTCCTTGTTGTACCCGAAGAGCTTCTGGAAGACCCAGGTCACGTACGACATGAGGTTGACCGGATCGTCCCAGACGATGGTCACCCAAGGTCGGTCCTCCGCCGGGACTTCCTCGATCTCCGGCGTTTCGACGGGAGCAACCTGAGGAGACGCCATGCACCCATGGTGCCACCGGTTCGGCCGTACCCGTGAATCGGAGCGCCGAACCGCAGGTCGAAGGTCCCTTCCCGGGGCTGTCACCGCACTGTCACCTTCGGCGCAATAGGGTGGGGCCGTGGAGACCATCGCGCCGGCCCTGCTGACCGACCACTACGAGCTGACCATGATCAGTGCCGCCTTGAAGGACGGCACCGCGGATCGGCAATGCGTCTTCGAGGTCTTCGCCCGCCGCCTGCCCACCGGCCGGCGGTACGGCGTGGTCGCGGGCACCGACCGCCTGATCGACATGATCGCCGAGTTCCGCTTCGACGCGGGCGAGATCGACTACCTGCGCTCGTCCGGCGTGGTCGACGAGTCGACCGCCGCCTGGCTGACGGATTACCACTTCACCGGCGAGGTCGAGGGGTATGCCGAGGGCGAGCTGTTCTTCCCCGGCTCGCCGATCCTCACCGTCTCCGGCAAGTTCGCCGAGTGCGTGGTGCTGGAGACGCTGATCCTCTCGGTGCTCAACCACGACTGTGCGATCGCGGCCGCCGCCGCGCGGATGGTCACCGCCGCCCGTGGCCGCCCGATCATCGAGATGGGCTCCCGGCGCACCCACGAGCAGGCCGCGGTCGCCGCCGCCCGGGCGTCGTACCTGGCCGGTTTCGCGTCCACCTCCAACCTCGCGGCCGGGCGGGCCTACGGCATCCCGACCACCGGCACCTCGGCGCACGCGTTCACGCTGCTGCACGACGACGAGCCGACCGCGTTCGCCTCGCAGGTGGCGGCGCTCGGCAAGAACACCACGCTGCTCGTCGACACGTACGACATCACCCAGGGCATCCGGAACGCGATCGCGGTCGCCGGGCCCGACCTGCGGGCCGTCCGGATCGACTCGGGTGACCTGTCGGTGCTGGCCCAGCACTCCCGCGAGCTGCTCGACTCGCTCGGCGCGACCGAAACCAAGATCATCGTCTCCGGCGACATGGACGAGTACTCGATCGCCACGCTCGCCGCCGAGCCGGTCGACATGTACGGCGCCGGCACCGCGGTGGTCACCGGCTCCGGAGCGCCCACCGCCGGCCTGGTCTACAAGCTGGTCGAGGTGGCCGGCCGCCCGGTCGTCAAGCGCTCGGAGAACAAGGCGACGGTCGGCGGCCGCAAGACCGCGGTGCGCCGGCACAAACCCACCGGCACCGCCATCGAGGAGATCATCGTCTCCCAGGGTGTGCCCGACCACAAAGCCAACGACCGGCTGCTGCAGCGGACGTACATCGCCTCCGGCGAGCCGCAGCACCGCCCCAGCCTGCAGGAGTCCCGCGAACACCTCCGGCAGTGCCTGATCTCCATCCCGTGGGAGGGCCTCAAGCTCTCCGCGGGCGACCCGGCTCTTCCGGTCATCATCATTCCCACGGCTTAGGGGCTCTCGATGTCACGCGCGCTGATCATCGTGGATGTGCAGAACGACTTCTGCGAGGGTGGTTCGTTGGCGGTCGGCGGCGGCGCCGCGGTCGCCAAGGGCATCTCGCTGGTGCTCGACCGGGCCGGCCAGCGGTGGGACCACGTGGTCGCCACCAAGGACTACCACGTGGATCCGGGCGCGCACTTCAGCACGCACCCCGACTACGTCGACACCTGGCCGGAGCACTGCGTGGTCGGTTCGTCCGGCGCCGACTTCCACCCCGAGCTGGTCACCGACCGGATCGAGGCGGTCTTCCACAAGGGCGAGCACAAGGCGGCGTATTCCGGGTTCGAGGGTCACACCGAGGCCGGGGAGACCCTCGCCGGATGGCTGCGGGACCGGGCCGTCACCGAGGTCGAGGTGGTCGGCATCGCGACAGACCATTGCGTACGCGCGACCGCGCTGGATGCGGCCGCCGAGGGCTTCGCGACGACCGTGGTGCTCGAGCTGACCGCCGGGGTGGCCAGGGCGACCACCGATGCCGCCCTGGAGCAGTTCCGGGCCGCGTCGGTCGGTGTCACCGGCGCGCCGATCGTCGACCCGGCGTGATCCGGTGACGCGATCTGAGCTGTCCAGCCGGGCGGAGTCGGTGATCCGGCCGGTGGTGGAGGCCGACTGGGCGCAGGTGTGGCCGATCGTGCGGCAGGTGGTGCGGGACGGGGACACGTTCACGTACGACCCGGCGATGACCGAGTCGGAGGCGCGCGGGACGTGGCTGGAGCGGCCGCCGGGGCTGACGGTGGTGGCTGAGGGGGCTGCTGCCGTACCGGAAAATCCACAAGCCGGACGCATCGCCGGCACCGCGAAGATGGGCCCGAACAAGGCCGGGCCCGGCGCACACGTCGCCACTGCGAGCTTCATGGTCGCGGCCGGTCATCGCGGCCAGGGTGTCGGCACCGCGCTGTGCCGTTTCGCGATCGACTGGGCACGGGAGCAGGGCTACGCCGGCATCCAGTTCAACGCGGTCGCCGAGTCGAACGCCGGCGCCGTGCAGGTCTACCGCCGCCTGGGCTTCTCAGTGATCGGCACGGTGCCGCGCGCCTTCGAGCACCCGACGCTCGGCCGAGTCGGCCTGCACGTGATGTACCTGGAGTTCTGACCTGTCGGATTCGGCCGATCAGAATCGAACGGCGGCCCCGCATCAGGCAGCGTCGCCCGCTGCTTGCTGACCTCCGGACCACCTGATCTCCGGACCGCGGAGGCGGGCCCGGCAGGCCACGTGGGCCGCCGGGACCGTCTCGGCGGCGGTCAGTGGGCGATTTCGGCCAGGGTCTCGATCTGGGCTGGGTTGTCGCCGTAGCAGTACAGGACCAGTTCGTCGGCGCCGAACTCGCGATAAGCGGCCACCGTCTCGGCGATCAGCGCCGGATCGCTGAGCGGCTCACCCCAGCCGGGCCGCCCGGTGAAGGCGTAATAATCGGCCACCGCGCGGCGTCCCCGCTCGACCGTCCCGGCGTCACCGACCGCGACGTTGATCTGGCACACCAGGCGCGGGCGGCCGTCCCGGTCCGCTTCCGCCCACTGCTCCCGCACGGTACGAACCAAGCCCGCCGCCCAGCTCAACGGCGCCGCACAGATGAACCCGTCGGCGAACCGGGCGACCCGCCGCAACGCCTCCGGCGCGAACCCGCCGATCAGGATCGGCGGCCCACCCGGCGTGACCGGCAGCGGCCCGACCCGGGCGCCCCGGTACTCCTCACCACGCCAGATGCTCCGCAACTCCCCCAGCTGAGCGTCGAGGATCCGGCCGCGGCGCGTGATCGGCACCCCGGCCATCTCGTGATCGTCCGCCCGGCCACCGACCCCGATGCCGAGCACGAACCGTCCCGCCGACATCCGGTCCAGGGTGGCGACCTGCTTGGCCAGCAGTGGCGTCGAACGCAGCGGTCCGAGCAGCACTTCGGTCTGCAGCCGGATCCGGGTGGTGGCACCGGCCAGCACGGCGAGCGCGGTCAGCGGCTCCGGATTGTCGTAGGCCAGGCGATCCAGCAGGGCCACGGTGGCGAACCGGTGCTCCTCCGCGAGGCGGCCCCATTCCAGCAGGCGGGCAGGGTCACTGATGGGCAGGCCGATACCGATTTCCATGGAACTTTCTCCTCGAACAGCAGGCAGCGAGAACTGACGTCGCCACCTCCTCCCCGCTCATCGGCGAGGTCTCGGACCCATCTGCGACACGTTCCCAGGGCCCGAAGATTCGGAGTTCCGCACTGAACCTACCCAGCCCGAGCCCCTCCCCCCAACCGATTTCCCTGCCCGGTCCACCACTGCCCACGGCCATGCCGGCTCGGCTGGTGCCGGGGGTCGCATCAAGCAAAGAGCAACCACAGCAGCGACACGCGTCCAACCCGGCCCAGAGCGGCAGCAGCACGAGATCAGCACCGATGGGACGGCAGCAGCACGCGACCAGCGCTGGGAAGGCGGCAAGGGCACGCGACCAGCACCGATGGGACGGCAGGAACACGCGACCAACGCTGAGCGGGCGGCGAAAGGACGCGACCAGCACCGATGGGACGGCAGGAACACGCGATCAACGCTGAGAGGGGCGGCAGGAGCACGCAATCCCTGAATGCGGACGTCCACCGCCCACCCGGGGGCGGTGGAGGCACGCGATCAGGGATCGCGAGCACATACCGCCCTTCGGAGGTCACCAAAATCGAGAGAAGGGAGCAAGACCAGCGAGGCGAGCGGAGCCAGAGGAACCACCAAGCCGAGCGGGCAGAGCAAGACCAGCGAGGTGAGCGGAGCCAGAGGAACCACCAAGCCGAGCGGGCCGAGCAAGACCAGCGAGGTGAGCGGAACTAGCCGCACTGATAGGGCGGATAGGGCGATGAGCGGCGCGCGCCGCGCAAACAGGGCGAGCAGGCGCGGGGTCCTGCCCGGTCAAGCAGAGATGCACTTCATCGATCACCCATTGGGCTGGTTTCCAGAGGTTGCTAGATGCTAATAAAAGCCGCATTTACCAAGAGGTTTTCTCATACATGAAGAATTCCTCGCCTTTTACCCGCCGTCATTCAACGGAACGGGGCCAGATCGCGGGGTCGGACAGCTTCAGCAGCCAGAACAATCACGCGGGAACGGGCACCCGGCAGAGCAGCAAGCAAGACAGCCGCGGGCCGGATGGTCCGAGGCCGCCTTACACAAATCCGGTCAGGCCGAACAGGTCACCCCGGCACCGCTCGGCCGCAACCACTTCGCGGGAACGGCCGGGACGGGTCCGCCGAGGCAGCCTCGACAGCAACAGAGGCAGCGCCGGACAGTCACAGGCCCGCAGCCAGGCACGGCAAGGCGGCTGAGGGCCCTGCCCAGCCAGGCGACACGGCTACGGGCGCGCTGGGCCCGGCACGACGGATGCGGCCGACCACCGGGTCGGGTGAGGTGGTCAAGGGCGCCGCCAGGACAGGCGAGGGGGCTAGGGGCGCGCTGGGCCCGGTGCGGCGGATGCGGCGACCGCCGGGGCGGGTGAGGTGGTCAAGGGCGCTGCGGGGCCGGGCGGGGTGGCTGGGGGTGCCGCTGGGCTGGGAGGGGCGGATATGACTGCAGCCGGGGCGGGTGGGGTGGTTGGAGACGCTGCCTGGCTGGGCGAGGCGGGTCGGGGTGCCGCTGGGGTGGGAGAGGTGGTGGGGTCGGCGCGGCGGCGGCGGAGTTCGGCGGGGAGGACGGCCAGGGCCACCAAGGCGCCGACGATGCCGACGGCGGCGAAGCCCCACTTCGGGCCGAACGAGTCGATGGCCAGGCCGGCCAGCGGGCCGCCCAGGGCGACGCCGACGGTCAGCGCTGAGTTGTGCAGGCCCATCGCCTCGCCGCGGGCCGCAGCCGGGATCATGTTGCTGATCGCGGCGGAACTGGCCGTGATGGTCGGGGCGCAGAGCGCGCCGGCCGGGATCAGCAGCAGCGCCAGCAGCCACCACTGCGAGCCGCCCATGCCGACCGGGATGGTCAGCAACGCCATCGGGGCGAACAGCACGAGAGGCGGCACGCCGCGCCGGACCGTGCCGTAGGCGAAGCCGCCGATCAGGGAGAACAGTGCCCACAGCGACATCACCAGGCCGCTCCAGCCCAGCTCGCCGGACTCCCGGAGCACGGCGACCACGGACACGTCGGTGCCGGCCAGCACCAGGGTGGCGGCCATCGTGACAGCCAGGATGGCGACGAACCGGGGCTTGAGCCAATCCCGCCGGGCAACCCGCTCACCGGCCGAGACGGGCGCCTCGTGCGGGGCCCGCATCGGCGGGTTGAGCAGCCACAGGCCGATGCCGCCCAGCAGGATGCCGACGGCAAGGGTCAGCATGGCGGCGCGCGGGCCGGCGACGCTCGTCGCGATCAGCACGCCGAGGGCCGGGCCGGCCATGAACGACAGCTCGGTGGTCATCGAGTCGAGGGCGAACGCGGGCAGCCGATGCGACTCGGGAGTGAGCGCGGCGATCGACTGCCGGGCCACCGAGAAGGCCGGCAGGGCCAGGAAGCCACCGACCACGGCGACCGGCAGCAGTGCCCAATACGGCAACGCCTGCGCCACCAGCCAATAGATCACCTCGGCGACGGTGGTCAGCACCAGCACCGGGCGGAGCCCTCGCCGGTCGATCAGCCGGCCCATCACCGGGGCGCCGAGCGAGCCGCCGACCGTCGCCGCCGCGCCGACCAGGCCGGCCGCGCCATAACCGCGGCCGAGATCGGTGACGACGTGCAGCGTCAGCACCACCGCGGCGGCCGCGATGGGGATCCGCGCCAGCGTCGCGACCACGAGCAGCGACGGGATCTTGGGCAGTGCGAGCGTTTCCCGGTAAGGCTTGAGCAACATGACGATCCTGACCTCCGCCGCCGATCCTGCCCCAGGGGTACGACAGAAACCACCGGCTTTAAGGCAGCTCACGTCCATAACCCGACGTTGTCCGTAAAACGCCGGTAACAGTCCGGAAAACGAAGCGGCCCGCACTCCGAGTGGAGTGCGGGCCGTGTCGGGAGAACCTAGTGATCCTTGTTGCTCGCGGTGTCTTCCTGGTAGGAAGCGCCGCCGTCCGACTCCGAGGTCAGCGGGCGGGCACCACCCTCCGGCGGACCGGCGAGCCCGCGGTTGTCACCGGCGGCGAGCTCCGGGAACTTCACGTCGAAGGCCGGACGCTCGGAGCGGATCCGCGGCATCCTGTCGAAGTTGCGCAGCGGCGGCGGGCTGCTGGTCGCCCACTCGAGCGAGTTGCCGTGGCCCCACGGGTCGTCGGCGAGAGCGACCCGGCCGACCCGGTAGGACTTCCACACGTTGTAGAGGAACGGCAGCGTGGCCAGGCCCAGGATGAACGAGCCGATCGTGGAGACCGTGTTCAGCGTGGTGAAGCCGTCGGTCGGCAGGTAGTCCGCGTACCGGCGGGGCATGCCCTTGGTGCCGAGCCAGTGCTGCACCAGGAACGTGGTGTGGAAGCCGACGAAGGTCAGCCAGAAGTGCACCTTCGCGAGGCGCTCGTCGAGGAACCGGCCGAACATCTTGGGGAACCAGAAGTAGATGCCGGAGAACACCGCGAACACGATCGTGCCGAAGAGCACGTAGTGGAAGTGCGCGATCACGAAGTACGAGTCGGAGACGTGGAAGTCGATCGGCGGTGAGGCCAGCAGCACGCCGGACAGACCACCGAAGAGGAACGTCACCATGAAGCCGATCGCGAAGAGCATCGGTGGCTCGAAACTGATCTGGCCGCGCCACATCGTTCCGATCCAGACGAAGAACTTCATGCCGGTCGGCACCGCGATCAGGAAGCTCAGGAAGCTGAAGAACGGCAGCAGCACCTGACCGGTGACGAACATGTGGTGCGCCCACACCGACATCGACAGCGCGCCGATCAGCAGCGTCGCGGCGACCAGGCCCTTGTAGCCGAAGAGCGGCTTGCGGCTGAAGACCGGGATGACTTCGGTGATGATGCCGAAGAACGGCAGGGCGATGATGTACACCTCGGGGTGCCCGAAGAACCAGAAGAGGTGCTGCCACAGCATCGGCCCGCCGGTCGCCACGTCGAAGACGTGCGCACCGAGGACGCGGTCGGCGGCGAGTGCGAACAGCGCGGCCGCCAGGAACGGGAAGACCATCACCGCCAGCAGCGCCGTGACCAGCATGTTCCAGACCATGACCGGCATCCGGAACATGGTCATGCCCGGTGCGCGCAGGGTCAGGATCGTGGTGATCAGGTTCACCGAGCCGAGGATCGTGCCCAGACCCGAGATCGCCAGGCCGACCACCCACATGTTCCCGCCGACGCCCGGCGAGTGCAGCGAGTCACTCAGCGGCGTGTACGCGAACCAGCCGAAGTCGGCCGCGCCACCCGGGGTGAGGAACCCGCCGATGGTGATCAGGCCGCCGAACACGTAGAGCCAGTAGGCGAACGCGTTCAGCCGCGGGAACGACACGTCCGGCGCGCCGATCTGGATCGGCACGATGTAGTTGCCGAACGCGAACACGATCGGTGTCGCGAAGAACAGCAACATGATCGTGCCGTGCATGGTGAAGAGCTGATTGAACTGTTCCGGCGACAGGTACTGCATACCCGGCCGGGCCAGCTCGGCGCGCATGAGCAGCGCCATCAGGCCGCCCAGTAGGAAGAACACGAAGGCGGTGATCATGTACATGATCCCGATCTGCTTCGCGTCCGTCGTGCGCAGGATTCGGGCGAACGCCGAACCCTTTACCTGCCGCCTGACCGGATATGGACGGGTCGCGATCGGCGACGGCGCAACGGTCGTCACGAATTGCCTCCGTTGTCTCGTTCGTCCCACTCGGCACACCAATGATCAGGCGTACCTCGCTGGCAGAATAGTCCCCCGCCGACCTTCGACCTTCGCGGGGTGACCAAAGGGCCACCTAGGACGAACAGCAGCGTCACACCGAAGCGACGAGGCCCTTGTAGTGGTCGGTGAAGATCCGGAGACCACGGCGGCGCAGCATCGGGTCCCGCAGGGACGGTGGCACGTCCCTGGCGCGGTCCCGTTCCCGGGTGCGATCCCGGACGTCGACGCAGCGCGGCCGGCGGCGATCCTCATAGGCTCGCAGCGCGCCCGGAATGTCCCCATCTGCCTGACGGAGCTCCTGCCCGAGCACGTAGCCGTCCTCGAAGGACATCGCGGCACCCTGTGCCAGGGTCGGCGCGGTGGCGTGCGCGGCGTCACCGACCAGCACCACCGGGCCCTGCGACCAGGCCGGCAGGACCACCTCGTCGGTCCGGGCGACGGACACCTTCTCGATCCGGTCGAGGATGGCCGGGACCGGGCCGCCGAACGACCCGAACACCTCGCGCAGCCGCTCGCGCGGGTCGGCCGGGTCGGGAGAGTCCGGTGCGGTCTCGTCGGCGTAGACGTAGATCTTGCGGCCGCCCATCGGCATGGCGACGAACTGCGATCGCCGGCCGAGCACCGCCGTCCAGTCGGTGAGCGGCGGGCCGCCGGAGACGACCGCGCGATAGACGATCTGCCCGGTCGGGGTGGCCGGTCCGCCGAGACCGATCCGGTCACGGACCATCGAGCGCCGGCCGTCAGCGCCGACGACCAGGTCATATTCCGCGATGGCGCCGGTGGCGAACTCGATCTTGGCGGCGCCCTCGACGATCTGCAGGTCGCGCACCTCGGTGTCGTAGCGCACCTCGCCGCCGACCCCGGTGAGCAGCACCTGCTGCAGGTCCGATCGGGACAGCGCGCGGGACTCGCCGACACCCGCCCAGAGCGCGGCGACGTCCATCTCGAACAGCTCGCGGCCGCGGGCGTCCAGGAAGACATGCCGGAAGATCAGGTCACCCAGCGGGCGCAACGGCACGTCGAGGCCGAGCAGGCGCAGGGCGCGGGAGGCGTTGCCGGGCAGATAGATCCCGGCACTGGGGCTCATGGTGGCGGGCAGCGCCTCCACCACATCCGGTCGGAAGCCCGCGACTCGCAGACCCCGGGCCGCGGACAAGCCGGCAATGCCGGCGCCGACCACGAGGATGCGCAGCGTCATCGGCCAACGCCTTCCTGTCGATGGATACGCGTCGGAGCCAGAACATTACCGCGCGCCACCGTCACAGGAAACCCACGATCAACATCGAATCCGATTTGCGGGGAGCTCGATGCTGTCGACCGGTTTGGCGTCACGCTGCCGGGCACCTCCACAGTGGCGAACGCGCGGCCCGCCCGGGCCAGCGCGACGGCGCGGCGCGCGCGGATGACACGGCGGACCCCGGCCGCCGGAACGGCGACGGGCAGACCCGGGAATTGCGCAAGGAACACCAGCGACGGCATGCCGACAGCCAACCACCGGGGTACGACATTCCCGGGCCGGGCAGAATCGAGGATGGCCCGGACGTGATCTGAGGCACCCCGGTGACATCCGTCGCAACCGCGGTACCGAAGATGCAACCGGCAGTTCGTTCAGAAGCACCGCGGCGCGCCCGATGGCGGGGGTCTACCGGCGACCGCAGTGGAAAGGGCCCCGAGACCAGATGCACCCTTATCCGCCGTCGCCCCCCGTCGCCGTCTCCGATCCCTCCGCCGAGTTGTGGCAGTCCGCCGCGCGGGTGCTGGACACCAACTGGTCCGGTGACCACATGGTGCCGTCCCGGCGCCTGTACCCGCATCAGTGGAGCTGGGACACCGCGTTCATCGCGGTCGGCCTGGCCTTCGTGAACCCGGCCCGGGCCTGGCGTGACCTGCGCAGCCTGTTCGAGGCGCAGTGGCCGGACGGCCGGGTGCCGCACATCGTCTTCGACCCGGCCACCGCCGAGGACGACTACTTCCCCGGGCCCGGGTTCTGGAACGTGCCCGCGTACGCCGGTCGCCGGGCCCGCGGCAGCACCGGCATCGTCCAGCCGCCGCTGCACGCCCTGGCCGCCTGGGAGGTCTACCGGCACGCGGCGGCACACGGCGCGGGCGGGGTGAGCGAGGCCCGTACCGCGTTGGCCTGGCTGTACCCGCGGCTGGTGGCGCAGCAGGAGTACCTGACCGACCGGCGTGACGCCGGTGGCAGCGGGCTGGCCTCGATCGTGCACCCGTGGGAGTCCGGGCTGGACAACAGCCCGGCCTGGGACGAGGCGCTGGGCAACGTGCCGGCCGACCTCGCCCTGCTGGAGCGGTTCCCGCGCCGGGACCTGGCCGTCGCGCACGCCGCGCACCGGCCCACCGACCTGGACTACGCCCGGTACATCGGCCTGGTCCGCAACTACCGGGACGGCGGGTACTCCGACACCGACCTGACCCAGCGGCACCCGTTCGCGGTGGAGTGCCCGGCGTTCAACAGCATCCTGGGCACCGCCGAGCTGGCCCTCGCGCAGATCGCCGGGGTGCTCGGGCTGACCGGCGACGCGCGGCGGCACCGGGACCGGGCGCGGGACATCACCGCGGCCATCGCGCGGCGGTTGTGGGACCCGGTCACCCGTACGTTCCGGGCCCGGGACGCCCGCACCGGCCGGCTCAGCCCGGCGCGCTGCGTGAGCGGTCTGCTGCCGCTGATGCTGCCGGACCTGCCCGCCGACCGGGTCACCGCGATCATGGAGGAGGCCCGGTCGGAGCGGTTCGGCCTGCCGGCGCCGAGCGCGGACCGGACCGCGGCCACCTTCGACACCCGTCGCTACTGGCGCGGCCCGGTCTGGATCAACGTGAACTGGCTGCTGCGCCGCGGGATGCTGGTGCACGGGCTGCGCGGTGAGGCGGAGGAGCTGCGCCGGGCCATGTTGCGCCTGGTGCACGAGCACGGGCACTACGAGTACTTCCACCCGGAGACCGGGGAGGGCCTGGGAGCGCCGACCTTCAGCTGGACCGCGGCGTTGTGCCTCGATCTCCTGGCCGACAGGTCGGCGCCCGCCTATTCCAAAGCCGCCTAAAAGCCCGCTCACTCCAAACCGCGTAAAAGCGGAGAAGAACTAGAAGACGACGACCGACCGCAGCACCTCACCGGTGTGCATCTTGGCGAAGGACTGCTCCACCCCGTCCAGCGGGATCTCCTCGGTGACGAACGCGTCCAGGTCGAGCCGGCCCTGCCGGTAGAGCTCGGTCAGCATCGGGAAGTCCCGGCTGGGCAGGCAGTCGCCGTACCAGCTGGACTTCAGGGCGCCGCCCCGGCCGAAGATGTCGAGCAGCGGCAGCTCGACGGTCATGTCCGGGGTGGGCACGCCCACCAGCACCACGGTGCCGGCCAGGTCGCGGGCGTAGAAGGCCTGCTTGTACGTCTCCGGCCGGCCCACCGCCTCGACCACCACGTCGGCGCCGAACCCACCGGTCAGCTCGCGGACCCGCTCCACCACGTCGTGCTCACGCGCGTTGATCGTGTGGGTGGCGCCGAAGCCCTTGGCCCACTCGAGCTTCCGGTCGTCGGTGTCGATCGCGATGATCGTGGTGGCTCCGGCCAGCGCCGCACCGGCCACCGCGCCGTCGCCCACCCCGCCGCAGCCGATCACCGCGACCGAGTCGCCACGGGTCACCCCGCCGGTGTTGATCGCCGCGCCCAGGCCGGCCATCACGCCGCAGCCGAGCAGGCCGACCGCGGCCGCCCGGGCCTCCGGGTCCACCTTCGTGCACTGGCCGGCGTGCACCAGCGTCTTCTCGGCGAACGCGCCGATGCCCAGCGCGGGGGACAGCTCGGTGCCGTCCTCCAGGGTCATCTTCTGGGTGGCGTTGTGGGTGTTGAAGCAGTACTGCGGCTTGCCCTTGTTGCAGGCCCGGCAGTTGCCGCAGACCGCGCGCCAGTTCAGCACCACGAAGTCGCCGGGCGCCACGTCGGTCACCCCGGCGCCGACCGACTCGACCACGCCGGCCGCCTCGTGGCCGAGCAGGAACGGGAAGTCGTCGTTGATCCCACCCTCGCGGTAGTGCAGGTCGGTGTGGCACACCCCGCACGTCTTCACCTGCACCACGGCCTCGCCCGGCCCGGGGTCCGGCACCACGATCGTGGTCACCTCGACCGGCTTGCCCTTCTCCCGGGCGATCACGCCCTGAACCCGCTGACTCATGTTCCCGCACGCACCTTTCACCATCGAACGGTCAGATCAAGACTATGGAGCGGGCGGAATCCGCAGCAGCGCTTCGGCCACCTCGGTGAGCTGGCACACCTGCGCCGGGGACAGCCGGTCGAAGATCAGCTGCTGGACCGTCTCGACGTGCCCCGGCGCGGTCGCCACCACCTTCGTATACCCCTCGTCGGTGAGCACCGCGATCTGCACCCGGCCGTCGACCTGGTCGCGCTCGCGCCGGACCCAGCCCTTCTCCTCCAGCCGCGCCACCACGTGCGAGAGCCGGGAGAGCGAGGCGCAGGCCCGCTTCGCCAGGTGGCTCATCGGCAGGCGGCGCTCGGGGTGCTCGGACAGGGTCATCATCACCAGGTAACCCACGTGGGTCAGCCCGGCGTCCCGCTGCAGTTGTGTCTCCAGTGCCGCCGGCACCTTGACCAGCACTTCAACCAGCTGCCGCCAAGCTCCCTGCTGCTCCTGGGTCAACCAGCGGGGCTCACTCATGCTGGAAGGTTAGTAGCGTTCGGACAGTCCGGGATGGGCCGGGCGGACAGCATTCCACGGTGGGTCATCGAATCGATCGACTTACGTGAACTTCAGCGAGTACGCTGTCCGAGGACTTTCTACCCCGACACGACGCCGGAACCGGCTGGCTGGGGGGCCTCGGCCGGTTCCGGCGTCGTGTACCTCTGGGTCTTAGAACATCACCTTTCAGGCGCTCGGCAGACGGCCCGGAACGACGGGTGACGGACGGCCGATGAGGTATCCCTGGACGTAGTCCACACCCAGCTCCCGGAGCATCCGCAGCGTCGCCTCGTCCTGCACGAACTCGGCGACGGTGTGGATCCCGTACGCCTGGCAGACCTGCACCAGCGCCCGCACCAGCACCTGGTCCTGCGGGTTGTCGACCAGGTCGACGACGTATTCTCCGTCGATCTTGACGAGGTCGATCGGGAAGAGCCGCAGGTAGCGGAAGGACGCGTACCCGGAGCCGAAGTCGTCGAGGGCCAGCGAGCAGCCCAGGTCGCGGATCCGGTCGGCGAACCGGCGGGCCTCGCTCAGGTTGCCGATCAGCGCGGTCTCGGTGATCTCGAAGGTCAGCTGCTCCGGGTTCACCTGGTATTGGGTCAGCAGGCGCTCCACCTCGGCGGTGAGCCGGGGGTCGCCGACCGAGCGGCCGGACAGGTTGATCTGCAGGCCCATCTCGGGCTGTTCGGCGGCGAGCCGCATGGCCCGCTCCACCACCCACAGGTCGATGTCGAAGACCGCGTCCAGCCGTTCCGCGGTGTCCAGCACCTGGATCGGCGACTGCGGGCCGTCCGCCTCGTCCAGCACCCGCAGCAGCAGCTCGTGCCGGGTCACCCGGTTGGTCTGCAGCTCCAGGATCGGCTGGGAGTAGAGCGTGAACCGGTCGGTGCCGAGCGCGTCGGCGACCCGGTTCCGGTACGACCCCTGCCGGTCCCGGGCCGGCACCGGGTGCGCGACCAGGGTGATCTGCTGGTCGGTCTCCCGGGACTGCCGCCAGGCCTGCTCGGCGTCGATCAGCAGGTCATGGCTGCCCGCCTCGGCGTCGGTGCGGAACCGGACCAGGCCGCCCCAGGCCCGCGCCCCGGTCTCCGCGCGCAGCGCCTCGACGAGCGTGGCCGCCTGCTTGCGGGCCGACGACCAGCCGGCCGCGGCGAGCAGCACGGCGATCTCGTTCGGCCCGACCCGGCCGAGCAGCTGATCGGGGCCGATCCGGTCCTCCAGCAGCCGGGCGGCCTGGTGCAGCAGCTCGGCGTTGCGTTCCGGGCGCACACCCTCGCCGCCGTCGCCGGCCTCCTCGGCCTGCACCCGCAGCACCAGCAGCGCACCGGCGGCGCGGCGCAGGGCGCGGTCGATCTCGTCGGCGAACCGGGCCCGGGTCAGCAGCCCGGTGGCCGGGTCCGGCTCGACCAGGGAGGACTGGACGGTCTCGCCGCGGCGGGTGAGCCGGGCGTCCTCGCGGCGGGCGCGCTCCCGGCTGGTGACGTCCCGGACCGTGCCACGGATGCCGCGGACCGTGCCGTCCGGGCTCATCATCGGCTCCAGCCGGCAGTCCACGTCGAACCAGCCGCCGTCGTTGCGCATCAGCCGCAGCGTGGCCCGCACGGTGACCCGGGTGGTCCAGGCCTCGGTGATGGCGCCCAGCGCGACGGCCTGGTCGTCGCGGTGCACGTACCGAGCGAGGACCTGGCGGGTCATCTCCTTCTCGGCGGGTTCCCGGCCGAGCAACGCGGAGAGGGCCGCGGACCAGACGATCTGATCGTTCGCGGTGGTGTAGGAGAACCAGGCGGCACGGTCCTCGGCCGGCGTGCGCTGCTCGGGCAACGGCGTCGACGGGACAGCCCAGCGTTCCCGTTCTTCGGGCACGGTCATCCGCCGACACCTCCCCCCTCGCGCACGGCTGCTCCCGCTGCCACCAAAGACCCCTTACCTATTACGACCCGTCACCGGGCCGTAGTAACAGTGGACGCCAGAGTCAATGTTTTGACGTTTCCGTGGGCAAGGCCAGGAGCAGGGAATTATCGCCCATCCAGAGTACCGAAACAACCGAACGGCGGACCGCTTTGCTACCCAATTCCACCGAAATAGCGTCGCTCACTCCATGACGGACAGTCACTGTAAGTATTCGCTGGAGAACCTTGTGCGATGTCCTACCCGCAAGGCACCGTCCACATGCACACCACGTTCCGACAAGCTTGCGATGCGTGAGCGTCAATCGCCGACCGGTGCGATCTCCAGCTCGGCGATCCGCTGCCAGACCGGCCGCATCGCCGCCTCCGGCTCCCGGGCGAAGACGCTGCCCCGGATCCGCACGAACACGCAGTTGCCGACCCGTTCCAGGACCGACTGCCGGCTCATGTCACTCTGCCACTGCTCCGGCCCCTGGTAAACGTCGCCGTCACACTCGATCGCCAGCCGCCGGCCGTCCGGCGCGTTCAGCACGAAGTCGATCCGGTACCCGCCGATCCGGAACTGCGGGATCGGCCGATGACCCCGGACCGCGAGCAGGCGCAGGACATCCCGTTCAAAATCGCTTTCACACCGGGCCGCCGGATCGGTCCCGGCGTTCTCGGCGGGCACATCCATCGCGTACGACAGGAGCAGCCCCCGCGCGTCATCCGCGAGCAGCGACGCCGGCCGCACCGAGTGGAAGATCCACAGCTGATCGCGCGCCCGGGACGCCGCCACGTTGATCCGCCGGTGGTAGTCGCGCTTGGTGAACGCCGCCACCCGCTGATCGTTGTCGGACACCACCATGGACACCAGCACCACGTCCCGCTCGTCGCCCTGGAACGTGTACGCGTCGCCCACCCGCAGCCGCCGCGCCTGGATCTCGTCCTCCCCGATCGCCTCCCGGATCTGGGTGAGCAGGTAGTTCGCCTGCCCGCTGCGGCTCAGCAGACTGATCACGCCGAGCGTCCGGCCGTCGTACCGCGGATCCGCCACGATCTTGGTGACCCGGTCGACGAGCGCGTCCGCCTCGGCGAGGTTGACGTCGCCGTACCCGGGCAGGTTCTGCCGGGCCCCGTCGGCGCAGTGCACGTTCCGGATCGGCACCAGCGACGACCGGTCGGCCCGCAGCGGCATGATCTTGTTGTCGTAGTAGTGCCGCGAGGAGAACTCGATGATCTGCGGCACGCTGCGGAAGTGCTCGGTCAGCAGGATCCGCTCCGGCGACCGCCGCACCGCGTGGTCGTAGAGCGACGACTCCGGATCGAAGTGCTCGGCCGACGGCACGTCGGACAGATGCCGCTGGATCAGCCCCTGCACCGGACCGACGAAGCTCAGCTGCGGGCCGATCTGCTGGTCGTCACCGACCACCACGGCCCGCTCGGCCAGCGACAGCACCGGCAGCGCGAACAGGTCCGCCTGGGACGCCTCATCGACGATCACCACGTCGAACTTCGCGCCACCGGCGAACTGCTCGATCGCCCGGTCCACCGACATCACCCAGACCGGCACGGCGCTCACCGCGGACTCCATCGCCCGCTGCGCGTGCGCCTGCCACAGCGCGGCGCTGCGGCCGGTGCCCTTACCGATCTTGCGGAGGGCGGTGGTCCAGTCGGCCAGCGCGGCGCGCCGCCGGTCGTCAAGGGCGCGGGCCACCTCGAGCCAGGCCGACGCGACCACCAGGTCACCGGTCAGCCGACGGATCTTCGCCCGGGCCCGCTCCACCCGGCGGGCCAGCACCGCCGGGTCGACGTCGCCGATCACGGTGTCGAACCAGGTCTGCGCCCGCCGCCACTCCCAGGCCTCCAGGCAGGCCTGGCCGGAGACCACCGGGTGCTCCCCGGTGGCGATCTGGGCGGCCCACTCCGGCGCGGCACCGGTCAGCCGGTCGTACATGGCGTGGAACCGCAGCACGTCCGGCTGCAGCAGGGCCACCCGGCGGACCTCGCCGACCGCCTCGTCCCACCCGTCCAGGCTCTGCCACGCCTCGGCCAGCTCCGGCCACGGCGCCAGCCGCTCGGCCACGGTCCGCTCCGCGATGTGCGCCTGGTCGAGAGCGAAGACCTCGCCGGCGCCGTCCATCATCTCGGCCACCGCCGCGAGTCGCGCGCCGTCCGACTCCAGGTCGATCTGGGGTACGCGAGCAGCCACCCGCTCCACCAGCGGAGGCCAGCGCCGCAGATCGAACTCCAGGGACCGGGCCCCCTCGGCGAGCAGCGCGCCGGCCCACACCTCCGGATCGGTCCAGCCGCCGGTCGGCTCGTCGATCCGCAGCCGGTCCACCCAGTCCGCCCACACGTCACCGAGCCGGCGGTGCGCCTGCGCGCGACGGACCCGGGCCACGACCAGATCGACGTCCTCGGCCGTACGCATCGACTCGCCGTCCACCCGGATCTGTTCGGCGACCCGGAACAACCCGGCCTGCAGCAGCCGGTTCAGCCCCTTGCCCGCGGCGAACCGCTGCCGGATCTCGGCCAGCCGGGTGAGCAGCAGGCGCGGCTCGGCGAGCAGCTCGTCACCGATCACCACCCGGTGCCCGGCCTGCTCCTTGGCGCTGGCCGCCAGCTCGTCGAGCAGCCCGGCGACGGTGGACACGTGATCGGCCCACATGGCGCGCCAGTGCTGGTCGTCCATCAGCCGGCCCAGGCGGTCGGTCCAGGTGCCCTCGCGGCGGCGCAACCAGGCATGAGCCTCCTGGAGATCACTGACCAGCTCGAGGTGCGCGGCGCGCTGCTCACGTCGTACCGAAGCAAAATCAACGCCCTGGTCCGCCAACCGGGACAGGCGCTCCTCCGCCGCGCTGATCTCGGCCCGCCGGGCCGCCGTCGTGGCGGCATGCGGCAAATCCATGATCTCCGGCAGCGGCCGCATCGACGCCGCACGATCCTCCGGCGTCAGCCGGGCGGACAGTTTGAGCAGCGTGGCGAAGTCCTCGATGGTCAGCGGCGGCGGACCGGAAACCGGATCCGGGATGCCGCCGTGCGCCGCGGCACGCTCCCGCAGCCACGCGCCGACCTCCGCCGGCAGCAGGCTCACCCCACCGATCTGGTACGTCGTCGCCTCGCTCTCGGCGATCAGCCGCAGGCCCGCCGTCGCGTGGGTCAGCTCGTGCTCGGCCTCCTCCAGGCTCGCGGTGAGCCGCTCCACCCGGCGCGCCTCGGCCTGTTTGTCCAGCGTCGCCGCCCGGTCGGAGAGCTCCCGCGCGGCCAGCTGCAACTGCACGAGCTGGTCGGTGGTGCGGCCGAGAACCGCGAGGCAGAGCGCCTGCACCTCGGGCGGCAAGCCGTCGCGGAGCACCCGGAGCGGCTCCTCCTTCTGCGCGACCACCAGCACCCGCTTGCCGTTCGCCATCAGATGGCAGATCAGGTTGCGGATGGTGTGCGTCTTGCCGGTGCCGGGCGGGCCCTGCACCGCCACGTTCCGGTGCTGGGCCAGCCGGCGGGCGATCGACTCCTGCGCCTCGTTCGTCGGGAGCGGCATGAGCAGGCGCTCGCCGACCCGGTCCCAGGTCTCTGGATGATCGTCGGGCATGGCCAGGCGGCTCGGCTCGTGCGCCAGGATCGCGGCGAGGGCGCCGACCCCCTCGGTACCGCGGTTCTCGGTCAGCCGGTTGCGGAGATTCTCCAGGAAACCGCGGAGCTGACGCTGGCGGGGACGGGCGAAGAGAACGGCAGAATCTCGTACAAAAGTGGTCTTGGGTTTGTCCTCAGCGGTCGTGACCACCAAGCGGTCGTGACCGAGACGGGTCAGCGCGCGCTCGAAGAACTCGCGGCGCTCCAGCTCGTTCCAGAGATCGACCTCGACCACGCCGCCGGGGCCGGCCAAGCCCTGCAGCTGGCTGAGATGACGCTCGTCGAGACCGTGCAGGGCGTCGGTCTGCAGCCGGGACGGTCCGGCCGGAGCGACGCTGATCAGGGCGCGGTCCGGGTCGTATTCGATCAGTACCGGGGTGGCGACCAAGGGGTAGCGGACCCGGGCGCCGTCGATCGTGGTCTCCAGGATGCCGTGGCCCCAGACCAGCTCGGTGGTGGTGGCGGCCATGTCCAGCTGATGCATCCGGTCGAAGAGACGGCGGTGCAGGTCACGGGTCTGCTCGGCGGCGGCGGTGCGGAGGGACCAGGGGCGCCAGGTGTGGTCGCGCCAGGTGTCGAAGTCGTCCTCGGTCTCCATTTTTACGGACGCCGGCTCGTTCTTTTCGGCCGGTGGTGCGGTGGGTTCGGTGGTGGCGGTGATGTCGCCGCGGAGCCGGCGGCGGAGGGCGGCCGGGACCGTCACCGGGGGAGGCAGCTCAGGGCGGCCGACCCGCAGCCAGGCGGCGCCGTCCGCGCCCGGGCCGGTCAGGCAGTCCGGATGCGCCGGCAGCTCGTCGAGCCAGTGGGCGTCGGAGGGCAGGGTGCGGGCCGGGCGGTCCATCTGGGCGCGCACCGCAAGCAGGTAGTCGGCGACCGCGACAGCCCGGTCCCGGATCGTCGTGGGCGACTCCATCCGGTGAAGTCTAGAGGCGGTCGCGGCAATCGGTGAGTGCGGTTGGGGGGTGGATTCCGCCTGGCCTTGCGGGGTTTCCGGATCCCGCGGGCCGCGGCCCCGCCCCGCCTCCGGGCCGCGGTCGGATCGACGCCAACGGCAACGCGGGCCCGTTCCGCCGTCCCGGACGTCAAACGGTCAGCCTGCGGTGCTTGGCAGGCTGACCGTTTTCGATCGGGGTTGGGGCTACCGGCCCGGAGGTGGAGCCGGTGGACGCCGCCCAGGGCGGCGGGCGGCATCCACCTGGCGGCTCCGGCCCGCCACGGGCGGAGGATCAGGGAAACTGCATGCGCCGGGGGCGCGGGATGACCGGCGGCGGGAGCGGCAGGTCGTCGAGGTGGCTCCAGTAGAGAGTGCCGTTGTCGGTGGACTTGACCTCGCCGAGGCAGGCGCGGAGCAGTCCCAGATTGGGCGCACCGGCGAAACCGGCGATGACCACCTCGGGCTTGGGGTCGATCTGGGCGATGGCCGCGCAGATCTTGGCGACCTCGCGTTCGTCGACCGCGTCGAGCGGCAGTGGCGACTCCACCGGGGAGCGGCGCCACGGCGGGCCGAACCGGCCGAGCAACTCGCGGGCGAGCCGGCCGAACGAGCGGCCGACCTCGGCATCCGCCATCGAGAGGCGGGCCGACTGGCCGTAACACCACGGCACCACGATATGGCCGTTGATCAGGACCAGCTGATAGACCGACCGGGGGACGCTGATGATCTCGGCACCCGGCAACGTGCCCAGGAAGAGAACCAACTCCTCATAGGGCAACGGCCACCGCGGATTGCCCAGCACGCGCTCCACGGTCTGCGTCATGGCCGGGCGTGCGTGCACCTCACGGTCGATTGCCGTGCTCAGGGCCTCCGGGACCCGGGTCCACAGCTCGTCGGCGACCTTGTCGCCGAACTGTTCGACCAGCCAATCACTCGGACCGACGAGTACGTCTGGACGCATTCCCCACCACCACCGTCCGTGATGTCGACGTCACTGCTGGCTAGAAGAGTTGCACTTCCGATGATCGACTGGAAGGGGCCGCAACGAGATCATAAAAACAAGCATGAATGAAATCTCGCATGTCGATCAAAGGTTAGCCACCACGCCGGGGCATCGAGCCGAGAGGAGGCGAAACCTGCAACTTGCGCGGCGAACCGCACACGCAAGTTGCAGGCCGGCTTCGCTATTCCTCCGCACCCGATATTCAACACCCGACTTATTTCCGACCGGTGACGAAGAAGCAAACATCCTTTCACCCTCCATGATCAAACAGTCCGCCACCTGCACGACGGTGAACCGAATGATCATCTTGCCGGACCGCTCCGAAGTGGAGGCGGCGGATGGAAAAACGTTCCAAGTGCTGTATCCCGCTTTCATCGAGATCCACACACCCGGAACCGGGACGCGACAACCGGGCAAACCCCTGACCTCTGCGCAACTCGAGACAGCCGAGTGTCAGATTCCCGTCAGAACATCTGTTCTCTGATCAAATACTCGCTGCAAACGCTCTCAGAACAACCACTCGCCCCGTCGGCCCCATCTCGATCTTGCAGAGTCGCACGGCGCGGCGTGAGCCGCTGCTCCGGTACACAATGGACCTTCGCCGACGCCCGCCGGGGGACGCGGAACCGGTGCCGGAAGAACCGCCCCGGCAGGCCCGGCGAGCCCCCGGTCCGACTCCTCGAGGCACCCTGTCAAGTGCCAGCCGGACGACGCCGAAGAATCCCGCGCGCCCCGCGTCGGCCAGAAATTGCCGGACACTCTCCGGCGAACTCCCAGTTCCGCACATTTCAGTGCCACCGCCGAACCGATGCGGGCAATTATGTTCCGTTTTCGATCGGCGAGCCGGAGATGCCGATCGGGAATCGGGAAACGCGCGCCAGCGGAAATGGAAGCGGTACAGAAAGCGAAACGCCAGCACAGCGAGTGACCATCGAGCTGCCGGTCAGGCCCAGGCCGTCACCGACTGCGGGGGCGCCGGGCGACTCCCGGTGCGCCGTTTGCGACGCGTTATCGCTGGCTGGCGCGTTCTCCACAGATCTCCCGCCGAGAAAGCTCCCCGCGCAGGCACGAAGCGCAGGCTGCGTGGGGACTTTCGGCGCGCAACGCACCACAACTCCCCACGCAAGCACCGGACACACGCAGCGTGGGGACTTTCGGTGCGGAGCGCACCACAACTCCCCACGCAAGGACCGGACACAGGCTGCGTGGGGACTTTCGGTGCGGAGCGCACCTACAACTGGGCTAGTGGGGGGTGACGGTGTCCCAGGAGTGGTTGAAGGCTTCTGGGGGGAGTTGCCAGTCGCGGAGGACGGCGAGGAGTTCGGTCTCGCCGGCTGCCTCGGCGTGGCGGATCCGGACCGGGTGCAGGGCCTGGTCGTAACCCTCCAGGTGGTCGGCCTCGTACTCCCACTGGGTGATCAGGAAGCTGCGGGTGGGGTCGCTGCGGGCCGCGCCGGCCTGGAGCGCCGCGGTGTCGGCGGGGGCGCCGCTGGGCACGATGTGCACGAAGGACCAGCGGTGCGGCAGCGAGGCCGGGACCAGTACGGCCAGCCGTCGGCCGAGTCGCAGCGCCGCCAGTTTGGCGGGCGGCCACTCCCATTCACCATGATCCATGACAGGGCGCAGCGTACCCAGTGGAAGGCGCCGGGCGCGGGCGCACCCCGTACGTCGGAGGGGTTTTGTCGGTGGGCCGCGCTACCGTGCCCGGGTGAGTTCAGTCAGCCCGGCCGAGGAGGCCGCCGCCGTGATCGCCGCGGTGCTCGGTGACCTTCACTCCGGCCGGCACCGGGGCGTGGTCGTCGACTCGCCGCCCGGCGCGGGCAAGTCGACGCTCGTGGTCAGGGCGGCCGGAGAGCTGGCCGCGACCGGCGCGCCGCTGATGATCGTGGCGCAGACCAACGAGCAGGTCGACGACCTGATCGAGCGGCTCGGCACGCGCTCCCCCGAGGTCACCGTCGGCCGGTTGTCCGCGGTCGACTACGTGCGCACCGACCGGGTCAAGGACCATCCGAGTTGCCGGGTCGCCGCCAAGGTGGCCGATCTCGCCTCGCCGGCGATCACCATCGGGACGGCCGCCAAGTGGGCCACCATCACCGAGGGCAGCTGGCCCTGGGCGATCGTCGACGAGGCCTATCAGATGCGGTCGGACGCGCTGTTACGCGTCGCGCCGCGGTTCGAGCGGGCGCTGTTCGTGGGGGATCCCGGTCAGCTCGACCCGTTCTCCACCGTCGAGGTGGAGCGCTGGACCGGCCTGTCCTGGGATCCGATGCAGAGCGCGGTCGCCGTGCTGCTGCGGCACAACCCGGAGCTGCCGGTGCATCGGCTGCCGGTGTCCTGGCGGTTGCCGGCGTCCGCCGCGCCGGTGGTGGCCGAGGCTTTCTATCCGTTCACCGGCTTCCGCTCCGGCACCGGCCCGGGTGAGCGCACGCTGCACTTCGAGCGACCCGCCGAGAACCCGCTCGACCAGGTGCTGGACACCGCCGCGGCAACCGGCTGGGGGCTGCACGAGCTGCCGGCCCGGTTCACCGTGCGTACCGACGCGGAGGCCGCCGCGGCCTGTGCCCGGCTCGCCGCCCGCGCCCTGGCCCGGGGCGGGATGGCCGGCTCCGAGGCGGGCACCGGCGCACTCACGCCGAACCGGATCGCGATCGGCGCCGCGCACCGCGACCAGGCCGCGGCGATCCGTGCGCTGCTGCCCCCGGAGGCGGCCGGCATCACCGTCGACACCGCCAACCGGCTGCAGGGCCGGGAGTACGACCTGACCGTCGTCCTGCACCCGCTCTCCGGCCGGCGCGACGCCACCGCCTTCCACCTGGAGTCCGGCCGGCTCTGCGTGCTCACCTCGCGGCACCGGCACGCCTGCGTGGTGGTGGCCCGCTCGGGCATCCCCGAGCTGCTCGACGCGCACCCCTCGACCGAGCCGGTGCACCTCAACGTGCCGGTCAAGTTCCCGGACGGATGGGAGGCGAACCAATCGATGCTCGCGCATTTATACAGGTCGTAACCCACAGGTAACCGTCGATCCGGCTACCGTGGGACGATGACGCCCAAAGGGGCTTATCAGCCGATTCTCCGGCCACGTCGAGGCGAGTTCGCAGCCCTGGCGCACCTCTCCCCCGACGAGGCCGGCCGGGTCACGCCGGTCGTCGAGCTCGATCCGGCGATCGACATCGTTCCGCTGGTCCGGGAGCTGCGACCACGTACCGGGGTGCTGGCGCTGGACTTCGGCAACGTGCCGGAGCCACCCCACCCGGCGGAGCAGCCCCTGGCCCTGGCGGAACGGCTGGCCCGGCTGGGAGTGGCGACGATGCCGGTGCTGAGGCCGTACGAAAGCAATCGCCGCCTGGTGGCCCACGGTCTGGCCGCGCGGATGAATCAGCGACGGGCGATGCTGCGGCTGCAGCCGCACGTCGACGCCGGGAATCCGGCGCGGGCCGACGCCGTCACCGACCACATCCTGGCCGCCACGGCGCTCGAGCACGGCGACGTCGACCTGATCATCGATCTGGCCGAGACCGCCTGCCGGTCGCATGCCGACGAGGTCGAGGAGCGGGCCCGCCGGGTGCTGCGCTGGGCCCGGACCCTGCCGTGGCGATCGGTGAGCGTGGCGTCCGGCGCGATGCCGCCCAACCTGGACGAACTGCCCACCGACCGGCCGGTCGCGGTGGGCCGGCTGGACGCGCGGGTGTGGGCGCGGCTCGACGAGTCCGGGATCGGGTACGCGGACTACGGCGTGACGTCCCCGGTGCGGCGGCTCGGCGTGCAGCACCACCGGCAGCTGCCGACGCTGCGCTACACCACCGACCGGGACTGGTGGATCTATCGCTGGGCGCGGCGCGGCGGCCGTAGCGACGATCGCTGTCACGACCTGTGCCGGGCCCTCGTCACCTCGCCGCAGTGGCCGGCCGCGGGCGCCCGGTTCTCCTGGGGCGACGCCGAGATCGCCCGGCGGGCGCGCACCGCCCGGGGCGCGGGCAGCTCGGCGAGCTGGATCGCATGGAGCACATCGCACCACATCTCCCATGTGCTGCGGGCGCTGCCGGAGGCCTGATTTTGTCGTACGCTTGTTCTAATGTCGCTCATGGCTGCCCTCGCGTACGCCCGGCACGGCATCCCGGTGCTGCCGGTGCACACGCCTGCCCAGGGTGGTGTCTGTTCCTGCGCGAGAGGAGCCCGATGCGACAGTCCCGGCAAGCATCCCCGGCTGCGGCACGGACTGACCGAGGCGAGCACCGACCCGCATGTGATCACCCTCTGGTGGACGCACTGGCCGCAGGCCAACGTGGGGCTGCGCACCGGCGTGGTCATGGACGTCGCCGACGTCGACTCGGCGCAGGGCTGGCACGGGCTGCGCCACCTGCTCGGTGACGAGATGCCGCCCGGCCCGCAGGTGCGGACCGGCGGGGGCGGCCGCCACCTGTGGTTCCAACCGACCGGTCACGGCAACCGGGTGCATCTCGTGCCCGGACTGGACTGGCGCGGCGCCGGTGGGTATGTGCTGGCGCCGCCGTCCCGGCACGTGGCCGGGACCGGGTACACCTGGATCCGGCGGCCGGGCTCGGCGCTGCCGGTCATCCCGGCGCCGCTGCGGGACCTGATCGCCGGGCCGCCGCCGGCGCCGCCGCAGCCGATCGCCCACCCCGATCGGTACGCGGAGGTTGTGCTGGAGGCGGAGTCCGATCGGGTCGCCCGAGCCGCGGTGGGCTGCCGGAACGACACGTTGAACCGGGCGGCGTTCGCGCTGGGCCGGTTCGTGGGGGCGGGGCTGCTCGACGCCGGGGAGGTGCATCGGGAGTTGGCGGCCGCGGCGCGGCGTGCGGGGCTGGGGCCGGGGGAGATCGAGGGGACGATCCGGTCGGGGCTGCGGGCAGGGGTTCGGCATCGTTTCGAGAATCCTGGGCGGGCGGCGTGAGCGGGGGCGGGCTGGGTGTGAGGGGTGTGTCCGGGGTGTCGAGACACCCCTGGAAGCCAGCCGGCCTCCTGACGGGCGGGCGGGGCGGGGGACACAGGTGGGGTGGGTGGTGGTTGTGGGGAGGGTCACTGTGGGGGTGGTGGTGTGGGAGGGGGCTGAGCTGCGGGGATGGCCCGGATGAGGGGGAAAGGGTGACCGATCGGGCTAGCGGAAACGGATGATCGGGTCGCTGACGTGCGGGTTCTGATGGGCCGCGCGCCGGTAGCCTGACAGGCGACCGGCCGGGGGGCGATGGTGCTGCAGTGGGACGTCATCGGCGACGCCGAGCAGAGTGTGCTCGCTGATCCGGTGCGCCTGCGTTCGGTGCGGCGGCTGGGCGGCGCCGGGCCTGACGAGGCGTTCGACCGGGTGGCGATGCTGGTCCGCATGCTGGTGGACGCCCCGCTCGGGGTGGTTTGCCTGGTGGACGCCGAGAATCAGTACCTGGCCGGCCAGGTCGGCATGCCCGAGCCGATCGCCAGCGAGCGCACCATGCCGCTGACCCACTCGTTCAGCCGGCACGTGGTGGTGGCCGGCGAAATGCTGATCATTCCGGATGTCCGGGTGGACCCGCGGACCCGCGGCAACCCGTCGATCGAGCAGCTCAGCGCGATCTCGTACGCCGGAGTGCCGATCACCGACCCGGACGGGCTCGTGGTGGGCGCGCTGGGCGCCGTGGACCACGAGCCCCGGGAGTGGACACCGAGCGAGATCACGCTGCTCACCGAGCTGGCCGAGGTCTGCTCGTCGGAGGTGTGCCTGCGGATCGCCCGGGCCACGGCCGAGGAGAGCCGCCGGGCCGCCGAGTCCGCCCACCACCAGCTGGCGCTGCTCACCGACCTGACCGAGTCGCTGGCCGCGACGATGGACCTGGACGAGGCGATGCGCCGGCTCGGGCGGATCGTCACGGCGCAGCTGGCCGACTGGTGCGTGGTGACGTACGCCGACGAGCCGAAGGGCGCGCCGCAGGTCAGCGCGGCGCACCGGGATCCCGGGCGGGCGGCCGACATGGCCCGGCTGGCGACTCTGGCGGCTCGCTCACGTACCGACCTTGAGGCGATCATGCGGGCGACCCGGCGGGACGGCGGTTATCCGGTGCGCCGGCTCGACGGCTCGGCGAAGCTGCGCGACCAGCTCACCGACGCCGAGATCGCGGAGCTCGCGATGGCGGCTGGGCTCGGCTCGTCGATGGTCGCGCCGATCATCTCGCCGGTGCATCGGCTGGTGCTGGGCGCGGTGCTGCTGGTCAACGGGCCGGACCGGGCGCCGTTCAGCGCCGCCGACGAACGCATCGCCGCGGAGATCGGCCGCCGGGCCGGGCTGGCGGTGGAGAACAGCCGGCTCTATCGGGAGCAGCGGCACGTCGCCGAGGTGCTGCAGCGCAGCCTGCTCACCGAGCTGCCGCAGCTGCCCGGGGTGGAGCTGCACGCCCGCTATCTGCCGGCGCAGGACGGTGCCGCGGTCGGTGGCGACTGGTACGACGCGTTCGCCCAGCCGGACGGCAGCGTGATGGTCGCGGTCGGCGACGTGTCCGGGCACGACATCGAGGCCGCCGCGACCATGGGGCAGCTGCGGAACCTGGTGCGGGGGAACGCGTACGGGCGGGACGACGAGCCCGGCGTCCTGCTCACCCAGCTGGACCAGGCGCTGTGCGGACTGCGGGTGCCGGCCTCGGCGACCGCGGTGCTGGCCCGGGTCCGGCAGTCCTGGTCGGGGTATTCGATAAGTTTCGCCAACGCCGGCCACCCGCCGCCGCTGCTGCTCCTGCCGGACGGCCGGGTGCAGGTCTGGTGGATCCCGCCGGAGCCGCTGCTCGGGCTGCCGCCGCACCAGGCGCGCACGTCCACGGTCCGGTATGTGCCGCCCGGTTCCACGCTGTTGCTCTACACCGACGGCCTGGTCGAGGACCGGGAACAGCTGCTGGACGACGGGGTGGCCCGGCTCGCCGAGGTGCTCCGGACCAGCGCGGTCTATCCGGGCGACGAGCTGTGCGCCCGGCTGCTGGAGGTCGCCCCGCGCCGCAGCGACGACATCGCCCTGCTGCTGGTCCGGCTGACCGGCGAGGTAGCGCCCGGCTGAGGCGCCGCGCGAGCCCGCAGTCGATCAAAGCAACAGGCAGGACCGCAGTGGGTCAAGGCCGCCAACAAGATCAAATCCGCCGGTGAGATAGCCGCCGGCAAGATCAAGGCGGCCAGGCATCAGCGGCCGGGGAGATAGCGGCCAGGGAGATAGCGGCCGGGGAGATAGCGGCCGGGGAGATAGCGGCCGGGGAGATAGCGGCCGGGGAGATAGCGGCCGGGGAGATAGCGGCCGATCAGAGGGGTGGCTCGGCGAGCACCGGTGGGCCGCCATGCGTCCACGGCGTCTCCGCCGGGTCCGGCAGCGCGCCGCTCCGCCGGAACTCCTCGCTCAGCGTGGTCAGCATCAGCCGCTCGCCCACCGCGGGCACACTTCCCGGCTCGGCGACCAGCTTGCGCCCCATCCCTCCGGACAGCTCCAGCAGCACGTCGGACTCCCCCGCCACCCCGGCCGGCGCGACCGACACCACGCGCGCCTTCTGACCGGGCCGCGACGGTGAGGTCAGCGACGTACCCGGCTCCACCCGGACCACCTCCGCGGTCCGCACCATGATCCGGGGCCGCAGCACCGGCCGTTTGCCGCTGTCGTCGATCCGGTCCGGCGCCGCGAGGGTCACCGTCCCGGCGAACGCCGCACCGGCCAGCCGGTACTCGGCCAGCACCAGCGGGTCGTCGAAGGCCCGCTGCACCGCGTACCGGGAGGCCGCGCTCTCCAGCCGCTGCAGCCGCGCGGCCGCGGCGACCGCGCCGTCCCGACGGGGCTGCGGCGCGCCGCCCTCCGCCACGTGCTGGGCGAACGCCGTGTAGACGTCCTTGTCCGAGTCCCACCGCGTCGCCACCCGCTCCCCGACCGGCAGCCGGCGCAGCAGGGTCATGGTCCGCCACATCCGGTCCCAGGTGGGCAGCATCAGCTCGCGCAGCACCTCGGGCAGTTCCGGCGCGTTCCGCTCGATCATCGGCGCCAGCACCCGGTTGTCGAAGTCCGGATCGGTGTCCGGCCCGGCGACCGGACCGTTCTCCACCTCCCGGGCCGCTTCCGCGCCCGATTCGATCCAGGCCAGGAGTACGCCGAGCTGAGCATCCTCGGCCCCGCTCTGCCCGGTCGCCCAGTGCAGCCCGAGCGCCTGGACCGCGTTGAGCAGCAGCGCCGAGCCGGGCACCTCGGCGCTGGTGGCGAAGAACGTGAGCCACCGGCCGAGCATCGGCACACCGGCCGGCACCGGGTGCTCGCCGTCCACGGTCCGGAACCGGGTGGACCGCCCGAACAGGCGCAGGAAGTCGATGCCGCCCGGGTTCGGCACCCAGAGCTGTGGCGCGTCGGCGTACCGGGTCCGGACGTCCTTGCCCCGGTCGATCGGGATGTCCTCGGTGGCGTCGGCGAACCCGTCGACGTACGCGACGAGCAGCTGGGCCAGCCGGTCGGCGAAGGCGAACCGCTCGTTGCGGTCCCGGGGCTGGGTGACCACGAGCAGTTCCGGTTTGGCCGGGTCGGTGCCGGCCAGCGCGGCCAGCGGCGCGTTCGCCTCGCCGGCCATCGCGAGCGGGACCAGGACCATCGGGTGGTCGTGCACGTGCAGGTGGCGCACGGTGGCGATCGGCTGCGCCCGGCCGGACGCGACGGCCTGCGCCCGGGCGAGCGCGGTGAGCGTGCTCAAGAAGCGGCCGTCCCGACAGAGGCGGCCGTCCCGAGAGAGGCGCCCGGCCCGAGAGAGGCAGGCGGCCCGAGAGAAGCGCCCGGCCCGAGCGCTTCCTCCCGCAACCGCAGCGCGGTCCGCAGCAGCGCGGCGGATTCGGCCTGGTCAGGACTCGGTTCCTGCGATCCGGACGCGAGGGCCAGCACCTCGTGCACGCTCTCGATCCCGCCCAGCGCCTCCCGCACCGGCCGGCCCAGCGACCCGGTCGTCCCGGTCGCCTCGTCCCGGCAGAACATCGAGAGTTCGCAGGTGGAGAGGCACTCCGGCGCATACCGCGGCGTCACCTCGCCGAGCGACGCGGTCAGCTCCTCGGCCGGCCGGGCCAGGTCGAACGTCAGCCCGGGCGGCAGCGCGTCGATCAGTTCGCCGACCGAGGCCAGCCGGGACAGCTGCCGGCGCAGGGTGGAGAGCTGCTTGCGGACGTCCAGCTTGACCGCCATCGGGCGCATCGCGAAGTTCTCCGGGCAGACCAGCACCACCTCGTGGTCGACCAGCAGCGGGTCCATGCCGAGCCGGCCGAGCAGGTCGCGCAGCGCGAGCACGTAGACGGCGGCCTGGGTCGCGGCCGCGGAGACCTTGGCGCTCTCCGCCTGCCCGTCGACGATCGCGAACGACTTGATCTCGACGACCTGCAGGCGGCCGTGGTGCGCGTAGGCCACCAGGTCCGGCTCGAGGTAGACGGTCTGCCCGGCCACCTCGAGGGTGAGCAGCGGGTGGTCGATGAGCGCCGCCTTCGCCTCGGCGAGCAGTTTCACCGTACGGTCGTGCCGGTCGCCCAGCGTGTCGTCGGAGTCCGCGCCGAGGTCCTGGTACCCGAGTTCGGCGTCGCCGGCGCCGAGCACCGAGCGCAGCAGCGCGCAGTCGTCGGCCTTCAGCCGCGCCTCGAACGCGTTGCCCCGGGTCAGCGCGAACCGGGACTGGCCGAAGCGGCCCGGGAAGCCGATCACCTCGGCGAGTTTCACCTTGTCGATGCCGGCCGCGTCCAGCACGGCGCGCCGGTCGCAGCCCGGATTGCCGGTCAGGGCGGAGATCGTCCGCGCGTTGTGGCGCTTGGCCTTGTTGGCAGGGCCGCGCAGCTGGTCAAGCCGGGTCATCAGAGCCGTTCCGATCGCGTCAGGACTACGGAGAAATCGCGTCAGGACTTCGGAGAGATCGAGTCGGGGCTTCGGAGATCGAGTCGGGGCTGAACAAAAGGGCTGAACGAGGACTGAACAAGGGGCTGAACAGAATGAGACTGTAGATCTTTGTACCCGGCGGCGGCAATCGCACCACGTTTCACCCGCGAGAGGTGAATAAAACGCGCATATCAGTCACAAACCCGACGGCGCGCTAGGTTCGGGACATGCCGAAGGCCATCTGGAACGACGAAGTGATCGCGGAGAGCGAAGACACCGTGGTGCTCGAGGGGAATACCTACTTCCCGCGAGCCTCGGTGCGCGAGGACGTGCTCATCCCCTCCGACACGCACACCGTCTGCCCCTGGAAGGGCAAGGCGTCGTACTACACGCTGCGAGCCGAGGGACAGACGGCGGCGGACGCCGCCTGGTACTACCCGGATCCGAAACCGGACGCGTCAGCGGTCCGCGACCGCGTGGCCTTCCGCAAAGACGTGAAGGTGGAGATCTAGTCCCATTCGCGAGGCCCATTCACGCGATGCGCGGATGGGCCTCCTCGATCGCGGTGACCTCGAGATAGTCCAGCATGTCGTGCTGCTCCTCGGGATCCAGCGCCCGGAAGGCGGCATACGCCTCGGTCCGGGCGTTCGTCGTCTCCGCGGCCAGCAGCGCGATGATCGCCGACCAGGCCAGCGACACCCGGTCGAAGAGCCGCGCCCGGCGCAGCGAGGTGAGCCGGGTCAGCATCGCCACCTTGGTGACCGCGTCGTCGTCGGTCGCCACCCGGTCGTTGAGCTCGAAGAGCGCGCGGCCGCGATAGGGGTGCTCGGCCTCGACCATCCGGGCCAGCTCGGCGTTGTCCATCTGCTCGACCAGCGGCGCAGGCCCGCGCTGCGGCAGGCGTGGCCGGGGGCCCGGTTCAGCGTGCACGGCTGTCCCTCCCACTCTCGAAGCCGTTGCCCGGCACCTGGTGCGGCAGCGTGGGAACGGCCGCGAAGGACGGGAACGGCGGTGCCGCCGGCATCACCGGAGCCTCGGCTTCGGCCAACTCGGCCGCCTCGACCGCATCCGCCGCCCTACCGGCGTCCAGATCTCCACCCAGCACGTTTTAGCCCTCCGTTACCGACTTGCGATGATGACGTCCCATGAGATCACGGCCACGCCACTCCCGCGAGCACCCACCGTAGCGACTCCCGGCGCTCACTCGACCCGACGACCGTCGTAACCTTCAGGCAACGCATCGACGACCACGATCGAGGGGGTGCCGTGGAGACGAGTCAGCCGGACGACGGACCCACGCCGGAGTGGCGATCCGCGATGATCGACGTCTCCGACTCCACCCTCGCCGAGCTGGTCGCCCGCGACGACTCAGCGCTGACCCACTGCCTGCGCCGCCTCGCCGACGACCTGGCCGGCCCGAGCGAGCAGATCGCCGGCTTCAACTCGGCGCTCTGACCGGCCGGTTCCCGTTGCGCCCGTTCCGGATCGCCGACGCCGACCTCGCCGACCTCGGCGCCGGCCGGCCCTCGTCCGGCACTCTCGGCCTGCTGCGCAGAGCGCAGCTGAGCCGCCATCTGCTCCTCTTGCTGCAGCTGCGGCGCGCGGTTCCTGACAACCCTGTTTGGTACGTACGGTCCGGCACGATGACCGCGGCCGCCTTCGGTACGCGCGCCGCCGATCCGATGACCGGCCTGTGGGCGGCCCGAGTCCTGGCCACCGTGTGCTCCGAGCGTGCACCCGGCTGGGCGAACGCGCTCGGTGACCTCCCGGCACCGGCCGGGCACCCACTCACCGTCACGCACGCCGGGCGCGCGCTGGCGGTCCGCCTGGACGACAGCACCCCGTTCCGGCACCTGCTCGGCCTGGCGCCGACCGGCCCGCTCGCCCCCGGCGAGGTCGCGCACTGGCGGGCCAGCCTGGACGCGGCCTGGCGCATCCTGGTCACCGGGCACCCGGCGGCGGCCGGCCTGCTCACCGAGGTGCTGCGGGTGATCGTCCCGGCCCGGCCGGATCCGCTCGCCGAGGGGGTCAGCGCGACGTCGGCGGAGGCGTTCGGCGCGATCGCGATGTCCGCGCCGGTCACCGGCGCCGGGCTCGCGGTGGCCCTGCTGCACGAGACCCAGCACAGCGTCCTGAACGCGGTGCACGGCCTGTTCGAGCTGGTCGAGCCGGGTGCGGGGCTGCGGTACTCGCCGTGGCGCGAGGACCCGCGACCCGCCTACGGCGTTCTGCACGGGGTCTACGCGTTCCTGGCCGTGACCCGGTTCTGGCGCGCCGAACTCGCCCGGGGCGCCGGCGGGACCGAGGCGGCGTTCGAGTTCGCCCGCTGGCGGGTGGCCGTGTACGAGACCGCCGGGGAACTGCTCGGCGGCGGCGTGCTGACCCCGGCCGGGGCCCGGCTGGTGACCGCACTGCGGGACGAGGTCGAACCCTGGCTGACCGAGCCGGTCGACACCGAGGTGGTGCGCCTCGCCGGCCTGGCCCGAGCCGATCACCGGGCCCGCTGGCGACTGCGGAACCTGACCGTCGCCCCAGACGACGTCACCGCCCTGGCCGGGGCGTGGCGGGCCGGGCACCCGGCGCCCGCGGTGGACTCCACGGTGACCGCGACCGCGCCGGCGGCCCGGCCGAGCGCCCGGCTGCGCCTGATCCGGGCGGTGTTGCGCGGGGACCGGCCGGCCGACGCGCCGGACGGTGAGCTGGCCTGCCTGGACGGGCGGTGGACGAGCGCGCTCCGATCGTACGAAACAGGTCTGGATCTTGACGAGGAGACGGTCTGGAGCGGCCTTGCCCTCGTCTCGCCGCATCTCGCCCTGCGCCGCCGGCCGGAGCTGGTCCGGGCCGCGGCGCTGGCCGTGCCCGAAGCGGACATCGCGGACCTGGCCGCCTGGCTCTCGGCCTGAGCCGGACCCGCGGACCGAAACCGCGAAACGATCCGGGCCGAAACAGCGAAACCCGCGGGACATCCCGCCTGCACGTGCAGCGGAACGCGCTACCGCCGATGGCTGGTTGCAAGTCGGTTGACCTGCGGCTTTGCGGCAGGTTGCGGGACCGAAACTAGGGCCCGATCACTCAGCCCCGCCGCGACCGGACCGATCTGAGCGGCCGGAGGTGGATCGTGGCTCGCAGAGCACTGTTGGACCGGATGCGGCGCGTCGTCGACGACGTCGTTGTCTTGGCTTCGCTGGTACTGCTGGTGTGGCCCGCGGCGAACGCTGCGGACACAACGCTGACGGCCCGGCTGGTGCCACTGGCCGCGGCCCTCTGCCTCGGCATGGCGATGCTGCTGGTGGCGCCGGATCGGCCGTTGGTGCGTTTCGCGCCGACCGCCGCGGCGCTGACCGTGAGCGGCATCCGGCACATCCAGGGTGAGCTGGCGCCGGGCGCAATCTGGCTGCTCCTCGGGATGGCCGTGGCGGTGCTGATCCGCCGCTGGTCCGGGGCCGGCACCGACGTGGCGATCATCCACGATCTGACCACGCAGCGCGCGCTGCTGGCCCGGCAGGCCTACCGCGACCCGCTGACCGGGGTCGGCAACCGCAAGATGTTCCTGGAGCAGGCCGAGCACGTGCTGGCCGAGGCGAGCCGGACGATGACCGCGGTGATCGTGGTCGACCTGGACGGCTTCCGCGAGCTGAACGACCTGCACGGCCACGAGGTCGGCGACAACCTGCTGCGCGCCGCGGCCGAGCGGCTCGCCGCGAACGTCCGCGCCAACGACACCGTGGCCCGTCTCGACGGCGACGAGTTCGTGGTGCTGCTGCCCGGCCTGGAGGACGAGCAGGCCGCGTTCGCGGTGGCCGAACGGGTACTGCTCGAACTGCACCGGCCGCTGGAGGTGGACGGCATCACCATGCACGTCCGGGCCAGCGCCGGCGTGGCGATCACCCCCGGCGGCGACGGGATCGACCTGGTGCTGCGCGAGGCCGACCAGGCCCTGCACCGCGCCAAGCTGGACGGCGGCGGCGCGGCCCGGCGGTTCGACCCGGCACTGTTCGCCCTGGAGGAACAGCGCCGCAAGGCCGAGGGCGACATCATCCGCGCCCTGGACGAGGGCCAGTTCGAGGTGCACTACCAGCCGATCGTCGACCTGGACGGCGAGCAGACCGTCGGCGTCGAGGCGCTGGTCCGCTGGCAGCACCCGGAACGCGGCCTGGTCGCGCCGATCGCGTTCCTGGAGATGGCCGAGTCCCTCGGCCTGCTGCCCCGGCTCGGCGGCTGGGTGCTGGAGGAGGCCTGCCTGCAGGCGGTCCGCTGGCAGCGGCAGTTCCCCGGCTTCGAGATGAACGTCAACCTGTCCGCGTCACAGCTCAGCAACCCGAACCTGGTCGCCGAGGTCCGCGGCGTGCTGGAGCGCACCGGCCTGGAGCCGGAGCACCTGGTGCTGGAGCTGACCGAATCGGTCGCGCTGACCGACCTGGTGGAGTCGGCACGGGTGCTCACCGACCTGAAATCGCTCGGCGTGCGGATCGCCCTCGACGACTTCGGCACCGGCTTCTCCTCGCTCAGTCATCTGAGCGCGCTGCCGGTGGACGTCGTCAAGATCGACCGGTCCTTCGTGCAGGCGATGCCGGAGAGCGGCGGGGCGTCGGTGGCCGAGGCGGTGCTGCACATCGCGCGGACCTTCAACCTCGCGCCGGTGGCCGAGGGTGTCGAGGACGCCGCGCAGGCCGAGTGGCTGCGAGACCTGGCGTGCAGCCGGGCGCAGGGCTACCACTTCGCCCGGCCGATGCCCGCCCTGGGCGTCACCGAGCTGCTCGACAAGCAGGCCGACAAGGAGATCCCGCTGGCCGGCTGACCCGCTTCCCGAGCGACGGCCTTCCGAGGGACGGCTGGTGAAGGGGCTTTTACCAAGGCTTTTACAGCGGCGGCAGATCGATATCGGTCTCCAGACGATGGCCGGCGGCGGTCACCCGGAACACCGGGTGGCCGTCGCCGTACGCCTTGGCCAGGGCGCCCAGCGCCTGCTGCCGGGCCGCCTCGTCGTCGTCGGCGAGCGCCAGGTTCCACGCGCAGGCCACCGTGTCCGGGTGGTCGGCGCCGCGGACCACCCGGGACCGGCGCAGGGTGTCCGCGGCCAGCTCCCGGGCCGGCTGCGCCTCGCCGGCCGCGAACAGGTCGCCGGCCAGACCGTTCGCGCAGCTCAAAGCGAACGGGTGGTCGGCGCCGACGCTGCGCCGCAGCCCACCGAGCACCTCCTCGTCGATGGTGCGGGCCTCGGCGAACCGGCCGGAGGCGCGTACCACCCCGGCCAGCCCGGCGGAGGCGGCCAGCGTGAACGGATGCTCGTCGCCGAGCACCGCGTGGAACCGGATCACCGCACGTTCCAGCAGCTCGTGCGCGTCGTCCAGGTCACCGGCCGCCCGGGCGCAGTTGGCCAGCGACACCGCGGTGGCCAGCGTGTCGACGTTCAGGTCACCGAACCGCTGCCGGCAGGCGGCCAGATTCGCGGTGGCCAGCTCCCGGGCCGCCGGATCACCGCGCCGGTGCGCCGCCATCGCGGTCAGCCGCCCGGCCCAGAGCGCGAACGGATGGTCCTGCGCGACCTGCTCGGCGTGCCCGGCCAGCACCCCGCCGACCCCGGCGTAGTCGCCCAGGCCGAACAGGTCGTAGGCGAGCGCGGCCCGGGACGCCAGGGTCTCCGGGTGGCCGTCCACGAAGATCGCCTGCCGGTGCCGCAGGGTCTGCTCGTCCAGCGCCCGGGCACCCCGGAAGTCGCCGATCAGCCGCAGGTCGATGCCGAGGTTGTTGGCACAGCGCAGCGCGGTCGGGAAACTCTCGCCGAAGAGCCTGCGGTAACGCACCAGGTTGTCCGCGTCGAGCTGCCGGGCCTGGCCGAAGTGGCCCTGCATCCGCAGGTCTCCGCCGACGCTGTTCGCGGTGGCCAGGGTGGCCTCGTCGTCGGCGCCGAACACCTCCCGCTGGGTGCGCAGGGTCTGCAGGTTGAGGTTGCGGGCATCGGCCGCGCGGCCCACCGCCCGCAGCGCGTTGGCCAGGTGGAACGAGGCGAGCAGGGTCTGCTCGGCGGACTCGCCCAGCGCGTCGCGCCAGCGGGCCACCGCGGAGGCGGCCAGCTCCCGGCTGGAGTCGTAGTCGCCGCGGGCGAAGTGGAACCGGATGCAGTTGATCACCAGCTGGCGGATCTCCTCGGCGTCGCCGCCGAGCAGGTCGGAGTGGATCAGGTGCGGGGCCAGCTCGGCGTACCGGTACCAGCCGGCCGGGTTGTCCGGGTCGCCCGGGTCCGCCGCGGCGAGCATCCCGCGTACGGTCCGCAGCAGCTCCGCGTGCCGTTCCGAGCTGAGCTCCTGGCCGGACATGCCGCGGATCAGCGGGTGCACGGTGAGCCGCTCACCGGACGGGTCCAGCCCGGCCAGACCGAACCGGGCGATCCGCCGCATCGCGGTCCGCAGCCGGCGCTCCACCCGGACGGTGCGGGCCACCTCCGGCTCCAGCGGCAGGGTGCGCGCCGCCCAGAGCAGCTGCCAGGAGATCGGGGCGCTGGCCAGGAACGTGCACAGCTCGAGCAGCACCCGGTCGGCCGGTGCGGCCTCGCCGAGCGCGCCGGCGGCCAGCCCCCAGGCGACCCGGATCGGAGTGGGGAAGGCGAGCTCGGCGGAGTGCCGGTCGAACCGGTCCAGATATTCGCTGACCGGCCAGCCGGTAGCGGTACGGACCGCGGCGGCCAGGTCGAGCGCGATCGGCACGTCGCCCAGCCGCTCGGCCAGCCGGTCGGCATCGTCGGCGGAGAGCTCCGGCGCCCGGCTGCCGAGCAGGTCGAGCGCGTCCGCCCGGTCGAACACCGGCACCGGCAGGGCCTGCGCCACCTCGGCCGTCCAGCGCGGGTTGCGGCTGGTCACCAGAACGTGCCCGGCGCCGGAGGGCAGGTACGGCATGATGTCCTCGGGCCGGTTCGCGTTCTCGAAGACGACCAGCCAGTGCCGATAGGGCTCGCCCCGGCTCAGCGCGTCGCGGACCGCGCCCAGGGTGCGGTTGAGGTCGCGCGCCTCGGGTAGCCCGAGTTTCTGGGCCAGCCCGGCGAGCGCGGCGCGCATCCCGGCGTTCTGCTCGGCCGGGATCCACCAGACCAGGTCATAGCTGTCGGCGTGCCGGTAGGCATACTCGACCGCCAACTGGGTACGTCCCGTACCACCCAGTTGATGGTCAGGACTGGGCAGCAACACCACCGGACCGTTGCCGAGCAGGCCACGCACGCGGGTCAGGAGTTCCTCACGGCCTACGAAGCGGGGATTGCGCGGCGGCAGACCGCCACGGATCGGCACACCGTGCTCCTCACGTGTTGGTGATGCCGATTACCGTACGTGGAACCCCCGCAACAGCAAAGCGGGCACACGCCCGGCGAGACGGAAGGCCCCCGGTGATCGAACAAGTGACGAGCCTGGATGCCGACGGTGGCACCACCACCGTCTCGCTGCGTGGCGAGATAGACGTGCTCACCGTCGAACAGGTGCGGGTGGCGCTGAGCGAGGCGGTGGCCGGCCGGCCCCAGCAGATCGTGGTGGACATGGCCGACGTCGCGTTCATCGACTCGACCGGACTGGGCGCGCTGATCTCCGGCTTCCAGCGGGCCCGCGACCAGGCGATCGCCTTCCAGCTGGCCCGCCCGACCAGCAACGTCCGCCAGATCCTGGTCCTCAGCGGCCTGATGGAAGTGGTCCAGGTCACCCCATAGCTTCCGGATGGTGGCTGGCTCTCAGGGGTGTCTCCGCGCTGCGGAGACACCCCTGAGGCACAGCCGGGACCTTGCGGCGCGCTGCGGTCGCTCGCTGCGCGGACGTCGCGCGAGACCATCACGGGACTCGGCTTGTAGCCTGCGGGCGGGCGCTCCATATTCGTACCAGATATGGCGGACCGTGAGGGTCAGGCCTTCGCTGCGGGGACCGCCAGACCTAGACCCGGAGCGATCGGTTTGAGGTGTTTGCCGGCGAAGAGCATCAGGCTCAGCAGGGAGGCGAGCAGGGCCAGGGCACCGGCGCCGTACCAGGCCCAGGTGTAGGCGCCGAGCTGGTCGCGGACCAGGCCCGCCGCGGTGGCGGCGATCGCCGCGCCGAACTGGTGCGAGGCGAAGACCCAGCCGAAGACGACCGGGCCGGCGGCGCCGAAGTACTCGCGGCAGAGGGTGACCGTCGGGGGCACGGTGGCGACCCAGTCCAGGCCGTAGAACAGGATGAAGACCAGCATGCTGGGGTGCGCCGTCGCGGCCAGGATCGACGGCAGGACCAGCAGCGACAGGCCGCGCAGCGCGTAGTAGCCGCCGAGCAGGATCCGGCTGTCGACCCGGTCGGTGAGCCAGCCGGAGGCGATCGTGCCGACGATGTCGAAGACGCCGACCAGGGCCAGCAGGCTCGCCGCGGTGGTGTTCGGCATGCCGTGGTCGTGCGCGGCCGGGATGAAGTGCGTGCCGACCAGGCCGTTGGTGGTCGCCCCGCAGATCGCGAACCCGCCCGCGAGCAGCCAGAACGCCCGCGTCTTGGCAGCGTCGCGGAGCGCGGTCAGCGCGGTGCGGGCGGCGTTGCCGGTCGGCTTGGCCGGCACCTCGGTGACCCCGCCGAGAGCGGTCACCCCCAGGTCCACCGGGTGGTCCCTCAGGCGCCAGAGAATCAACGGTACGACCAGGAGCGCGACCACCGACACGGTGATCGCCGCGGTCCGCCAGCCGTTCGACTCGACGATCCGGGACAGCACCGGCAGGAAGATCAGGTTGCCGGTGGCGCCGCCCGCCGTGAGCACGCCGGTGACCAGGCCACGGTGCTTGACGAACCAGCGCCCGGTGATGGTGGCCACGAAGCCCAGCGCGAGCGAGCCGGTGCCCAGCCCGACCAGCACACCCCAGCAGAGCAGCAGCTGCCAGCTGGAGTTCATCCACACGGTCAGCCCGGAGCCGAGCGCGACCAGGCCGAGGGCGACGGCGGCCACCCGGCGGATGCCGAACTTGGCCATCAGCGCCGCGGCGAACGGCGCGGTCAGGCCGTAGAGCAGCAGGTTCACCGAGACGGCGGCGGAAATCGTGCCGAGGGACCAGCCGAACTCGTTGTGCAACGGTTCGAGCATGACGGACGGCGTGGACCGGAAGCCGGCCGCGCCGATCAGCGCGATGAACGCGACCGCGGCTACCGACCAGGCGGGATGCAGGCGAAGTCTCACGATCATGATTCTGCTGATCTCGGCACGTCCGCACGAGTGGCCGGAAGGCCATCATGCGCAAGAATCGAGCCATGACTCCGCATGTGATCGCCATCCTGGTCATGGACGGCGTGGTCCCGTTCGACCTCGGTGTCCCCGCACAGGTCTTCGGCTCGTCACGTACCGGGCCTGAGCGCACCCGCCTCTACGAGCTGCTCTACTGCGGCGAGGGCACGGTCCGCACCGAGGCCGGCTTCTCGGTCACCCCGGACCATCCGCTGAGCGCCGCCGAGCGGGCCGACACCATCCTGATCCCGGGCATCCACGCCGGCGGCCCGGTCACCGACGGCACCCTGCCCGAGGCGGTCCGGGCCACGCTGCTGTCCGCGGGCGCGCGCGGCGCCCGGATCGTGTCGATCTGCACCGGCGCCTCGGTGCTGGCCGCGGCCGGCCTGCTGGACGGGCGCCCGGCCGCCACCCACTGGGCCTGGGCGAAACGGATCGGCGGGCTCTACCCGCAGGTCGACTGGGACTTCGACGTGCTGTTCGTCGACGACGGCGACGTGCTCACCTCGGCCGGGGTGGGCGCCGGGGTGGACCTCTGCCTGCACATCGTGCGCGGCGACCACGGTGCCGAGGTGGCCAACGCGGCGGCCCGCCGGTGTGTGGTGCCGCCGTGGCGTGACGGCGGCCAGGCGCAGTACATCGAACGCCCGGTGCCGCCCGCGGCCGGCGCCGGCACCCAGCCGACCCGGGCCTGGGTGCTGGACCGGCTGAGCGAGCCGGTCACCCTGGAGTCGATGGCCGCGCACGCCCGGATGAGCGTGCGCACGTTCACCCGCCGGTTCCGCGACGAGACCGGCTCGAGCCCCCGGCAGTGGCTGCTGCGCCAGCGGGTCGAGCACGCCCGCCTGCTGCTGGAGTCGACCGACCTCGGTGTGGACGTGGTGGCCCGGCGCGCCGGACTGGGCAGTGCCACCGCGCTGCGGCAGCACCTGCACGCCACGATCGGGGTGGCGCCGTCGGCATATCGACGGACGTTCCGGCACGCGGGGTAGCGGCTCAGTTTTGCGGCGGGATGTCCGATGGAGGGGTGTATAGCCTGTGCCGCCGCGCTTGAGGATTCCATGGATCAGACCTTCCGACCGCTGCTCGATGCGCTGAAGCAAATCGGCATCGATCCGCACGCGATCGACGCGGCGGCTGAGGAGGCACAGCGCAGCGGCCGGCCGGTACGCGCGGTTCTGATCAATGACCAGGTGGTCACCGAGGAGCAGCTGACCCAGGCCGCGGCGGCCGCGTTCGGGATCAACACCCTGGACCTGGTCGGCTTCACCCCGGACCCGACCGCACTCAAGCGCATCCCGCTGCCGGTGGTGCTGCGCCACCGGGTGCTCGGCCTGGCGATCAACGACGGCGAGCTGGTGGTCGGCGTGACCGACCCGGCCGACGTGGTGGCGCTCGACGACGTCCGGGCGGCGACCGGCATGACGGTCCGCCCGGTCGTGGTGGCCCGCAGCGAGGTCCGCCGGATCATCGAGAAGCTGCAGCGGGAGGACAGCGACCTCGGTGACCTGGCCGACGCCGGGCTGAACGAGTCGGCCGGCATGGCCACGCAGCAGAACAGCGCGGACGACGCCCCGATCGTCCGGTACGTGAACAGCCTGATCGAGCAGGCCGTCATGAACCGGGCCTCCGACCTGCACCTCGAGCCCACCGAGGACGACATGCGGGTGCGTTACCGGATCGACGGCGTGCTGCACGAGGTGGATCTCGTGCCGCGGGGTGTGACGGCGGCGCTGACCTCCCGTATCAAGATCATGTCGGGCGTCGACATCACCGAGAAGCGGATACCGCAGAACGGCCGGATCACCGCGCTGATCCGGGACCGCACCGTCGACCTGCGTACCGCCACGCTGCCGACGGTCTGGGGCGAGAAGATCGTGCTCCGGGTGCTGGACACCGGCGGCATCGACCTGGACATCGCGAAGCTCGGCTTCACCCAGCACAACCTGGACCGGTTCTCCGCGTCGTTCACCAAGCCGCACGGGATGGTGCTGGTCACCGGCCCGACCGGGTCCGGCAAGTCGACGACGCTCTACTCGACCCTTGGCCGGATCAGCAAACCCGAGGTCAACGTGATCACCGTCGAGGACCCGGTCGAGTACCGCCTGCGCGGCGTCAACCAGGTCCAGGTGAACGCGAAGGCCGGACTGACCTTCGCGGCGGTGCTGCCGGCCATCCTGCGGTCCGACCCGGACGTCGTGCTGATCGGTGAGATCCGGGACGGCAACACCGCGCAGATCGCCGTCGAGGCGTCGCTCACCGGTCACCTGGTGCTCTCCACGCTGCACACCAACGACGCGCCCGGCGCGGTCACCCGGCTCACCGAGATGGGCATCGAGCCGTTCCTGGTCGGCTCGTCGCTGGACTGCGTGCTGGCCCAGCGGCTGGCGCGACGGCTCTGCGACTGGTGCAAGGAGGCGTACACGCCGACCGAGCAGGAGGTGCTCGGCGCCCGCTGGCCGCTCGACGACCTGGCCTTCCCTGAGGTGCTCTACGGCCCGGTGGGCTGCCGCAACTGCGCGAACACCGGATACAAGGGCCGGATCGCGATCCACGAGGTGATGCCGATCAGCCCGGAGATCGAATCGCTGACCATCCGGCGGGCCTCCTCGGGTGAGATCCGCGACGTCGCGGTCGCCCAGGGCATGTACGACCTGCGCGCGGACGGCCTGGCCAAAGCGACCGGCGGTCTGACCTCGGTCCGGGAGGTGTCCCGAGTCGCAGTCTGACGGCACCCGATCCGCTACTAAACCTGGTCCGTCCGGTGCCGATTCAACAAACGTCGGAACGTAACGAAAGGGCGGGAACAGTGAACACGATCGAGCACGAGGTGCGGCCGGAGACGGGCGCCAACGCGGACGACCTCGCCGTGCTCGACCAGATGCTGGTCACGCTGGTCGAAGCGCGCGGCTCGGACCTGCACCTGACCGTCGGTTCCCCGCCGATGATGCGGGTGGACGGCGGGCTCCGCCCGATCCCCGGGTACGGCAAGCTGAACGCCGCCGACACCGAGCTGCTGGCGCACGCCGCGGTCAGCCCGGCCCAGTGGGAGACGTTCCAGCGCGAGCAGGAGATGGACTTCGCGCACAGCATCGTCGGGGTCTCCCGCTTCCGCGGCAACCTCTACAAGCAGCGCACCTCATGCGGCGCGGTCTTCCGGGCCATCCCCCACAAGATCAAGCCGCTGGACGAGCTGGGCATGCCGGAGTCGGTGGGCCGCTTCGCCCACCTGCCGCGCGGCCTGGTGCTGGTCACCGGCCCGACCGGGTCCGGAAAGACCACCACGCTGGCCTCGATCCTCGACCTGGCCAACCGCAGCCGCGCCGACCACATCATCACCATCGAGGACCCGATCGAGTTCCTCCACCCGCACAAGCGCAGCATCGTGAACCAGCGCGAGGTGGGGTCGGACACCGAGACCTTCGCCAGCGCGCTCAAGCACGCGCTGCGGCAGGACCCGGACATCATCCTGGTCGGTGAGCTGCGGGACCTGACCACCACGTCGACCGCGCTGACCGCGGCCGAGACCGGCCACCTGGTGCTGGCGACGCTGCACACGCAGAGCGCCACCCAGACCATCGACCGGGTGATCGACATCTTTCCGCCGCATCAGCAGCTGCAGATCCGAGCGCAGCTGGCGGCCAGTCTCCAGGGTGTGATCACCCAGGCGCTGGCGCCGAAGGCGGACGGCAAGGGCCGGACGGTGATCTGCGAGATCCTGACCGCGACGCCGGCCATCCGGAGTCTGATCCGGGAGGGCAAGTCGCACCAGATCCCGTCCTTCATGCAGGCCGGCAGCAACGAGGGCATGCTCGCCTTCGATCAGCACCTGGCCGAGAAGGTTCGGGAAGGCGTCATCACCATGCAGACCGCCACCGAGATCAGTCACTCGCCGGAGGAGCTCAAACGGCTCGTCGGGCGGAGCTGACGATGGCCAACAACAAGACGTTCGCGTACAACACCGTCGACGCCTCGGGCAAGAAGGCCAAGGGGACCATCGAGGCCCCCAACGAGGCGGCGGCCACCCACATGCTCAAGCAGCGTGGCGAGACGCCGCTCGGCCTGATCGAGGCCGGGCAGGGGCTGCAGCGCGAGCTGAAGATCCCCGGGTTCGGCAACAAGGTCAAGCTCAAGGAACTGGCGGTCTTCGCCCGGCAGTTCGCCACCATGACCTCGTCCGGCATGTCGCTGCTGCGCTCGCTGTCGATCATGGAAGAGCAGACCTCGTCGCCGGCACTGAAGAAGGCGATCGCCGAGGTCGGCGCGGACGTGTCGGCCGGCAACGGGCTCTCCACGTCGATGGCCAAGCACGACCGGATCTTCCCGCGCCTGATGATCGCGATGATCCGGGCCGGCGAGACCGGCGGCATGATCGACAAGGCGCTCGAACAGATCGCCGACAGCCTGGAGAAGGACACCGCGCTCCGCGGCAAGATCAAGAGCGCGCTGACCTATCCGGCGATCGTGCTGGGCTTCACGTTCGTACTGATCGCGGCGATGTTGATCTTCATCGTCCCGATCTTCGAAGGCATGTTCAAGAATCTCGGCGGCGAACTGCCGGCGATCACCCAGTTCCTCGTCACGACCAGCCACAACATGTGGTGGATCGGGCCGCTGGCGCTGAGCATCGGGTTCGGCACGGCGATCGCCTACAAGCGGCAGCTGCGGGCCAGCGCCGACTTCCGGCTGAAGGTGGACAAGCTCAAACTCCGCATGCCGGTCTTCGGCCAGCTGTTCCAGAAGCTCGCCATGAGCCGGTACGCCCGGAACCTCGGCCTGCTGCTGAACGTCGGCGTGCCGGTCATGCAGGCCCTCGCCGTGGTCGGCGAGACCACCGGCAACGAGGTGATCAACATCGCCATGCAGGACATCCAGGGCACCGTGCGCAACGGCCAGCCGATGTCCTCGGCGATGCGCAATCACAAGGTTTTCCCCGCGATGGTCACGCAAATGATCGAAGTAGGGGAAGAAAGCGGTCAGATCAGTCAGATGCTCGACAAGGTTGCCGACTTCTACGACAGAGAAGTCGACAGCGCCGCCGAGTCGCTGGCCGCATCGATCGAACCGATCATGGTGCTCGTGATGGGCGCCGTGGTCGGCGGCATGGTCGTCTGCCTCTACCTGCCGATGTTCACGATCTACCAGAACATCCAGTCGAGCTGACCCCGGCGTGCGAAGAAGCACGCGAGGAAATACCCGGCCGCTCCCGACGGCCGGAGGCACCGCCCCGGGCACCCGAGCCCGACACTCCCTTCCCCGCTCCACCCCTCTTCGCCCATGGAGGCACCCCACCATGCACAACGTCATCGACCGCATGATCGCCAAGCAGGCCGAGCTCCGCGCCAAGAAGGACGACGAGGGCTTCACCCTCATCGAGCTCCTGGTCGTCGTGGTCATCATCGGCGTCCTGGTCGCGATCGCCGTGCCGGTGTATCTGAACTACCGCCAGGGTGCGGCGGACAAGTCGGCCCAGTCCGACGTGCGTGGCGCCATCAGTGCGATCGAGCAGTACTACACCAGCAACGGCAACGCGTACCCGGCCGGCACGCTCAGCAGCATCACCAGCGGCTCGGGCACCAGCGCGGTGACCGACACCAAGGTCGACCTCAAGGTCGGCACCACGGTGGTCGGCACCATCACGGTCTCCGACAAGACCCAGCTGACCTACGTCTACATCACTGCCGACGGCAGCTACGTGCTCTGCGCGACCAACGCCGGCGGCAGCGGCAAGGTCTACGTGTACAAGAGCGTCAACGGCGGATCGGTCAAGACCGCCAGCGGCGTCACCGTCGCCCAGACCGCCTGCACCGGCGCCTGATCCACCCAGCAGTGACCGGGTGGCGCCACCACGGTGGCGTCACCCGCCCACGTCCGCCGGAGAGGAGCATGAGATGCCACTGGCCCCGCTGCTGGTCATCGCCGGAGTGCTCGGTCTCGCGATCGGCTCGTTCCTGAACGTCGTGATCCACCGGGTGCCGCGGGACGAGTCACTCGTCCACCCCGGCTCGCACTGCCCGAACTGCGGCCACACCATCCGCAACCGGCACAACGTCCCGGTGCTCGGCTGGCTGCTGCTGCGCGGCCGGTGCGCGGACTGCAACACCCCGATCAGCGCCCGGTATCCCCTGGTAGAGGCCGGCACCGCCGTGTTGTTCGTCGCGGTGGCAGCCCGGTTCGGCTGGTCCTGGGAACTGCCCGGTTACCTCTACCTCGCGGCCATCGCGATCGCCCTGGCGCTGATCGACCTGGACGTGATGCGGCTCCCTAACAAGATCGTCCTCCCCTCGTACCCGGTGGCCGTCGCCCTGCTCGTCCCGGCCGCGCTGCTCACCGGCGATCCGGGCGCGTTGCTCCGCGGCGCGGTCGCGGCGGTCCTGCTCTACCTGCTCTATCGCCTTCTCGGCGCGTGGGGCATGGGCGGCGGCGACGTGAAACTCGCCCCGCTGCTCGGCTTCTACCTCGGCTGGCTCGGCTGGGGCGCGGTGGCGATCGGCGCGTTCGCCGGCTTCCTGCTCGGTGGCCTGGCCGGCGCGGTCCTGCTGCTCACCCGGTCCGCCGGGCGAAAGAGCCGGATCCCGTTCGGGCCGTACATGCTGGCCGGCGCTTTCCTCGCGGTCTTCGCCGCGGTGCCGATCAGTGACTGGTACGGCACGTTGCTCAGCGCCTCCGCGTACTGACCGATAGCCCCCGTAAGAACCGCGGCACGAAGGGAAACCGATGGCTGGCGCAACACCGATCGGGCTGGACATCGGCTCGTCCTCGATCCGGGCTGTCGAGGTCCGTCGCACCAAGGACGACTACTCGCTGATCAACTTCGGCCAGATCCCGCTCGAGCCGGGCACTGTGCACGGCGGCGTGGTGCAGGACCAGGCGGCCGTGACGAGCGCGCTCAAGCAGCTCTGGGCCGCCTCCCGGTTCGGCACCAAGCGGGTCACCCTCGGCGTGACCAACCCGCAGCTGGTGGTCCGGGAGATGTCGATCGCGAACCTGCCGCCCAGCCAGATGCGCCAGGCCCTGCCGTTCCAGGTCAAGGACGCGCTCCCGCTCGCGGTCGAGCGCTCGCTGCTGGACTTCTACCCGCTGGAGCAGCCCGGCGACAACCCGAACGTCCGGGGTCTGCTGATCGCCATGCCCAAGGACGCGGTGCTCGGCCTGGTCCAGGCGGTGGAGAAGGCCGGCCTGCACGTGACCGGCGTCGACCTGGCGTCGTTCGCCCTGCTGCGCGCCGCCTCCCGGCTGGACGCCCAGGTCGAGGCGATCGTCGACATCGGGGCGGACATCACCAGCGTGGTGGTGCACGCCGACGGTGAGCCGCTGTTCGTCCGGACCCTGCCGCGCGGCGGCTCGGAGATCACCGACAGCATCGCCACCCGGCTCGGCGTCCCGGCCAACGAGGCCGAGGAGCTCAAGTGCCGGTACGGCCTGCACGGCGACGGCAACCCGGACAGCGTGGCCGCGATCGCCGACGCGGTCCGCCCGCTCGCCAGCGAACTGCGCAGCTCGTTCACCTACCTGGCCTCCGGCGAGCGGCAGAAGCAGGTCACCCGCCTGGCGCTGTCCGGCGGCGGCGCGCTCATGCCCGGCCTCGCCGAGCACCTGCAGGAGCAGCTCGGCATCGGGGTGATGTACGCGGACTGCACCTCCCGGCTGCGCGACACCCGCCGGGCCCGGGAGCGCGGGTTCGACAGTTTCGTACCGTCGGCGGCCGTATCGATCGGCCTGACCCTGGGAGCCGCCCGATGACCACGACCGCGCTGATGCCGGTGGACCCGGCGGCCTCACCGCAGCATGCCACCCGCATCCTGCCCATCCGGGCCAATCTGCTGCCCCGGGACATCAGCGACGGCCGGCGGGCCCGGCGCACCCGGACCGTCGTGCTGATCGCTGTCGTTCTGGTCCTGGCCATGCTCGGTGGCTGGTACTGGAACGCGACAACGACGAAGCGGGACGCCGAGTCGGAGTTCGAGGACGCCACCCGGCAGGTGGCCGCGGTGCAGCGGCAGCAGAACCAGTACACCAACCTGACCACCACGAAGAACAGCAACACGGTGATGTCGGGTCAGCTGGCCAAACTGATGGCGAACGATCTCTCCTGGCAGATCCTGCTCGACCTGGTGCGCTCGACCGGGGCCGAGGCGGAGGCGCAGACCACCGAGATCGGCGGCGAGATGTCGACCACCCCGACCGGCGGCGACGAGATCGGCACCCTCTCCATCAGCGGCAACGCGCCGGACAAGAAGGCGGTCGCCAAATACATCGAGCTGCTCGCCAAGCTCAAGGCTGACGGGATCGCCGACCCGTTCGTCACCTCCGTCTCCGGCACCGACAGCGCCGAGGACGAGTCCGGAACGTCCACGGTCAGCTTCGAGCTGACCGTCTCGATCACCGACAAGGCACTCTGCGGCAAGTTCAGCAAGATCAAGTGCTCGTCCGGAGGTAACTGATGGGCGCGCTGCGCTCCGACCGTATCTGGCTGTTCGGCGGCCTGGCCCTGATCGCGCTCCTGGTCGTCTCCGGCTGGTTCCTGATGATCAACCCGAAGTACGCCGAGGCGTCCGACGTGCGCAGCCAGGCCGAGGACACCACCACCCAGCTCTCCAAGCTCAAGAAGCAGCTGGCCGATCTGAAGGCGGACAACGCCAACCTGCCCGACTACAAGGCGACGCTGGACACCTACAACAAGGCGCTGCCGACCAGCGACAGCATTCCCGCGTTCCTCCGGCAGCTGCAGACCATGGGCACCGAGCTGCACGTCGACGTCAACGCGTACACGGCCTCGGGCCGGAGCACGTCCAAGGCAGTGGCCACGGTCGAGGAGCTGTCGATCGCGCTCAGCGCGACCGGCGAGGTCGACAACATCAGCAAGCTCGTGAAGCAACTGCAGAACACGCAACCGCGGGCGGCGCTGATCAACTCGGCGACGCTGACGGTCAACGGTGTCAAGGCGGACGGGTTTGCCGGCAGCGAGCTGTCCCTCGCGCTGACCGTCTTCCGCAACGTCGCCACCACGACCACCGCGGTGACCACCACCAACTAGACCGGCGCGGCCGGGCCGCCACGGGGCGGCCCGGCCGGCCTCACATCGCGAGCAGCGCCGGGCACGCCTCGAAGGCCGGGCGGCGGATCGCGTACCGGGTCAGACCCCACCGGCGTTCGCTCTGGTCCAGCTTCGCCCGGATCTCACTCTCCGTCCCGGCCAGGGCATAGGGGGTCGCGGCCATCTCCGCCTCACTGATCTCCGCGCTCTCGGCCCATTTCTGGTACGTCGCCCCGGCGTCGTCGGTCACCTCCACGTAGTGCACCAGCGCTTCCACCGGAGTCCCGCCGGCCAGCTCGACCTGCGCGTCCACCTGGTCCGGCCGGAACCGCGCGGCGTGCATGTGCCCGTCCTCAAGGGTGCGGCCCAGCCCGGACAGCCCGATCAGGTCGGCGTGCCCGGCCGCCCAGCGCAGCAGCCGGGTGTTCCCGCCCCCGAACAGCAGCGGCACCTTCTCCTGCACCGGGCGCGGCTTCGCCAGCCCGTCACCGGCCAGCATCCGTACGGTTGCCTCGGCCACCGCGATGCAGTGATCCACCCGCGCGGCAACGCCGGGGCGCACCCGCCCGACGGCGGCCCACTCGGCCGGGGTGTGCCCGGCGCCGATCCCGAGCACGGCCCGGCCACCGGAGACCACGTCCAGGGTGGCGACGTCCGCGGCGACCAGGATCGGTTCCCGGACGCCGGCGTTCACCACGTACGACCCGAGCCGGATCGTGCTCGTGACGGCGGCGGCCGCGGCCAGCGCCACGAACGGCGCCGCGCAGCTGCCCGGGTGGTCGGCGACGTAGAGGGTGTGGAAGCCGGCGGTCTCGGCACGCCGGGCCAGGTCGAGCCAGTCCGCGGCGTCGGTGGGCTGTGCCTGCAGGGAGAAGGTGGCCATGGGCGGATTCTGCCGAGCCGTCCGGTCGTACGCCGCATTCTTCTGCCGATGGCAGACGCGGTCCGCAACCGGACCGCAACCGAAGATATCTGCTGCACGGCAAACATTTGCCGATCGGGACCTACATGAACCAGAACCTGATCCTGATCGCCGACGACGACGCCGACGTCCGGGACCTGCTCACGGTCAGTCTGGAGTCAGCCGGATACCGCGCGCTCGGCGCGAAGGACGGCCAGGCCGCGGCCCGCATCCTCACCCGGGCCCAGCCGATCGGCATGATCACCGACGTGCGGATGCCGGCCATGAACGGCATGGAACTGTGCCAGCTGGCCCGGAGCACCCCGGCGACCCGGGACATGGCGATCCTGATGGTCTCCGGCAACGGCCACGCCTACGACGTGGACGCCGGCCTGATCTCCGGCGCGGACGGCTACCTGACCAAGCCGCTCACCCCGACCACCCTGGTCGCCGAGCTGCAGGCCCTGATCAGCCGCCGCCACCTGGCCGCCTGGCCGGTCAGCCGAACCGGCCGTTGACGTAGTCCTCGGTGCGCGGGTCGACCGGCGCGCCGAACATCTGCCCGGTGTCACCGGCCTCCACGATGTGCCCCGGCGTGCCCTGCTCGGCCAGGAAGAACGCGCACCGCTGGGAGACCCGGGCGGCCTGCTGCATGTTGTGCGTGACGATCACGATGGTCACCGCCTCGGCCAGCTCGGTGATGGTCTCCTCGATCCGCCGGGTTGAGGTCGGGTCGAGCGCCGAGCACGGCTCGTCCATCAGCAGGACCTTCGGGCGGACCGCCAGCGAGCGCGCGATGCAGAGCCGCTGCTGCTGACCGCCGGAGAGGGCGCCGCCCGGCTGGCGCAGCCGGTCCCGTACCTCTTTCCACAGCCCGGCCCGGGTCAGGCACTCCTCGACCAGGCCGTCCCGGACGCCGCGGGGCGCCCGGGTGCCGGTGAGCTTCAACCCGGCCAGCACGTTGTCGTAGATCGACATCGCCGGGAACGGGTTCGGCTTCTGGAACACCATCCCGATCTTGCGGCGCGCGTCGGTGACCCGCACACCCGGGTGGTAGATGTCGTCGCCGGCCAGCCGTACCTCGCCGGCCAGTGACGCGCTCGGCACCAGCTCGTGCATCCGGTTCAGGATGCGCAGGAACGTGGACTTGCCGCAGCCGGACGGCCCGATCAGGGCGGTCACCTGCTGGGCCGGCATGGTCAGCGAGACCCGGTCCAGGACCTTGTGGTCGCCGAACCACGCGGACACCGCCTCGGCCTCCAGGGCCAGCGCGTCGGACCGCGGGACGGGGGTCAGAACGGCGGATTCGGTCATCGGTGGCTCCTCGATCAGATCAGGTTGGGCAGCAGACGGGTGACCTGGCCGGCGACCAGCAGGCCGAGCAGCGCCAGAACCGGTACGCCGATCAGCCAGGCGTGCCAGGGGCTGAGCCGCTGCCGGACCCAGGCCAGCGCGAGCGCCGCGACGAACAGCAACTGTCCCCAGAGGACCAGCGGGATCAGGGCCATCAGCTCGATGCCCATCATCAGGTCGGCCGGCGGCAGCAGGGCGGTGGAGATCGCCAGGGCCGGTGTCTCCCGCACGTCGGAGGTGAGCTTCGCGTCCACCCGGAGCACGTCGTCCGGCAGGTAGGCGGCTCCGTCGGCGGTGATCAGGGTCAGCCGGCCGGCGCCCTCGGCGAGCGCGGGTGGCTGCGGTTCGCCGGCCCGGCGGACGCTGATCACCTCGTACGTCTGCTCGCCCTGCCCGGTGATCACCGTGATCCGGTCGCCGCCGGCCAGGTCGCCGATCCGGGCGAACGGCCCGCCGTAACCGGCCCGGCGGCCCATCAGGATGCTGACCCCGGCCTGACCGGGCAGTACGGTGTCGCGCCGGTGCCCGGGCCCCCGGGTCAGCACCCCGCCGGTGGTGCCCTCGAACACCACCTCGCGCACGCCGATCGCCGGGATCGCGATCACCGCCACCGCGGTGCCCTCGGCCAGCGGCGCCGTGCCGTCGGGGCTTAGGTGGCCGACCGGCGCGACGGCCAGGGCCAGGTCGGAACGGAACGTCGCGTACGCCACCGTCTGCGCGCGGTCGTGCCCGAGCGAGCCGAGCACGGTGAACTGCGCGAGGAAGCCGAGCAGGACGGCGGCCAGGATGGTGAGCGCGGTGCCGGTCAGCCGGGCCCAGAACGGTCCCGGCTGCGGCGCCGGCTCGGCGGCCGGTGGCGGCGGGGGTGGTTCCGGTGCCGGTGCGGGTGTGGGCGCCACGACGGCCGGGGGCGCGGGCGGGGCCGGCTCGACCGGGGCGAGCGTGGTCGTCACGGGTCCTCCTGGGGTGTCACGGGTGGCGGGAACGCCGGCCGAAGCGGCGTCCGGTCTCGAAGGCGAGCAGGACCGTGGCGAGGCCGGTGACCGGCAGCCACCACGGGAACGACCGGGGCACGGCCGCCGGTGAAGCGGCTGGTAGAGCGGCTGGTATCGCGGCCGGTGCGGCGGTCGAAGCGGTCGCGCCGCTCTGATAGGAGGTCGGCGAGGTAAACACCAGCGCGCCGGTGTACTGCGCGAACACCGCCCCCTTGAACGAGTCCACGCAGGACACTGTCACGTCGTACCGGCCGCTGAGCGCGGTGTGGTTGTCGGTGGCGAAGTCGGCCATCGTCTGCGCGAACCAGACGTCGAAGCCGGCCGTCCGGGACATTCCGGCCGCGGTCGGCGCGGTCACGATCTGCCCGTCCGGCGGGAAGCCGTGGCCGCGCGCGGTCGCGTAGAAGCCGTCCGCCGGTGCCGGGCAGCCGCCCGAGGTGTGCACCTTGATCGCCGCCAGGGCGATGCTGGCCGCAGGCGTGAAGGTGACCGTGCCGGTGGCCGGTGCGGCGCCGGCCGGCGACGGCGTTATGGTCAGCAGCGTCGCGGCGAGCACCGCCAGCGCACGCTCAGGCCGCGGCACTCGGTACCACCGGGGCGGCCGGGGCGCGGCGACGGCGGCGCCGGATCAGCAGGCCACCGGTCACCAGCGCCGCCAGCAGCAGCGCCAGGGCCAGGGCGGTGGTCCACGAGACGGCCCAGAAGCCGTACTCCCGGGTGACCGCGCTGAGCTGGAGTTTCTGGTCGTCGGGCCGGGCCAGCGGGTCGGCGTGCACGGCGCCGGTCAGCCACACGGCGGGCAGCGCCCCGGTGACCTCGGCGGTGATCGTGACCGCGTCGCCGGGCAGGATCTCGGCCACGTCGGCGACGCCGTCGGCCTCCCGCTTGCCGCCCCAGAGCGTGCTCACGCTGACCTTCTGGTGGGCGCCCAGCCGGACGTTGCCGGTGTTGCGCACCAGGTAGGTCAACGTGGTCCGGCCGGTCTTGAACGGGTTCCGGTCCGGGTGGTACGTCGCGGTCAGCTTCTCCACGGTCAGCCGCGCCGACAGGTCCCCGCTGACACGCAGGTAGACCCGCGAACCCACCCGCTGGTCCACCGCGACCCGGTTGCCCTTGGCGTCGGTCTGCACGGTGGAGACCGACGCGACGATGCCGGCGGTGTGGTCACCCGGTGTGGCGGTGGCCGGGACGCGCAGGGTGAACGGCACGATCGTCCGGCCGCGGGCGGGCACCGTCACCGAGCCCTTGGACACGGTCACCCAGGCGCCCGCGTCGTCCGACTTCGTGCTCGCCGCGAGCAGGTCGAAGCCGCCGCCGCTGGTGGTGAACGCGTCGCTGGCGTAGACCCGTACGGTGATCGGTTTCAACCCGGCGTTGGAGACCTCCACCTGGTCGGTGAGTACGCCGCCGGGTGTCGCCGCGTACGCGAAGGTGGACCTTTTGTCCGGACCGGTCTTGCCGGTCGGGCGGACCCCGAAGGTGACCCGGCCGTCGGAGGCGGCCGGCGCCGCGACCGCGGGGCCGGCGAGCCCGAGCCCGATGAGGATGCCGAGCAGTGCCGTGACCGCACGCCGCATGGTGACCGTCCTTGACGCAGAGGGACTTGAAACAGATGAGCCGGAGGGGGTGGTGCGGGACGGCCCCGGGGCCGTCCCGCACCGGGAGGTGGGTCAGATGGCGGTGATGGTCAGCGTCGCGGTGTAGGTGCCGGCCACGGTGGTGGTCGGCGCCTGCAGCGACACGTCGGCGGTGACATGGGCGGTACCCATGCCCGCGCCGCGGCCGGCAACCGCGAGGGTGCGGGCGCTGGCCAGGCCGAGGCCGGCCGGGGCGGCCGCGCCCGAGGCGATCGCGTCGGCCGGGTCGACCTTGGTGCCGGCGGTCACGGTCTGCGACGCCGACTTGTCGAGCACCTTCGGCGACCAGCCGAGGTTGGCCGCGTTGATCGAGTGGTTCGAGCCGTCGGAGAAGTCCGAGACCTGGCCGGAGACGTTCCAGCCGAAGTCACCGGCCCGGGTGTCGGTGACGGTCAGGGCGTTGAGGCTGCCCGAGGTGGTCAGCCTCGCGGCGTCGGTGGTGAGCGCCGGTGCCGGGAGCACCACCGGGGTGCTGTTCGCCACGCTGATCGTCAGCGCGCCGCTCTCCACAGTGGTGGAGATGGTCTGCGAGGCGCTGCCACCCTTGAACGGGGTGACGGTGAGCGCGACCGAGCCCGACTCGGAACCGGCGAACCGGGTCGCGTCGGCGGGCACGAACCGGGCGGTGAAGCCGTGGTCGCCCTCGGCCAGGCTGCTGGTGGTCAGCGTGGCGGTGCCGCCGGCCAGGGTGACCGGCGCGCCGAGGTCCTTGCCACCGTCGGTGAACTGGACCTTGCCGGCCGTGGTGGCCGGAGTCACCGACGCGGACAGGGTGACCGGCGAGAACTTCTCCGCCGAGCCCTGCGGGTTGACCGCCAGCGCGGTGCTGGTGGTCTGCGCCACGCCCGCCGTGACGACCAGGGTGGCCGCCGCCGAGGTGGAACCGGCGACGCCGGTCGTGGTGCTGGTGAACACCGCGGTGAGCGAGTGGTCGCCGGCGGTCAGCGCCGACGTCTTCAGCTCGGCGGCGCCGGCCGCGACGGTGACCGGGCTGCCCAGGTTCGCGCTGCCGTCCTTGAACTGCACGGTGCCGGCGGCGGTAGCCGGGGTGACGGCCGCCTTCAGGGTGACCTCGTCACCGGCGGTGACCGGGCCGGTCGGGGCGACGGTGAGCACCGTCGTCGACGCGGTCGACTGGTTCGGGTCGGTGGTCGTCCACGCGGTGGCCGTGGTGAAGAAGAAGGCTCCGCCGAACGTGCCCTTGACCACCTGCGCGAAGCCGTCCACGCAGCTGATCACGAGGTCGTACTGGCCGGGCACGATGACCGTGCCCAGCTCGGTGGCGGCGTCCTTGAAGCTGACGCCGAGCTGGACGTCGAACCCGGAGGTGGTGGAGAACCCGACGTCCTGCGGCTGGGCGATCAGGTAGCCGTCGGCGAACTTGCCCGGGCCGTACAGGTAGGCCCAGTAGGAGTCGGAGTCCGTCGAACAGCCGGCCGAGGTGTGCACCTTCGGGCCGGAGGTGTCGAGGCCGGTGGCCGGGGTGGTGGTCCAGCTGCCGAGGGTTCCGGCGGCCGGGGCTGCCTGCGCCGCCGCGCCGAACGGCAGGACCAGGGCGGTGGCCGCGACGGCGACCAGGGCGCCCTTGGCGGTACGGGATGTGAGCTGCATCGGAGTCGTCTCGCCTTCGGTCAGGGGGTGCGCAGCAGGGTGTCGCCGCAGGACGTGTGCGGCGCGAAGCCGTACTTCTTGATCGTGTTGGCGTTCGCGCAGACCTTCGACGTCGGGCCGACGAAGACCGAGGCGTACGCCTCAGTGGTCAGCCGCGCGGTCGGAACGACGTTGTAGACGTCCCGGGCCATCGTCGAGGCGGTGTTCAGCACGGTCGGCGCGATGCCGTCGAGCTGGCCGAGCACGGTCTTGCCGTGCACGTCGGCGACGACCACGGTGGTCTGCGCCAGGTACTGGGCGATCGAGTACGGCACGATCTGCTTCGGGTCGGTCAGCAGGATGCCGTTGTTCTCCTGGAGCGCCACGCCGGTCGCGTCGGCCTCGCCGATGCAGGTGTGGTTCGCCGTCTGGGTGAACGTGGTGGCGTCGGTGAAGCCCAGCGACTTGAGGAAGAAGCTGCGGGTGCCGGAGCCGAACTGCGGGAGCATCGGCTTGAAGGCCGTGCCACCCGCGCAGTTGTAGATCGTGGTGAGCTGCGCCTTGGTGAGCTTGCGCGAGATGGTGCTGTCCGACCGGACCGCGTAGGTCACGGCGTCCACCGCGAACGGGATGTAGGTCAGGTTCTTGCCCGGGTACGACGACGCGTTGTTGCTCGACGACCGCGCGAAGTCGAGGCAGCCGTTGTTCGCGTCGAGTGACGCGACCAGAGCGGTGACACCGGCGCCCGAACCGGCGGGGCGCTTCAGCGTGCAGCCGGTCTCCTTGGTCTTGATGTCCTCCGAGCCGAACGCGTCGTAGGAGGCGATCTGCTTGTTGCCGGCGGTGTCGGTGACCAGCTCCGACAGCCCGTTCAGGACACCTTCGGTGGTGTCCGAGCCGACACCGGCGAGCGTGCGATAGGTGGGTGCACCAGAGGGATCGGCCTGAGCCGGGGAGGCGGTCACGGCGAGTGCCGCGACGAGCCCGACCCCGACCATGGCCAGGAACCGTTTGTTCTGCACTGCGGCTATCCTTTTCTCTGCGTTCGCGAGCCGGACAGTCGTCCGGCCGCACTTGCGCCGGCAGCTGCGAACTGCCGGTGCTGTGGCCAGGAGTTACCGCTCCTGGCCACAGACGTCTTCGGGGCCGATCACCCGCCCCGCCGGGTCCGGGCGACACGCAGCAGGATCGGGCCGGCCAGCGCGGCTAGCAGTCCGGCGGCCAGCGCCGCGACCAGCCCGTACCGGACGTTGCCGAGCGGGCTGCCGGGGGTCGGGTCGGCCTGCGCGACCGGGACGGCGGAGCCCATGCCGGTCGGGGTCGCGGCGGGCACGTCCGGGGGTGTGGCGGTTCCGGTGGCCGGCGCGGTGGCGGGCGCGGTGGTCGCGGTGCCGGACCCGGAGCCCGATCCCGAGCCGCCGGTCGAGCCGCCGCCGCCCGAGGAGCCGCCGGTCGTCGTGGGCGTGGGGGTCACCGCCGTGACCGGTTTGCCGGCCGTCTTCTCGATCGTGGTCGCGGCGGCCCTGGTCCGGGCGCGCAGGGCGGCCGGCAGCGGCGCGTATCCGTACGGCAGGGTGCCAGGTTTGACGCCCGGTGTCTGCCCGTCGCCGGCCGCGTAGCGCAGCAGCGCCGCGTACACCGGGCCGAGCTCCTCGTCGATCTCCTTGGGCGCGGTGGCCGCGTAGATCACCGAGGTCAGCGGGTACGCCCCGGCCGAGGTGCTGGCCGGGTTCGGCGTCAGGACACTGCCGACGGCCGTGGACGGCTTCATCGCCGCCACCCCGGCCAGCAGGCTCGCCGTGGTGGGCGCGACGAAGGCGCCGGACGCGTTGCGCAGCTGGACCAGCGGCATCCCGTACCGCTGGGCGGTGGCGACGTCGGTCACCGCGAGCACCGCCCGTTTGCCCTGCGGCTGCGGGTTGCCCTTCTTCCAGCCGATCACCGCGCCGGTGCTGTCGAACGCGGTGGCGTTGCGGACCAGGGTGTCACCACGGGCTGCGGACCGGGCCGCGTCGTGCATGTTGTTCGCGTACGGGTGCATGTCGAGCGTGCACCAGTCCACGTCCTTCTGCGCGTCGTTGCGCAGCTTGGTGCAGTACAGGTCGCTCTTCGGGAAGCTGTCCTCCGGCCAGGTCAGGGTCGGGTAGACCGGGTTGACGGCCATCCCCCACGGGTCCGGCGTACCGGTCAGGAACGCCTTTGCCTCCGGGTCGGACAGCACCCACTCCCAGAGCTGGGTGGCCATGTCGGTCTGTCCGACTCCGATCAGCGCGTCCCCGATCGCCAGCGGCAGCTGCGCGCCGGTCGCGGCGTTCTCCGGGTCGTCCGGCGCCCAGTCCGGGTTCAGTTCGCGGAACTCCGGGTCGTAGCTGATCGTCTCCGGGTTCTTCAGCACCGACTCGCGCTTCGGGTCGGCGCCGGACCGGTACGACTGGCTCAGCAGCTTGGCCACCAGCCGTGGAGTGAGCTTTAGGGTGGGCACCCGTTTGCCCTCGTTCAGCTGCTCCTCGGCGGTCGCGCCGAGCCCGGACTGCCAGTCCAGGTTGACCGCGATGGCCAGCCCGGATACCGCGACCGGGGCGTAGACAACGGTCCGCTCCGGATCCGGTGCGGCCGGCCGGTTGACGAAGACCAGGCCCGGGTCGATACCGGCCAGGCGGTCACGGGCCTGCGCGTCGGTGGTCTGGGTCCAGCCGAAGATCCGGTCGGAGTGGCTCGCGCAGAGCGCCGGCTGCCAGCGGATCATCGCCTCGGTCATCGCCTCCGCGCCGACCGCGCGCTTCTCCGCGCCGCCGATCGGGCAGACCCGGCCCAGCGGCTGGAACTTCATCGGTACGACCAGCCGGTTCGCCCAGTTCGTCGCACTCAGCGGCGACGAGTCCAGTGCGTGGTGCGGTTTCGCGTCACCGGTGGTGCCGTCCACCTCGGACTCCCCGCGCGGCACGATCACCAGCCAGCAGGCCCGCCCGGTGCCGTTGGCGAGCTGTGTCCCGCAGCCCAGCCCGGGCGCCTCGGAGGCCGTCTGCACCTCGAAGAACTCCTCGCCCCGGCCGTCCGCGCCGGTCCGGGCGTAGGGCATCTCGTTGGTGGTGGCCGAGTCGAAGTACTCGCCGCCGGCCGGGCCGGGCACCGCCTTGCCCTCGACCGGGGTGAACGGCACGTAGACCGGGTCGTTGGACGGCAACGGCTTGGCCGTCTCCAGCGGGTCGCGCAGCCCGGTGCACTTTCCGGCCTGCTCGTCCGCCGGTGCGCAGTAGGACGCGTAGTTCAGCCGCCGGCTGCCGGTGTAGAGCCCGCCCCGGTTGTCGGTGAAGAGCGCGCCGAACTGGCATTGCTCCCGGGTCGGCCCGCCGGCGGCGTTCCCCCAGCACTGCATGATCTGCAGGTAGTCCTGGTAGGCGGCGATGTCCCCGGTCGGCCGGCCGCCTGTCCAGGAGACGGTCACCACCTGGTTGATCAGGTTGCTGGTCTGGCTGACGGTCACCTTCAGGTCGCCGAACACCCCGCGGCCCGAGACCGTCACCGCGGAACTGTCCGCCGCTGCCGCCGGACCGACCGGAGCACAAACCATCATCAGTACGACGGTGAGCACCGCCGCGGCCGCACGCCGGATCATCGTTTGCCGCCCCGCTGGAGCATCCGGGCGATCAGCGGCGGGCCGACGGTCAGACCGACCAGCAGGGCGCAGGCCACCGCGATCAGCACGGTCCGCAGCGTGGAGTCGATCTGGACACCGACCGGCACCGGGACGGCCAGCGCCGAGTCCACGCCGGTGCCACCACCGGAGCCACCGACCGCCAGCCCGGTGTCCGGGTCGACCGCGCCGCCACCGCCGGTCACGCCGCCGTTGGACGTGTTCCCGCCGGTGCCACCGGCCGCGGCTCCGGTGCCGGTCTTCGTGCCGGTCCCGGTCTTGCCCCCGGTCCCGGTGCCGCTGCCACTCCCACTGCCGGTGCCACTGCCGCTGCTGCTGCCCGTACCGGTGCCGGTCTTGCCGCCGCCGCTGGTCGGTGTCTGCGCGGTGGCCCCGCCGGTGCCGGTGGTGCACTGGGTCGGACCGACCTTGTCGCAGGCCTGCGGGTACGGCGCGTTCTTCGCCAAGGTGTTCGAGCCGTCCTTGGAGAACGTCGGGTTGTGGCAGCCGGACAGGTTGATGTCCTTCACGGTCACCCCGGGCACCTTCCGGATCTGCTCCATCCCGGCCTCGACCAGGTTCTTCGGCAGCGGCGAGTAGCCGAGCTCGTCGGCCTGCTGCTGGCCTTCGCAGAGGAAGTAGTAGGCGAACGCGCCGAGCGTCTGCCCCTTGGTCGTGGTGAACCGGTCGGTCTGCACCGTGGGCACCAGCATGTAGCTGTAGCTGGACAGGGGGTACGTCCGCGGGTCGTCGTAGGCGTAGACCCCGTTCAGGTCCTGGGTCAGGTAGTCGGTCGAGCTCTCGTTGTTGTTGATCTTCGCGGCGAGCAGGGCCACCGCCACCGACTTCGCGGTCGGCTCGACGTAGAAGTCCTTGGCGTTCCGGATCTTCGCGACCGGGAAGCGGGCGTTCCGGGCGTACGAGTACTCGACGTAGGTGATCGCGCCGACGCTGGACTTCTGCGCCACGTACCCGGAGACGTTCTGCGAGCCGCTCTGCGCGGTCATCGCGCTGCCCGGGATCGTCGGGTAGAGCGAGGTCACCCCGCACGGCGTGGCCCGGCCGGCCTTCGCGCAGTACGCGTCCCAGAGTGCCGGGTAGCGCGCCTTCATCCACGTGGTGAGCTGGGCGGTCGTACCCGAGCCGTCGGAACGCACCACCGGCACGATCTTGCGGGCCGGCAGCGCCAGGCCGGGGTTGTCCGCCTTGATCACCGGGTCGTTCCAGTAGGTGATCGCGTTGGTGAAGATCTTGGCGACGGTGTCACCGGAGAGCCGAAGGTTGGTGACCCGCTTCCCGCCGACCTCCAGGTTGTACATGAACGCGGTGCCACCGGCCACGATCGGCATGTAGGCGTACTTGAACTTGGGCTTGGCCTCGGAGGCACCGGCGTCGTCCTTGCCGTACGCGATCTCCGAGATGCCGAAGTCGAGCAAGCCGCTGGCGAACTGGTTGCGCCCGGCCGTGGAGCCGTTGGCGGTGAAGTTCACCGTGATCCCGTACTGCTTCACATTGGACGCCCACTGGTCGATCGCGTTGCTGCTCCAGGTCGAGCCGGCCCCGGTGATCGGCACGTAGACGACCGCGGCAGCCGGCAGGGCGCCGGCCAGTTGTGCGGCAGCGGTGAGCGCCAGCACCGCCAGCACCGCGGACACCGCACGGAACGCGCGCCTCAACATGGTCACTGCACCTCTTCTGTCACTGCGATGGGAGTCGTCGGCGGAGTCCGCCGCTGGTAGCGGGCCAGATCCCGGGCCGAGGCGCGGGCCCGGGCCCGCCGCTGCCGGGCGGTGAGGTCCTGCGGGCCACGGCCGCCGATCAGCCGGGCGATCAGGAAGAGCAGCAGCACCAGCAGGAGCAGCAGGGCGGCAGTGCCGAACCCGCGGGCCACCATGCTGGACTGCGGCGATTTGATCAACATGAACGTGGCCAGCGGAAGCGAGACCTGCGGGTCGTGGAACGCGTCGGCGTTGATCGCCTTGTTGAAACCGGCGGTCAGCAGGACCGGCGAGGTCTCACCGATGCCCCGGGCGGTGCCCAGGATGACCGCCGTCGCCAGACCCGGGCGGGCGGTCGGCAGGATCACGTGCCAGGCGGTCCGCCAGCGGCTCGCGCCCAGCGCCAGCGACGCCTCCTTGAGGTTGCCGGGCACCAGCCGCAGCACCACGTCGGCGGCGCGCACCATGATCGGCAGCATCATCACGCCGATCGCCAGCGAGGCGGCCAGTCCGGACTGCTCGAAGTGCAGCATGAGCAGGACCGTCGCGTAGATGAAGAGTCCCGCGACGATCGACGGGAGCGCGGTCATCGCCTCCACCACGGTCCGCACCAGCCGGGGGAACGGGCCCCGCATCTCGGCCAGGAACACCGCGCAGAGCATCCCGGTCGGGATGGTGATCAGCAGCGCCAGGCCGATCTGCTCCAGCGAGCCGATCAGCGCGTGCACCGCGCCGCCCTCCGACAGCGGGTCCAGCGGGCCGGTCACCCCCAGGTCCTCGACGTAGAAGTTCGGGTGCACCAGCGCGGCGAACCCGCGCATGATGGTGAACCCGACGACGAAGACCAGCGCGGACAGCAGCAGGATCGCGATGCCGTGCACCACCACCGAGACCAGCCGGTCCCGTACCGCCGGACCGTCCCGATCGAGCCAGACCAGCGCGGCAAAGAGCCCGAGGAAGGCGAGGAACCAGCACACCATGAACCCGAGCACGCCGGTGAACGGTGCGATCCAGTAGAAGACCAGGGCGGTCAGGCAGAACGCGGCGACCGCGGCGCCCAGCGCGGACAGCACGTCCTCCTGGCGCAGGGTGGCGGTGTTGCGGCGCGGCTCCGGCATCACGAGTCGCTTTCCGCGCCGGAGCGACTCCGGGCCACGATCATCGCGGCGCCGAAGTTCACCACCAGCGTCATCAGGAAGAGCGCCACGCCGGCGGCCATCAGCGCGGAGAGCGCGACCTCGCCGGCCTCGCCGTACCGGAGGGCGATCAGGGCGGAGACCGAGTTGGCGCCGTTCTGCAGGACGTGCGGCTGGATCACGAAGACCGGCGAGATGATCAGGTAGACGGCGATCGTCTCGCCCAGCGCCCGGCCGAGCCCGAGCATGGTGCCGCCGATCATGCCGCCCCGCCCGAACGGCAGCACCACCGAGCGGATCATGCCCCAGCGGGTGGCGCCCAGCGCGTACGCGCCCTCCCGCTCGCCGATCGGCGCCTGAGTGAACGCCTCGCGCATGATCGAGCAGATCACCGGCGCGATCATCAGGGCGACCACGATCCCGGCGATGAACGTCGAGGACGTGTAGACCGTCTCGGTGGCCAGCGGGTCCCGCGGATCCGCGCCGGTCACCTCCAGCAGCGGGATCCAGGAGAGGTACGTGGCGAGCCAGCGGGCCAGGCCGATCACGTGACCCTGGAGGAAGGCGAAACCCCAGAGGCCGTACACCACGCTGGGCACCGCGGCCATCAGGTCGACCAGGCCGACCAGGATGCGGCGCAGGCCACGCGGGGCGTACTCGGAGACGTACAGCGCCATCCCGGTGGCCAGCGGGACCGCGATCAGGATCGCCACTCCGGCGATCAGCACCGTGCCGACGAGCACGGCCGCGATGCCGAACCGGCCGGACTCCGGCTCCCAGGCCTCGGTGGTCAGGAACGACCAGCCGGCCAGCTTCAGCGCCGGACCCGCCTTCTGGAACAGGAAGACGCCGACCAGGGTCATCAGCACCAGCACCAGGCCGCCGCCGAGCCGGAGCACGACCCGGTAGAACCGGTCGACGCCGCCGGACGGCCGGACCCGGCGCCGCTGTTCCGGCGCCTCGGCCGTCACCGCCGGCATCACCAGGGTGTCGGTCATGACCACGTCCGTGGTCGCTGGAGGCCGAGTTCGAGCAGTTCGGCCTCGGGCAGCAGGCTCAGCATCACCGACGCGGACCGCTCGGCCTGCAACCGGCGGTGGTAGTCGCGGCTGGCGACCACCACCACGGTGTCGCCGGTCAGCAGCCGCCAGCGCCAGGCGGTCGCGCTGGACCGGACCAGGGCGACCCGCATCTGCCCGGCCTGCTCCCGCGCCAGGTGCGCGGCGCTCCGGCAGGAAGCCAGATCCGGGTACGACGTGTACGAACGTCCCAGGTCACGATTGTTGGTGGTCAAGAGCCGCCAGCCGACCCCGTTGTGAGACCGGACCGGTAGGAATCCGAAACGCGCCGCAGCCACAGTTCCGCCTGCCTGAGAAAAGGGGACACGCGGAACCGAGAGAGAACGTCACGCGTGCGAAGCACACGGTGAAGAGCCTCTGTACACAGCCGACACACAACCGGTTAACAGGAGACGCAGCGGAAGAGTCGGAGGACGCCGAAGCGCCCGCAACGGCCGCAAGTAACGCATTACCAATACGGTCGCCGAGCTACGGACTGCCGATAAAGAATCGTAAATAAGCCGAAGGGTGGATAGACGTAAAGGCCGTTCAGCGGAGCAGGTCGAGTGCTCCCTGACGCATCAGCGCGGCCGCCACCGAGGTGCCGAGCGTTGTCGGGTCGGTCGCCCACTCGTGCACGTCGAGCACGGTCTTGCCGTCCAGCGACGCGACCCGGGCGCGCAGGCTGATCCGGCCGTCAGGCTCGGTCCGCGCGTACCCACCGATCGGCGAGTCGCAGGAGCCCTGCAGGATGTGCAGCATGGTCCGCTCGGCGAGCGTCTCCCGGCGGGCCGCGTCGTCGCCGAGCGTGGCGACCAGGTCCCGGATCTCGACGTCGTCCTCCCGGCACTGCAGGACCAGCGTCCCCGAGCCGACCGCCGGCACCATGACGTCGACGTCGAACATCTGCGTGATCCGGTGCGGCTGGCCGATCCGGCCCAGCCCGGAGACCGCGAGCATCAGCGCGTCGTACTCCCCCGCGTCGAGCTTGGCCAGCCGGGTGTTGGCGTTGCCGCGGATCGGCACGGGCGTCAGCTCCGGCCAGTGCAGCGCGAGCTGGGCGACCCGGCGCACCGCCGAGGTGCCGATCCGGGCGCCGGGCGGCAGCTCCTCGACCCGGGTGCCGGCCGGGTGCACCAGGCAGTCCCGGACGTCGTCGCGCCGCAGGTAGGCGGCCATCACCGTGCCGGCCGGCGTCGGCCGGTCACCGGGAACGTCCTTGACGCAGTGCACCACCACGTCGACGTCCCCGGCGAGCAGCGCCGCGTCGACCTCCTTGGTGAACGCGCCCTTGCCGCCGAGGTCGGCGAGCCGCCCCTGCCACCGGTCCCCGGAGGTGGTCATCGACACGACCTCGACGGAAACCCGCGGATGCCGATCGGCCAGCATCTTCCGCACACGTTCAACCTGAGCGAGCGCCATCGGCGAGTTGCGCGTGCCGACGCGCAGGATGCGGGAACCGGGCATGGCGGACAGCCTATCGCTGGGGGCGGGCGACCGGGCCGCAGCATGGGGCCGGCGCCACCAGCGGGCGCCCGGCCGAGTGCCGCCGGGGCACAGCTGCCCCTCGCCGGCTCCAGGCGGTTCTCATCGGCATGCCGCGCCCGGAGCGCCGAGAAGGGGTTCGCCAGCCGAGTCCCGACAGGTCGCGGATGATATGAGTCACATGTTCACTCGGCAAGGGGTAGCAGCGCACAGCCACCCGAACGCTACCGATCTTCAACTGTTGCGCTGTCACAATCGGTCGAGTCGCCGTGACTCCACGCAGCCCCGGGGCCGTAGCTTGTCCCCTACAACCTGTAAGTCTTCGCAGGTGGAGCGTTTCCAGGGCAGCGCGGCGTTGACGTTCCATGCTGCCCAGAAAGTGGGCGATAATGACATCAGGGGCCCGCCAACATCAACGTGGGCGGCCGGTCGGCGCCGCCGTGCGGCTACTGCTGCCACTGGTTATGACCATGTCGGTGGCCGTGCTGTTCTCCATGGTGTTGCAGTCGACCGAGGAGCAGTCCTCGTTCGCCACGCTGGAACGGGCCGGCGTCCGGTACATCCAGGCGCTGGGCCCGCTGGAGATCGCGTTGACGAACGCCGAGTCGATCGCTGCCAACGGCGGTGCTGCGAAACCCGAGGCACTCGCCCAGGCGGTCAGCGTCGTCGCCCTCGCCGACAGCGGACTCCGCGACCAGTTGGGCACCCAGGACCGGTGGGAGGGGCTCCGCGCCAAGATCGAGTCTCTGCCCGTCAGTGGCAACGACGCGGCGGTCACCGCCGCCTACGGCAGCGCCAATGACCTGCTGCTGGCGCTGATCGAGCGAGTGCGCAACAACTCCAAACTGATCCGTGACCCGGTGGCGGACACCTACTACCTGGAAGACGGCGCGGCTCAGGAACTCCCGGAGGCCATCATCGCGGCCTCCCGGTACACGAACCTGCTGGCTGGCGTGCCCGGACTGTCCGCCGCCGACCGGGCCAAGGCAGCAGTCGACATCAATGCCGCGGGCTCCGACCTGGCGGGCAACGCGCGTGACCTCTCCGACGACGTCCGGCTCGCCGTGGAAGGCAGCGACAGCAAGGACCTCGGCAGCGCGCTGCTCAGCAAGCTCGACCGCTTCAATCGTTCGATCGACACTCTGCTGCCCCTGATGTCACCGGTGCTGGCCGGGAAGGGCGGCGTCAACGCGGACCGGACCATCGCGGCGCGCGACGAGATGCAGGTCGCCGCCGCAGACCTCTCCGCGGCGCTGCTCTCCCAGATCGACATCGCCCTCCGGGACCGCCTCTCGTCGCTCAGCCAGCGCCGCCTGCTGGCGGTCGGAATCCTGGTGGTGTCGGTACTGCTGGCACTCGTACCGGCCGGGATGGCTCTGGCGGCTCGGCGACGCAGGGATTCGAGGAGACCTCCGCAGGGTCCTGGCCCGCAGGTGCCGGAGTACCTGCCGGTCACGACGGCGGCCGGGAGCCCGGCGGGCCCGGCGCGGGCACCGTGGCACGAGCCCAGGCCGCAGCACCCGTCCGATGCCGAGCACTCACGAAGGGAACGATTCGGTGTTCCTCAGTAGGCTCCGGATCCGCGGCAAGCTGACGCTGCTGGTAGTCATTCCGCTGCTGGCGATGGCCGGCCTGGCCCTGCCGATCATCCGTAGCCTGGTCAACGACGCCGGCCAGGCGCGCGAGATCGACGTCGCCACGACCGTGGCCGGACGGGTCGGCTCACTGCTGGCGGACCTGCAACGCGAACGGCTGCTCTCGATCGGTTACCTGCTCGGCGTCGTGACCAAGGACGATCTCGAGTTGCAGAGCGCGGCGACCACCGATCGCGCCCACGACGTGCAGCAGGAACTAGGCAGCACCCTGCCGTCCCAGGTACGTGCCGAGATCGGCGGGGTGGCGAAGCTGAACCCGCTACGGCAACGAGTGCTGTCCAGGACCACGACGCCCGATCAGGTCCTCGACGAGTTCACCCCCCTGCTGGACGACATGATCGATTCTCTCCGGCTGCCCGAGTACGCCGACTCCGGAACCGACGCCGGACGGCAACTCAACGCGCTGGACGCACTGCTGCGCCTGGACGAATCGAACACCGAGAGCACCGCACTGCTCGCCGTCATGGCCGGCGGCAAGGTGAAGGACCACTCCGTCCGCTACCGCGAGGAGCGCACGGAGTACGAGACCTATCTCGACCGGTTCGACGAATTCGCCACCTCGAGCGAACGTGACCTGTACAGCCTGGTGGCTGCCGCCTTCCGGGACCGCCTCGGCAAGGACTTCGACGCCAAGTTCGTGGCCAATCCGACCACGACGATGGCGGCGCTGCCGGTCGCCACGCTGTTCCCGGCGCTCAGGTCGTTCAGTGTTCTCGGCACCTTCGTCAAGAAGGGTCTCGTCGACGACGTCACCTCGTCGGTCGCCCGGCAACGGCAGCAGCAGCTCACCGCCGCGTACGGGGCCGGTGCTCTCGTGGTCATGGTCCTGCTGATCGTCCTGATCCTGGTGGCGGTCGTGGCCCGGGCGGTGGCCGTGCCGTTGACCCAGCTCAGCCTGGCGGCTGCCCGGGTGGCGGAAGCAGGCGAGACGGAACTCCAGCGGGTCGCCGACGACGAGAGCGAAACCGTCGAGCCGGTGTATTTCGAAGATCTCGACATGAACTCCCACGACGAGATCGGCGATCTGGCGCGCGTTTTCGAACGCGTACAGAACACCGCGTCACTGCTCGTCGAACGGCAGGTACTCAGCAGGCGCAACGTCGCGGAGATGTTCGGCCACATCGGCCGGCGCACCCAGAACCTGGTCGGTGGGCAGGTGAGCCTGATCGACGAGTTGGAGAACGAGGAGACCAGCCCGGAACGCCTGGCCAAGTTGTACCGGCTCGACCACATCGCCAATCGCCTGCGCCGTAGCGCCGACAGCCTCGTCGTGATCTCCGGAGCCGACCGGGAGGAGATCCATCGTTCACCGGTCCGGCTCGTCGACGTGGCGCGTCTCGCCCTCGCCGAGATCGAGGAGTACAACCGCGTCGACGTGGACATCCCCCTCGGGCTGTCGATGGCACCGGCCCTCGTCAGCGACCTGGTGCTGATCTGCGGTGAGCTGCTGGAGAACGCCACCAACTTCTCGCCCCCGCACACCCGGGTCCGGGTCAGTGCCCGGACGATGCCCGGCGGTGTCCGGCTGATCGTCGCCGATCACGGCATCGGCATGCCCGGCGAGCGACTCGCCGAGGAGAACGCCCGCATCGCCCGCCGGGAACGGCTCGACCTCGTACCGACCCAGGTGCTCGGACTGTTCGTGGTCGGTCGCCTGGCCCGGCGGCACAACCTGACCGTCGCCTTGTCACAGACTCCCGGTGGAGGGGTCACGGTCGAGGTGAGCATCGGCGACGCCCTGCTCGCCGGGGAGCCGGCCGTCGTGTCCACGGCACCGGTCGCGCCCGCTGCCGTACCGGAGCCGAGGCAGATCACCGTCGCATGGGCGCCGCCGGCCTGGGGCGACACCGGGCCTGCCGCGGTCGCGCCGGCCCCGGACCGGTCATCGCTCGAGCCGGTGCCCCGGCACCCCGTGGAGAAGCAGTCCGACGTCCGGGAGGCGATGAACCGCGTCCAGCACGTGATGAGGGATCAACACCCCTGGAACGGCTTCGAGGTGACCCACGGCTTGCCCGGATCGCCGCCCCCACCTCCTGAGATGCCGACCCGGATACCCGTCCGCCGGGAGACACCGGTCGCCGGGCAGCCGCACAGCCCGGTGCGCGCCGCGGTGCCCGCCACCGCCGCACCCACCTCGATGTCCGGCCTGCGTCAGCGGGTGCCCGGGGCTCAACTGCCGGAGGTGACGAAGCCGTCGGTGTCGGATCACGTGCCGGTCGTCGCCGACGCGATAGCGGCGAGGGCCTTCGCGGAGGCGTTCGAGTACGGCGTGACACGGGCGCTTCACGACACCTCACCCGACAACCGACAGTGACGAGGAAGAAGCATGATGGACAGCATTCGAACTCACCCCGCTGGCCTGGCACCGGACTCGCTGGACGCCCCGATCGTGGACCTCAGCGCCGAGGTGCAGACGTTCAACTGGCTGCTCGGCTCGTTCGCCACGAAGACGGCCGGCGTGCAAGAGGCGGTCGTGGTCTCCTCGGACGGTTTGCTCATGGCGAGGTCCTCCAAGCGGGAACAGGCCGACTCCGACCGCCTGGCCGCGGTGGTGTCCGGAATGGCCAGCCTGGCGGGCGGCGCGGGCGAGTGGTACCGGCTGGGCGCGCTGAACCGGGTCGTGGTCGACATAGCGGAGGGCTACCTGGTGATCACTTCGATCAGCCGCGGCTCGATGCTGGGCGTCGTCGCGAGCCGGGCGGCGAACCTCGCCACGGTGGCGTACGAGATGACGCTGTTCGGAACACGGGCGGGCGCGACCCTGACGCCCGGATTGATAGCGGAACTGAAGAGCGCCGTCCACCATTGAACGACGACCCGCGCGGCATACCGGATCCCGAGCCGATCGGGAGAATCCCCCCGTACCTACGAGTTCCCCCGAACGGCGCCGCCCCGATCGGGGCCCCGGGCCGCGATGCCGGCCACACCGGCGAGCAGCTCCGGCAACCAGCCGGCCGCCCGGCCGCCCTGCGCCCGTTCATCCTGACCGGCGGCCGGGTCAACGCCGTCGACCACGAAATCGACGTCGAGACCCAGGTCACCCTGCGCCCTCCTGATCCGTGGGGAGGCCGGGTCCCGCTCACCGCGCTGGGACCGGAAATGCAGGCCATGGCGGCACTCTGCGACGAGCCGATCTCCGTCGCGGAGATCTCGGCGCGGCTGCGCCTCCACCTCGGCGTCACCAAGATCCTCGTTGCTGATCTGCGCGCCGCCGGCTACCTCGACGTGCACGTCACCGACACCCTGAACCCGCTCACCTCCGACACCATTCTGCGAGTGATGCATGGACTTCGTGCGATTTCCTGACGCGTCGGCTGCGGTGGTCCCCAGCGTCCCGGCGAAGCGGCCCCCGGTCCCCGTGAAAATCATCGTGGCTGGTGGCTTCGCCGTCGGCAAGACGACCACGGTCGGGGCGATCTCCGAGATCGCCCCGCTGACCACCGAGGCCGAGATGACCTCGGTGTCCGTCGGCGTCGACAACCCGCGTGCGGAGAGCCTCAAGACCACCACGACCGTCGCCATGGACTTCGGTTGCGTGACCATCGACCAGAGTCTGAAGCTCTACCTGTTCGGCACACCCGGGCAGGACCGCTTCGGCTTCATGTGGGACACCATGGTCCACGGCGCGCTGGGCGCGCTCGTGGTGGTGGACAGCTCCCGGCTCGACGACTGCTACCAGGCAGTGGACTACTTCGAACGGGCCGGGCTCCCGTTCGCCATCGCGGTGAACACGTTCGATGGGCATCTGGCGCATCAGCTCGCCGAGGTGCGCTGGGCCCTCGCCGTCCACGACCGGGTGCCGATCGTGGCCTTCGACGCCCGGTTGCGCGCCTCGGTACGCGACGCGCTGCTGGTGGTACTCGAACAGGCGCTGCACAAGGTGCTGCAGACCGAAGCACTCTGACCGTCGAACAGGCCGCCGAACGTGGCGTGAGATCTCACCGACTCGCCGGGCGGTGAGATCTCACAGGATGAGGTATCCCCACAAACAGTAAAGGGCTCGACCGGAATATCCGATCAAGCCCTTACCTCGGGGTGGAGCTGAGGGGACTCGAACCCCTGACCCCCACACTGCCAGTGTGGTGCGCTACCAGCTGCGCCACAGCCCCTTGCCGTACTGCTTGCGTCCCCGGCGTTTCCCCCGGGCACGCTGGAAATATTACACACCCCCGCGAGGCCCCCGCAGCACCCCCCTCAGTTCAGCGACACGTCCGGAGGGAAGTGGGCGACAGCAGCGAGGATGTCGCCCTGCCGGCGCAGGACCATGGCCCACAGGTCGTCTGGTCGTTCGACGAACGGGTCGCCGGGCAGCGCGTCGAAGACGAACCAGGAGCCGGAGGCGATCTCCTCCTCGAGCTGTCCTGCGGACCAGCCGGAGTAACCGGCGAAGACGCGGATGCCGGCCACGTTCTCCCGGAGGCGTTCCGGGTCGGCGGAGAGGTCGAGGGTGCCGAGGGAACCGGAGACAGGATGAAAACCGGTCACGCGCTTCTTCACCTCGGGGCGGGTGCGTGCCAGGCAGATCGCCGACTCGGGCTGCACCGGGCCGCCCTCGAAGAGCACGGCGGGGTCGCCGGCCAGCTCGCCCCAGTTGCCGAGCACCTCGGCGACCGGCACCTCGGTGGCCCGGTTGAGCACGACGCCCAGGGCGCCGCCCTGCTCGTGCGCGACGAGCAGCACGACCGTACGGTCGAAGTTGGGATCTTTGAGGGTGGGCGTGGCGACCAGCAGCTGACCGGTCATCGATTCCACTGACCGGCCTCCGATTCGCTGCTGTCCCTCACCGAACACGAGATGCCTGCCGCCCGTCCGACGTCAACGCCATGCCAGCACATTAGCCTGCGATTCAGGCCGCGGATAAGGTCTGCACATGAACCCGTCACCCCCGGCAGCAGAGATCGGCGTCATCGGCGGATCCGGCCTGTACGCACTACTCGACGGCGCCATTGAACACGAGGTGGAGACGCCGTACGGTCTGCCATCCGACAAGATCACTGTGGCCTCCGTCGGCGGCCGCCGGGTGGCGTTCCTGCCCCGGCACGGACGCGACCACCGGTTCCCGCCCCACAAGATCCCCTACCGGGCGAATCTGTGGGCGCTGCGCTCGCTGGGGGTGCGTCAGATCATCGCGCCGTGCGCGGTCGGTGGCCTGCGGCCGGAGCTCGGGCCGGGCACGTTCGTGGTGCCGGACCAGCTGATCGACCGGACCAGTGGCCGCGAGCAGACGTATTACGACTCCGGCGCGGTGCACGTCTCGTTCGCCGATCCGTACTGTCCGGCCGGGCGCGCCTCGGTGCTGAATTCCGCCGCAGGGGTGAACGCGGTCGACGGCGGCACCATGGTCGTCGTGGAGGGACCGCGGTTCTCCACCCGCGCCGAGTCCCGCTGGTTCACCGCGATCGGCGGCACGATCGTGAACATGACCGGTCACCCGGAAGCGGTGCTCGCTCGCGAGCTGGCCCTCTGCTACACCTCGATCGCGTTGGTGACCGATCTGGACGCCGGTGTCGAGGGTGGCGAGGCCGTCACCCACGAGGAGGTGTTCCGGGTCTTCGGCGAGAACACCGCCCGGCTCCGCGACGTACTCCTGAAAGCAGTGACCGAACTGCCTGCCGAGCGCACCTGCGGATGTCAGGATGCCCTGCAGGGCATCAAACTCCCTTTCGACCTGCCGTGACCTTCGGGTCGAGGTCCTTTTTCGGTACGACCTGAGTCACGCCCTGAGGCACCCACTGGTGGCGCCGAAGTGGAGGTGCTGCGGATCCGGCTCGCCCCCGCCCGCCGCGACCGCCGACACCCCCGCGCCGTCGGTGAACGACGCGTCCACCGACGGCAGCCCGGCGTCGAGATCTCCGGTGGCGACGTCCAGTCCCGCGGCGGCCAGGTATTCCGCGACGCCGGGCAGCGCCGCCTCCGCGTCCCGGGTCCCGGGCAGGGTGAGGTCGAGCACGACGTAGGCGTCGAAGGCTCCTCCGGCGCACGGCGACCGGCCCTTGACCTGCGGCGTCACCGAGGCCACCTGGAGTTCGTCCTCCCCGAGCCCGGTGAACAGCTCCCGCAGCCGCTCCTCGGCCTCCCGGACGGTCGTCACCGTGGTGTTCCGGTACATCCCGCCGCCCGCGCCGGTCGGCGGCCCCGGCGGCTCCCGCCCCTCGTCGAGCCCGTCCGGCCGCGACCCGAAGGCCCGTTCCAGCTCGTCGCGCCGCCAGCTCTGCCGCGTGGGCGGCGAGCCCTTCGTCCCGCTGGTCACCTCGAGCACGTCGATCCACCCGCGGTAGTCCCGCCAGGCGATCTTCGCGGCCTGACGCGGGAACGGGACCGTCCGGCCCGCCGACAGCCGCAGCGTGGTGATCGCCTCGACCGTGACGACCGTCCGGGAGCCGTCCGTCCGGGAGTCGTACGCCGGATCGCCGACCCCGACGGACGTCCACACCCCCGACGACGGGTCGAAGTACCCGCCGTTGATCATCAGGACCGCCACGAGCATCGCCACGATCGCCACCGCCCCGGCCACGGAGCGCCACCGCCGCCAACCATCGATCGACATGCATTCAGTGTGCCGACCTGCGGCAACCCGCCGGACTGGTCCGGGTGTGGTATCGAGAAGCACCACGACTCGAACGAGGTGGCGGTTGACGACGGAATCCTGGCTTCGCCTGCTCGGCACGGAGACCGAGCCGGTCACCTCGCTCGGCTATCGGTCGGCGCGGCGCGGCGGCGGCAGCGAACACCTGCGGCTGCCGGTCGACCGGCTCCGGGTCGACCGGGTGCCGGACGGGTGCGACGCGGTGCTCGTCGTCAGCGACCTGCAGGGGGTGGCGGTCTCGCCGCTCAGCGGGGCGACGGTGCTGCTCGGCCAGGCGTTCGCCGAACAGCTGGAGATCTGGGCGCAGTCGGAGCTGCTTCCCGCTCCGGACCGGCTCGGCGTGCTGCTCGCCGGTGACCTGTTCTCCGCACCGGGCGCCGATCAGCGCGGCGCCTCCGGCCCGGTCGCCGAGGTCTGGCGGGCCTTCGCCACGGCCGGCTGCCCGTTCGTGGCCGGGGTGGCCGGCAACCACGACGAGGTGGACGCCGCCGAGGTCGCCGGGTACGGCCCGGCCGTCACCCTGCTCGACGGCGACCGCACCGGCTGGGGCGCGTGCACGGTCGCCGGGGTGAGCGGGGTGTCCGGCGACCCGCAACGGCCGATGCGCAGGCCCGAGCCGGATTTCCTCGGCCTGGTCCGCGCGGTCACCGCGACGCCGCCCGCCGTGCTGCTGCTCCACGAGGGCCCGACCGGCACGGATCAGGCCCAGCGCGGCAACCCGCTGATCCGCGAGCTGCTCGAGTCCCGCCCGCCGGGCCTGACCGTGTGCGGGCACGTGCACTGGGACCAGCCGGTGGCCCGGCTCGGCGACGGCCACGTGCTGAACGTCGACGCCCGGGCGATCCTGCTCGAGCCCGCCGGCTGATCTCTGCACCAGTGCGTCAGAACGCTCGCAGGATGTCGTTCACCCGCTCCTTGGCGTCGCCGAAGAGCATCGCGCTGTTCTCCCGGAAGAACAGCGGGTTCTGCACGCCGGCGTACCCGGAGGCCATCGAGCGTTTGAACACGATCACTTCGGCCGCCTCCCAGACCTTGAGGACCGGCATGCCGGCGATCGGGCTGGACGGGTCGTCCATGGCGGCCGGGTTGACCGTGTCGTTGGCGCCGATCACCAGCACCACCGAGGTGCGCGCGAAGTCGTCGTTGATCTCGTCCATCTCGAGGACCACGTCGTACGGCACCTTCGCCTCGGCGAGCAGCACGTTCATGTGCCCGGGCAGCCGGCCGGCCACCGGGTGGATGCCGAACCGCACGTCGATGCCCTTGTCACGGAGTTTGCGGGTCAGCTCGGCGACGCCGTACTGAGCCTGCGCGACTGCCATCCCGTACCCCGGCGTGATGATCACCGACTCGGCCGACTTGAGCAGCTCCGCGACCGCGTCCGCCTGGACCTCGCGGTGCTCGCCGTAGTCGGTGTCGCCGGACGGCCCGGCCTCGACACCGAACCCACCGGCGATCACCGACAGGAACGACCGGTTCATCGCCTTGCACATGATGTACGACAGGTAGGCACCCGACGACCCGACCAGCGCCCCGGTGACGATCAGCAGGTCGTTGGAGAGCAGGAAGCCGGAGGCCGCCGCCGCCCAGCCGGAGTAGCTGTTCAGCATGGACACCACGACCGGCATGTCGCCGCCACCGATCGAGGCGACCAGGTGCCAGCCCAGCAGCAGCGCCACCGCGGTCACCACGATCAGCAGCCAGAGGTGCGGGTCGATCACGAACCACACGGTCAGCAGCACGAACGCGACGAGCGCGCCCACGTTGAGCAGGTTCTTGCCGGGAAGCATCAGCGGACGCGACGGCATCCGGGCGGACAGTTTCAGGAAGGCCACGATCGACCCGGTGAAGGTGACCGCGCCGATGAAAACGCCGATGAACACCTCGGCGCTGTGGATCCCGAGCAGGTCCTGCGCGCCCAGCAGGGCCGCCTCGGCGCCGTCCGGGTCACCCTCGACGTGCAGGTATCCGTTCCAGCCGACGAGCACCGCGGCCAGGCCGACGAAGCTGTGCAGCAACGCGATCAGTTCCGGCATGCCGGTCATCTCGACCTTGGCGGCCCGGTACAGGCCGATCGTCGCGCCGATGCCGGTCGCCACCAGCAGCAGCACCAGCCCGGTGCCACTCAGGTCGCCGACCAGGGCCAGCGCGACCGTCGCGACCAGCGCGAGGGCCATGCCGGCGATGCCGAAGTAGTTGCCGAACCGCGCGCTCTCGTGCCGGGACAGTCCGGCCAGCGCCAGGATGAAGAGCAGGGCCGCGACGAGATACGCCGACTGGGCCGCCGTTTCAATGGTCATCTTCGGTCAGCTCCTGGTGAACATGGCGAGCATGCGGCGGGTCACCGCGAAGCCACCGAAGACGTTGATACTGGCCAGCAGGACGGCGATGAACGACAGCGTGGTCACCGCGACGCCGCCGTGTCCGAGCTGGAGCAGCGCACCGACCACGATGATCCCGGAGATCGCGTTGGTCACCGACATCAGCGGCGTGTGCAGGGCGTGGTGCACGTGCCCGATCACGTAGTAGCCGATCACGATGGCCAGCGCGAAGACCGTCAGGTGTCCGCGCAGCGCGGGCGGCGCGAACGCCGCGAGCAGGAACAACGCGCCCGCTCCGGTGCCGGTCAGGACGAGGCCGCGGTTCTTCTTCGCGGCCTGCGGCTGCGCCGCGGCCTGCGGCGCGACATTCACCGGCGCCGCTGTGGCCGGTGCCGCGGACACCGACACGGGAGGCGGCGGCCAGGTCAGTTCACCATGTCGTACGACGGTGATCGACCTCTGGACGACGTCCTCGAAGTCGAGCACGAGCCGCCCGTCGCGTTCCGGCGTCATCAGCTTCATCAGGTTGACCAGGTTGGTGCCGTACAACTGGGAGGCCTGCGCGGGCAGCCGGCCGGCCAGATCGGTGTAGCCGATGATGGTCACCCCGTTCGCCGTGGTGACCACCTCGCCGGCGACGGTGCCCTCGACGTTCCCGCCGTTCGCGGCTGCCATGTCGACGATCACGCTGCCCGGCTTCATGCTCGCCACCATCTTCGCGGTGATCAGCCGGGGCGCCGGCCGTCCCGGGATCAGCGCCGTGGTGATCACGATGTCGACGTCGGTGGCCTGCTCGGCATAGAGCCGGGCGGCCCGCTCGGTGTAGTCGTCGGACATCTCCTTGGCGTACCCGGTGGCCGAGACCTCGACGTCCGCGGCCTGCACCGCGAGGTACTCCCCGCCGAGCGACTTGACCTGGTCGGCGACCTCGGGCCGCGGGTCGGTGGCCCGGACGATCGCGCCCAGGCTGCCGGCCGCGCCGATCGCCGCGAGCCCGGCCACCCCGACGCCGGCCACCAGCACCTTCGCCGGCGGGACCTTGCCGGCCGCGGTCACCTGCCCGGTGAAGAACCGGCCGAACGCGTGTGCCGCCTCGACGACCGCACGGTATCCGGCGATGTTCGCCATCGAGGAGAGCACGTCCAGGGACTGCGCCCGCGAGATCCGCGGCACCGCGTCCATCGACAGCACGGTGATCGGCCGGCGCGCGAACTCCTCGACGAGTTCCGCGCTGAGCCGCGGGTTGAAGACACCGATCAGGGTCGCCCCGGCGGCGAGCCGATCCAGCCGTTCCGGTTCCGGCGCGTTGATCGTGAACACCACGTCGGCCCGGTACGGATCGCCGAGGGTCGCCCCGGCATCCGCGTACGCCTCGTCGGAGAACGACGACCGCTGCCCGGCGCCGGGCTCCACCACTACGTCATAACCGAGTTTGAGCAACTGGCCCACGGTCGCGGGCGTGGCTGCCACCCGCGTTTCCCCCGAACCGGACTCCCCCAGGACACCAATGATCATTAATCGACTCCCCAGCAGTTCAAGCGACGTTGCCGGACCTACGGCGGAAACGTGAAGGTGAGTGTCTTCACGGATGCCGACCATGAACGCGTTCAAGGAATGAGCTTGTTACTCGCCGGTAGCTTAACGTTCGGCATGACCCCTGTCGCACCCCATCACGTCACATCACCCTCAGTGACCACAACTCCATCATCCGTCATCCGCCCAGCCTGCCGCCCGGGCCGCCACCCCACAGGAGCCGTCCGACCCACCCGGACACGTCACACGTACCGAAATCTTTCGATCCGATCAGCGGCCGTCGCCAGATCCACCGTGGGCCGGACTCGGCACCGGAAGCCGGAAAACCGAAACTTCCTCCCGTTCGCGTTTCTGCGAACGGGGCGGCATATGTGTCCGATTTTCTCCGCGACGTGATCTCGAATTGGTAAAGATCCAAATACACCTCTAGTTATGTGTACCGATGGACAAGAGCATCACCCATCGACGGGCCACACAAGTGAGGTGCGAGCCGGCGCCGGTTTACCCCGGAGTCGGGTCGCACCTTAGCCCGGTCGAGAGGGGCTGAATTGAGACCGTTATCCGTACCGTCCGCAACCCGGCGGGTGGGAGCGGCAGCCGCCGGTGTCGTTCTGCTCGCGGCGTTACTGCCGCAGCAGGCACAGGCCGCGCCGCTACCAGGCGCCGTGACCGCGGACACCGACAGCAAGGCGCAGCGGCGAGCCGATTACGACTCCCGCGCGAACCTGGTCGCCGCAACTGAAGCACAAGCGCCGGCAGCCGCACCGAAGAGTGCCGCATCGAGCCGCGCCATCGCGCCCGCGCCGACTGCCTCGGCGGTGCAGACCATGCGCAACCAGCTCGGTGTGCAGGGAATCGTCGACATCGATCGGGCTACCGGCACCCCACGCCGGGTCGCCAAGCTGGACGGCTTCCTGACCGGCCCGAGCCGCAAGAAGCCGACCACGGTCGCGCTCGACTACATCAAGGCCCACCCCGAGATCTTCGGCTTGGACGCGGCCGACCTCGCCACGCTCGAGCTGCGCCGCGACTATGTCGACGTCGCGGGAACCCACCACCTCAGCTGGGTACAGGTGGCCGACGGCGTGCCGGTGTTCGGCAACGGCCTGAAGGCCCACGTCACCAAGGACGGCCGCCTCGTGCAGGTGGACGGGTCGCCGCTCAAGTCGCTGCCTTCCGCGGCGGGCGCCGCCAAGGTGACCGCCACCGCCGCCCGTGCCGCGGCGGTCAAGGACGTTTTCGGCACGTCCCCCGCCAAGGTCACCAAGACCGCGGCCGGCACGACCACCTTCAGCGACAACGGCACGGCCAAGAAGGTCTGGTTCCAGACCGTCTCGGGCCCGCGCCTGGCCTGGCAGACGATCGTTGTCGACGAGGGCTACGTGCATGTGATCGACGCGGCCAGCGGCGAGGTGCTCTACCGCCACAGCACGATCGCGAACGACAGCGCCGAGGTGTGGAAGAACTATCCGGGCGCGCCCAAGGGCGGCGTCCAGCAGAAGGTCGACCTGACCGCCAAGGGCTGGCTGCCGAACAACGCGCGTCAGCTGTCCGGCAACGTCGCGCACGTCTACTCGGACGTGAACGACAACAACCTGGCCGACCCGACCGAGGAGGTCGGCCCGAGCGGCGTGCACCGGTGGGACTACCCGTTCGTCGACTTCAACGACACGGTGGGCGGCCTCTGCTCGGACGCGTACCCCTGCTCGTGGGACCCGAAGACGGCGAACTCGTGGCAGGTCAACCGCAAGCAGAACGCGGTGCAGCTCTTCACGTTCCTCGGCACCTTCCACGACCACCTCACGTCCTCGCCGATCGGCTTCACCCGGGCGGCGGGCAACTTCGAGGCGCAGGACGGCGACGCGGTGCAGGGCCAGGCCATGGACGGCGCCAACACCCTGAACGGTCTGCCCGACGGTGACCACACCGACAACGCCAACATGAACACCCCGCCGGACGGCATCCCGCCGGTCATGCAGATGTACCTGCTGAACCCGGCCCCGGACGCGGTCGCCGCGAACACCGGTGACGAGTCCGACGTCGTGTTCCACGAGTACACGCACGGCCTGTCGAACCGGCTCGTCATCGACGCCGCCGGGAACTCCACCCTGAGCAACATCCAGGGCGGCGCGATGGGCGAGGCCTGGAGCGACTGGTACGCCGAGGACTACCTGCACGCCAAGGGGCTCGAGAAGGACACCGCCAAGCCCGGTGACGTGCTGATCGGCAAGTACTGGACGGCCGGCGGCACGATCCGCAGCGAGGGTCTCGACTGCACCGTCGGTATCGTCGCGCCGACCTGTCCCGGCACCGCGGCGGCCGGCCCCGGCGGTTACACGTACGGCGACTTCGGCAAGGTCTCGTCGCGTGGCCCCGAGGTGCACGCGGACGGCGAGATCTGGGCCCAGACGCTGTGGGACCTGCGCCGCGCCATCGGCAGCAAGAAGGCCGAGTCGATCGTCACCCGCGGCATGGAACTGTCCCCGGACAACCCGTCCTTCCTGGACATGCGGAACTCGATCATCGCGGCCGACCTGGTGGTCAACCGGGGCAAGAATGCCAAGAGCATCTGGAAGGTCTTCGCCAAGCGGGGCATGGGCTACTTCGCCGCCGCCATCGACGGCGACGACGCCCAGCCGGTCGAGGACTTCTCGACGCCGCCGGCCGCGAGCACCCCGCGCGGCACGCTCACCGGCACGGTGACCGACCAGGACACCAAGGGCCCGGTGTCCGGCCTCACCGTCGCCTTCGGCGGGCACGCCTCCGGCTTCGCCGGTGACTACCGCGCCACCACCGCCGCGGACGGCACCTACAAGATCTCCGGGATCATCCCGGGGACGTACGCCAAGGTGTACGCGCGGGGCGCCGGCTACGACCAGATCGTCAAGACGGTGTCGATCAGCTCGGGCACCAAGGCGGAGAACTGGGCGGTCCGCTACGACTGGGCGGCTTCCTCCGGCGGCGCGGGCATCATCAGCGCCACCGGTCCGGACTACACGGCCTACGGCTGTGGCCCGGGTCAGCTGCTCGACCAGTCGCAGATCTCCGGCTGGGGTTCCGACGTCGCGGCCGAAGGCCAGAACGCCGTGATCCACCTGTCCGGCGCCGTCAACGTCACGCAGCTGGCAGTCAACCCGTCAGCCACCTGTGGTGACGACGCGACGGCCTCGACCGGCGGCTACCGGATCGAGACGTCCAAGGACGGCACCACCTGGGCCCTCGCCGCAAGCGGGGACTTCCCGGCCGGCACTGTCACGGCCACCCCGGTCGCGCTGGCGGCGGGCACCGGCGACGCCATCGAGTACGTCCGGTACACGATGCTGACCACGCAGGCGCAGGATGCCGGACTCTGCGCGGCCGGCCAGCCGGCCACCGCGAACGGTTGCCGGTTCATGGACTCCACCGAGCTGGCGGTCTACGGACCAGCAGCCTGACCAGTGATGGTGCCGGTTGCCCCGTGGTGGGCAGCCGGCACCATCACTTTCTACCGGAAACTGCAAGCGACGGTCTCCGGACCGCGCCCCGCGTAACGCGGGGTCTGGGTGCCTCCGCCCTCAGGCCGAAAAACGAAACGGCCCCCGGTCCGCGTTTTCCGCGAACCGGGGGCCGTCACACCAGTGGAGGCACTGACCGCCTACTTGAACCTGGGAGAGCGGGCCCGACCGCTGCGGACGGCCATCGACGGGGTAACCGACTGGATTTCACCCAGCACTCCAATACCGGGCTAACCTCTTAGCTAAGGAGGTCGCCATGTCTGAAGCAGCCGCGCAGTTCAACATCCACGACGCAAAAACGAACCTCTCGCGAATCATCGACCGCGTCGAGCACGGCGAAGAGATCATCATCAGCAGGGCCGGCACACCCGTCGCCAGGGTGGTCCCGCTCAACCGCGGGGTTGACAGGGTCGGCCGAGGCTCCCTCGCCGGTCAACTCGTCGTAGCCGACGACTGGGACTCACCCGAGGTGAACGAGTCCATCGCACGGGATTTCGGTCTCACATGAGCCTGCTCCTCGACACTCACGTCGTGCTGTGGTGGCTCACGGACGACTCCACGCTTGCTGCCGAGGTCAAGGAACGGCTCGACCACGAACCGGACGTCTACGTCAGCCCCGCGACGATCTGGGAAGTAGCGATCAAGCAGTCGATCGGCAAGCTCGACAAACCAGCCGATCTCCCGGAGCGCATCCGCGACAGCGGCTTCCGGCACCTGAACATCACCGCCGAGCACGGCATCGTCGCGGGTCGGCTCCCACTCATCCACCGAGACCCGTTCGATCGGATGCTCATCGCTCAGGCTCAGGTAGAACATTTGACTCTCGTGACCCGCGACGCCGAGATACCGAAGTACGACGTAGACGTCCTCGCGGTGTGAGGCACCTCGTTCGCGAAGTCTGGAAACACCAGGAACGGCAGCGGCGGCACGGCCCGCATGGGCAGTGCCGCCGCTCCAGGTGAACTCTCACCGCTTCCGCGGTTTCGAGTAACCCCCACTGGGTGGAGGTGCCGGGAATCGAACCCGGGTCCTTCGTTGCTTTGTCAGGGCTTCTCCGAGCGCAGCTCACTACATCCCTACTCGGCCCTCCGGCTCACGTGAGCAAGTCCGGACGATGGGCCCAGTCGCAGATTAATCTCGCCGTGCGGTCCCCGCGACCGGGACCGGTTGGCCAGCCTCCTAGCTGATGCCGGCAGCTGGGACGGAGGCGCTCCCAGACCGACAGACCACGCTACTCGCCTCAGGCGGCGAGAGCGTACTGGTCAGCGTCAAACTTAGAGTTGGCGCTTATAAGTTTCCGACGACCGATTCTCGAGACGACGTCGGCTTCCTCGGCTCGCTTCCCCTGTCTCCACGTACGAAGTCGAAACCAGTCACCCCCGGGATATGTGGACAGCTCGGCAATCTTAGCTCACCTGGCAGCTTCCGCCACCGACCGTGCACCCACTTGGCTTGACCTGGTCTTTTGTTCCCTTGCTGGCCTGGAAGCCTACGGTGATGCTGCGGCCGGGGGCCAGCGAGTTTCCGCGCAAGGTGATCTGGTTGCCGCTGCCGCTGGCCGAGCCGTTCCAGGCGCCGCGGACGCTGACGCCGGCGCCGGACGGGTAGGTCAGGGTCACGGTGAAGTCGTGGGCCGTCGTGCCGGTGTTGGTGACCTTCACCGTGGCGATGAAGCCGTCGGCCCAGGAGGCGCTGGTGCCGTAGGTGGCGCTGAGATCCTTCGGCGCGGCCGGCGAGGGGCTGGTCCGGGCCGGGGTCGGCGAGGCGCTCTTCGAGGTTCTGGACGGGGTCGGCGAGGCCGCGCTCTTCGACGGCGTGGCCGAGGCCGCCGCGGAGGCCGAGGGCGAGGTGGACGGCGACGCGGAGGGTGACACCGAGACCGAGGACGACGGCGACGCGACGGCCGACGGCGGACCGGTGACCAGTGGCAGCGTGGTGGACTCGGCGGCGCGCAGGCCGGCCGAGGGCTGCACCATCACCGGGTTCTCGTCAGCCGAGGCCGGACCGCCGGCCCGGATCGCGATCCACATCACCAGACCGACCAGAAACGCGGCGGCCAGGCCGAACACCGATCGGGCGATGAAGAACTGGCGGTCTCTGTGCTTGGACAACGGCCGGTCTCCTCGGGGGCAGAGGTCGAGCGAAAGCGAAGTGATCAACAAGCTTGGCGGCGCAGGATACCCCGTCAGCCCATGCCTTTGGCGCGACGGCCCATGGCGCGATTGATCTCCCGCTTGGCGTCCCGCTCGGCCAGGTCCTGGCGCTTGTCGTAGCTCTTCTTGCCCTTGGCGACGCCGAGCTCGACCTTCGCATACCCGTTGTGGAAGTAGACCGAGAGCGGGACGAGCGTGACGCCGTCGTCGCGCAGCTTGCCCATCACCTTGGCGATCTCGTCGCGCTTCAGCAGCAGCTTGCGGACCCGGCGAGGCTCGTGGTTGGTCCAGGTGCCCTGCGTGTACTCCGGGATGTGCATGCCGTGCAGGAAGATCTCGCCGTTGTTCTCGTGGCCGAACGCGTCGACGAGCGAGGAGCGCCCGGCGCGCAGCGACTTCACCTCGGTGCCGGTGAGCACCATGCCCGCCTCGTAGGTGTCCGTGATCGCGTAGTCGTGGTACGCCTTGCGGTTCGAGGCGACGAGCTTGCGCCCCTGTTCGCGTGGCATAACCAGCGGTCTCCTTCAACGATCCGGGCGGTCGGGCCGGTCGATCCTATCTCGCCACCGGGCAACGGCAATCCGGCGGCCGGGCAGAGCCCGGGTGACGGCGACGGCGGTTCAGCAGAGGCAGGGCGGCAGGTAGTTCAGCGGGTTACGCGGCGAACCGGCGAACCGGGTCTCGAAGTGCAGGTGCGCACCGGTCGAGGCCCCGGTGCTGCCGACCAGACCGATGATGTCCCCCTGCCGGACGTACTCGCCGACGTGGACGTAGATCCGGGACTGATGGCCGTAACAGGTGGAGAAGCTGGTACCCATGACCCGCCCGTGGCTGACGCAGGTGTAGTTGCCGTAGCCACCCCGCCAGCCGGCCTGGATCACCCGCCCGGACGCGGCGGCCCGGATCGGGGTGCCCGACCCGGCGGCGAAGTCGGTGCCGGCGTGCAGCTGCCAGACCCGGTAGTACGGGTCGTAACGGTTGCCGTAGTCGCTGCTCTTCCAGCCGTGCACCGGCATCAGCAGCTGGCCGTGGTACCGCCCGGGGTAGCCGGCCCGGGTCTCCCGGGTCCGCAGCACGGTACGGGTCTTGCGCTCAGCCATGAGCGCCACCCGGTACTGGGCCAGCACGGTGGCCCGCTGCGCGTTCGCCGCGCTCAGCGCCGTCCGCCGGGCCAGCACCAGCTGGTAGACGTCCCGGCGGGCCCGGACCGCGTCCACCTGGGCGGTCTGTGCGGCTTGGAGCTTGGCAGCGGCCTCGGCCTCGGCCGCCTCCGCGGACCGTTTCGCCACACCGGCCCGGTCCTGCGCGATCCGGGCCGTCCGCCGGGCGCCGATCAGCTGGCGTACGTCGTCGTTCTCCTGCCGGACCATCTCGTCGACCAGGCTCATCCGGTCCATCAAGTCGACCGGGCCGCTCGCCGAGACCAGCAGGTTGAAGCGGGTCACCGGGCTGCCCATGTAGCTGGTGCGGGCGATCTCCTCGACGCGCTGCCGGGCGCCGGCCACCCGTTCCTCGGCGGCCGCCCAGTCCGTGGAGATCCGCTGATAGCTCTGCCGGGCGGCCTCGGCCCGGCCGCGGGCGGAACTCGCCTCGACCCGGGTGGCGATCACGGTGCCGCGGGCGGCGGCCACCCGGTGCTGTGCGGTCGGCAGGGCGGCCGAGGCCAGGGCGAGCCGGCGGGCAGCGGCCTTGGCGGTGGCACCGGCGTTCTCCAGCAGCGCCTCGGCCCGGCGTACCGCTGCGGCGGCCCGCGCGGCGTCGTTCCGGTCGGCCGTCGCCGGGGCCGGCGCGACCAGGACGAGCCCGGCGACGCTGAGCAGACAGAGACAGGCGGACAGCAGCGAGTTCGGTCGGCGGTACCTCACGGGGAGTCACCGTACTCTGACTAAACGCCCTCAAAGCCGTAAACCGCCCGAAGGCAGCGAAGGCCGCGACCCGGCAGGGTCGCGGCCAACGGTACGAAAAGGTCTCGGAGTGCGTCAGACCTTGAGGTAGAACCGCAGGGTGACCCAGGCGGTTCCGGCGCTGACCAGTGCTCCGACCCCAGCCAGCAGCGGCAACATCAACCAGACGTTGCCGGTCGGCACGGGTGTCAGGATCGCGGTCAGGGCTTGCAGCTTGTTGTCCAGCAGGACGATCTTCCCGATGAACAGCGCGACGAACCCGAGCAGCGCGCCGATCAGGCCGGCGACCACCGCCTCGAGCACGAACGGCGCCTGGATGAACCAGTTCGAGGCGCCAACCAGCTTCATCACCGCGACTTCTCGGCGCTTGCTGTACGCGGCCACCTGGATGGTGTTGCCGACCAGCAGCAACGCGGCGAAGGCCATCACCGCCGCGACCACCAGGGACATCAACTGGACCGAGTTGAAGATGTTGAAGACCTTCTGCAACAACTCGCGCTGGTCGATGATCCGCTGGATTCCCGGCTCGCCCTCGATCTGCTTGGCGAACTTGTCGTAATCCTCGGGATTCGTCAGCTTCACCCGGTACGACTCCGGCAGGCTGCTCACGTTGACCGCGGCCACGAAGTCCGGGGAGTCGGCGTAGAGCACCTTGAAGCGCTCGAGAGCCTGCTCCTTCGTCTCGTACGAGCTCTCCTTGACCAGCGGGCTCTCGTCAATCTTCGCCTTGATCGCCTGGCGCTGCCCGTCGGTGACGTTGTCAGCCAGGAAGATCGAGACCTCGATCTCTCCGTAGTAGAAGTTCTTCATACGGTCGACCTGCATGTACATCAGCACGCTGGCGCCCAGCATGGTCAACGAGACCGACATGGTGATGATCATGGCGACCGTCATCGTGACGTTTCGCCACAGGCCCACCAGGACCTCGTTGAGGACGTACTTCACGCGCATCGGGGGATCCTTCCGGGACTCCGCGTGTCACTGGTTCAGCGTTGCTCGGGTGGGCGGAGCCAGTCTCAGCCGTAGACACCACGGGCCTGGTCACGGACGATTCGTCCGCTTTCGATCTCGATGACCCGGCGGCGCATCTGGTTGACGATGTTGGAGTCGTGCGTGACCATCACGACGGTCGTGCCGGTCCGGTTGATCCGGTCCAGCAGTCGCATGATCTCGATCGAGGTGTCCGGGTCGAGGTTACCGGTGGGCTCGTCGGCGAGCAGGATCAGCGGGCGGTTCACGAAGGCCCGGGCCACTGCGACACGCTGCTGCTCACCACCCGACAGCTCATGCGGGTAACGGTGTTCCTTGCCGCCGAGGCCGACCAGCTCCAGCACCTCGGGAACGACGCGCCGGGCGACGGCCTTGGTCTTGCCGATCACCTCGAGAGCGAACGCGACGTTCTCGTACGCGGTGCGGTTGGGCAGCAGGCGGAAGTCCTGGAAGACGCAACCGATCGAGCGGCGGAAGTGCGGGATCTTCCACGAGCGCAGCGAGGTGACGTCCTTGGCGTTCACGACCACTTTGCCGCGAGTCGCCTGGACCTCCTTCAACAGCAGCTTGATGATCGTCGACTTACCGGAACCGGAGGGGCCGATGAAGAAGACGAACTCACCCTTCTCGATCCCGACGCTGACATTGTCCAACGACGGCCGAGACGCCTTCGGATACGTCTTCGTCACGTTCTCGAGCTGAATCACGGGACTGGAGTCTACGCGGTGTAACGGAAACGCCAAGCCCGCCGGGGTCGTGAATCTTGACTACCTGCGGGAACGGCAAAACGGAGCGACCCGAGCCTGACCGAGCGTTCAGACAGGGTCGCTCACCGTGATGAATATGCCTAGGCCGAGACCTGATTCTGCTTGCGCCAGCGGATACCGGCCTCGATGAAGGCGTCCACATCGCCGTCGAAGACCGACGTCGGGTTGCCCACCTCGAACTCGGTGCGCAAATCCTTCACCATTTGGTACGGGTGCAGGACGTACGAACGCATCTGGTCGCCCCACGAACCGGTGGTGTCCTGCTTCAAACCGGCCATCTTGGTCCGTTCCTCCTGGCGCCGGCGCTCGAGCAGCCGGGCCTGGAGCACCCGCAGGGCGGACGCCTTGTTCTGCAGCTGGGACTTCTCGTTCTGACACGTCACCACGATGCCGGTCGGGATGTGGGTGAGCCGCACCGCCGAGTCGGTGGTGTTGACGCTCTGCCCGCCCGGGCCGGACGACCGGTACACGTCGGTCTTGAGCTCATTGTCCGGAATCTCGATGTGGTCGATGGCCTCCACGACCGGCATCACCTCGACACCGGCGAAGCTGGTCTGCCGGCGGCCCTGGTTGTCGAACGGGCTGATCCGGACCAGCCGGTGGGTACCCGACTCGACGCTCAGGGTGCCGTACGCGTAAGGCACCTTGACCGCGAAGGTGGTGGACTTGAGCCCGGCCTCCTCGGCGTACGACGTGTCGTAGACCTCGGTGGGGTAACCGTGGCGCTCGGCCCAGCGCAAATACATCCGCATCAGCATCTCGGCGAAGTCGGCGGCGTCAACACCACCGGCGCCGGCGCGGATCGCCACCAGCGCCTCACGGGAGTCGTACTCACCGGAGAGCAGGGTGCGGACCTCGACCTCCTCGATCGCCTTGCCGAGCGCGACGATCTCGGCAGCGACCTCGGCGACCGAACCCTCGTCGCCTTCGGCCTCGGCCATCTCCAGCAGCAGGCCGGCGTCGTCGATCCGGGAGCGCAGGCGTTCCATCTTGGAGATCTCACCGGCGGCGTACGACAACCGGCTGTTGACGTCCTGCGCCCGCGCCTGGTCGTCCCAGAGGTCGGGAGCGGAGGCCTGCTCCTCGAGATCCGCCTTGTCGCGGCGCAGCTTGTCGACGTCCAGGACATTCTCGATGTTGCGAAGGGTGGCGTCGAGCGCTTTGAGTTGCTCAGGGAAGTCGGCAGCGGTCACGACACTCAACAGTACGCCGCCCGGCCAGAATACTGGCCGGGCAGGTCACAGTTGGTCATCTGGCCGCTTCGGCCGGGACGGTCTTCAGCCAGCTGAGCGCCGCCTTGTGATAGGCCACGGCGAACTCCAGCGCGGCCGCGCCGTACGGGTCGTCGTTCTTTTTAGCCTCCTTGGCCTGCTCCTTCACCATCGCCAGCGCCTCCGCGTGGTACTGGCTGGCGTTGGTGTAGAGCGTCTGCAACTGGTCCGGGTTGTGCTGCTGGCCGAAGGCGACTCGCAGCGCGACGGGATTACGCAGTGCATCGCGACCGGGCGTCTCGGTGAGCCAGCGGCTGAAGGCCCGCTTCCCGGAGGCGGTGATCGCGTAGGGCTGGCTGGACCGCGGGCCCGGCTTCCCGAGGCGCACGAACCCCATCTCGGCCAGAACCGGCAATTCGCGGTAAACCTGGCTCCGCGTCATCGACCAGTAGGGCCCGAGGCGGCGTTCGGCAGCCGCCATGAGCTGTCCGCCGGTCATCGGCCCCTCGTGAAGCAGGCCGAGCAAGGCGGCAGCCGTCGGATTGATTTGCAAGTCGGGCATGCCTTCTAAGCTGCCACTTTGTCGGTCCGGCGTCCAGGATTTCGCACGATCCGTCCAGTTTGCGCCTCCACAAACGACTGTCCCGCACAGACAGTCCGACAACGAGCGCGCAGCTCGGGCGTTTCGCGCCCCGCGACGTAGTTGACCAGCTAAAATGGAGCACTCAATCGGTCAGACAGGCAGGCGGAGGCAGGAAACGCCCATTCCTGGGCGAGTCGCCACGCGCATTCGGACAATCTCGTACAACCACCCCAGCGGCCCATTTCCGGGGCAGGGGCCCGCCCCTCGATCGTGCGTGGAGTGACCCGGTGACGCCGCCGGACGACTCCACGGTGGTGCCGAAACACCCGTCCGTCCATCGTCACACTCCACCGACGGCAGGTCAGGGGCCCGCAGCTTCGCCGGTTACCCTGACGCCATGACCGACCCCGAGCGCCAGTCCGCACCGGAGACCCGCGAGGTCTCGCGGCTCACCGTGATCTTGCTGGCCGTCGCCGCGCTCGCGTGGACGGCCGCGATGCTCCAGTCGGCCCGGGCCAGCATCACCGGCCGGGCGGACGTCGCGATGGAGGTCACGTCCACGGCGTACGCGATGCCCGGTGCGGTCTCCGCCGCCATGGTGGCCGGCGCGGTGGTGGCCCTGCTGGCGCTCACCCTGCTCAGCGGGTGGCGGGTGGTCGGCGCGACCGTCCGGTTCGCCGTCGCCACCGCCAGCGGCCTGCTGGTCGGCGTGCTCTGCGCGGTGCCGATCGTCACGATCAACACCGAGGGCACGATCTACGCGGCGGTCGGCGGCACGGTGGCCGCGGCCGCCACCATCGGCGGCGCGCTGGCCGGCTTCCGGATCCCGCCGGTGGTCGCCGCGGCTGGCTGGGCGACGCTCGGCACGTTCCTGGTCGGCTTCGTGCTGAACAACAAGCACGTCCAGAGCCCGGTGCTCGACCTTCTCGGCAACGGTTCCACCGAGGCGGCCGCCAATGCCAACCAGATGTTTTCGTACGGACAGTCGGCGCTCAGCGGGCTCGCCGCCGGTCTGATCGCCTTCGCGGTCCTGCGGCATGCCGGGCGCCGGGCGGCCGACGGCGGGCCGGGTCTGCGGTGGCCGTTCTACCTGATCGCCGGGGCCGGGCCGGGCATCATGCTGGTGATCTCCGAGATCCTGACCCGGACGGCCGGCGCCCAGGTGCTCGAACTGGCCGGCAAGGTCAGCGAGCTGGAGACGTCGGTGCAGCAGATCCTCAGCACCAACCGGCTCAACAGCGCGCTGATCGTGCTCTTCATCGGCGCGTTCGCGGCGATGGTCGCGGTCGGACGGACCCTCTCCCCCGCCGCGGACGACGAGGACGACGCCCCGGCCTCCTTATCGGCAGGCGCCGAGGAGCCGGTTACCGGGGAGCGGACGAGCTAGGTCTTGCCGTTGCTCTGACCGCGCCCACCCACGGACGTCGCCCCGGAGGGCTTCGCGTTCTGGACGCGCCAGCGGCCAGCGAAGCCCGCAGGGGTCCCGGCGGGAGCGACGATCCGCACCCCGGCGGACGCACGACATCCAGATTTTGATTTTAAAGAAGTTCGTCGAGTTCGGTGACCGCGTACCACTCGAGTTCGTGGTCCTCCGCGCCGTCGACGGTGAACTGCGCGTCCGGGTCGCCGGCCAGCGCCTCCTCGACCACGTCGGCGGCCGCCGCGATCTCCTCGGCGACCGAGGCGCCGTCCACGTGGATGCTCGCCACCTGCGACAACTGCACCGGCTCGGGCAGCCGGACCGTGCTCGAACCGAGCTCCACGTCCTCCCGGACCAGCGCGGACGCCGGCACGTCGGCGGAGACCACCACCCGGCGGCGGGGCGCCTCGGCGTCCTGCCGGAGCAGCCGCAGAGCGCCCTGGGCAGCCCGGGTGAAGGCCACGTACTCCAGCTCCTCCTCGTCGCCCTCGGCATACCACTCGCGGAGCGCGGGGGTCACCGCGTGCGCGGCGGTCGCCTCGTCACCGAGCCGGCCCTTCGCCCGCAGGTCCGCCAGCATCGGCACGGTGGCCGGCACGTATACCCGGACCAGGTCGGTGATCGGCACGTCTTCCTCCAGCTTTGCCATCCCGGTCAGTACACCGCCGCCGCGGCCCGGGAAAAGCCCATTCCACCAGGCGTCTCCGGATCGGGTGGGGCCGGGCTTACGCCGGGCCGGGCTTCATGGTGCCGGGCTCGGCTTTCGGGGGCAAACGGTGGCAAACTCAGGCTGCCGTAATCAACGAGAGTGGGTGGCGACGGTGGAGGCCAGGTTCCTGTTGCTGTCCGACGTGGCGGCCGAGCTGAACGTCTCGGACTCGCAGGTCTATCACATGGTGCGCAGCGGCGAGCTGCCCGCAATCAAGATCGGCGGGCGCGGGCAGTGGCGGGTCGAGCGGGCCAAGCTGGAGGAATACATCCAGGGGAAGTACACCGAGACCGCCGCGTGGGTGCGGGAGAACCCGCTCGCGGAGCGGGAGCCGGAGTGAGCCTTTTGTGCCTCTTCTCGGATGCTCCGATCGGGATTGACCGCCGGTCGCGGGTGGAGCCAGACTGAGGCTATCGAAGGCAAACGAAGCCAAACGCAAGGATTGGCGGTGGAGATGCGATCGGCGGTCGACAGTGCACCCACCGGGTCCCGGCCGGCGATTCACCTGCGGCCGATCCCCGGGTATGAACCCCCGTTCGACGACGGGCTGACGGCTCAGGTGTGGTCGCCGGAGCAGCAGTTGGCCCTGGAGTGGCCACGGCCGGTGCGAAGGCCGTCAGCGGGCCCTCCAGCGGGCCCTCCGGTGGGCAGGAAGGGCGGCCCGGGGTTGCCGGGTGGCGGCCCGTCGCCTGGCGGAGGCGGCCCGTCTGGCGCGGCTGGCTTGCCCGGCCCGGCTGCTTCGTCCGGCACGGCTGCTCTGTCCGGCCCGGCTGCTCTGTCCGGCCCGGCTGCTCTGTCCGGCCCGGCTGCTCTGTCCGGCCCGGCTGCTCTGT
>NZ_BOMS01000030.1 GCF_016862315.1 Actinoplanes palleronii | reverse complement strand
CTGCTCTGTCCGGCCCGGCTGCTCTGTCCGGCCCGGCTGCTCTGTCCGGCCCGGCTGCTCTGTCCGGCCCGGCTGCTCTGTCCGGCCCGGGCGGCGCTTCTGACCCGGGGCCCGGTGCGGCGCCGGTGGTGGCGGGGGCTTCCGGGGACGCGAGGCTGGCGGTGAAGCGGTTCTTGCGCCTGTGCGTCGAGGTGTTCAACGGCTATCGGCCGCCCGCGCACCTGCGGCGGCTGGCACGGCCGGCCGACGCCGCCGAGGTGGTGGCCCAGGGGCTCGTCGGCGCACGCCGGATCGCCGAGCTGCGGCGCCCGCGCCGGCCCGGTGACCGGCGGCCCAAACACACCACGCCGGTCGCCGTGCGCCGGGTGTATCTCTGCGAGCCACGATCCGGAGCGGTCGAGGTCGCGGTCGCCCTGGTCACCGGGGAGCGCACCTGGGCGATGGCGCTGCGCCTGGAATTGCATCAGGACACCTGGTGCGCCACCACGCTCCGGCTGATCTGAACCCCGGCCCGAAGCCCGGACCGAAGCCTGACCCGAGGCCCGGCCCCAAGCCCGGACCGAAGCCTGACCCGAGGCCCGGCCCGAAGCCCGGACCGAAGCCTGACCTCGAGTGTCATCTGATCGCAGGGCCGGCCCCGGGGCGTCCACTGAGCAACGCAGGCGGTGGCCGTCCTGGGTTCCACCCGCCCCGGTCGGCACCGGCCATCGCGGCCCGGCGGGCACGGCACGGTCGCGGCCCAGCGGGACCGTGCCGTGCCGCGGCCCAGCAGGGACCGTGCCATGCCGCAGCCCGGCGGGACCGTGCCGTGCCGCGGCCCGGCGGGGTCGGCACGGCATCACGCCGGCCGGGGAAACAGCGCCGCCCAGCGCCGCGGGCCATTGCTGGGCCGTGGGCTGGGCGGCGGTGAAGACCGCTGACGGTCAGGGAGTGCCGGGCGCGCCGTGGCAGCGCTTGTACTTCTTGCCCGAGCCGCAATAGCACGGCGCGTTGCGGGACGGGCCGTTCGACTCGGCGGCGTGGCTCGACGCGCCACGGCCGGCGCTGGTGTGCGCCGGGTTCGCCGGGACCGGCGTGCCGCTGGGGCCGAACGCGACCGGGGGCTCCGGACGCTGCTGGACCGCCGGGCCGTCGCCCGCGTCGCCGTCGATGGCCGGCGCGGTGTACTGCAGGTTCTGCGGACGGTTGCCGCCGCCGAGGCCCTTGGCGCGCACCTCGACGTGCTCGTGCGGCTCGTCGTCCTCGTCGGCCTTGGGCAGCGCGTAGGCCTGCGACGGGTCGACGGTGATGGTGGGCTGCTCCTCGACCTGAACCTCCAGGTTGAAGACGAAGCCGACGGCCTCCTCCTTGATGCCGTCCATCATCTGGTTGAACATGTCGAAGCCCTCGCGCTGGTACTCGACCACCGGGTCGCGCTGCGCGTACGCCCGCAGGCTGATGCCCTCCTGCAGGTAGTCCATCTCGTAGAGGTGCTCGCGCCACTTGCGGTCGATCACCGCGAGCAGCACCTGCCGCTCCAGCTCCCGGACCGCCTCGGTGCCCAGCTCCTCCTCGCGGGCCGCGTAGGCGGCCTGCGCGTCCTTCTTGAGCTGCTCGACGAGGTATTCCTGGTCGATCGCGTTGCGCTCGCCGCCGGACTCCTCGATCACGTCCTCGATGGTCAGGGTGACCGGGAAGAGACGCTTCAGGTTGGTCCAGAGCTGCTCGAGGTCCCACTCCTCGGCGTACCCGTCGGCGGTGGCGACCGTGACGATGTCCGTGATCGTGTCGTCGATCATGTGGGTGACCTGGTCGTGCATGTCCTCGCCGTCGAGCACGCGCTTGCGCTCGGCGTAGACGACCTGCCGCTGCTTGTTCATCACCTCGTCGTACTTCAGCACGTTCTTCCGGATCTCGGCGTTCTGCGCCTCGATCTGGGTCTGCGCGCTGCGGATCTGCCGGCTGACCATCTTCGACTCGATCGGCACATCGTCCGGGATGTTGAAGCGCTCCATGACCGCCTCGACCGCACCGGCGCGGAACCGCTTCATCAGGTCGTCCTGCAGCGAGAGGTAGAACCGGGACTCGCCCGGGTCACCCTGCCGGCCGGACCGGCCGCGGAGCTGGTTGTCGATCCGGCGGGAGTCGTGCCGCTCGGTGCCCAGGACGTAGAGACCGCCGGCGGCCGTCACCTCGGCGGCTTCCGCCTCACAGGCCTCCTTGACGGTCGGCATGACCTCTTCGAGGGCCTTCGCGTACTCCTCCGGGTTTTCCGCCGGGTCGAGACCGCGCTGGGTCAGCTCGGAGGCGGCGAGGAAGTCCGGGTTGCCGCCGAGCAGGATGTCGGTGCCACGGCCGGCCATGTTGGTGGCCACCGTGACGCCGCCCTTGCGGCCGGCCTGCGCGATGATCGTGGCTTCCTGCGCGTGGAACTTCGCGTTCAGCACGCTGTGCGGGATGCCGCGGCGGCGCAGCAGGGTGGAGAGGATCTCCGAGTTCTCCACCGAGACCGTGCCGACCAGCACCGGCTGGCCGGTGGCGTGCCGCTCGGCGATGTCCTCGATGACCGCCTCGAACTTGGCCTTCTCGGTCTTGTAGATCACGTCCGGGTGGTCGATGCGGATCATCGGGCGGTGCGTCGGGATGGACACGACGCCGACCTTGTAGACGCTGTTGAACTCGCCGGCCTCGGTCTGCGCCGTACCGGTCATGCCGCCGAGCTTGCTGTAGAGGCGGAAGAAGTTCTGCAGGGTGACCGTCGCCAGGGTCTGGTTCTCCTGCTTGACCTCCACACCCTCCTTCGCCTCGATGGCCTGGTGCATGCCCTCGTTGTAACGCCGGCCGTGCAGGATGCGGCCAGTGAACTCGTCGACGATCAGGACTTCGCCCTCGGGGCTGACGATGTAGTCCTTGTCGCGCTTGTACAGCTCCTTGGCCTTGACGGCGTTGTTCAGGTAGCCGACCAGCGGGGTGTTCACCGACTCGTACAGGTTGTCGATGCCGATCCGGTCCTCGACCTTGCTGACACCGCGCTCGTTGATCGCGATGGTGCGCTTGGCCTCGTCGACCTCGTAGTCGCCCTCGCCGTCCTTGCCCTTCTGCAGGCGGTTGACGATCGCGGCGAACTCCCCGTACCACCGGGCGGAGTGCTCGGCCGGGCCGGAGATGATCAGCGGGGTCCGTGCCTCGTCGATGAGGATCGAGTCCACCTCGTCGACGATCGCGAAGTTGTGGCCGCGCTGCACCAGCTCGTCCCTCGACCACGCCATGTTGTCGCGCAGGTAGTCGAAGCCGAACTCGTTGTTCGTCCCGTACGTGATGTCGCACTGGTAGGCCGCGCGGTGCTCGGCGGCCGGCCGGTTCGGCAGGATCACGCCCACGCTCAGGCCGAGGAAGCCGTGCACCCGGCCCACCCACTCGGCGTCACGCTGGGCGAGGTAGTCGTTCACCGTGATGATGTGCACGCCCTCGCCGCTCAACGCGTTGAGGTAGGCGGGGAACACACCGGTCAGGGTCTTGCCCTCACCGGTCTTCATCTCCGGGATGTTGCCGAAGTGCAGCGCGGCGCCGCCCATCAGCTGGACGTCGTACGCCCGCTGACCGAGCACGCGCTTCGCGCCCTCGCGGGCCACCGCGAACGCCTCGGGGAGCAGCGAGTCGAGTGTCTCGCCCTCCTGATAACGCTCCTTGAACTGCTCGGTGCACTCGCGCAACTCGTCGTCGGTGAGATCGACGTAGTCGTTCTCGATCGAGTTGACCGCGTCAGCGATCGCCTTGAGCCGGCGGACCATGCGACCTTCGCCGGCACGGAGGATCTTTTCAAATATCGACACGGGTCAGCGCTCCCCTAGACAGTCTGCCGAACCATCGTAGGCACCTTCTCCCGGAGCCTGTGACCCGAGCCTCCCGTGAACCTCGCAAAAGACCCGAAACGGTGCAGGAAGTTCGCTGACAGCGCAGCACCCGAGCGTCCGAATCACGTTTCGCGCCCGGGCGAGTCTGCGGAAGGATGTTCCCGTGGAACAGGACAACGGGGTGACACTGCGCGCCCGCGGCTCGCGGGACGAGGCGATCGTGGACGCGGCACGCGACGATCAACGCGGGCGCCGGTTCCTGCCGCGTCTGACGGCCGCGAGCAGCGATTATTCGTACGCCATAGTCGCCGAAGGCGCCGGAGACCCGGTCGGCGGCATCGATCTGGACCACCTTCTGCCTGGTCGTGGCACTGCCGAGGCCCGGTTCTGGGTCGGCCCGCGGGATCGGCGCCGCGGGATCGCGACCGCCGCGCTGCGCACCCTGAGCGAGCGGGTCTTCACCGGCGCGCCCGGGACGCCCCGGCTGCAGCGGCTCGAGCTGTTGATCCACCGGGACAACCCGGTGGCGCAGCGGGTCGCGCTGGCCGCCGGTTTCACCCGGGAGGGCGACCGACGTGGCGCGCTGCCGAACCTGACCGGCGGATTCGACGACGTGCTGGTCTACTCCCGGCTGGCCAGTGACTCCGGTGAGCCGGCCGAACGGCTGCTGCCCGACCTGCCCGGCGGCGAGCTCACCGACGGCGTGGTGACGCTGCGCCCGCTCGGCGAGGACGACGTGCCGTTCTACACCGAGTTGCACAATGTGCCGGATGTGATGGCCTCCGCCGTGCCGCCCACCCCGCCACACCCGGCGGAGGTGCGCCGGCGCTGCTTCTGGGCGGCGTCGCACTGGCTGGCCGGCAGCCGGGCCGACATGATCGTGGCGGACGCGGTGACCGGCGCGCCGGCCGGCGAGATCTCGCTGTACTACCAGGAGCCGCCGACCGGTCAGGCCATGATCGGGTACAGCATGCTGCCGGAACACCGCGGGCGCGGGCTGATGACCCGGGCCGCGCAGCTGATCGGCCTGTGGGCCTTCGCGGAGACCGGCATCGCCCGGTTGATCGCCGGCACGTTCCCGGACAACCTGGGCTCGCAACGGGTGCTGGAGAAAGCCGGTTTCCACCAGGAGGCGTTGCTGCGCTCCCGGCTGGCCGGCACCCGTCACGACGACCTGCAGTACGTGTTGCTCGCCGAAGACCTGCTCGCGCAGGCCTCCGGCGGGGAACTCACCCAGCCAGGCTGAGAATGCCGTAGTCGTAGCCTCGACGGCGGTAGACGACGCTGGGGCGGCCGCTCTCCTTGTCCTGGAACAGGTAGAAGTCGTGCCCCACGAGTTCCATCTGGAAGAGCGCGTCGTCGACGGTCATCGGCTCGCCGGAGTGCTCCTTCTCGCGAACGATGGCCCACGGCTGATTCTCATCGTGCTCGGCCAGGTTTTCCTCGACCTCTGGCTCGGCGGTCAGCGTGGCGGTTCCACCCCTGGTCAGGTCGGTGGGGAGGTTCGCGGTGGCGGCGGCGACCGAGATCGGTGCGTGCCGTCCTCGATGGACGCGGCGCCGGTCGGCGGAACGGCGCAACCGGGCGTCCAGCTTGTTTATGGCGCAGTCCAGAGCTGCGTAGAAATCCTGTGCCTGAGCTTCGGCGCGGACCACCGGGCCCTTGGTGCTGACGGTGATCTCGACTCGCTGGCAGGTGTCTGCTTGACGCGGGTTCCGTTCGTGGAACAGCTCTACGTCGACCCTCATCAGCTTCTGGTCGTACCGCTCGACCTTGCTCAGTTTCTCTGCGACATGCTCGCGATAGTGGTCGGGAACCTCTACGTTGCGGCCCTTGACGACAATGTCCACTCGTGACCTCCCCCAACGTGACAAACATGGTGGGGCACCGGTTAGCCGGCGCATCGTGTTGCTTGAGAAGGACGCCGCGCCCCTGAACGGACGGCGCGACAGACGTAGTGAGACGACTCCTTTCCGGTGCGGCGGAAAGCGCTAGCCCGATCACCAGATGTGGTGGGTAAGTTGATGAACCCTACCCTCGTCACCTAGACGCTAACCCGCAGATCCCTGCACGTCACCCCTCGTTGGGGAACCCGGATGGCTGACGTTCGCCTCTATCGGCAAACCCGGGGTGACATGAAGTCAAATCCCCGGACAGATGCGGCGCAGTTGTGTCGCTGCCAAGACTGCGGCGCCGGTGACCTGCATGTCCGCCTCCTCTAGACGACGTACCGCGGCGGCCAACGTGGCCCCCGTGGTGACGATGTCGTCCGCTATCACCAGCGTGCTCCTCGGCGCGCCGCCGCGCCGCAGAACGCTGATTCGAGCCGGATTGATTCGCAGTGAATTGACAGCCGCCGTAGACCTTGCGGCAGCGTCCAGTGACGTTGAGTCAGGCCTCGGCAGCGCCCGCAACGGCTGGTCCGCCCGGGCCGTCCAACCGGCCGCGCGCAGCCGCTGGACCGCGTGGGTGGTCAACCGGGTCATGTGGTCGCCGTACCGCTCCCGGCGGGCCGCGCGGGTGGACGGGACCGGGACGATCAGAACCGGACGGCCGGGCGGCGCGAGGGCCGCGACCGCACCGGCCAGCAACGCGCCGAGAGGCCGCGCGAGTCGATGCCGGCCCTTTTCCTTGTACGCGAGCAGCGCACCGCGCAGCGCCCCCGCGTACGGGCCCACCGCCACGCAGGCCGGGAACCCGGGCGGCGGCGGGCTCGGCGCCGCCCGGTGCGGTCGCAGGCCCTCCAGCTCGGCCACGCAGGCCGGGCAGGCGCCGTTGCGCAGCCGGACCCGGTCCGCGCCGCAGCCCACGCAGGCGCCCGGCAGCACCAGGTCGGCGAGGTCACCGAACACACTGGTCATGCCGATCCGGTCATTCCAGGCGTCATTCCAGATAGAAGGGCGCGGTCGGCACCATCCCGGCGGGCTGGTTGCCGGGTGGCCCGGCCAGCTTGTCGACACCGATCGGTCCGGCCGTCGACAGCACCTCCCACGCCTTGTCCTCGGCGGTGTACGAGATCGCCAGGGAGAACGCCCGCCCGGTCAGCGGGCTCGCGTCCTTCGGGTTGGCCGGGTAGACGCTCAGCGCGGTCACCGGCTTGTCGCCGAGGTCGGACAGCCGGGGCGACTGCAGCGCGCCGTCGATCGACACGTCCACGATCGTCACCCGGAGATCCTTGGAACGCAGGCCGGCCACGGTCAGCCAGCCCTCGCTGTTGAAGCCGACGGCGGTCACCGACGACAGGTCGGCCGGCCGGATCTGCTGCGGTGTGCCCAGCGCCGGGGTGTCCCCGCTGGTGCTGAGCGACGCGCGGTACAGCTTGCCGTCGACCACCAGGGCCATCCGGCGGCCGTCCGGCGCCACCGCGACCGAAGTGATCTTGGTGCCGGGTCCGGTCCAGGGGATCTGCTGCGCGGCGCCCTTGCCGCTCGGGAACGAGTACAGATGGCCGTTCGCGGCGATCAGCCCGATCGCGTCGTCCGCCGCGTCCCCGGTGATCGCCCAGGTCGGCGGGCCGAGCGAGCCGGACAGGCCGCTGATCGGCTGCAGCGGGACCTGCTGGCCGAGCGGGCCGCCGGCCACCCGCAGCGCCTGGTTCTTGCCGTCCTTGACGACCACGGCGGCGAACGCGTACTGCGCCGAGGTGCTGATCCCGGCGGACTGGATGTCCTTGTTCTCGTCCGGGTCCAGCACCGGCACGGCCTCGACCGACTTGGGCGTACCGGTGATCCGGCGGATCTTGCCGCCGTAGATCACGAAGCGTTCCGGATCGGCGACCAGCCGGTCCGCGGGGTTGCTCGACAGGTAGTCGTTGCCGGAATACGCCTGGGAGTCCTGGTGGCCGATCTTCAGGTCCAGCTCGCCGGGCAGCAGCGGCCGCAACGACCACTGCAGCTGCCGGCGCAGCCGGTCCAGGGCCAGCGCGGCGTCGGTGGACGGCAGCGGCCCGCTCAGGTTGACCTGCAGCCGGTTCTCGCTGACCGCCGGCACCTTACCGTTCAGCGCGGTGCCCTCGGGCAGGTCGGAGACCGACAGCCAGGGCGCCGGGCCGTTCAGCAGCCAGGTCAGGATCGCGTTCGGCCGCTGCTCGGGCGGCACCGCCTTCGGCATGTACCGCACGTCCGGCACCAGCGCCGTGTAGTCGGTGTTCCAGAAGTAGATGGCCTGCTGCTCGTAGAAGCGGTCCAGCGCGGCATCGCTGATCAACAGGGCCGGCGGCGCCTCGGTGATGAAGTAGCCGTCCTTGCCGGGCATCGTGCCGACGCGGATCTCGTAGGTGTCCCGGCGGATCTCGGTGGCCGGCTCCAGCAGGCCGAACTTGTCCAGCGTGCCGACCTGCTCGTAGGTCAGACCGACGACGTCCTGCCCCGGGGTGTTCAGCGGGGTCTCCACCAGGCGGATCACCCGCAGCGCGGTGCCGGTGGGTTTGAACGCGCGGGCCGCCTCGGGAGTCATGAACTTGCGGGCCCGGGCCAGCGCGGACTCCGGATCCCCGGCCGCGGCCTTCAGATAGTTCTCGACGAACAGCGCCCGGTCGTTGAGGACGTCCTCCCGGCTGACCTCGCCCGGCGCGCGGTCGTCACCGGAACTTATCCCGGTCGACGGGCCGGGCCCGACGTCCTTCACCCCGGTGGCGTCCGGTATCCCGCAGCCCGCGGTCAGCAACGCCACCAGCGCGACGACGGCCGGCAGTGTGATCGGGCCGGTGGTCCGTAGGCGCATCAGCTCACCTCCGCAGTACGGTCCCGGGGGATCAACGGCAGCGGAGCGGCGACCAGCCGGTCACCGGCCCGGACCGGCAGGGTGAGACGGAACTGGGCACCCTCCCCGGGCGCGCCCCACGCTTCCAGCCAGCCACCGTGCAGCCGGGCGTCCTCCGCGCTGATCGACAGGCCCAGGCCGGTACCGCCGGTCTGCCGGGCCCGGGACGGGTCTGCCCGCCAGAACCGGTTGAAGACCAGGCGTTCCTCGCCGGGTTTGAGTCCGATGCCGTGGTCCCGCACGGTGATCGCGACCGCGGCGTCGTCAGTGGTCATGGTGATCTGCACCGGCTTGGCCTCGCCGTGCTCGACCGCGTTGCCGACCAGGTTGCGCAGCACCCGCTCGACCCGGCGCGGATCCACCTCGGCGATCACCGGCGAGTCCGGCAGGCGCAGCTCCAGCGTGACGCCGACCCGCTCGGCCAGCCCGGTGAGCCGCTCGGCGACCCGCTGCACGATCGGGACCAGGTCGGTGTGCTCGGAGTCCAGCGCGGCGAACCCGGCGTCGAACCGGCTGATCTCCAGCAGGTCGGTGAGCAGGTCCTCGAACCGGTCCAGCTCGGCCTGCAGCAGCTCTGCGCTGCGCGCCACCGCCGGGTCGAAGTCCTCGCGCTCCGAGAAGATCAGGTCGGCGGCCATCCGGACCGTGGTCAGCGGGGTGCGCAGCTCGTGCGAGACGTCCGAGGTGAACCGCCGCTGCAGCCGGGACATCTCCTCCAGCCGGACGATCTGCCGCTGCAGGTTCGCCGCCATCTGGTTGAACGCCGCGGCGAGCAGGGCCAGGTCGTCCTCGCCCTCCACCTTCATCCGCTGGTCCAGCAGACCGGCCGAGAGCCGCTGGGCGGTCCGCGCGGCCACCCGGACCGGGGTGACCACCAGCCGGGTGACCAGCCCGGCCACCACGCCGAGCAGGATCACCAGGGCCGAACCGGTGATCAGCACGGTGGTCCGGATCTGGTTGGCCGCGCTGACCTCGGTGGTCAGCGGAACCATGTAGTAGAGCTCGACGTGCCCGAACTTGGACGGCACCGGCGAGCCGTAGACCAGGTATTTCGCCGTGGTGCCACCGATGTCGGCGGTCCGGATCTGCTGGGCCACCCGCGCGTTGTCGGCGACCTCGTGGATCAGCTCCGGGGTGATCAGCTGCCGGGTGTCGACAGCGGGCACGGTCTGCGGGGCGAGCTCGGGGTACTGCGCGGCGTAGTGCTCGGCGCGCATCGACACCAGGGTGCCGCCGTCGCCGGCCTGGTCACCGTCGTAGAGCTCGTTGATGGTCTCGCTGATCGTGCCGGGCAGCTGCGGGTCGTACGCCTGCGGGTACAGCGTGAGCTGCTGCGACGCCCAGACCACCTTGCGTTCCAGGGACGCCGCGACCTCGGCCTCCGCACGGTTCAGCAGGATGTCGGCGCTGCGCCAGGCGATGAACCAGCCGAACGTGCCGACCAGCAGGCTGGACGCGATGAGGGTCAGCGTCACCACCCGGACCTGCAGCGAGCGGCGCCAGGAGCGGCGCACCGGCGAGGTGTGCTTCCCCAGCCGGAACGCGACCACGCGCCAGTAGCGCCGCACCACCCGCAGGGCGCGGCGCACGGGCAGGGGAAGCCAAGCCGGAGCACGCATAACGCGGCAACATTAGCCGCTGGCGGCGACTAGCCGGTGCCCGCCTTGTAGCCGACACCACGAACCGTCAGGATGATCTCCGGTCGCTCCGGGTCCGGCTCGATCTTCGCGCGCAGTCGCTGGACGTGCACGTTGACCAGCCGGGTGTCCGCGGCGTGCCGGTAACCCCAGACCTGCTCGAGCAGAACCTCGCGGGTGAACACCTGGCGCGGCTTGCGGGCCAGGGCCACCAGCAGGTCGAACTCCAGCGGCGTGAGCTTGACCTCTTCGCCGTCCCGGGACACGGTGTGCGCCGGCACGTCGATGTTGATCTGGTTGCCGGGCGGCCCGATGGTGAGCGTCTCCGGCGCGGCGTCCTCGCCCCGGCGCAGGCGGGCCCGCATCCGGGCGACCAGCTCCTTGGGCTTGAACGGCTTGACCACGTAGTCGTCGGCGCCGGACTCCAGGCCCAGCACCACGTCGACGGTGTCGCTCTTCGCGGTGAGCATGACGATCGGAATCCCCGACTCGGCGCGAATCGCGCGCGCGACGTCGATGCCGCTCATCCCCGGGAGCATCAGATCCAGCAGGACGATGTCCGGGCGACTCTCCCGGAAAGCGGCGAGCGCGCGTTCGCCGTCCGCGACGAACGAGGGCAGGAATCCCTCACTGCGCAGGACGATGCCGAGCATCTCGGCCAACGCGGGATCGTCGTCGACGACCAGTACCCGGGCTCTCATGCGGTCCAATATTGCACTGTCCTCCCGGCCCCCGCGCCACCCGGGGGGCGATCTTGCCCGGCAGCCTACGCGAAAAGGCACTCCGCCCAGAAGGCGTCACGACCGGAAAACCCTCGGTGAGGACATGAAAACGGGCGGTCCCGGTCCGGGACCGCCCGCGGCGCGCACATACGACAACCCGGTGTTACGCGCTGGGCAGGTCGAACTCTCCTGCTCGAACTCCGGCGATGAATCCGGTCCAGTCCCGCGTGTCGAAGCTGAGCACGGGTCCGGTGGCGTCCTTCGAGTCGCGCACCAGCACCGCTGCCGGCGCGTTGGCGACCTCGACACAATGCCCAGCAGCGCCACTCCGGCTGCTCTTACGCCAAGTGATCGTGGCGTCCTGCATGGTTTCTCCTTCCAATGGAATTCGCATCACCATTGGACCCCACAGCAGAGGCTCACCGAGCCAATCGATCCCTCGTCTCAGCGATGACCGTTCGGCTCGCTTCTTTCGACAAAGCGCGTTCCCGCAGGTCATCGAAGGCGTCTTGGTATACCTCGAGCTCCTCCGGCTTCACTCGGAAGTGACCACCGGTCAGCCCTTCCGAGTGGACCACCGGGTTCCGGGTACCCTCCGCGAACTCCAGCACCAGAAACGATTCAGTCAGACCGGCGTGCGCCCCCGCCGCGAACGGCAGGATCAGCACTTCCACACCCGGCAGCTCGGCGCCGTCGAGCAGCCGCTCCAGCTGCCGGATCAGCACCTGCCGGCCACCCACCTCGCGCAACAGGACGCCCTGGTCCAGGACGATGTCCAGGCGGGGCTCCGGGTCCTTGAGGAAGAACCGCTCCCGGCGCCCGGTCCGCACGCTGAGCCGCCGCTGGATGACGTCGCGGTCGCCGATGTCCGCACCGGTCTCGATCACCGCACGGGCGTACTCGTCGGTCTGCAGCAGACCCGGCATCACCTGGGCCTCCCACTCGGAGATCAGGGTGGCGTCCGCCTCCAGCGCCAGGTACTCGTCGTAGGGGTCCGGCACGGATGACCGGTAAGGGGCCCACCAGGCCCGGGCCCGGCCCTGGTGGGCCAGGTCGCGCAGGCGGCCGCGTTCCTCGACGCGGACCCCGTACAGGGTGAGCAGGCGGTCCAGGTCCGCCTCGGTGATCCCGGTGTGCGCCGTCTCGATCCGGCTCAGCTTCGACTCGGACCAGCCCAGTGCGGTGGCCACGTCCACCGCACGGCGCTCGCCACGGAGCCGGCGCAATTCGCCGCCGAGTTCCCGGCGTGCTGTCGATGTCGGCCTCGCCACGGAGCCACCATATCGGCGTATCAATGGCCGATTGCAACTTGCAACGCGGATCAGTAAGGAAAGCACTCGACTTGTCCGTTCCGGCTCTCCCGCAGGCACACGTGTCTCCGCGGTGACGACCGTCGTCGTTCCGAGGTGACGGGCGCCGCCTTTCCGCAATATCGGTGCAGGTGGGGGGCTTGCGGGCGGTCGCAGGGCGCGACTTCTGACCGAATGTCGCCGGGGGCGGCGAGGGCCGGTCGCGGGATGATCCAGTGTCGGAGTAGTCACACGTATAGGTGACCGTCCGACTCCGCCGGGTCACCGCCCCGAAAGCCGACTCCGGCGGGCGGGTCGCGGGGTTGATCCGGTAGGCCCGCTTCATGGCGGTTCCGGAACCGGGCGGCGGTCCGGGGCCGCGATCGCGGTCTCGCGGCGGGTCCGCAGTGTGGTCGCGGTCACCGCCCTGGGCGCCGGGAGTTTCCGGAGGCTCCGGGAAAAGGGCGGCGAGGCCGCCAGGAATCAATTCACAACCAACCGCTTCGGTACGGGTGGGCAGCCCGGTAGTCACGTTTCGGGATTGGCCGGCGATGGCGGTGGGGCGCGGATTCTCAGCGGCTATCGAACCCATCCGCCGAGCCCGATGCAATCCGGCCGGAATGGCGACGACACCGCTCTACCGAACAGCGAGCGACCCGGTTGCGGCGCGGATCAGGCAGAAGCGGCGAGGGCGTTTCGCGGGAGTCGCGCGGAGTCCGGTGCGGGGTGGTGCGGTCCGGGGTGGTGCGGCGTGACGGCGCGCGGCGTCGCGTCGCGCGGCGTGACGGCGCCTGGCGGCGCCTGGCGGCGCGTCGTGCGGCGTGGCGGCGCGTGGCGCGGCTCGAACTGGGCGCGGATAGCGAACGGGGCGACAGGCCTAAGCCCGCCGCCCCGTTCATCCCCCCGGTTTGGTACCGCGCGCGTCCGTGGGACCCCCCGATCACCAATGACGCTGCGTGGTTATAGATTCACACTCCGCACATCCCATGTCAAGGCATTTCACGAAATTTCGGGCACTTTGCGTTCACCTTGGTGTCACTGAGCGTCCAGAACCCTCCCGAACACCACCCAACCCACCCCATCGCGCCGCCGCACGGCCAGTTCCGGCGCGCACCGCACCACAACTCCCCACACACGATGGCAGCAGACACTGCGTGGGGACTTTCGGCGCGCACCGCACCACAACTTCACACACACGACCGCGGCAGACACTGCGTGGGGACTTTCGGCGCGCACCGCACCACAACTTCACACACACGACCGCGACAGAGACTGCGCGGGGACTTTCGGCGCGCACCGCACCACAACTCCACACACGCACGGGTCGGCGGGGGTGGAGGGGAGGCGCGGGCCGGCGGGTCGGGACGGTCCGCGCCTCGGTGGGGCGGGTGGTCAGTCGGGGACTGCGGCGATGAACAGGGTGCCCAGTCCCGCGGCGGTCAGCGGGCCGCCAGCGGCCGGGGCGTAGGCCGCCGTCCCCGGAGACAGGGTCACCGGGATGCCGTGCTCCTCGCCGATGTGAACGTCTCCGGACGCGCCCAGGATGATCCGGGGGCCGGTGCCGGGGAGTTTCACCGGCGGGCGGCTCGAGGTGAGCTCCACCCGGTACATCTCGAAGTCCCGGACCGGCACCCGCCACGAGGTCACGCCCGGCGCGACCTCGGCGCCGTGCAGCAGCGGGTCCTCCAGGGTCTCGAAGCGCAGCACCTTGAGCAGCTCGTCGACGTCGACCCGTTTCGGGGTGAGCCCGCCGCGCAGCACGTTGTCGCTGGCCGCCATCAACTCGACGCCCAGGCCGTGCAGGTAGGCGTGCAGGTTGCCGGCCGGCATCCAGATCGCCTCGCCGGGGGCCAGGTGCACCAGGTTCAGCAGCAGCGCGACCAGCACGCCGGGGTCGCCGGGGTAGTGACCGGCCAGGTCGATCGCGAGCCGGAAGGACTCCTCGTGCTGGTGGCCGGCCGGGATCGCGGCGGCCGCGGACGTCACCGCGTCGATCAGCGGGGTGCGGTCGTCGGCCGGCCAGGTGAGCAGCAGCCGGACCGCTTCGGAGAGGTCGCCGGAGCGCAGCACGGTGATCACCGGGGCGAGCTGCGGCAGGTTCAGCTCCGCGAGCACCAGGGCGGAGACCTCGGCCGGGCGGAAACCACAGAGCGCGTCGAACGGGGTCAGCGCGACAAGCATCTCGGGCTTGTGGTTGGCGTCCGTGTAGTTCTTCGGCAGCGACGGGTCGGCGACCTGGCGGGCGAACGCCTCACCGGCGTACTTCAGGTCGGGGTGCGCCTGCAGGGAGAGCGGGGCGCCGGCGGCCAGGACCTTCATCAGGTACGGCAGGCGGTCGCCGAAACGTTCCGCGACACCGGCGCCGAGCTGAGCGGCCGGGTCGCCGTCGATCAGAGTGGTCAGGGTGACCGGGCCGTCCGGGCCCGGCACAGTGGACGGGTCACCCGGATGCGCGCCGAGCCACAGTTCCGCCTCCGGCCCCTCGGTGGGGGTGGGGCGGCCCTGCAGCTCGGCGATCGCGGTCCGGGATCCCCAGGCGTACGGGCGGATCACTCCGGTCAGCGGGTACACGGTCATACCCGGCAAATTAGCAGCTGGTCAGGCGGTCGCGGGCGGCGCTGCGGTTACCGCGTCGTCCGGCGTCCGCTGGGTGCGGAAGATGTCCGGTTCGATGTAGATCACCCGGGCGATCGGGACCGCCTCGCGGATCCGCGACTCGGTCTCGTCGATGTGCCGGGCCACCTCTTCGGCGTTCTCCGACCGCGGCACCGCGATCTTCACGGCGACGAGCAGCTCCTCCGGGCCGAGGTGCAGCGTCTTCATGTGGATGATCCGCTCGATGCCGTCGCCGGCGAGCACGGCCCGCTCGATCTGGGTGACGGTCTCCGGGTTGGCGCCCTCACCGAGCAGCAGGCTCTTGGTCTCCACCGCGAGGATGGCCGCGATCGCCACCAGCAGGACACCGATCGCGCCGGTGCCGATGCCGTCCCAGACACCGTTGCCGGTGATCAGGGTCATCCCGACGCCGAACAGCGCGAGCACCAGCCCGACGAGCGCGCCGGCGTCCTCCAGCAGCACCACCGGCAGCTCCGGCGCCTTCGCCCGGCGCACGAAGTCCACCCACGAGGTGGTGCCCCGGGTGTGGTTGGACTCCTTGATCGCGGTCCGGAACGAGTAGGACTCCAGGGCGATCGCCACCACCAGGACGACGACCGGCACCCATTTCCACTCGGTGATCGGCTCGCGGTGCTGGATCTTGTGGTACGCCTCGTAGAGCGCGAACAGGCCACCCACGCTGAACAGCACGATCGAGACGATGAACGCGTAGATGTAGCGCTCCCGCCCGTACCCGAAAGGGTGTTCCGGGGTGGCTTTTTTCTTTGCCTGTCTGCCGCCGACCAGGAGCAGCAACTGATTGCCGGAGTCGGCCACCGAGTGGATCGCCTCGGCCAGCATCGACGACGAACCGGTCAGGAACCAGGCACCGAACTTGGTGGCCGCGATACCGAGGTTGGCACTCAGGGCCGCGATGATCGCCTTGGTGCCGCCCTCAGCGCTCACTGAAGTCCTTCAGGCATCGGGTTCGACAGCTCCTTCATCTCGCTGATCGCCGGAACGGCCATCGGGTCCAGCCCGTGCGCCAGGGCGAGGTACAGCGACGCGAAGTCGGGCACCGCGACGAGCGAGGCGAGCCGTTCCAGCGCCGAGCCGCCCTCGGCGGTGAGCACGTCGCAGCGTACGCCACGGCGATCGGCGAGCGTCTGGATGGCGTCCGCCCGGCGCTCCTCGACGGCGACCGGCTCGTCGGCGTCGTCCTCAGGGTTGAGCCCGCCGTCCCGGAGCACCACGAGGCGCAGCCGGGTCACGTTCTCCTCTTCCTCGTCCGGGTCGGCGAAGATGTCCCGCGTCGACTCGGCGAGCCCGCCGAACACGCCGTCCAGCAGGCCCACCCGGCCGCGGCCGGCCTCGCCCAGCGCGCCGGCCATCACGGGATACCGCGCGTTCGCGGCCAGGGTGTCGGCGAACCGCCGGGCCGCGACGGTGGCCAGCGGGGACGAACCCCAGATGACCGGGACCGAACCGGCCAGGCCGAGGGCGAGAGCCTTGGCCGGGTTGACGAACGAGTCGGCGTCCGGCCGGCAGCGCTCGGCGTCGGCGTCGAGCCGGGTCGCGGTCTCGGCGATGTCCGCCTCGGTGACCTTGACCAGGCCCAGCGCGCGGCCGGCCAGCAGCACCGGGACGGCCAGGCCCCAGAGCGTGGCGCGGGCCGGTGCGCGACGGGGCACACCGATGAACGGGGCCCGGGCGCGCTCGGCGATCGCCTGCAGCTCGGAGTCGGGGTTGCCGATGGCGACCAGGCGGGCGCCACGACGCGACGCCGCCTCGGCCGCGGCCAGCGCCTCGGGGCTGCGCCCGGAGGCCGAGACCGCGATCACCACGTCGGCGGCGCCGACCCAGCCGGGCACGCCGGCGCTGCGGTGCCCGATGATCGGAACCGGGCAGCGCGGGCCGGCGACGGTGGACAGGATGCTGCCGGTCAGGCCGGCCGTGCCGATGCCGGCGACGACGACCGCGCGCGGCCGCCCCTCGTCGATCAGCATGGTCAGGTCGACCTCGGCGGCCAGTGCCGCCGACTCGCGGACCTGGGCGCCGGCCGACGCGGTGGCCCGGAGCATGCCGCCCGGGTCGTTGCCGAGCATCGTCTTCTCGTTGTTGAGCAACGTCTCGTCGGCGACGCGGTGGCCGTTGACGCCGGCCCGGCCCTCAAGTGGGTTGACCATCAGTGCTCCCCCTCCACAGCGGTGCCCGCCGAACCCGGAAGCCGGGCCTCGTCGAGGAGGAGGATCGGGATGTCATCCCGGATCTCGAAGATCCGGCCGCACTCCGTGCACGTCAGCGTCTGACCACCGGTGTCGTACTCGAGAGGAGCGTGATGGGTGTCCGGGCAGGCCAGGATGTCCAGCAACTGCGGATCGAGCGCCACCGATCTACTCCTTTACGCGGCGGAAAGCGTGTGTCCCCGCGATCCTATCCGCGAACGATGGCGAGCACGTCGTCCCTGAGCGACGCCATCCGCGCGGCGTCCTGCGCTTCGACGTTCAGGCGCAGCAGCGGCTCGGTGTTCGAGGCGCGCAGGTTGAACCACGCACCGTCGCCGACCTGGAAGGTAAACCCGTCGAGGGTGTCCACATCGGCGTCCGGGAACGCGGCGCGGACCTCTTCGATCTTGGCGGGAACGTCGGCCACCGTGGAATTGATCTCACCTGACGCCGAGTACCGCTCGTACTCCGCGGCGAACTCGGACAGCGGCAGATCCTGCCCGCCGAGCGCGGCCAGCACGTGCATCCCGGCGAGCATGCCGGTGTCGGCGAACCAGAAGTCCCGGAAGTAGTAGTGCGCCGAGTGCTCGCCGCCGAAGACCGCGTTCGTCTCGGCCATCTCGGCCTTGATGAACGAGTGGCCGACCCGGCTGCGCACCGGCTTGCCGCCGAGCTCGTGGATGATCTCCGGCACCGCGGCCGAGGTGATCAGGTTGTGGATGATCACGCTGCCCGGGAACTTGGCCAGCTCACGCGCGGCCACCAGTGCGGTGATCGCGGACGGCGAGACCGGGTCGCCGTTCTCGTCGATCACGAAGCAGCGGTCCGCGTCGCCGTCGAACGCCAGGCCGATGTCGGCGCCCTGCTCGCGCACCGCGTTCTGCAGGTCGACCAGGTTCTTCGGATCCAGCGGGTTGGCCTCGTGGTTCGGGAACGAACCGTCCAGCTCGAAGAAGAGCGGCGCGATGGTCAGCGGCAGCGCGGGCAGCACCTGGTCACCGAGCACGGCCGGCACGGTGTACCCGCCCATCCCGTTGCCGGCGTCCACGATCACCTTGAGCGGGCGGATGCCGCTGAGGTCGACGAGCGAGCGCAGGTGCTCGGCGTACGCACCGAGCAGGTTGCGCTCCTCGACCCGGGACGGGCCGTCGGCCTCCGCGTTCAGGTCGCCGAGCAGCTTCTGGGCCCGCTGCCGGACCACGGCCAGGCCGCTGTCCTGACCGACCGGGCGCGCGCCCGAGCGGCACAGCTTGATCCCGTTGTACTGCGCCGGGTTGTGGCTCGCGGTGAACATCGCGCCGGGCAGGTTCAGCGACCCGGACGCGTAGTACAGCTGGTCGGTCGAGCCTAGCCCGATGTTGATCACACCGGCGCCGGCCGCGTTGACGCCCTGTGCGAACGCGGCGGCCAGACCCGGACCGGACTCGCGCATGTCGTGCGCGATCACGATCTGGTCGGGTTCGTCACCGGATTCCCGCAGCATCTCGACGAACGCCGTACCGATCACCCGGGCCACCGGCTCGTTGAACTGGTCCGGGACAACGCCCCGGACGTCGTACGCCTTGATGATCTGGGACAGATCCAGCACTGCTCACTCCTTCGAAAGCCCTGTTGGGGGGAGGGTATCGGAGCACCGGCCACGAAAAGGTTTTATCCCCGCGACCGGGCCGTTAACTGAGAAGATCACGACAAACACGGTCAGCTGCGCGGGTGGTCTCGGGCAGCCGGTACCTCGCGGCCAGCCGCAGGGTGAGCGCGCACGCGGTGTCCAGGTCGATCCGGTGCCCGACCGAGACGAAGACCGGCTTCACCCCGGTCTGGGTACGCAGCACCGCGCCGACCGTCTCACCGTCGTCCACCAGCGCCGATCGACTCCCCCGGCGCTCACCGACCGGTTCCCAGGCGCCGATCAGCCGGGTCTTGCCGACCCCGAACGACGGCAGGTCGGTGAGCACGCCCAGGTGCGCGGCGAGGCCGAACCGGCGCGGGTGGGCCAGTCCGTGACCGTCGCAGATCAGCACGTCCGGGCGTACGGTCAGCTTCTCCAGCGCCGCCATCAGGGCCGGGACTTCGCGGAAAGCGAACAGACCCGGCACGTACGGGAAGGCCGGGCGGCCGCGGATCACCGCGGTGTCGCGTACCGAAAGATCTTCGGTGTTCAGCACGACGACGGCCGCGCCCAGCCGGTCGCCGGAGTCGTCGTACGCGACGTCCAGGCCGGCCACGGTGGCCGGGGACGCCGGGCCGGGCGCTCTGACGACGCGGCCGCGCAGGAGGTCCTGCGCGGCGAGGGCTTCTTCTTCGGTACGGGGCCAGGGCTGCACGGGCCAGATCGTAGGGACTGTTGTCTCTTGTCGTGACGCGCGTCACGATGGGGGTCTGGAGGTGCTGCCGGTGAACCCCTGGCTTGCCCTGACCCCCGGTGACGACCCGGCCGAACGGATCCGGCAGGTCGGCCGTGCCCACGAACGGTTCGTGTCGCAGAACGAACGACCGCACCAGATGCGCTCGGTGGTGGCCGATTCCTGGGCCCGCTCGGCGGCCTTCATCGGCGCGGACAGCACCCCGCCCATCGACCTGTGCGACAACGAGCTGGAGGCGTACCGCGCGGCTCATCCGCTGTCCCGGGTGATGCCGATCTTCCGGGACCTGCTGGGTGGCCTGGCCGAGGACGGCGATCACATCCTGGCGGTCTGCGACGCGCACGGCCGGCTGCTCTGGGTCGAGGGCGACTCCGGCATGCTGTCCGGCGCGGCCTCGATGAACTTCGTGCCCGGCGCCCGCTGGGACGAGGCGCACGCCGGCACCAACGCTCCGGGCACCGCGCTCGCCGTCGACCACGCGCTGCAGATCTTCGCGACCGAGCACTTCAGCCGGCCGGTGCAGCGCTGGACGTGCACCGCCGCGCCGATCCACGACCCGGGCACCGGGCTGCTGCTCGGCGCGATCGACGTGACCGGCGGCGACCACCTGGCCAACCCGCACAGCCTGGCGCTGGTCCGGGCCACCGCGCTGGCCGCCGAGGCGTACCTCCGCGGTCTGACCCCGGTCCGGGACCGGCCGTCGGTCGCGGCACTCGGCCGGGACGAGGCCCTCCTCGCGTCCGGGACGGCCCGGACCAGGCTCGGCCGGCGGCACTCCGAGCTGCTGGTCCTGCTCACCACGCACCCGGAGGGGCGGACCGGCGACCAGCTGGCCGTCGACCTCTACGGCGACGACGTGAACCCGGTGACGGTGCGCGCCGAGCTGTCCCGGCTGCGCCGGATCCTCGGGCCTGAGCTGCTCGACTCGCGGCCCTACCGGCTGCGCGCCCAGCCGGCCACCGACTTCGGCACGGTGACCGACCTGCTGGGCCGCGGGCAGACCGCCGACGCGCTGGCCGCCTACCCGGGGCCGCTGCTGCCCGGCTCGGACGCGCCCGGGATCGTCCGGCTGCGCCGCATGATCGACAGCCGGCTGCGCGCCGCGATCCTGGCCGCCGGCGACCGGCGGCTGCTGCAGAGGTGGCTGGAGAGCCCGTGGGGAGCCGACGACCTGGAGCTCTGGGAGACGTACGCGTCGCTCGCGCCGGCCGACCGGGCCGCCGCGCGCCGGACCGCCGAGCTGACCCGCGAGTACGCGTGCAACGTTCCTGCAACGTATCCGTAACTAGCGTCCGGTCTCGAAGAGGGAGGCGAGACCGTGACCATCTACACCCCGCCCGGTTCCGAGGGCGCCATCGTGAGCTACCAGTCCCGCTACGACCACTACATCGGCGGCGAGTACGTCCCGCCGGTCAAGGGCCAGTACTTCGAGAACCCGTCCCCGGTCACCGGCCAGTCGTTCTGTGAGATCGCCCGGGGCACCGCGGAGGACGTGGAGCGGGCCCTGGACGCGGCGCACGGCGCGGCCGGCGCGTGGGGCCGCACCTCGCCGGCCGAGCGGGCCAACGTCCTCAACCGGATCGCCGACCGGATGGAACAGAACCTGGAGAAGCTGGCCGTCGCCGAGGCCTGGGAGAACGGCAAGCCGGTCCGGGAGACCCTGGCCGCCGACATCCCGCTCGCGATCGACCACTTCCGCTACTTCGCCGGCTGCATCCGGGCGCAGGAGGGCAGCGCCGGCCAGATCGACGACGACACCGTGGCGTACCACTTCCACGAGCCGCTCGGCGTGGTCGCGCAGATCATCCCGTGGAACTTCCCGATCCTGATGGCGGTCTGGAAGCTGGCACCCGCGCTGGCGGCCGGCAACGCCGTGGTGCTCAAGCCGGCCGAGCAGACCCCGGCCTCGATCCACTACCTGATCTCGCTGATCGGCGACCTGCTCCCGGCCGGCGTGCTGAACATCGTCAACGGCTTCGGCGTGGAGGCCGGCAAGCCACTGGCCTCGTCGAACCGGGTGGCCAAGGTCGCCTTCACCGGCGAGACCACCACCGGGCGCCTGATCATGCAGTACGCCTCGGAGAACCTGATCCCGGTCACCCTGGAGCTCGGCGGCAAGAGCCCGAACATCTTCTTCGACGACGTGAGCAGCGCCGACGACGACTTCCTGGACAAGGCCCTGGAAGGCTTCTCGATGTTCGCGCTGAACCAGGGCGAGGTCTGCACCTGCCCGTCCCGGGCGCTGATCCAGCAGAGCCACTACAGCGACTTCCTGGCCGCCGGCGTCAAGCGGGTGGAGAACCTCAAGCAGGGCAACCCGCTGGACACCGACACCCAGGTCGGCGCGCAGGCGTCCAACGACCAGCTCGAGAAGATCCTGTCGTACCTCGACACCGGCCGGCAGGAGGGCGCCCGGGCGCTGACCGGCGGCGGGCGCGCGGAGCTCGGCGGCGACCTGGCCGGCGGGTACTACGTCCAGCCGACGATCTTCGAGGGCCGCAACTCGATGCGGATCTTCCAGGAGGAGATCTTCGGGCCGGTGGTGTCGGTCACCCCGTTCGCGGACTTCGACGACGCCATCAAGATCGCCAACGACACCCTGTACGGCCTGGGCGCCGGGGTGTGGACGCGGGACATCAACCGGGCCTACCGGGCCGGGCGGGCGATCCAGGCCGGCCGGGTGTGGACGAACTGCTACCACCTCTACCCGGCACACGCCGCGTTCGGCGGTTACAAGCAGTCCGGTATCGGCCGGGAGAACCACCGGATGATGCTCGACCACTACCAGCAGACCAAGAACCTGCTGGTCAGCTACTCGCCCAAGGCCATGGGCTTCTTCTAGAGATGGCCACTCGCGTCGAGGTGACTCCCGCGGCCGCCGGCATGATGCGGCAGCTGCGGGAGCAACACGGTCCGCTGATGTTCCACCAGTCCGGCGGGTGCTGCGACGGCAGCTCGCCGATGTGTTACCTGGAGGGCGAGTTCCGTACCGGCAACTCGGACGTCCTGCTGGAGTCTCTGGCGATCGAGGGGGTGCCGGAGCCGATCACGTTCTGGATGTCGGCCGCGCAGTTCACGCTCTGGAAGCACACCCACCTCACGGTGGACGTGGTCCCCGGGCGGGGCGCCGGCTTCTCGCTGGAGGCGCCCGAGGGGGTCCGCTTCCTGATCCGGTCCCGCCTGCTCACCGAGGCGGAGCTGGCCGAGCTGGGATAGGAATTTTCGCGTTCTTCGAGGCCGGGTCGCGTCGCGACCCGGCCTTCAACCGTGTGCCATCCGTGTGACGGCGTCCACTGGCGGGTGAGGGACGGTGTCCGCCGGCGGCCGGAGGATCGATACTCGGGAGAGAGGACGGATCGACCAAGATCAACCTATTTGCGCGACAAATCCGGCTATTGACATCAATGCCCCTCAATTACGGGCGTGCTCGAGCGCTGGACACGGTGCGCAAGGATACGACGTCGAGGGCTCATGAGTTCGCATATCAGTGCGAAAGATGCGTACCGAACTTGGCGCTCCGCCGGTTCGCGAGGCATCCTCGTCAGTCCGCCGATGATCTGGGGAGGTAATCGATGCGGCTGTCCCACACCAGGAAGGCCCTCATGATCAGCCTGACGCTGATCATGACGGGGCTCCTCGGTCAGGCCGCTGCCGCCGAGACGTCCCACACCGAGGCGACTCCGCCGGCGGCATCCACGCCGGTCAGCACTCCGGTCACGCCACCGGCGACCCGGAAGCCGACCGCCAAGCCGAAGCCCACCAAGACCAAGACCGACCCGCGCACCGAGAGCACCGCGATCCCGAAGCACCCGCGGGGCAAAACCGGTCCGGCCGGCAGCCTGCTCACCACCGGGACCAAGAACGTCGCGCTCACCTTCGACGACGGCCCGGACCCGGCGAACACGCCGACCCTGCTGAAGATGCTGGCCCGGGAGCACGTGAAGGCGACGTTCTGCGTGGTCGGCGACAACGCCAAGCACCACCCCGATCTGATCCGCAAGATCGTGGCCGGCGGGCACACCCTGTGCAACCACACCTGGAACCACGATCTCAAGCTCGGCAAGAAGAAGGCCAAGCAGATCCGCGCGGACATGCAGCGCACCAACGACGCGATCCGCGCCGCGGTACCGAACGCGAAGATCAAGTACTTCCGCGCGCCCGGCGGCAACTTCACGCCGGGAGTAGTGAAGATCGCCAAGGAGCTCGGGATGACCTCGATCTACTGGAAGGTCGACCCCCGCGACTGGGAGCACGGCCGCGAGGAGTCCGACGGCTCACACACCAACCGCGTGATCAGCAGCGTGAAGCGCAACGCCCGCCCCGGCGCGATCATTCTCAGTCACGACTACGCGCAGCCCGACACCATCAAGGCCTACCGCACCTTGCTGCCGTGGCTCAAGAAGCGGTTCCACCTGGTCGCTCTTCCTTAAAACCCGATTTTGTACGACTACGGAGCGCCCGCCCGCAGGCTACGAGCCGAGTCCCGTGATGGTCTCGCGCGACGTGGCCGCGGGGTCCGGACCGCATCGCGCCGCCAGGTGTTCCGGCTGGCTCTGACGGCCCTTATCGCATCGCGATAAGGGCCGTCAGAGCCAGCCGAGGCCGGGAGGCGCGCTGCGGCCGGGAGTGGTCACGGTGCCGCGTCGCCTCATGGGCGGGACTCGGCTCGTAGCCTACGGACGGGACCCGACCATTCGTACCAAAAAAGGGTTAATGGGACGGAGGGATGACCCGGAGGTGGCCGCGGCGGCCGGTCTGGGGGGTGTGATCCGTGTCGTCCGGGCGGACCGAGGGCGGGCGGGCCGCCTCGCGCACCGCGTCGGCGAGCGCGTTGAGGTCGTCGGTGGTCGGCGGCGGCGGGGCGAAGTCGCCGTCGTGCCGGACCAGATCCCAGCCGCGGGGCGCGGTCAGGCTGCGAGCGTGCGGCTCGCAGAGGTCGTACGTATGGGGCTCGGCGAACGCCGCGAGGGGGCCGACGACCGCGGTGGAATCACCGTAGACGTAGGTCAGGGTGGCGACCGCCTGTCGGGGACAGCCGTTCCGGGAGCAGCGCCGTGGTGACCTCACGGCGGCAACTTATCGCCCCGCCGGGCGTTCTGGGGAGCGTTGCCCCGCGACACGCCGACCCGCGATGCATCACGATTCGGCCATGGTCCGCCGACACGCCGCCCCGATGGAACGAATTAACGGATCAGACACACGGTGAGGAACGGCCTGACCACGGATGTCGCCCGGGTGGGGATACGCTCAGCGAGTGACGACCAGCCCCGAACGCCGCCGCACCGACGCGAAGACGGCGCGCGCCTCCGGCCCGGGTCATCCGGCTCGACGAGACCGGCACGGGCGTGGCCTGCGTGGCCGGCTGGTGCCGGCGACCGTGCCCCTGGCCCGCACCAAGGCGGAAATCTTCGACGACCTGGTGCTGGACACCGTCGAGGGCCTGGAACGGCGCTATGCGAAAGAGCTCGCCGGCGTCGAGTTCGCCGTCGAGGACGTGCCGCCGGATCTCAACGTCTACGACTCGGACGTGCTCGAGGACGGCGAGGTGCCCCTGGCCCGGCTGTTGCCCGGCCGCCCGGGACGGCATGAGCTGCCGCCACGGATCGTGCTCTACCGCCGCCCGCTGGAATTCCGGGCGATGGATCGGGAGGACCTCGCCGACCTCGTCCACGACGTGATCATCGAGCAGGTGGCGAACCTGCTCGGCGTCGACCCGGACGAACTGGCCTGACGCCTGGGACAACGCGGCGGGCTGACGCTGCCGCGTTGTCGGTACTACCCCACTACGGATTACCGGTGGCGCACCGCGGGCCCCCGGCCCGCTGATGCGGGCCCCCGCGACTGCTGAGCGGATCCCCTGATTCCGCGCAGACTCCTACGCCGCGCACCTGATCCTTGGCGCTTCCCGCGCAGCCCCCGCGCCTTTCGCGCATCTGCCCGGGTCTCGCGCCGTCCGGCCGTCAGGCGACGCGCCGCTTCAACTTGCGACGTTCACGTTCGGACAGTCCACCCCAGATACCGAAACGCTCGTCGTGACCGAGTGCGTACTCCAGACAATCGGCCTTCACCTCACAGCGACCGCAGATGCGCTTGGCCTCGCGCGTTGATCCACCCTTCTCCGGGAAGAAGGCCTCTGGATCGGTCTGTGAGCACAGCGCCCGTTCCTGCCACTCGGGCGCGTCCCCGAGCAGGTCTACCCCTTCAACCTGCGCTTCCATCGGCGTGCCTCCAAATTCTGCGCCGGCAGCGATGCCGACGCTGACCCCCCACGCACGCGGCGTGTTTCTGTGGGTTCGACGCAAAAGGCGCACATCGTCCCCACAACCCCACCAAAATTACACGCGTGTTAGACGTGCGTCGTCAAGCCGAACCTGTTAAATGGGCCCGTTTCCCCAAAGCGCCGGGGCGCGTCGAGGTCCCGTTCCTGCCCTATCTCCCGGAGCCACCGGAAGGTAACGCGAACGTCGGCCTCGGCGTCCAATTTAACCCGATTTGTTACTTCAGGTCGAGGGGGGTCCCGCGACCGGGCCACGCCCGGCACCGGGTTCGGCTCCGAACAGGCCGGACACGCCCTGATCAAACCCGCTCCGGGCCGGCACACCACGAGGGACCGTCCGCCTGGGACAGCCCCGATCAGACGGTCCACACGGTCCTCCGACGACGGGTCGCGGCGCCGAGTGCCCGCACACGGTCCCATCGAACCCCACAACCGCCGTGTTGTTGCACACCCACCGTCCGCCATGAGCAACCCGGATCGGCCCGGCAGGACACGCGGACGGGTGACATCGGCGTGTCGCTGTCACTACGGCGCCGCCCGCCGCACCTCGAACGGGTGGGGCGGGCGGTGTCGTGCCGGACAGGTCAGCGGCGGCCGTAGACCGTGGTCCGCTCCACCGCGGGACGGCCGGCGGACGCGGCGAGCTCCTTGAGCTCGGCGACCGTACGCGCCGAACCGTGCTCCGAGCCCGCCATCCGCGAGATCGTCTCCTCCATCAGCGTGCCGCCGAGGTCGTTGCACCCGCCGTTGAGCATCTCGCGGGTGCCCTCGTCGCCGAGTTTCACCCAGGAGCACTGGATGTTGTCGATCCGGCCGTGCAGCAGCACCCGGGCCATCGCGTGCACCACCCGGTTCTCCCGCCAGGTGGGACCGGGCCGGGCGATGCCGGCCAGGTAGATCGGCGCGTTGGTGTGGATGAACGGCAGCGCCACGAACTCGGTGAGCCCGCCGGTGGTGTCCTGGATGCCGGCCAGCACCCGGAAGTGGCCGAGCCACTGCCGCGGGTGGTCGACGTGGCCGTACATCATCGTCGAGCTGGAGCGGATGCCGACCTGGTGCGCGGTGGTGACCACCTCGACCCAGGTGGCGGTCGGCAGCTTGCCCTTGGTCAGCACCCAGCGCACGTCGTCGTCGAGGATCTCGGCGGCGGTGCCCGGGATGGTGCCCAGGCCCGCGTCGCGCAGGTCGGTGAGCCACTCCTTGAGCGACACCCCGGCCTTGGACGCCGCGGTGACGATCTCCATGGGTGAATACGCGTGCACGTGCATCCCCGGCACCCGCTGCTTGACCGCCCGGACCAGATCCGCGTACGCCGTGACCGGCATCTTCGGGTCGATCCCGCCCTGCATGCACACCTCGGAGGCGCCGTCCCGCCACGCCTCCTCGGCCCGGTCGGCCACCTGGTCGACGGAGAGCCGGTACGCGTCGGCGTCCTTCTCCCGCTGGGCGAACGCGCAGAACCGGCAGCCCACGTAACAGACGTTGGAGAAGTTGATGTTGCGGTTCACGACGTACGTGATGTCGTCGCCGTTGACGTGCTTGCGCAGGTCGTCGGCGATCCGGGCCAGCTCGTCCAGCGCGCTGCCGTCCGCGTTGAACAGCGCCATCACCTTGTCCTCGTGCTCCGGCAGCAGCAGCGCGGCCGGATCGGTCGAGGCCAGCTTCAGCCCGGCCAGCACGTCGGTGGGCACGTGCTGCGGCGCGCTCTTGACGTGCGCGGCCACCTCGTCCCAGTCGCCGTAGACGTCGTTGAAGTCCGAGCGGCGGTCGCCGGTGCGCCCCTCGGAGTCGATCGCCGAGAACAGGTCGGTCCGGCCGGAACCGAACGTCTCCTCCGGCTCCTGCCAGGGCAGGCCGACCGGGAGGGTGCCCTCCTTGGCCAGCCCGTCCTCGCCGGCCAGCGCGGCCACGTGCGCGGCAAGCCGCGGGTCGAGCCAGCCCTCGTTGCCGCGGCGGACGAACTCCGGATAGATCGTCAGTCGCTCGCGCAGGGTGAACCCGGCGGCCGCGGTCTTCTCGGCCAGCAGGTCGATCTGCGGCCAGGGGCGTTCCGGGTTGACGTGGTCGGGTGTCACCGGGGACACCCCGCCCCAGTCGTCGATCCCGGCCTGCAGCAACAGCGGGAACTCGTCGTCGATCAGGTTGGGCGGCGCCTGGATCCGGGCCCTGGGGCCCATGATGATCCGGCCGACGGCCACCGTGGCGGCCAGCTCGCGCAGCTCGGCGTCGGGCATCCCGCGCATCGCCGTGTCCGGCTTGGCGCGGAAGTTCTGGATGATGACCTCTTGGATGTGTCCGTACTCCCGGGCGGTGCGGCGCATCGCGAACAGCGCGTCGACCCGCTCGGCCGGGGTCTCCCCGATGCCGATCAGGATGCCGGTGGTGAACGGCACGGCCACCCGGCCGGCGTCGTCGAGCACCCGGAGCCGGACCGCGGGCTCCTTGTCCGGCGAGCCGTAGTGCGGGCCGCCGGGCTCGGACCACAGCCGGGTGGCGGTGGTCTCCAGCATCATCCCCATGCTCGGCGCGACCGGCTTGAGCCGCTGCAGCTCGGCCCAGCTCATCACGCCCGGGTTGAGGTGCGGCAGCAGGCCGGTCTCCTCCAGCACCGCGATGGCGCAGGCCCGGACATAGTCGAGGGTGGAGTCGTACCCCCGCTCGTCCAGCCACTGCCGGGCCGCCGGCCAGCGCTCCTCGGGCCGGTCGCCGAGCGTGAACAGGGCCTCCTTGCAGCCCTGCGCCGCGCCCTGCCGGGCGATCTCCAGGACCTCGTCGCGTTCCAGGAACGCGTCGGGCAGCCGGTGCGGCACGGTGGCGAACGTGCAGTAGTGGCACCGGTCCTGGCACAGCCGGGTGAGCGGGATGAAGACCTTGCGCGAATAGGTCACCACGCCCGGGCGCCCGGCCTCCCGCAGGCCCGCGTCACGGATGCCGCCGGCGATGGCCAGCAGCTCGCTGAACTGGTCGCCGCTCGCCGCGAGGAGCGCGGTCGCCTCGTCGACGTCGATCGCTTTACCGTCGGCGGCGCGCCGCAGCGCACGTCGGATGCTCGCCTCGGTCGGGACTTCGTTGACCTCTACCACGAACAGCAGCCTAGGCCGGATTCGTTACGGCTGCCGCCACCGTCCACAGGACCGCTGAGTGTCATGGGACACGGGAATAAAACCGGCCGGACTCCCGCGTGTGCGAGAGCCCGGCCGAAGAGGTGCTCACTGCCGCGGCGGGTCCGTGTCCGCGGGGCCGAAACCGGGGCGGTCGTCCGGCATCTTGGTGGTCCGGTCGATCGGCTCCGGCTCGTCCCGGACCACCTGGGTGGCGTCCGAGAACGGGGTGGCCGGCGCGGCCGGTGCCGGCGGCGGCGGGACCGGCGGGGTGCCGAGCGGCGGCGCGGTGACCGGCGGCTGGTTCCAGCCCGGCTGGGCAGGCGGGGCCGGCTGCACCGGGGGCTGGCCGTAGGTGCCGGCCGGGTAGAACGGTGCCGCGGCGGGGGGCACCGGCGGCTGACCGTAAGTTCCCGGCTGCGGCTGGCCGTAGGGCGGGGGCTGCTGACCGTACGGCTGGCCGTACTGGGGCTGCTGGCCGTACTGCTGGGGCTGGCCGTACTGCGGCTGGCCGTAGACGCCGGGCGGGGCCTGCGGCTTGGGCACCATGTAGACCCCACGCCAGATCTGCAGCATGGCGTACGCCGCGACGCCGTAGACGCCCAGCCAGGCCAGCTCGACGAGCAGCGTCTTGAACGCGCTGCCGGCGTCGTACGACGCGATGTTGATCACTCCGAAGAGCAGGCCGAAGATGATGCCGAAGAAACCGGCCACGGCGTACTCGACGACCGCGGCCAGCGCGATCAGCCGGGCCTTGGGGTGGTTCGGCGTGATCCCGAGCGCCAGCACCACGGCTGCCAGCGGCATCAGGATCGTCGGGAGACTGATGAAATTGTCGAAACTGGCCGCGGTGCGGGCGTCGAAGTTGTCGCCGATCAGGTTGATCACGGCTATCAGCAGGAACACGGCGGGCGCGCCGACCAGGACGTACGCCGCGAGGTCACGCAGCGGCGTCAGGTACTGGCCGATCGGCTTGCCGTCTGCCGGCGTGGGCGACGTTGGACTGGTCACGGTTACTCCTGGACGTACGGTGATCGAGGTGCGCTCAGAGTAAACCGCTACCCGGCAACCGGCCCTACGACGCGTGTGGGAGAGGATGGGCTGATGCGGATCGTGGTCCTCACCGGGGGTATCGGCGGCGCCCGGTTCCTCGTCGGCGTGCGTGAGCACGCCCGCGCCATCGGCGCCGAAGTCACAGCAGTGGTGAACGTCGGCGACGACGTCCGGATGCACGGGTTGCAGATCTGCCCGGACCTGGACAGCGTGATGTACACGCTGGGCGGGGCGGCCGACCCGGAACGCGGCTGGGGCCGGGTCGGCGAGAGCTGGGTGGTCAAGGAGGAGCTGGCCAAGTACGCCGTCGAGCCGTCCTGGTTCGGCCTCGGCGACAAGGACACCGCCACCCACCTGGTCCGCACCACCATGCTGAACGCCGGGTACCCGCTCTCCGCGGTCACCGCCGCGCTGTGTGAGCGCTGGCAGCCGGGCATCGGGATGCTGCCGGCCACCGACGACCGCCTGGAGACGCACGTCGTGGTCGACGTCGACGGCGAGCGCAAGGCCATCCACTTCCAGGAGTGGTGGGTGCGCTACCGCGGCGAGGTGCCGACCCACCGGTTCGTCTTCCGCGGCGCGGAGAATGCCAAGCCGGCCGCCGGCGTGCTGGACGCGCTCGGCCAGGCCGACGTGATCCTGCTGGCCCCGAGCAACCCGGTGGTCAGCATCGCGCCGATCCTGGCCGTGCCGGCGATCCGCGAGGCTCTCGCCAGCGGCTCCGCGCCGGTCGTCGGGGTGTCCCCGATCATCGGCGGCGCGCCGGTCCGGGGCATGGCCGACAAGTGCCTGGCCACCCTGGAGGTCGAGGTGAGCGCGGCCGGCGTCGGCCGGATGTACGGCCCGCGCGCCGACGGTGGCCTGCTCGACGGCTGGCTCGTCGACTCCTCGGACGCCGGCGTCGAGATCAGCGGGGTGACCACCCGCGCGGTGCCGCTGTGGATGAAGGACGAGGCGCTGACCGTCCGGATGGTCGCCGACGCGCTGGACCTGGCGAAGGTCGCCCGATGAGCGACGGCCTGGAGATCCTGCCGGTCCGCGGCATCGGCGACGTCACGGCCGGCGACGACCTGGCCGAGCTGATCACCAACGCGGCGCCCTGGCTTGCCGACGGCGACGTGCTGGTGGTGACCAGCAAGATCGTGTCGAAGGCGGAGGGCCGCCTGGTCGAGGTGCCCGCCGACGGGCCGGAGCGCGACGAGGCCCGGGACCGCGCGCTGGTCTCGGAGACCGCCCGGGTGGTGGCCCGCCGCGGACCGACCACGATCGTGCAGACCCACCACGGTTTCGTGATGGCCGCGGCCGGCATCGACGCGTCGAACGTGGACAAGACCCACCTGGTGCTGCTGCCCACCGACCCGGACGCGTCGGCCCGGGCGCTGCGTGCCGGGTTCGCCGCCCGCGGGCGGGACGTCGCCGTGATCGTCTCCGACACGATGGGCCGGGCCTGGCGCAACGGGCTGACCGACGTGGCACTGGGCGCAGCCGGTATCGCCGCGCTGCGCGATCACCGGGGCGAGATCGATCCGTACGGAAATGAACTGAGCCTGACCCAGATGGCCGTGGTCGACGAGTTGTCCGCCGCCGCCGACCTGGTCAAGGGCAAGCGCGACCGGGTGCCGGTCGCGGTGGTGCGCGGCTATGCCCGGCCGGAGGCCGACGACCGGGCCGGCGCGTCCGTGCTGATCCGGGACACCGCGAGCGACATGTTCAGCCTGGGCACGGCCGAGGCCCGCGCCGAGGGCCTGCGTGACGCGGCCCGCCTCCCGGACGCGGTTGCGGGTGTCGCGGACCAGGCGGCCGTCGACCGGGCACTGACGCTGGTCACCGGCGTCCTCACGCCGGGCACCGGGATCACCGCGGGCGCCGGCACGCTGCGCCTCACCCCCGCCGGCGCCGGATCCGCCGATCTCTTGCGGTTGGGGACCGACACCCATCGGGTACGCGTGGCGCTGGCCGCCGAGGGCGTGGCCACCGTCCTGACCGTCGACGACGACGGCGTGACCCTGAGCCTCGGAGGCACCGCATGAGCCTTTATGAAGACGCCGTCCGGGTGCTGACCGGCTGGACCGCCACGTCGGAGGCCGCCGAGACGGCCCGCAAGCGCACGCTCGGCCTGCTCGCCGACGGCCCGGTCGCGATGACCCGGGCACACCGGGCCGGGCACGTCACGGCCAGCGCGTTCATCGTGGACGACGCCGGCCGGGTGCTGCTCTGCCTGCACGGCCGGCTCGGGATGTGGATGCAGCTCGGCGGGCACTGCGAGGCCGGCGACGAGACCCTGGCCGCCGCCGCGCTGCGCGAGGGCACCGAGGAGTCCGGCATCGACGGGCTGATCCTCGACCCGGAGCCGATCGACATCGACATCCACGAGGTGCGCTGCGGGCCGGCCGACGGTGCGCCGGCCGAGCCGTCGGTGCACTACGACGTACGGTTCCTGCTGCGCGCCCCGGCCGGCGCGGTCGAGCAGATCAGCGACGAGTCGGCCGACCTGGCCTGGTTCGCGCCGGACGAGCTGCCGAGCCCGCTGGCCGGTGGTGTGGTGCAGCAGATCGCCCCGGCGCGTGCCCGGCTGGGGTGATCTACCCCGATCGTGCCGACCGGGACGGCGGGCGGGCCGGCGCGTCGACGGATGGCTGAGGATCACCCTCGTGAACAGTGACATGCGTACCCGGGCCCTGATGATCGCCGTCCCGGCCCTGGTCCTGATCGGTTCGGTGGCCGGGTGCTCCAGCACCGCCACGCCGGCCGCTCAGCCCACCGCAGCGGCCTCCGCGACCGGCAGCCCGGCCGCGACCACGAGCACCACGAAGCCCGCCGGCACCGCCACCACTGGCGGCACCGAGGCGGCCGCCTGCACGAGTGCGGACATGAAGACCACGGTGACCGCACAGTCCGACGGCGGCGACACCTTGCAGAAGGGGTTGGTGACACTCACCAACACCGGCAAGGCCGTCTGCACGTTGGACGGCTGGGTGGCGATCTCGCTGGTCAACGCGGCCGACGAGGTGGTGCCGGTGCCGACCAGGAAGGTCCCGCAGCCGGGACCGGCCGAGGCGTTCACCGTCAAGCCGGGGACCTCGGCGTTCGCCGGGTTCACCTGGACCACGTGCGACAAGGGCGACGCGAGCTGCGGGGTGGGCAACACGCTGCGGTACAACCTCGAGGCGTCCACCGACGGCCCGGTCGCCGAGCTGGAGGGCTTCCCGGCCGGCGAGCGCAGCGGGATCACCATGAAGTCGCTGACGATCGGCACGCTTCAGCCCAGCCGCCAGGGCGTCGTCGCCTGGTGACCGGCCCGGTGGGGGCCGCCACCCGCGGCCCGCACCGGACGAACGATCAGATGTAGCCGTGCTGGCCGAGCTCCTTGAGCTGGTCGACGAGCTGCTTGACCTCCTGCGCGCGCTCCCGCGGGCAGATCAGCACGGCGTCCGCGGTGTCCACGATGACCAGGTCCCGGACGCCCATGGCGGCCACCAGCCGACCCGAGCCGGGCACCACGACCAGGTTCTCGGTGTCGCGCAGCAGCACCATCGGCCGCTCCACCTCACCGTCATGGCCGACCACCACGTTGCCGGCCGCGTCGGCGGTGAGCACCTCGCCGAGGGTGTGGAAGTCGCCGACGTCGTTCCAGCCGAAGTCACCCGGGACGGTGCCGACCCGGCCGACCGTGGCCGCGCCCTCCATCACCGCGTAGTCCACCGAGATGCGCGGCAGGGTCGGCCAGACCTCGCCGAGCACCTCCTCCTGCTCCACGGTGCCCCAGACCGCCGCGATCCGGCTGACCCCGGCGGCCAGCTGCGGCTGCTGCCGGGCCAGCTCGGCGAGGAAGACGTCGACCCGCCAGACGAACATGCCGGCGTTCCACAGGTAGTTGCCGGATTTGATGTACGACTCGGCGACCTCGTACGAGGGCTTCTCCTTGAACTCCTCGACCCGCCGCGCCGGGCCGGCGCCGACCGTGCCGCCGCACTGCAGGTAGCCGTACCCGGTCTCGGGACGGGTGGGCGTGATGCCCAGGGTCATCAGCAGGCCGTCCTTGGCACCGGCCATCGCCTTGCGGATCACGTTCGCGAACTCGTCCTTGTTCGCGATCAGGTGGTCCGACGCGAACGAGCCCATGATCGCCTCGGGATCACGGCGGGCGATCACGGCGGCGGCCAGCGCGATCGCCGCGCAGGAGTCCCGCGGTGACGGTTCGACCAGGACGTTCTCGACCGGCACCGCGGAGAGCTGCCGGGAGACCGCCGCGGCGTGCGCCACGCCGGTCACCACGAAGACGTGATCGGCGGTGGTCAAGGTGTCCAACCGATCCACGGTGGCCTGCAGCAGGGAGGCCTCGGTCCCGGTCAGGGGGTGCAGAAACTTGGGATGACCGGCGCGGGACAGTGGCCACAGACGGGTTCCGGTGCCGCCCGCCAGCACCACTCCGTACAGCACACTCTGTTCGTCGCTCATGCGCGGAGAGTCTATTAGATGATCAAGCCGCGACCCGAGTCCACGTTGTTACATGTACCTCCGCGCTGGATTCCCAGGTGAACTCCTTGGCCCGGTCGAAGCCCGCCTTGGCCAGGGTCTGCCGCCGCGGCTCGTCGTGCAGGAGATCAGCCAGGTCCTCGGCGATCCGCTCGGGCGTCTCGGTGGTGTACGCCACGGCGTCGCCGCCGACCTCGGGCAGCGAGAGCCGGGGCGTGGTGAGCACCGGGGCGCCACAGGCCATCGCCTCCAGGATCGGCAGGCCGAACCCCTCGCCGAAGGACGGGTAGCAGGCCACCAGCGCGCCACCGAGGAAGCCGGGCAGGTCGGCGTAGCGCAGGTAACCCGGGCGCAGCAGGCGCAGGTGCGACGGCACCTCGGCGACCGCCCGCTCGATGTCGTCGTCGTGCCCCTGCCCACCGGCGATCACCAGGGCCGGCGGGTTCGGCCAGTCGGCCACCGCGCGGGCCCAGCCGCGGATCAGGTTCGGCACGTTCTTGCGCGGCTCCTTGGCGCCGAGGAAAGCGACATACCCCGAGTCGCCGAGGCCGAGACGTGCCCGCACCCGGGCCTTCTCCCCCTCGGTCGGCATGTGGAACGCGTCCTGGTCGACGCCGTGGTAGGCCACGTCGATCCGGGTCGGGTCGGCGTCCAGCAGCCGGATCAGCTCGTCGCGGGTGGCCTTGCTGGGCACGATCACCCGGGCGGCCCGGCGCATCGAGGTCTTGATCGCGCTGCGGAAGAAGGTCCGCTTGGTGTTGTCGTAGTGCTCCGGCTCGGTGAAGAACGTCGCGTCGTGCACGGTGACCGTGACCGGACAACTCGCCCGCAGCGGGCAGGTGTAGAACGGCGAGTGCAGCACCTGCGCGCCGACCTGCTGGGCCAGCAGCGGCAGGCCGGTCTGCTCCCAGGCGAGCCGGGCCGGCCGGTGCACGATCGCCGCGGGGCCGGCGAGCACTTCAGCGTCCGGAAGCATCCGGCGGTAACGCTCCGCATCCGAACGCTGGGCCACCACGGCCAGGTCCAGACGCTCGGGGCCCAGGGCGCCGACGGCGCCGAGCAATCCGTCGACATATCTGCCGACACCACCTCTGTCCGCGGGGACACTAGTGGCGTCGACCAGCACTCGCGGGGGGCGACCGGGGGTCACGAGGCATCTCCTTGGCGTCTCTGACGTACCGATGCTGCTGTGGAACAGGTACTCATGCGGCTGTCGAACTTCAACGCCGCGGGGGTGCCGGCGTACACCTGCGAGGGTACGCCCGGAACGCTTCGGGAAAGTGTCCGCGACGCCGGTGGTTGCCGTACGTTGCCGTAATCGAGGCCGGAAAGATGTGCCGATCCAATCACGGACAGTGACCCACCTAGGGTGAGGGACGATGAAGACCACGATTCCGCAGGCACTCGCCGAGGCGGTCCGGCGCGACCCGGCCGCCCCCCTGCTCACCTGGTACGACGACGCCACCGGCGACCGCGCCGAACTTTCCGGCGCGACACTTGACAACTGGGTGTCGAAGACGGCGAACCTGCTGGTCGACGGCATCGGCCTGGGGCACGGCGACGCCGTCTCGCTGCTCCTGCCGCCGCACTGGCAGACCGCCGCGATCCTGCTCGGCGTGTCGGCCGCCGGACTCGCCGTCGACCTGGCCGATCTCGGCGGTGACGCTCAGCCGGTGGAGGCGCTGTTCACCAGCCCGGACCGGGTGGAACGGGCCGCCGCCTGGCCCACCACCGACCGGTACGTCACCGGCCTGCTCCCGCTCGCCATGCCGCTGCGCGAGCTGCCGGCCGGGTACGCGGACTACGTGACCGAGGTCCGCAACTACGGCGACCACTTCCGGGGCGAGCCGGTGGCGCCCGCCGACCGGGCGTTCGCCGGGCCGATCGAACTGAGCCACCTGGACGCGCTGGCCGCCGCGGACGACCGGGCCACCCAGCTCGGCTTCGGCGCCGGCGACCGGGTGCTGATCGACGTGACGGTCCACCCGGACCCGGTCGACTGGCTGCTCGCGCCGCTGGCCGCGGGCGCTTCCGTGGTGCTCTGCGCCCACCTCGACCACGACAAGCTCGACGACCGGGCCACCGCCGAGAAGGTCAGCCTGGTCCTGG
>NZ_BOMS01000029.1 GCF_016862315.1 Actinoplanes palleronii | reverse complement strand
CATCCGGGCCAGCCCTACGCGGACCAGGCGTATCCGGGCCAGCCCTACGCGGACCAGGCGTATCCCGGGCAGCCGTATCCGGGGCAGCCGTATCCGGGGCAGCCGTATCCGGGGCAGCCCTATCCGGGCCAGCCCTATCCCGGCTATGCGCCCCACCCCGGGTCTCAGAGCTCGGTCTTCAGCATCCTGACCTTTATCTTCGGCGGCATCGCGGTCCTGCTCTCCCCGTTCATCTTCGGAGTGATCGCCCTGATCCTGGGCGGCATCGCGAAGCGCCGCGGGGAGCGCCTGGCCCGGGTCGCCCTCAGAGTGGCCTCGATCTGCATGATCGGCGGCTTCATCCTCAACTTCCTGGCCCGGGTCTCCTACTACAACTTCTAACCCTGCCCGCCCTGCCCGCCCCGCCCGCCCTGCCCGCCCCGCCCGCCCTGCCCGGCCCGCCGCCGCGTCGGCCGAGAGCTGGCCGGAAGCCTGCGTGGCTCCGGCCCGCAGCCTGGAGCGCATGCCCGGCTGGCGCTGAGGGTCGTCTCGGCGGCGGGGAGGCAGCTCTGAGCGTCAGCCGGGTTTGCCGCAATGCCGCTTAGAGAGACCGGCAATAGGCGTCACTTGAGTCGGCGGGTGGTGGGTCGAGTGTCCCAGCGATAGAGGGTGCGAGCCCGGTGGATGAGTTGACGGATCGTGACGATCGCGGCTGTCAGGTACAGGTAGAAGTCGATGATTTTGGCGTTGCGGTCGGTGCAGCGGCGGATCTTGCCGAAGCCGTTGACCCACGAGTTCGTCCGCTCGACCACCCATCGCTTGCCGACCTGGATCGGGGCAGGCACGCCCTTGCAGGCGATCTCGGCGTCGAAGCCGATCTCGTCGAGCAGGTCACGGCAGCGTTTGCTGTCGTACCCGCGGTCGAGATGAGCGGTGACCTGCTCAGGCCAGAAGTGCCGCAGCTGGGTGCTGCACGCTTCGAAGGTGTCACGTAGCAGCGGTGAGTCGTGCCGATTGGCGGTGGCACCGACGATCCCGAGCGGGATGCCATAGCCGTCCACGCCGGTCGAACGCTTCATCCCGCCCTTGCCGCGGTCGACCGGTGACCTGCCGGCCCGGTCACCGCCACACGGCGCTTTCGTGATCGCGCCGTCGGCGCTGACATCGGCCAGGTCCAGGCCGATCATCCGGTCATAGGCGTCCAATGCCAGCTCATGGACCTGCTCGCCCAGACCGGCTTCGGCCCACGAGCGCAGACGGCGGCGAATCGTGCGATCCGAGCAGCCCTCGGAAGCGATCCGTTCGTAGCCGGAGCCGTGCACCAGAGCGGCGATGACGTGCTCGAACACGACCCGATCCGGGACCCGCCGGCGGTGGCAGCCCAGCGGATGTCCTGGATTGAACTCGGGTTGCTCAGGACACAGCACGGCGAACTGGACCCAGACCGGTTCGAACAACGAAGATGGCAGCGCAGGCACGGGACCCCATCGGTTACAGAGCGTAGAGAACTCCGATAATCGATGGACCCGTGCCTGTTTGCTGCCCTGGGGTACCCGCCTGCCCGGATCTTGGACCTATTGCCGGTCCCTCTTAGCCCGTTCGGCCTGGGTGGTGCCCTGCGGCGTTGGAGTGGTGTCCGATGTGTTCGGTGCAGGTGGGTGGGGGTCGTTGCGGGCCGGGAGGTTCGGTCGCTCGGTGGTGCTTCGCCGGGCCGGCGTGGGCGATCGATGCCGGTGGGGCGGCCGGGGTCCGCGCTCGGTATCGAAGGGGCGGCCGGGGTCCGTGCTCGGTATCGAAGGGGCGGCCGGGGTCCGCGCTCAGCCCCGGTGGGGCGGTAGGAGTCCGCGCTCGGCGCCGAAGGGCGGCCAGGGTCCGCGTTTGGCGTCGGTGGGGCGGTGGAAGTCCGCGCTCGGTGCCGGTGGGGCGGCTGGGGTCCGCGGTGGGTCGGGTTCGGGGCGGTGG
>NZ_BOMS01000028.1 GCF_016862315.1 Actinoplanes palleronii | reverse complement strand
TGGGCGCACGCGATCTGGCATTGCGGACTCTCACCGCCCCACCCCGCCCCGCCCAGCAGCGGCAGGCGCAGCCGAGCGGGCATCGTGCACCTCTGCGCCGCCGGCAGGGTGATCGGGGGCCGGGCGGCAGGTCTGAGCGCCAGCTGGGGTTGCGAGCTGGTTCGCGTGGGTGGTTGCGGCTTGCGGTGGGAGTGCGTCTGCCGGGTTTTCGGCTGGTTCTGAGGGGTGCCTCCGGGCCTTTGAGGCACCCCTCAGAACCAGCCGGATGAGGGAGCGGCTCAGTCTTCGGGGCGTAGGCGGCGGAGGGCGGCTCGGGCTACCCGTTTTCCGGTGCGGAGGCCGCCGGCCATTGCGGTGGCGGCTCGTCCGGGGGCGGTGGCCTTCAGCGCGGAGATGATGCGGTTGGCGCGGATCAGCTCGGCGTCTCGCTGGGCGGCGCGCTTCTGATACCAGTCGGTCTGGGCTCGGGCCTCAGCCAGCTCACGGCGCAGCCGGTCACGCTCCGCCACGGTCTCGCGCAGCGTCGGCGCTTCGGTTGCGCGCCCGGCCACGGTTTCGCGCAGCGTCGGCGCTTCGGTTGCGCAATCGGAAACGGTTTCGCGCGGGGGTGGTGCTCCGGTTGGGCGCCCGGCCACGGTTTCGCGCGGGGGTGGTGCTCCGGGGGAGGGCTGGCGGGTGCTGGCTGCGGTCTTCTGGTCGCCGAGTGGCTGCCGGGAGTCGCTGGGGACGTCTCGGCCGGCCATGACGGTCAGCAGCGTGGTCACCTCGGATACGTCCGCGGGTGTCGGCCACAGCCGGGTCAGGCCCTCACCGAAGATCGACTGCGCGAGCCGGTGAAGTGGACCCGTCGAGCCGATGGGAACCGTCGAGCCGATGGGAACCGTCGAGCCGGTGGGCTCGAGCGGACCTGTTTGTCCGGCTGTGCTGATCGGGCCGATCGGCCAGGTCAGCGGATGCAGGATTCCGTCCATGTCCACGATGATCTGATCCGCGTCGAGTGTGGCCAGTTCACCGCCCTGCCAGGTGGTCAGCAGGCCGCGCATCGCCGGTTGGTCGTGCCCCCGGCACGCGCCGAGCAGCGCATCGTGCAGGCACCGACCGACCGGCAGCACCACCCCCGCCAGGCCGACGACAGGAGAGCTGCCGGCAGCGGGAGAGCCGCCGGTAACGGGAGAGCCGCCGGTAACAAGAGAGCTGCCGGCAGCGGGAGAGCCGGTAACGGGAGAGCCGCTGGCAGCGGGAGAGCTGCCGGGAAAGGGGGAGCCGCCGGCAGCGGGAGAGCTGCCGGGAGAGGGGGATCGGGGTGGGACTGGGCTGGGGAGCCAGCCCCGGGACCGGTCGTGGTCCAGCCTGGTGACCGTGGAGCCTGACGCGAGCAGGGCGCCGGGCAAGGCCGGCCGGGCCGGAGCGGCCGGATGGGTGGCGACGACGATCCAGGCCGGGGCGGTGGCCAGGGCCAGGTCCGCGTGGAGCAGGCGCAGGGCGATCGGGCGCGGGTCGGCCAGCATCGGCACGGTCGGGGTGAACGCCCGGCGCAGCGCCGACTGCACGACCCCGCGCATCGCCGGGTCGGCCAGCAACGGCGCGCCGGCCAGGACGGTGGGGGCTTCCGGGGTGGGGAAGGCGGCGTACTCGTGGAGCACCGCCAGGCCCGCGGACCGGAGGGTGTCGCGGAGGTGGTCCGGGCCGGCCGGGTGGGTCGGGTCGTCCCCGGCCGGAGCTGACCACTGCGCGGAGGGCGGTTCCGCGGGCAGGGCGAGCAGCCGGTGCAACCCGGCCGGGTTGGTCACCGACAGCAGCAGCCGGCCGCCGGGGCGGAGCACGGCGAGGAGCCGGGACAGCGACTCCGACCAGGGCAGGTCCGGAGATTCGGTGGTGCCGGTCCGGTCCAGGCCGTCGAGGGCCAGGACGGTGTCGAACTCCGGCTCGGCGGGGAGCTTGGCGAGGCTGCCGCACCAGATCCGTACGCCGGGGTGGCGCGCGGCCAGAACGTCGGGCGTCCCCCGTACCAAAAAGGTCAGATCGGCGACCGGGAGGTGATCGACGATCTCGGCCCCGAGCGGTCCGACGACCAGCGTGCGGCCGTGCGCCGCGGCCGCCAGCGCACCCAGCACGGCGCCGCGTGCCACCGAGTCGACCGGCTCGGACCAGTGCGGCATCTCCCCGCCGATAGACCGCACACTCATCGATTCATACCTTCCGAAGCTCGTGCGGGTGACCAGTGGAACAGGTGCCGCAGCTCGGCGGGGGAGAGGAGGCGGTCGGCGCCGAGTTCGGCGGTGGCGACCGTGCCGGCCAGCACCGGATCGACCCGGGGGCCGTGCAGCTCGGCCCACTGCCGCTCGATCCGGGACTGGCCGCCGAATGCGGAGCGCTCGCCGTCCAGGCGCATCGGGTCGCCGTAGACGGCCGGTTCGCAACCGGCCAGGATGCCGTAGAAGACCGCGCTGCACAGCCGGTTCGACGCGACCCGCGCGTGCCGGCGCTGCTCGGCGAGCTGGCGGTCGAGGAAACCGGGGTCGAGGTCTTTGTACCAACCGCCGCGGTAGCCGTGGCAGACCACCCGGAAGCCGGCCCGCTCGTACTGCCGGCGCAGGCGCGGTGAGCGGTACTCCTGCCAGTAGAGGCAGACCGTCACCGGGCCGGTCTCGGTCGCCCGGATCTCGTCGATCAGCCGGCCGTGGTCACCGACGATGCGCTGCCCCTCCCAGCCGTGGAACGGGTAGTAGATGGTGCCCTCCCGGGGCTCCGCGGGCGCGGCCGGCTCCATGGCCAGCAGGTACGCCCACGGCGCCCCGATCACGTGCACCGGCCTTCGCCCCAGTGACCAGGCGCGCCGGCGGGTCGTCTCGCTCCACACGAACAGCGGGATGCCGGGGACGAACTCGTGGTCGGGCGCCATCCCGTCGCCGATGTTCCAGCCGTGCTGCAGATAGCCGCGGATCTCGTGGACCTCGGCCGGGTCGAGCCCGCAGTACCGGGCCAGCACGTGGGAGTGCCCGTAGTAGTGGTTCGCGTGGTGCACGGTGGCACATCCCACCCGACCCCGGCGTCCAGCAGGCGAACTCGCCGTGACTAGGGCTTGTCCTGCCGGTCAAACGCGTGCGCGGCAAGATCCCGGTGCTCGCTGGAAAGACGCAGGTCCCGATTGTTGGCGATCAGGCTGGTCACGGTGACGGTGGCCAGCACGCCGGCGATCACGGCGAGGGAGAGCACGGTCGGCACGTCCGGGACGGCGTCCGGCCACACCTTGTGCGCCCAGTGCAGGACCAGCTTGCCGCCGATGAACGCCAGGATCAGCGCCAGGCCGTAGTTCAGGTGGCGCAGCTTGTCCAGCACGTTGCGGAGCACGAAGTAGAGCGCGCGCAGGCCGAGCAGGGCGAACGCGTTGGTGGCGAAGACCAGGTAGGGGTCCTCGGTCACGCCGTACACCGCGGGCACCGAGTCGACGGCGAAGACGATGTCGGTCATGAAGACCGCGACCACGACCAGGGCCAGCGGGGTCAGGGCCCGACGACCTTTTTCCCGTACGGTCAGCGCGCCACCCCGGTAGTCGCTCACCACCGGCATCCAGCGGCGGATCAGCCTGACGCTGCGCATGCTCTCCACGTCGACGCTGTGCTCGCCCCCGCGCATCGCGTCCCGCATCACCTTGACCGCGGTGGCCAGCAGGATCCCGCCGAACAGCAGGAACGCCCACGCGCCGGACTGCAGCACCGCCGCACCGAGCGCGATGAAGACGGCTCGCAGCACCAGGGCGCCGGCGATGCCGTAGAGGAGCACCCGCTGTGCCAGGGCGGCCGGCACCGCGAACGCGCCGAGCAGCAGCATGAAGACGAAGAGGTTGTCGACCGACAGGGACTTCTCGACGACGTACCCGGTGAAGAACTCGATGCCGGGGCGCTGGCCGTACACCTGCCAGATCAGCACGCCGAAGGCCGCCGGAAGCGCGAGATAGAACAGTGACCAGCCGACCGCCTCGCGCATCTTGACCTCGTGCGGACGGCGGGTGGCGACGAAGTCGGCGACCAGCAGTCCCAGCAGGACGGCGATGGTGATCGCCCACAGGGTGGGCGAGGCAATCGATGACACGGGAGCTCCTCGGACATACGTCAGCGTCCGAGGTCTCTCTCACCCGCGTGGTGCGATGCGGGTGGACGCACGGGGGCATGATCACATGCCCGTGATGACCGCAACGTCCCAGACGGAGGTACTCCCCTCGCCGCGCAGCCTAGTGGCCCTTCCTGCGAGGTTGTTGAAAGTAGGGTTTCTGGCATGGCCGAACATTTTGATCTTGTCGTGCTGGGTGCCGGGCCGGGCGGATACGTCGCGGCCATCCGCGCCGCCCAGCTCGGACTCTCCACCGCCATCGTCGAGGACCGCTACTGGGGCGGGGTCTGCCTGAACGTGGGCTGCATCCCGTCGAAGGCGCTGCTGCGCAACGCCGAGCTCGCGCACATCTTCACCCACCAGGCGAAGACCTTCGGCATCGACGGCACCGTCACCTTCGACTACGGGGTGGCACACCAGCGCAGCCGGACCGTGGCCGACGGCCGGGTCAAGGGCGTGCACTACCTGATGAAGAAGAACGGGATCACCGAGATCCAGGGCCGCGGCACGTTCACCGGCGCGCACACCCTGCGGGTCGGCGACCGGACCGTCACGTTCGACAACTGCATCCTGGCCACCGGCGCGAGCACCCGCCTGATCCCCGGCACCAGCGTGACCAGCCGGGTCGTCACCTACGAGGAGCAGATCCTCGACCCGGAACTCCCGGACAGCATCATCATCGTGGGAGCCGGAGCGATCGGCGTCGAATTCGCGTACGTGCTGCGCAACTACGGCGTCGAAGTCACCATCGTGGAGTTCCTCGACCGGATGCTGCCGCTCGAGGACGAGGACGTGTCCAAGGAGCTGCAGCGGCAGTACCGCAAGCTCGGCGTCGACGTGCGCCTCGGCACCCGCGTCGAGGGCATCGAGGAGCGTGCCGAGTCGGTCCGGGTCACCGTCTCGCGCAACGGCAAGACCGAGGTGCTCGAGGCCGACAAGGTGCTCCAGGCCATCGGCTTTCACCCCAACACCCAGGGGTACGGCCTGGAGACGACCGGGGTGGAGCTCACCGATCGCGGGGCGGTCGCGATCGACGACCGGTGCCGTACGAATGTGCCGGGCATCTATGCGATCGGTGACGTGACCGCCAAGCTGATGCTCGCGCACGCCGCCGAGGCGATGGGCATCGTGGCCGCCGAGACCATCGCGGGCGCCGAGACGATGGCGCTCGACTACCGGATGATCCCGCGGGCCACCTACTGCCAGCCGCAGGTGGCCAGCTTCGGCTGGACCGAGGCGCAGGCCCGGGAGGAGGGCTTCGACGTACGGGTGGCGAAGTTCCCGTTCACCGCGAACGGCAAGGCGCACGGGCTCGGCGACGCCACCGGCTTCGTGAAGATCCTCAGCGACGGTGAGCACGGCGAGCTGCTCGGCGCCCACCTGATCGGCCCGGACGTCACCGAGCTGCTGCCGGAGCTGACCCTGGCTCAGCAGTGGGACCTCACGGTCACCGAGGTGGCCCGCAACGTCCACGCCCACCCGACCCTCGGCGAAGCCGTCAAGGAAGCCGTGCACGGCCTGGCCGGCCACATGATCAACTTCTGATCGCGGGCGCGCGCGGTGCACGCCCGGGGGAGTACGTCCCGCGGCGTGTACCGCGTCCGCGGTACCCGGTAATACCTGCGTGCGGATGACGACCAGAACCCGCCGGTGCGGAACCCTGAACGGGTGACCCTGACCGTCCAGCCCACCGGCACCGCTCTGTTGAAGGTCCGCCGCCTGCTCGGCGGTGTGCTGTTCGGTCTGATCGCGATCCTGGCCGTGTACACCCTGCGCGATCGGCTGCCCGACCCGGCGGCGTTCGCCGGCGCGCTGCGCGCCGCCGATGGGCGGTGGGCGGCGTCGGCGGTCGCCGCCGGTCTGCTGTCCCAATGCGCGTACGCGGAACAGCAGCGCCGCCTGCTCGCCGCCCTGGGCGTCCGGGTCCCGCCGCGCCGTGCCCTTGCCATGACCTACGTGCGCTCGGCGCTCAGCATGGCCCTGCCCGCGGGTTCCGCGGCCTCGGCGGCTTACGCGTTCCGCACGTACCGCCGGCACGGCGCGACGTCCGCGACGGCGGCCACCGCCACCCTGATCTCCAGCGTCGTCACGGTCCTGGCGCTGGCCCTGCTCTACGCCGCCACCTGGTCCCTTCCGGTCACCGGTGTCGTTCTCCTGGTCGCCGTCCCCGCCGGTGTCCTGGCGCGCCGCTCCGCGGCTGTTCCCGCGGCGGGTGACGGCATCCGCCCCGGGGTCGTCCCGCCGCTCGCG
>NZ_BOMS01000027.1 GCF_016862315.1 Actinoplanes palleronii | reverse complement strand
TGTTTACGTCTCGCGTCGGTCGCTGGGTCGTCGCGCCGTTTGCGGGCCTCATGCGGCGGCCTCCGTCCAGCCGGGCGCTGAGTGACGCCCGGTCCATCCCGCTCGGGACCTGGCTGGCGGTCCTGACGGCCGGCCTGATCAACTGGCTGCTGGACCTGAGCTGCCTGGTGCTGGCCGCGGCCGCAGCCCACGCTGACGTCGGCTGGAGCCGGTTGGCGCTGATCTACCTGGCCGTCCAGGTGGTCCGGCAGATCCCGCTCACTCCGGGCGGCATCGGCCTGATCGAGACCAGCATGCTGGCGGGCCTGATCGCGGCGGGGTGCCCTGAGATCACCGCCGCGACGGTGGTGCTGATCTACCGGCTGATCTCGTTCTGGCTGATCCTGCCCACTGGTGTGGCCGCCCACTTCTCCCTCCGCAACGCCGTCGGTCCCGAGCCCGCGGCCGGTCCTCTGCCCCCGAGTGTGTGAAGTCCGGGTCCGCTCCGAACCTGAACTCCCCACAGTCGGCGGTTCCGGCCGCTGCGTGTGACTTTTCGGTGCGCTCCGTACCGTTTCTCCCCACGCAAGGTGGGTGGCGGGGTTGTGTGGGGAGTTTGGGTGCGCTGGGCGCCGTTTTTTCACACGCAAGGTGGTTGGCGGGGTTGCGTGGGGAGTTTGGGTGCGCTCCGCGCCGTTTTTTCACACGCAAGGTGGTTGCTGGCGTTGCGTGGGGAGTTTGGGTGCGCTGGGCGCCGTTACTTCACACGCTTCGGGGTTTGGTGCTGATTATGGGCGGTTGAACTGCTGGGCGACTGCGCCCAGCCCCAGCGCCAGCGCCGGGCCCGGCAGGCGGAAGTCGCGTCCGTACCGCCGCCCCGGATGGTCCCGGTCGACCAGGTCCTGCCAGAGGACCGCGACCGGATCATCCGTGGCCGGCAGGTGGTGCCCGGCAGCCCGCAGCAGCCGGGCCAGGTCGTTCTGCTGGCGCAGGCGCTGCTCCTCGAAGATCCGGCTCCACTGCAGCAGGGAGATCGAACCCTCCAGGGAATCCGGGACCGTCTCGTCCAGCATGGGCAGTGGGCGGGCCGCGGCCCAGGCGGACAGCTCGGCGCCGGTGACCGTTTCCGGGTCGTCGTCCTCGCTGCGGGCGAGCGCGTAGGACAGCAGCGCGGTCGTCTCCACCAGCAGGTGCTGGACCGGCACCCGTCCGGGCGGGTCGAGCCACCAGTGGTCGGCTTCCAGGAGATCGGCGGCGTGCCGGGTCGCGGCCCGCCACCAGCTCTCATCGCCGGCGGCCAAGGCGTCGGTGTAGGACCACAGAAAGGTCACCCCTCCGGTCCTACCAGCGACATTAGTCACGAGTCAATCACGCGAAGGCGTCGCCCGAGGGAACGGCACACGTCACTGTCACGCGGGCGACGTCCACGGGCCGACCCCGCCGATCCGTTCGACGTGATAGCGGATCACCCAGCCGGACGTCCGCGGCGCCGGGAACGTCGCATCCGGGGCGAGGTAGACCTTCGCCAGCCGGTCCAGCAGCTCCCACGCCTGCTCGCCGGGCTCGATCGCGGCCTGGGCCCGCAGCACCGCGTGTTCGGCAAGGAACACACCCGGCTGCCGGGGCGCGTCGAACGACAGCACCACCCGGGGATCCCGCTCCACATTGCGGAGTTTGGCGTTCCAGCTCAGGTGGCCGCTGACCACGTCGTCACCGTCCACGCCGACCCAGATCACCGAGACCTGGGGGCTGCCGTTGGCGTTGATCGTGCTCAGGTGAGCCAGGGGACCGGTTTCGATCAGACCGCGCAGTTCCGGGGGCAGAGCGCTCATGACCGAAGGTTACTCATCGATGCAGGTTGTGCACCCCGAGCGCCCGGTCGAGGAGTTTGAAGCGGAACGCCGCGGTCAGGGCCAGGAACCAGATCAGCAGCGCGGGCGGCACGATCGCGGCGACCGGGCGGGCGTGTCCGATCAGGCCGAAGTACGACCACAGCACCGGCACGTTGATCACCACGAGGAAGACCACGATCAGTCCGGCGACCAGCAGTGCCGGGCGGCGGTCGTCGGTCGGCGGGGTCCACGCGGCGAAGAGACGGTTCGGCGGCGCCAGGAACAGGATCATGATGAACGACGCGAAGCAGAAGAACGTCGACAGCCCGGTCTGTGCGGCGATCGTCGCGGACGCGGTGGCGAAGTCGGTGTCGACGCCGTACTGCAGGCCGGTGTAGCGCTCGAACTCGTCGATCACCTCGGCCGGGGTCCGGCCGGAGCTGAAGCCGTGCGAGATCGCCTCGTACAGCGCGGTGTAGACGGTCGTCGCCACGCCGGCCGTGACGATCGAGGTGGGCAGCACGAACCGGGCCATGCTCGCGAAGAGCCGCTTGTCCGGCGGGACCGGCTTGGCCCAGAACGTCAGGAAGAACGTCGGCACCCCGACCGTGAACAGGGTCAGCCCCACCTGGGTCGGCGAGTACGGAAAGCCCAGCCCGAGCATCGTCACCGCCAGGATGACAAGCCCCTGGCTGGCCACCCGGGCCAGGAAGACGTAGAGCGACATCCCGATCCCGTTGATGATCCGCCGGCCCTCCTCCTGTGCCGGGGGCAGCACCGCGAACGAGTCGTCGACCAGCACGATGTCGGCCACGTCCCGGGTGACCGGGCTGCCGCTGCGCATCGCCACCCCGACGTGCGCCTGCTTGAGCGCGCGGGCGTCGTTCACCCCGTCGCCGATCATCGCGACGTACCGGCCCTGGCGGCGCAGCGACCGGACGATCCGTTCCTTGTGCTCCGGCGCGACCCGGCCGAACACCGTGGTCCGGGCGACCACCGCGTCCAGGGCGGCGTCGTCGAGCCCGTCCAGGTCGGCGCCGGGGACCGGCTCGCCGGCGTCCATCCCGGCCCGGTCGGCGATCGCCGCGACGGTGCGCGGGTCGTCGCCGGAGAGCACCTTGAGGTCGACCCCGCTGCTGCGGAACCGGCGGACCGTGTCGGCCACCGCCGGGCGCAGCTCGTCGCCGAGCGCGACCAGGCCGTAGGGCTCCAGCATCGGCAGTTCGGGCCGGCCCTCCGGGTCGCGCAGCGGCGCGCCGGTGTCCTGCGCCCGGGCCAGCAGCAGTACCCGCAGGCCGCGCCGGGTCCGCTCGGTGACCAGGTCGGCCGGCAGCGGTTTGCGCAGCCGCGCGGCGAGCGCGTCCGGCGCGCCCAGCACCCAGGTGTCCTCGTCGGTGACCAGTCCGGACCAGCGCAGCGAGGACGCGAACGGCACCTCGTCGCGGATCTCCCAGATCGGCCCGGCCAGCTCGGCGGCGATCGCCAGCGCGGTCAGGTTCGGGGTGGTGGCGTTGTGCGCGATACCGCCCAGGGCGTCGGCGACCTCGGCGTACTCGTGCTCGCCGATCGGCAGGATCTCGTCGACGGCGAGGTTGCCGGTGGTCAGCGTGCCGGTCTTGTCGGTGCACACCACGTCCACGTTGCTCACCGATTCGACCGCGTTGACCTGCTGGACCAGCGCGCCCTGGCGACCGATCCGGACCGCGCCGGCCGTGTAGGCGAGCGCGATCAGGAAGAACAGCCCGTAGGGCACCAGCCCGGACAGCACCGCGGTGATCTGGACGACCCGCAGCAGGGTGAAGCCCTCGATCGCGGCCTGGGCCAGGATCGCGCCGCTCATCAGCGTGGTCAGCACCATGACGAGGCGCACGGTGAACTCGATCCGCCGTTGCAGCGGCGTCTTGTCGGTGGTGGACCGGCGCGCCTCGGCGGTCAGCCGCCCGGCGTAACTGTTGCGCCCGACGTCCCGGGCCAGCTGGTGCCCGTCGCCCGAGACGCACAGGCTGCCTGACCGCAAGTCATCACCGGGTTCTTTGGTCACCGGATCCGACTCCCCGGTCAGCAGCGACTCGTCCGCCTCGATCCGGCCGCCGTCCAGCATCGGCCCGTCCACCACGATCTGGTCGCCGGCCCGGACCCGCAGCACGTCGCCGCGCACGACGAGTTCGGGTTCGATCTCCTGCTCGGCGCCGTCGCGGATCACCACGACCGCGCCGCGGTCGAGCAGTTGCAGCCCGTCCAGCTTCCGCTTGGCCCGGATCTCCTGGGCCGCGCTGATCACCGCGTTGATCAGGCCGAGTCCGACACTGATCAGCGCGTCGCTGTACCGCTGCAGGGCCAGCAGCGCCACCCCGATCACGAACAGAATGATGTTGAAGAACGAGAAGACGTTGGTCCGCAGGATCTCCGCATAACTGCGCGACCCGCCCTTGACCGGGGTGTTCCCCTCACCGTGCCGCAACCGGTGCGCGGCCTCCGCCGAACTGAGCCCCTCGACGACAACCGCCTGCTCTCCCACGCTCATCACAAAAACCATTAAAACCCCTTTTTTGTACGATTAGGGCCCGCCGGCCGGGGAGCCCGCCCGGCCGCGCTCCCGTGCCGCGTGCCCCCGGCAGGCCCCGCCCCGGAGCGAGCCCACCCGCGGGCGCCGCCCCGCGCCGGTTACCGGGGGGTGTTCCCGTCCCATCCCGCGCTGGTCACCGGGGGTGTTCCCGTCTCGCCCGCGCTGGTTCGGGCGTGTTCCGGCTCCCGCCCTGCGCTGGTTCGGGGCGCGTTCCGGCTCCCGCCCGTGCTGGTTCCGGCGTATTCCGGCGAAGGCTGCTTGGCACCTGCTAGGCGCCGTTTAGGGTGATCAAATGCAGATCATTCGGTATAAATCGGTCAGAACGGCACTCGGCGTCGCGCTCTCCGCCGGGCTGGGCCTGACCGCGCTGACCGCTGACCTCGCCCTGACCCACCGCGCCGCCGCGGCCGCCACCTGGAGCCCGGCGAAGAGCGCCCGGTCAGTGGTCTGGAACCCCGCGAAGAACGCCGCGCTGGCCCAGCTGATGAGCGACGCGGCCACCCCCTCGCTGATCATCGGGGCGGCGTTGCCGGCGTCCCTGGCCGGCTCCGCGCTGCTGCCGGGCACGTCCCCGCTGCACGCCGTCGCGGCGGGCGGAAAGTTCGACCCCGAGCGCCTGCGGGCCGCCCTGCTCACCCCGGCCGAGCTGCCGTCCGGCTACAAGCCGATGCCGGACGCCCTGAAGGCCTTCACCGACACCGGCTCCAAGATCGGCATGTGCGACACCACGCCGGCCGCAGCCCCCGGCGCCCCGGTCCGCCCCGTGGCCCCCGGCGCCCCGGTCGGCCCCGGCGTCCCGGTCAAGCCCAGCCCCCGGTCCGCCGTCGCCCTTGCCCCGGGGCAGCCCAGCCAGGACTCCCCGGCCGCCGCAGCCGTGAAGCCCGCCGCGGCCGCGCAGCCCGCGGTAGCCGTGAAGCCCGCCGCAGCCGCGCAGCCGGCCGCAGCCGCAGCTGCGACGACGGCCGGTGCGGACATGCCGGCCGCGAAGCCGGTGGGGGCGGGCGCGCCGACCGCCACGCCTCAGCCCGGTGGCCAGGGCCAGAAGGCCGGCAGCGACACGGTGCGGGCCGCCTTCATGAAGGGTGAGACCGGGCCGGTGCTGATCGAGGCGATCAACCCGGCCGGTGACCGGGCCGCCCGGGACATCGTGGCCCAGGTGGCCGCCGCGCCGAGCCGTTGCCCGTCCTATGACGAGGGCAAGCCCGGCGAGCCCGACGCGCTGCGGATGTCGACGTTCCCGCTCGACCTGCCGCGGTTCGGCAACAAGTCCGCCGCCGTCCGCTTCGAGGTCGAGATGACCAGCCCGCGGGTCACCGTGCACGGCAAGATGGCCGCCGTCTCGATCCGGGGCGCCGTGATCACCGTGCTGCTGGTCAACATCGAACAGCCCGGGCAGCACGAACTCGAGGCGATCACGCGGAAGGCCGTGCAGAAGTTCAAGCAGCTGAAATAGCGCCGTACCGTCGTACCGGAAAAGAGCGGCCGGAACCGCCGCGAAGCTGGCGGCGAACAGCGAACTCGCAGGTCAGAGTGTCGCCGCCAGCTTCTGCAACGCCTCGCTCGCGCCCGAGGTCAACGGCTCGCCGTGCCCCGGCAAAATGATCTTGATCGGCAGGGTCGCCAGTTTCTTGACCGATTTTGCCGCCGCAGCCTGGTCCGCGGTGAACTCCGGGTTCGAGCCTTCCAAACCATTTTGGGTACGCAGGGCGTCGCCGGCGACGAGCGTCCCGGTCGACGCGTCGAAGATCGAGATGTGGCCGAGCGTGTGCCCGGGCGTGCCGACGATCTGCAGCCCGAACACCTCGTCACCGTCGTTGAGCGACGTCAGCTTGGCGTCCGAGACGATGTTCGGGGCGTCCGCCGTTCCGGTGTAGAACGTGGCCTTCACCTGCTTCTGGATCTCGTCGACGCTGCCCGCGTGATCCGGGTGGTGGTGGGTGAGCAGGACGTGCTTGACCGCGCCCCAGTCCTTGCCTGCCGCCTTGAGTCCGGTTTCGATCGCACCGCCGGAGCCCGCGGTGCCGGTGTCGACGATGGCCACCTCGTCGCCGCGGAGCAGCAGGTAGGCCGACACGAAGCTGAGGTTGACCCGCTTCCAGCCGCCGGTCGTGCCCGCCTTCTCCTCGGCGCTGCTCGTTTGCGGAAGCGGCTCCGCCGCGGGCGTGGTCGAGCAGGCGGTCAGGGTGTTGACCACGGCCAGGCCCAGCACCCCGGCGCCGGTGGTCACGAACAGTCGGCGGCTGATCCGGTAGTCGGTCATCTGTCCTGCTTAGCGCACCCGCAGGGAAACCGGCACCTATCCGTCGGCATTTACCTCTGCCTATAGTGCTGGCATGCCGGTCCAGCGCCTGGTGAGGCACCTGAGCGAGCTGGGATTCTCCCCGTACGAAGCGCGGTGCTACGCGGGCCTGCTCGGCGCCGGCCCGCTGACCGGGTACGCGGTCGCGAAGAGCACCGGGGTGCCGCAGCCCAAGGTCTACGAGACGCTGCGCCGGCTGGTCGCCCGCGGCGCCGCCGAGCAACTGCCCGGCCCGCCGATCCGGTTCCTCGCGGCCGACCCGGAGGCGCTGCTGGACCGGATGGCGAACGCCTACGCCGCCTCGATCGCCGGCGCCCGGGCAGCGGCCGCGGAACGGACTCCCTAAGATCGGTTTTCGTCGTTACGAGCACTACCGATGGGACTGTCAGCGTGTCCGGAAGTCTGCTGGCGGTCACCGCCGTCGTCCTGCTCCTCGCCTACCTCGCGATCTTCGTGGCCCTGCACCTGCGGGGCACCGGACATCACCCGATCCGGGACGCGGTGAGCGACTACGGCGTCGGCCGCACTGCCGGGCAGTTCCGGGCCGCGGTGCTCGCCAACAGCCTCGGCATCCTCGCGCTGACCGGCGCGCTCGCCGTCGAACTGGGCCACGATCCGCTGTCCACCGGCGACTACGTGATCCTCCTGCTGATCCCGGCGACCCGGCTGGCGCTGGCATTCTTCCCGACCGACGTCGAGGGCACCCCGGTCACCGCGACCGGCCGGATCCACCTGCTGCTGGCGGTCGCGTCGTTCACGTTCGTCTACCTGTCCGTGGCGAACCTGACCCCGCCGCTGACCGGCCACCCGGCGTGGTCGAGCCTCGGCGCGGTGCTGGTGACGCTGAAGTGGATCGCCGCAGCCGGCCTGGCCGCGGTCGTGGTGACGATGGTCGTCCCCTCCTTGCGCCAGGTGTTCGGTCTGGCCGAGCGGGTATACCTGCTCAGCACCAACCTGTGGTTCTTCCTGGTAGCCCTGTTCCTGACCATCTGGACCTTCTGACCCGGCCCGTGCGAGCCGCCGGCCCCGCCGATCGTGCCCGGCGAGCATCGGTGGTGGTCAGAGCGGCCCTGAAACGACGACGGCCGCTCTCCAGCCGTGCTCGGCGACCGCTGGTGGTGTTTCGCGGCGCCGGGATCACCGCAAGCGCTCGCCCGCGACCGCTCGCCCGGTCGTGACAGCCGTTATGCGTCGCCCACAAGGGCCGTCAGGCCCAGCTCGGGTCGCTCGGCTGGTTGTGACGGCCCTC
>NZ_BOMS01000026.1 GCF_016862315.1 Actinoplanes palleronii | reverse complement strand
TGGCGGGGTGAAGGCCAGCCGGCATGGTGGCTGCCTGGGAACGCGGAACATTGCGTGCTGAATGCGGTATCGCGCATCCGGGTCACCCCCCCCGGCCCCGGCCGCCCCGACCGCCCGGGCCAGCCCTCGACCCGCCCGGATCGGCCCCCGACTGCCCGCACCCCGACCGGGCACCGGGACCGGCCATTCGCCTCTCGGGACGGCCGCAACCAGCGCGGCCGGGGCCGGCGCGACGGACCGCAAGCCGGCAGCGTGCCGCCTGGCTACCACCCGCAACCACCGACCGCAGCGTGCCGCCTGGCTACCACCCGCAACCACCGACCACCGGCAGCCCATGCGGCCGACCGGTGTCAGCCGTGGCTGATGGCGCTGGGTGGTCGCGGTGGGCTACTCCGCTGTTTCGGTGGGGAACTTGCCGCCGTGGGCGGTGAGGAAGGTGACCTCGGTGGACGTGACGAAGCGGTCCCGTTCGGTGAGGAAGTGCCTGGTGTGGGGCTGCTGTTCGTGGGCGTCGAACGCGGCGCGGTCCGCATACAGCTCGTAGAAGACCCGGACCAGAGGCTCGTCCGGGACGGTGTGGACGACATAGGCCAGAGTGCCCGGCTCGCTCTGGCGGATGCCGGCGGCGGTTCGGTCGATCAGCTCGTCGAAGTCCCGCGCGGCCTGGTCGTCGCGGAGCGTGAACCGGACCACCAGCCCAAAACCCTTGATCATGATGCTCCTTCCGGGTGATCACGTTGACCTTCGCACGTCCCGGCAAGCGGCGGCCGGGTCAGCGGTGGGATCCGGAGCCGGCCGCTCGACGCGCAGGCGGACCTCCGCCGGACCGCATCGGCATAGGTCACCGGCCCGGGGCGAGACGATCAAGGGCTTTTCCATCGTACGAGAGGAAAAGCGGCATCAATTGAAAGATTTCAATGAGGTGACCCACGGTCCGGACCGGATCGGTTTCGATGTCGGCATGAAGCGCCGTGACTTCGTGGCCCTGCCGGCCGCCGTCCTCGCCCTCCACGACGCCGCCGCCGCGGCCGGTTTCGATCTCCCGCCCGCCGGAAGCCCCGCGGCCGGAACCCCGGTCGGAAACCCGGCGGAAAGCCCCGCGGTCGGAAGCCCGGCGGAAGGCCCTTCGGCCGGAAAGCCGGCCGGAAGCCCCGCGATGGAGAGCCCGGCGTTCGAGAGTCCAGGTGTGGTCGGCGGGAACCTGCCGGTGTTCTTCGAGGGGCTCAAGAGCGAGCTGACCTACCCGCTGGCCTGGGCGAACTCCCGGCACCTCGGTTTCCGCGGCTGGCAGCGCCGGGCCCGCGCCCACGTCGAGGAGCTGCTGTGGCAGCCGGCCGAGCGCACCGGGTTCGCCGTGCGCACGCTCGACGAGCAGCCCGGCCCCGGGTTCCGTCGCCGGCTGATCGAGTTCAACCTGACCCGGCACAGCCGGGTGCGTGCCGCGATGCTGATCCCGGACGGTCCCGGGCCGCACCCGGCCGCGCTGCTGCTGCACGACCACGGCGCCCGGTTCGACATCGGCAAGGAGAAGCTGATCGAGCCGTGGTACGACGAGACCCGCCGCCTCTCCGCGCAGGGCTGGGCCGACAAGTACTTCTCCGGCCGGTTCCCGGGTGACGTGCTGGCCGCCCGCGGTTACACCGTGCTCGCGGTGGACGCGCTCGGCTGGGGCGATCGGGGCGGTCTCACCTACGAGAACCAGCAGTCCCTGGCGAGCAACTTCTTCAACCTCGGCTCCTCCCTGGCCGGGCTGATGGCCCGCGAGGACACCCGGGCCGCCGCCCTGCTCGCCACGCTGCCCGAGGTGGACCCGCACCGGATCGCCGCGGTCGGCTTCTCGATGGGCGGGTACCGCGCCTGGCAGGTGGCCGCGCTCTCCGGGCACGTCGCGGCGACCGTCTCGGCCTGCTGGATGACCACGCTGGCCGGCATGATGGTGCCCGGCAACAACACGCTGCGCGGGCAGTCCGCCTTCTACATGCTGCACCCCGGCCTGTATCGCCGGCTGGACATCCCGGACGTGGCCTCGCTCGCCGCCCCGCGCCCGATGTACCTCACCGACGGCGCGGACGACCCGCTCTTCCCGGCCGCCGGTGTCGCCGAGGCGTACGAGAAGCTCCGCGCGGTCTGGACCTCACAGCGGGCCGGTGACCGGCTCGCCACCCGGACCTGGCCCGGTCTGGGCCACATCTTCACCGAGCCGATGCAGGAGGCGGCGTTCGCCTGGCTGGACGCGCGACTGCGGGAACCTTCAGATCCGGGGATTTCCGGTCGATCAGCAGGAGTGCAGACGGCTACGGAATGAGTGCGCTAGGTGACCGAATCCCCCCAGGTGCGCCCGGTTGGGCCGCCGCACGCCGCTGAGCTGACCGGCCTCGACGTGGTCGACGAGCTCGGTCGTGGCGCGTTCACCATGGTGCACCACGCCCGGCGCGACGGCCGTGACTATGCGCTGAAGCGCCCGCTGCCGGACGCCGGTGAACTGCCGGAGCTCCGCACCGCCTTCCAGCGCGAGGCCGCCCTGCTGGCCTGCATCAACGACCCCGGCGTGGTCGGCGTGCACGCGGTCGGCGAGATCGACGGGATGCCCGGCCTGGTCCTCGAGCACCTGTCCGGCGGCGCGCTCTCCGAACTGCTCGTCTACGGGGTGCTCTCCCAGGAGCGGACCGTCGAGCTGGCCGCCCAGCTGGCCCGCGGGCTGGCCGCCGCGCACCGGGTCGGCCTGGTGCACCGGGACATCAAACCGGACAACATCATGATCGCCAAGGACGGCGGGGCCAAGCTGATCGACTTCGGCCTGGCGCAGCTCGGCCGGGACGTCCGCGAGGACTCCGAGGAGGCGGTCGGCACCTTCCTCTACACCTCGCCGGAACAGTCCGGCATGCTGCGCCGGCCGGTCGACGGCCGCTCCGACCTGTACTCGCTCGGCGTGGTGCTGTTCGAGTGCCTGACCAACCGGCTGCCGTTCGAGGCCGACGACGTCGGCGAGCTGCTGCGGCTGCACCTGGCCGCCCCGGTACCGGACATCCGGGAGCGCCGGCCGGACGTCGACCCGGTGCTGGCCGCCGTGGTGCACCGGCTGCTCGCCAAGGACCCGGACGACCGCTACCCGGACGCCGCGGCCGTGCTCGACGCGCTGCGTGGCGCCCCGGGTGGCGCGGCCGCCGAACAGCCCGCCGCCAGCCGGTGGCCGATGTGCGGCCGGGACGCCGAGGCGGACCGGCTGAGCCGCCGCTGGGAACGGGCCCGCGCCGGGCTGGGCGGTGTCGTGGTGATCCGCGGCGGGCCCGGCTCCGGCCGGACCCGGCTCGCCGAGCACGCCGCCAGCCTGGTCGCGGCGGACGACTGCCCGATGATCTGGGGTACGTCCCGGCCGGACGAGCCGGCCCCGCTCGCCGTGGTGCGCGAGGCGGTCGAGGCCTCCTTGGCCCGGATCCGCCGGATGCCCGGCGAGGCCCGGGCCGTCGCCGAGCACAACATCGTCGAGTCCGCCGCGGTGGCCGGCGTCGCCCAGGTGGTCAAGCTCTTCGGCGACCTGGGTCTGCTCGACGCGACCGGCGCGGTCACCGCCGGCGACGAGCACGTCTTCGCGGCCGGCGCGGCCTTCCTCGGCGAGCTGGCCCGCCGGGCCGGCGGCCTGATCCTGGTCGTCGACGACGCCCACCTGCTGGACGCCGCCACCCGCCAGATGCTCGCCGTGCTCGCCCCGGACCTGCCGAGCCTGCCGATGCTGGTGCTGCTGACCGAGAACAGCGTCGCGAACGGCCCCGCGCCGACCGGCCTGGACCTGGGCGTGCCCGGCACCCTGGAGCTGACCTGCACCCCGCTGCCCGCGCTCGCGGTGGCCGAGGTGGTCGCGTCCCGGCTGCCCGGCGCCGACGTGCCGGCCGAGCTGGCCCGGCACGTCACGGTCCGCACCGACGGGACCCCGCTCGCCGTGGTCAGCTACCTGATGCGGCTGCTCGACGCGGGCCTGCTCGGCCCGCTCTGGGGCACCTGGCGGCTGGACACCGCGGGCGCCGACGCGCTGCCGTCCGCCGCCGGGGTCCGCGACCTGCTCGCCGCCCGGCTGACCGGGCTGTCCGAGCCGGTCCTCGACCGGCTCACCACGGCCGCGGTGGCCGGTGTCCGGTTCCGTCCCGAGGGGCTGCCCGGCAGCGGGGACGAGGGGACCCTCACCGCGCTGGAGGCCGGCATCGACCGGCACGTGCTCGAGGTGCGCCCGGGCGGCTGGTACGCGTTCGTGCACCCCCAGCTGCGCGACAACCTGCTCGAGCGGATCGACGCCGGGGAACTGGCCGGGCGGCACGCCGCGCTGGCCGCCGCGCTCGAGGAGCTGCCGCCGGAGCTGCGGGACGAGGCGCACGCGTACACCGTGGCCCGCCACTACCAGCGGGCCGGCGCCGCCGCACCGGCGGAGGCTCGCCGGCGTGTCGCGGCGGTCGCGGGGCTGCAGGCGCTGGCCGACCAGGCGCCCGGTGAGGCGATCGGGTACCTCGCCGACGCGATCGACGGCGACCCGGATCCGGGCACCGCGCTGCTGCACCCGCTCGCCCAGGCCTACCTGCGGGCCGGTCGGTTCGCCGAGGCCGACGAGACGCTGGAACGGGCGCTGGCCACCGAGCCGGACCGGTTGCAGCGGGCGCGGCTGTTCACCACCCGGATCGAGCTGCACCACACGGTCTGGAACGACACCAGCGCGCTCGAGGCCGCGCAGGACGCGTTGACCGAGCTGGGCCGGCCGCTGCCCGGCAACGGCCTGCTGCTGGTGCTGTCGACGCTGGCGTACGCGTTGGCCGGGGGGCTGGTCCGGCGTACCCGGATCGGTTTCGGCAATGCCGGGGGACAGCAGCGCGAAGCGCTCGCCGTGCTGACCGCGGTCCTGGACGCCGGGGGTTACGCCGCCGCGGTCGGTATCCGGCTGCGCGAGGCCGGTGTCTTCGCGCTGCGCTCGCTGTACGCGGTCAACCGCCTCGGCCCCAGCCCGGAGTACGCCCGGGTCTACGCCCTGATCGGTTACGTCACCTCGCTGGCCAAGCTGCGCGGCACCGGCGAGCGGTGCCTGCGCCGGGCCACCAAGGTCGCCACCGAGCTGGGCGATCCGGCGCTGATCGCCTACGTCGAGTGGATCCGTGGCTGCGCCATGCTGCTCGGCGGATACGACGACGGCACCGCCTGGGAGAAGGCGATCAGCAAGAACGCCCGCTGGTACGAACCCGCCCAGCTGCTGCCCGGCCACGCCTCACAGGGCCTGCGGATGATGCTGCGCGGCTACTCGGTGGACGCCGAGCGCGAGTACGAGCGCGGCCTGCGCGCGCTGGCCGACCCGGAGCAGGCCCAGGGCACCTCGCTCGGCATGCTGGGCGCCATGATCCCGGCCTACCAGGGCCGGTTCGGCGAGGCCGCGGCCGCCCTGCAGAAGTTGCGCGAGGCGTTCCCGAACGGCGCCGGCACCCGGGTGCAGCGGCTCAACAACCTCACCGCGGCCGCCTGCGTGCTGCTCGAGCAGGGCGAGGTCGGCGAACCGTTCGACCAGCTGATGGCGGAGTTCGAAGAGATCGGGCTGCGCCGGCGCGACCTGATGGTCCAGCACAAGTGGATCTTCGTGTTCCACGCGCACGCCAAGCTGATCCGGCTGCGCTACGCCAGCGACGAGGAGCGCCCGCTCCGGCAGGCGGCGGCGGTCCAGGCGATCCGCGAGCTCGGCAAGATCGGTGGCTCGCCGCTGATCAAGCTGGTCTACGCGATGGCGCAGGCCTCGCTCTGCCAGCTCACCGGCGACCACGCGCGCAGTGTCATGCTGGCCGACGAGGTGGAGAAGACCGCCCGGGCCCTGGACGCCCCGCTGGCCCAGTACGAGCTGTACCGGATCCGGGCCCGCGCGATGCGGTCGCTCGGTCAGATCCACGAGGCCGAGCGGCAGGCCCGTTCCGCGCTGGCGCTCGCCACGTTCTACGGCTGGGAGCAGCGGCGGCGGCAGACCCGTACCGAGTTCGGCGTGGACGAGGGCGCCAGCACGCACCGGCGCACGATCGCCGAGCGCCGGGGCGGCGGCGGGGGCGGTGGCGCCGGTCGCAACCGCCGCCTGGAGGCGTTGCAGCAGGTCAGCACGGCCGCTGCGACGGTCCTCGACCCGCAGCAGCTGGCCCAGGTCGCGCTGGACGAGACGCTGCGCATCCTGGGCGCCGAGCGGGCGCTGTTCTTCCTGCTCGACGACGCCGGCGAGCCGGTCCGGTACGCCGGCCGGGACGCCGACGGCGAGCTGAGCGCGACGATCGACTACGGCACCACGCTGGTCCGCCGGGTCGTCGAGTCCGGCGAGGCGGTTGTGGTCACCGGCACCGAGCAGGGCGCCGCGCTCGGCTCGCGCAGTGCCGTGGTGCACGGGCTGCGCAGCATCCTGGTCGCGCCGGTGCAGTTCAAGGGCCGGCTGATCGGCGCGGTCTACCTGGACAGCCGGCTGGCCCGGGGCATCTTCACCGACGAGGACGTCGAGGTGCTCACCGCGGTCAGCAGCCACGTCGCGGTCTCCCTGGAGACCGCGCGGGCGGCCCAGCTGAACCTGGCCGTGCAGGCCGCCCAGCAGCAGCAGGCGATCGCCGAGATGCTGCGGGCCAGCCTGGCCGAGCTGACCGGCATCCTGGAACCGGACCGGCTGCTGCGCCGGCTCAGCGGCACCCTGCAGGCGTCGCTGGGCGCCGGCTCGAGCTGCCTGGTCGCCCCGGACGGCGAGGTGCTGGAACCGGAGGAGGTGGCCGGCGCGCGGCTCACCCCGGAGGAGGTGGCCCTGCTGGCCGGCTTCGAGGTGCCGGTACTGCTGGACCCGGCCGGCACCGGCGGGCTGCGCGAACGCCTGCTGGCCGGCGACCCGACCGCGCTCGCGGTGCCGCTGGACGGCCGGGACGGGCGGGCCGGGGTGGTGCTGGTCGGCGGCGCCGGGCTGGACGACACCAGCCGGCAGGTGGCGGCCGCGCTGGCCACCCAGGGGATGACCGCGTACGAGAACGCCCGGTTGTTCAGCCGGGTGCAGGAGCTGGCCACCACCGACGAGCTGACCGGGCAGCACAACCGGCGGCACTTCTACGCGGTGGCCGGCGCGCTGGTGCAGGCGGCGGCCCGCAACGGGCGCCCGCTCGCGGCGGCCATGCTCGACATCGACAAGTTCAAGAACGTGAACGACACGTACGGGCACGGGGTGGGTGACGAGGTGATCCGCACTGTGGCGCGGCGGATCCGGGCCGTGCTGCGGCACTCGGACGTGCTCGGCCGCTACGGCGGCGAGGAGTTCGCGATCGTGTTGCCGGACCACGAGGGCGAGGCGCTCGAGCTGGCTGAGCGGGTGCGGATCGCGGTCGGCGGCGAACCGGTGCCGACACAGGCCGGACCTCTGACGATCACCATCAGCATCGGGCTGACCCGGCTGGCCGACGAGAGCAACACGCTCGACGAACTGCTCGCCCGGGCCGACCACGCGCTCTACCGGGCGAAGGAGGCCGGACGCAACCGGGTGATGGCCGACCAGGAGTAGCGTCGAATCGTGCGCGAGTTGTTGCGGCCGGTCGTGGTGGCACCGATGGCGGGCGGCCCGACGACGCCTGAGCTGGTCATCGCGGCGGCCCGGGCCGGTGCGCTGGGCTTCCTGGCCGCCGGCTACAAGACACCGGAGGCGGTCGAGGCCGAGGTCCGCGCGGTGAGTGCGAACGCGTACGGGCTGAACCTCTTCGTCCCGACACCGTCCCCCGCCGAACCGGCCGAGCTGGAGCGCTACCGGGAGGCCCTGCGCCCCGAGGCGGACCGCTACGGGGTGGAGCTGCCCCCGCTCCGGCTGACCGACGACGACCACTACGCGGCCAAGGTCGACCTGGCCGTCACGTACCGGGTCCCGCTCGTCAGTTTCACGTTCGGGGTGCCGTCCGTGGCGACCGTGCGAGCCCTGCGCGCGGCCGGCAGCGCGGTGCTGATCACCGTGACGACCGAGGACGAGGCCCGGCGCGCACTGGCCGTCGAGCCGGACGCGCTGATCGCTCAGGGCGGCACGGCCGGTGGCCACTCGTCGACGCTCAGCCCGGCCACGTACCGCGGGGACCGGTCCGCGGCCGAGGTGCTGGCCGAGGTGCTGGCCGTCACCGGGCTGCCGGTGCTCGCGGCCGGCGGCGGGGACGTCCCGGGCCTGCTCGCCGCGGGGGCCGCCGGGGTCCAGTGCGGCACCGCGTTCCTGCTCGCCGACGAGGCCGGCACCCGCCCGGCCCAGCGCGCCGTGATGCAGTCCGGTGACCCGGGACCGACCGTGGTGACCAGGGCGTTCACCGGGCAGCCGGCCCGGGCGCTGCGCAACCGCTTCGTCGACACGTATTCGGCGATCGCGCCGGTCGGCTACCCGGCGGTCCACCACCTGACCGCGCCGATCCGGGCCGCCGCGGCCCGCCTCGGCGACGCCGGCGCCCTGAACCTGTGGGCCGGCGTGAATGTCGCCGCGGCCCGCCCGGGCCCGCTCGCCACGCTGCTGGACCACATTCAGAGTCAACGACAGTCATTATTGCTTAACGAACGTTAATACTTAACAGATTGTTCTCGGGGGCGCACGATATGTGCGTGCGGTTCCCGTGTATGTTCAGTCCTGGGTCGAATGTCACCGGCCGGATGAAGAACCATCCGGAGGTTCCTCTCCCAGCGTCCGCGGGTGACCCTCGCGGCGAATTCAGAAAAGGACTGAGAAATGCGTAGTATCGTGCTCGCCGGCATCATCGGATCCGTCCTGCTCCCGAGTGCCGCGCAGGCCGCGCCGTGCACCGTGACCGACGACCTCGGCACCTACGGCTTCGGCCGGGCCGCCGCGATCGGCGCCGCCGGCGAGGCGGCCGGCCTCTGGTCCGCCCCGACCACCCACCAGGGTGTCGCCGGCGAGGACCTGGTGATCACCTACACGCCGCGCAGCACCGTCTCGGCCACCGAGACGATGGTCTACACCGCGCTGTACAACCAGGTCAGCAACCCGCAGGCGGAGTGCGCGCGGGTCGGCGCGGACGGCGTGGCCAAGCAGGTCTGGGTGTCCTACCGGTGCCGCACCGGCGTCGCCCCGAACTACACGCTGCTGGTCCGATGATCCCGCTCGACGGGCCCGGCCAGCCCCTGACCCACCTGTGCCCGGGCTGCACGCCGGACGCGGTGCGGCCCGGCGACGAACTCTGGCCGGCGGTCGTCCAGCTGTTCGCGGTCCCGGCGGACGACCGGCGGGCCACCGCTGAATTGCACGCCGTGCCGCGTCGATAAAAGACCTTATTGGGGGGAGCCCGGTTCCTGTCGTCATCCGATGACAGGAACCGGGCCACAATCATTTTCGGGAATTAATGTTGTTCGACGACCCGGCCGGTCACTTCTCCGAAAGAGATCCGGGTGCCGTCCGCAGCCGGCGCGAAAGCGGTGATCGTCACCTGGTCGCCGTTCTCCAGGAATGACCGGGTCGAACCGTCCGGCAGTTTCAGCGGTTCCGCGCCGTTCCAGGACAACTCGATCAGCGAGCCGCGCTGATCGGGTTCCGGCCCGCTGACCGTCCCGGACGCGAAGAGGTCACCGGTGCGCAGCGACGCCCCGTTCACGGTCATGTGCGCCAGCTGCTGGGCCGCGGTCCAGTACATCCGCCCGAACGGCGGCCGGCTCACCACCGCCCCGTTCAGCCGCACCTCGAGCGACAGGTCCAGACCCCACGGCTCGCCGGCGTCCTCGAGATAGGGCAGCAGCGCGACGTCGCGCTCCGGCGCCGCCACCCGGGCCGTCGCGAGCGCGGCCAGCGGCACCACCCACGGCGACACCGACGTCAGGAACGACTTGCCCAGGAACGGGCCGAGCGGCACGTACTCCCAGGCCTGCAGGTCCCGCGCCGACCAGTCGTTGACCAGGCAGACCCCGAAGACGTACGACGGGAAGTCGCGCACCGTCACCGCCGTGCCGAGCGCCGACGGCACCCCGACCACAAAACCGACCTCGGCCTCGATGTCCAGCCGCCGCGACGGCCCGAACGTGGGCGCCACGTCGTCCGGCGCCTTGCGCTGCCCGTGCGGCCGGGTCACCGGGGTGCCGGAGATCTGCACGGTGCCGGCCCGGCCGTGATAGCCGATCGGCAGGTGCTTCCAGTTCGGGGTGAGCGCCGGTGAGCCGGGCCGGAACATCCGGCCCAGGTTCTCGGCGTGGTCCTGCGAGCTGTAGAAATCGACGTAGTCGGCCACCTCGATCGGCAGCCGCATGGTCACCCCGGCCCGCGGCAGCAGGTGCCCAGTGACCCGCTCCTGATGGGCCGGATCGGTCAGCCAGGCGGTGAGCTGCGCCCGCAGCGCGGCCCAGGACTCCGGGCCCTGCGCCATGAACGCGTTCAGCGAGCCGGTCGCGTGCACCGGATCGCCGGTCAGCGCGGCCAGGTCGAGGACGTGGTCACCGATCGCCACGCCGGTGCGCGGCAGGTCGGCGGCGCCGGACGAGAAGATCCCGTACGGCAGGTTGGTCAGGCCGAAGCCGGTGTCGGCGGGCAGGTCGAGCCAGGTCATACGGTGATTCTCTCCGGGAGCAGGCCGAGGTGGACGAGGTCGTGCACGGGATCCGCGACATCGCAGGTGCCGAACGAGGTGAAGACCGAGCGGGCCCGGGTGACCCGCTCCGGCGACCAGCCGCGCAACTCTGCCGCGATCTCCGCGCCGTCGGTGCGCCGCAGGTGCTTCTCGGCGTGGGCCGGTTCGTCGGCGGCGAGCAGCACGTTCAGGAAGCCGTGATGCTCGAAACCGGTCACCGGGTCGGTGTGCCGGATCGCGTGGTGCAACCCGGCCGTGCACTTGAACGCGATCCCCCGGTCGGTGCAGGCCCGGATCGTGGCGGCCAGCTCCGCGGGGGAGGGGAACAGGTCGGCGCGGACGCCACCGGTGCGCAGCTTCGCCCGCAGGCCGGTGCCGGCCAGCACGTCGAGGACTTCGTCCCGGCCGTCGGTGCGGGGCACCTCGACGGCCACGGTGCAGTCCGGCGGTAGCAGGGCGGCTGTCACCCGTACCGTCGAACGCGCCTGCGCGGCATCAACCGCGACCTTCGCCTCGACCGTGACCAGCCGCAATCCCGGGTTTTCCGCGATCGCGGCGGCCGCGGCCGGCAGATCGGCGGGCGCGGCGATCAGCGCGACGTCCAGCGGCGGGCCGCCGGACCGCAGATGCGGGCCGACCTCGGCCAGCCGGGTGGCCGGGAGCACGAACGGCCCGACCAGGTCACCGTTGCGGGCCTGATGGGCCGGGACCGCGGCGGCCATCGGCGCGTTGCCCGGCGGGAACAGCGCGGCGTCGTCGAAGAAACCGGCGAACAGCGCGGTCATGCCGCGGGCCCACGGCCGGACCAGGACCAGGCGTAGCGCCCGTCGTCCGACGCGAGACCCGCCTCGCCGAGATCCAGCGGCCGGAACGTGTCCACCATGACCGCCGTCTCGTCGAAGAACTCCACGCCCAGCGACCCCTCGGCCGCGCCCGGCTGCGGGCCGTGCGGATGCCCGCCCGGGTGCAGCGAGATCGAGCCCAGGCCGATCCCGGAACCCTTGCGGGCCTCGTAGTCGCCGTCCACGTAGAACATCACCTCGTCCGAGTCGACGTTCGAGTGGTAGTACGGGACCGGGACGGCCAGCGGGTGGTAGTCGACCTTGCGCGGGACGAAATTGCAGATCACGAAGTTCTGCCCGGCGAAGACCTGGTGGACCGGCGGCGGCTGGTGCACCCGGCCGGTGATCGGCTCGAAGTCGGCGATGTTGAACGCGTACGGGTACAGGCACCCGTCCCAGCCGACCACGTCGAACGGATGCTCCGGCACCACGTGGATCGTCCCGCCACCGCGGTGCTTCACGTAGATCTCCACGTCGGTGCCCTCGGCCAGCAGCGGCTCGACCGGCCCGCGCAGGTCGCGCTCGCAGTACGGCGAGTGCTCCAGGAACTGCCCGTACCGGCTCAGGTAGCGGCTCGGCGGCGCGATGTGCGAGCTCGCCTCGATCGCGTACGTCCGCAGCGGCTCCCCGCCGGCCGGGACCCACCGGTGCGTGGTGGCCCGCGGGATGATCACGTAGTCGCCGCGGCCCACGGCGAGCGCGCCGAACACGGTCTCCACGGTCGCGCTGCCCCGCTCGATGTAGACACACTCGTCGCCGGTCGCGTTGCGGTAATACGGCGACGGGGCGGTGGAGACCGCGTACGAGATCCGCACGTCGGCGTTGCCCAGCACCAGCCGGCGCCCGAGGACCGGGTCGGCCTCCTTGAACTCCAGGTCGTGCAGGCGCAGGTGCCGCGGGACGAGCGGGGCGTTCGCGGTCAGCGTCTGATCGGGCAGCTCCCAGGTGCGGGCGTCGACGATCGACGACGGGATGCCACGGTGGTAGAGCAGCGACGAGTCGGAGGAGAAACCCTCCTCGCCGACCAGCTCCTCGGCGTACAGCCCGCCGTCGGGCCGGCGGTGCTGAGTGTGCCGCTTCGGCGGGATGCTGCCCACCTGCCGGTAGAACGTCACGCGTAGACCTCCAGGCCTTCCTGCGGACCACCCCGGCGGATCGCGCCGTGATGGTCCTGTCGAAACGCGGAGCCGTCACCAGGGGTGGGGGTGACGACTCCGCGTGCTACGGAATTTACGAGGGCGTAACAGAACGCACAAGTGGACTGGTTGATTCACTCTTGGTTAGCCTTCTGATCAGTTTCGCGCGCGGGGAGGACGAACGTGCCGAAGATCGTCGACCACGACCAGCGCCGCTCCGAGATCGTCGAGGCGTTCCTCACGGTTGTCGCCCGCGACGGGCTGGCCGCCGCCACCAGCCGGGCGATCGCCGCCGAGCTGGGCATCGGCACCGGAGCGCTGTGGCACTACTTCGACGGGTTCGACGAGGTGGCGGCCGGGGCGTACCAGCGGATCACCGACCGGACCAACATCCGGATCGGTCGGGCCACCGCCGGGCTGCGCGGGCTGGACGCCGCCTACGCGATGCTCCGCGAGATCCTGCCGCTGACCAAGGAGACCCTGGACGAGGCGCACGTGGTGGTCGGCTTCTGGGGCCGGCTCGCCGCGAACGCCGGCCTCGAGGAGAAGACCCAGACCGACCTCGGCGACTACTGGGGCGACCTGCTGCGCGGCTACTTCGCCGAGGCGGTCTCGGACGGCACGCTGGACCCGGCTATCCCCGTCGACGACGTCCTGAACGTCCTGTTCACGATCTGTCTCGGACAACAGGTCAACGCCGTGATGTCCTCCCCGATGGTCGACCCCACCCGCCAACTCGCCATGATCGACCACTGCCTCCGCCCCTGGCACCTTCCCTAGCGCCAGGCCGCTGCCGGTCCCGGCCGTCCCTTTCCGGTACGGATACGGAGCGCCCGCCCGTAGGCTACGAGCCACGTCCCCTGGCTGCGGCCCGCGCGACCGCGCCACCCCGGACCCGGCCGCGCCTCCCGGCCGTCCCCGCTCACGCGCGAGGCCCGCTGTCCTCCGGGCCGCGGCGCGCCTCCCGTCCTCGGCTGGTGCTGAGGGCTGCCTCCGGGCCGTTGAGACAACCCTGAGCGCCAGCCGGGGACGCCTGGCGGCTCGCGGCCGAGAGTTGAGCGGGCCTGGTGCTGTGCGGCGGTCCGGGGTCAGAGGCGGGTGCGGAGGTGGGTCAGGGCTCGGGGGAGGGCTTCGGGGGCGGGGCACGGGAGGTCGGGCTGGACGCCGGTGCCTTCCCAGTTGGTGCCGGAGAGCGGGCTCACCGAGCGGGCGATCGGGATCGTCGCCTGGAGGTGGGGGTGCAGGCGGAACGCCTCGCGGGGGTGGGCGCCGCCTCGGGTCACCTCGCCGACGATGGTGGCGCGGTGGTGTTCCTGGAGGTCGAAGGCCAGTTCTTCGCCGCCGGAGAAGGTGGTGGCGCTGGTCAGGACGGCGACCGGGCGGTCCGGGCCGTAGCGGGGGCTGGGCAGGTGGGAGAGGGTCCAGTGCTGCTTGGTGTAGTCGTCGGCGCGGAAGTAGATGCCGTTCAGGTAGCGGGGTTCCGGGTCGAACAGGTAGCTGCACAGGAACGTGACGGTGTCCGGCGCGCCGCCGCGGCAGTTGCGGACGTCGAGGATCAGCGCCGACGAGCCGGCCACCAGGGTCATGGCGGCGGCGATCGCGTCGCCGGCCACCGACGGCGGGAACAGCAGCGGGGTGATCTCGATGAGGCCGATGTTGCCGTCCAGGCGTTCGACCCGGCCGATGCCGCCGCCGGTGCGCGCCGCCCAGTCGGCCATCTCGGCGAGGTCGGCCGCCTCGTCGCCGATGTCGTCGCGCAGCGGCTCCTCGCTGTGCAGCAGCCGCAGGTGCTTGTCGCCGTTGAGCGACTGGAGGTCCGCGGTGACCCGGTCGGCGAACTCGGCGGCGGTGAGCTCGCCCGGGTAACGGTCGGCGGTGAGCAGCTTGCCGATCCGCGTCCCGAGGTCCGGGAACACGTATCGCTCGGCGAGCAGGTCGGCGAGCTGGGTCAGCACGCTGGTGATCTCTTCCTGGCGCAAGGTGGTCCCCCCGGAGTCGGTGATCGGTGATGGCAGTCAAGCACTGCGATTGACAAAGCGTCAAGAACCATTGACTCTTGATTGGTGGACGAGTACCTCGAGATCACCGCGCCGGCCCAGCACAAGGCGCTCGGGCATCCGCTGCGGCACCGGATCCTGTTCGCGATCGGTCAGCAGGCCGCGACGATCAGCCAGCTGGCCAAGGCTCTCGACCAGCGCAAGGGCAACATCGCCCACCACCTGGGCGTGCTGGAGCAGGCCGGGATGGTGCGGATCGTGGAGACCCGGCAGGTGCGCGGCGGCACCGAGCACTACTACCTGCGCGCGGCACGGCGCTTCGTGCTCACCGGGGCGGAGGACCGCGCGGTGGCGGTGCACGCGGTCGCCGACGAGCTGGCGGCCGCGGGCGAGGTGTCCGGCTTCCGGGTCCGGAACCTGCGGCTCACCGCGGAACAGGCGGCGGCGGTCGCGGCGGCGATGGAGGAGATCGTGGACGGGCTCGAGGACGCCGGTGACGGCGCCGAGCGGCACAGCGTGGTGGTGATGGTGTTCCGCCCCGGGGCGTGAGAGGACGTGTTGCCCCATCGTTCACCCGCCGGCCCAGCATCGTTGATCGTGGATTGGTGACCCGCCGGTCGACTGCGTGAACTGACGTTGAAGAAGGTTCACAGAAGGGCACCTCTTTGCTCCCGCAGCACACTGGCCGGCGGCTGGCGCTCGCCTCCGCGGTCGCCGTCGCCGCCGGCACGGCGCTCGCCGTCACGACCACGGCGGAGGCGGCCACCGGCGCCGGCGCGGACCACCTCCTGCTCTCCCAGGTCGAGGTGACCTCGGCGGCGACCGGGATCACCCTGGCCCGGGTCACCGGGACCGGCGCCGCCGACGGCGCCGCGATCACCCTGCCGACCGCCCTTTCCGGTACGAACAAGCCGGTCACCCTCGAGGGCGACTCGGCGGCGGTAGGCGCCCTGGCCCGGTCGGCCGACGGCCGGTACGTCACTCTGGCCGGCTACTCCGCCGTCCCGGGTGCCGCGACCGCGTCCGCCCCGCGCGTGGTGGCCCGGGTCGACGCGGCCGGCACCGTGGACTCGTCCACCACGCTGGGCACGTCGTTCACGCAGGAGAAGGTGCGCGGCGCGATCACCGGCGACGGCACCCGGTTCTGGGTGACCGGCCACGGCGCGACGGCCGCCCCGGCCGGTGGGCTGGTCTCCGTGGCGCTCGGCGCGTCCACCGGCACCGTGCTGGCGAGCGGCAGCGACGCGCTGAACAACACCCGGACCGTGCAGCTCGCCGACGGCGCGGTCTGGTTCGGCAGCGAGAAGGGCTCGGCCGGGCTCTACCGGCTGGCCGGGAGCAGCGCCACCCGGGTCGTGCCGATCGGCGCGGACGGCTCCGGGCCGGTCTCGTTCGTGCTGCTCGACCGGGACGCGGCGGTGACCGGCTCGGACACGATCTACGTGCTGCGCGAGGGCGACGGCGTCTACAAGTACTCGTCGGACGGCTCGGCGTGGACCAGCCGGGGGAAGATCTCCAGCACGTCCGGGTGGACCGGGCTGACCGGAGTGGTGGACGGGACGAGCGCCCGGCTCTACGGGATCAACGGGGACGGCGCCAAGAACACCCTGGTCCAGCTGACCGACACGGCGAAGCCCGCGGCGACGGCGTCGATCTCCAGCCGGAGCACGGTGGCGACGGCGGCGAGCGGGGTGGCGTTCCGCGGCGTGGCCCTGGCACCGGGCGGGGTCGCGACACCGAGCCCGAGCACGAGCGCGTCGAGCAGCGCGACGCCGAGCCCGAGCACGAGCACGAGCAGCGCGACGCCGAGCCCGAGCACGAGCGCGTCGAGCAGCGCGACGCCGAGCCCGAGCACGAGCGCGTCGAGCAGCGCGACGCCCACGCCGAGTGCGAGCACCGGTCAACCCACGTCGACGCCCACGATCGGGCTCTCCACCGCGTACCTCTCAGGGTCTGTCGGTGGGAACGGTGACCCGGCGGCGACCGTGACCGTCGCGCAGACCGGTGGCGACGCGAACGCCCTGACCGTGACCGCGTCGGCCTCCAGCAGGACCGCAGTCGCGACCACAGCGGACGTCACGGTCACCGGGACCGGTGGCACCCGGCAGATCGCGGTCGCCCCGCGCGGCCGTGGCTACACCGACCTCACCCTCAAGGTCACCGCGCCGAACGGCAAGTCGGCCACCACCACGCTGCACTACGCGGCGTCGGCGGCCGTCCAGGACGCGGCGGGCACCCGCTACCTGACCGGCGCGAGCGACTCCTCGGCCGCGATCGACGCCGGTGACGGCTACCTGATCGCCGCCGACGACGAGACCAACGTGCTGCGGCTCTACCGCCGGGACGCCTCCGGCGCGCCCGTGCGCACCTGGGACTTCAGCGGCCAGGCCGGTGTCAGCATCGAGATGGACCTGGAGGCGGCCGCCCGCACCGGCGACACCGTCTACTGGGCCGGGTCGCAGGGCAACAGCAAGAGCGGCGAGCTGCGCCCGGACCGCACCGCGCTGTTCACCACGAAGGTCACCGGCACCGGCGCGAACACACAGCTCACCTTCGGTGGCGTCTACCACGGGCTGCGGGCCGACCTGATCGCCTGGGACCAGGCGAACGGCAACAGGTACGGCTTCGCGGCGGGCGCCGCGGCCGGCAACATCCCGAAGCAGATCGACGGCTTCAACCTGGAGGGCCTGGAGTTCGCGCCGGGCAGCACCGGCACGGCGTACCTCGGTTTCCGGGCCCCGCTGATCGGCGGCCGCGCGCTGCTCGTCCCGGTGACCAACCTGGACAAGCTGACCTCCGGAGCAAAAGCCACCTTCGGTACGGCGATCACGATGGACCTGGCCGGGCTGAGCATCCGGGACATCCGGGCGAACGCGGCCGGCCAGTACCTGATCGTCGCGGGCTCCTGGGCGGCCGACGACAACAGCGACCCGTACGCGCTCTACTCCTGGGACGGCGTCGCCGCGCACGCCCCGGTGCTGGTGCGCTCGCTGCCCACCGCGGACCCGGGCGGCTGGGAAGCGATCGTCGCGGTGCCCGACCTGACCGTGGCCGGCGCGCGGGCCCAGCTGGTCACCGACGCCGGCGCCGCCGACCTGTACGGCGACGGCACCGAGGCCAAGGACCTGACGCACGCCGAGTGGAAGAAGTCCCGGGCGACCTGGTTCACCGTCAACTGAGCCCGGGTTCCGTAAGGTGATCCACATGCGGCCCACCTTGAGCACTGTGAAGACCCGGGCGGCGCTGCAGAACGCGGCCCGGGTCTCCGCTCAGACCCTGCTCATCCTGTTTCTCACCTACGTCGTGCTGCAACTGCTCGGGATGGCCTGGTCGGTCCTCTGGCCGCTGGTCGTGGCGCTGCTGCTGACCACGCTGACCTGGCCCCCGGTGCGGTTCCTGCGCCGGCACGGCTGGCCGCCGGCGCTGGCCGCCGCGCTGGTCACGGTGCTGTTCCTGGCCCTGGTCGCCGGGATCATCGTGTTGATCGCGGTGCCGGTCTCCGGCGAGTTCGACAGTCTCGCCGACGGGATCACCAAGGGCATCCAGCAGGTGCGCGACTGGGCGTCCGGGCCGCCGCTGCACATCCGCGACGACCAGGTCTCCAGCGCGCTGGACCAGGCGGTGGACAAGCTGCAGCAGAGCGTGGGCAGCATCGCCACGGCCACCCTGACCGGGGTCAGCACGATCGTCAACGGCCTGGTCACCACGATCCTCGCGCTGTTCCTGATGTTCTTCTTCCTCAAGGACGGGCCGCGGTTCCTCCCCTGGCTCGGCCGTCAGCTGCCCGGCCGGCTCAGCGACGACCTGCCGGAGATCGCCACCCGCAGCTGGAGCACACTCGGGTCGTTCGTCCGCTCGCAGGCGTTCGTCGGCCTGCTCGACGCGGTCTTCATCGGGCTCGGTCTGTGGATCGTCGGCGTCCCGCTGGTGCTGCCGCTGGCCGTACTGACGTTCGTGACCGCGTTCATCCCGATCGTCGGCGCGGTGCTGGCCGGTCTGGTCGCGGTGCTGATCGCGCTGGTCTTCACCGGCTGGGTCAAGGCGCTGATCGTGCTCGGCATCATCCTGCTGGTCCAGCAGCTGGAGGGGAACGTCTTCCAGCCGATGATCCAGAGCCGCGGGCTGGGCCTGCACGCCGCCGTGGTGCTGCTCGCGGTGACCCTGGGCGGCAACCTGGCCGGGATCGTCGGCAGCCTGCTCGCGGTGCCGGTGGCCGCCATCATCGCGGTGATCTGGGGCTACCTGCGGGAGCAGCTCAGCGATCCGGCGCCGGAGCCGGCCGCCGATCCGGAACCCGGCCCCGATCCGGAACCCGCGACCGGCATCGACGAATAGGAGTACGGCGGGCGCTACTCTGTGCAGCGATGACAGCGAAGCGGCCCGCCACCCTGCACGACGTCGCCCGGCTCGCCGGGGTGTCGGTGGCGACCGCGTCCAAGGCGCTGAACGGTCGCCGGCACGTCTCCACCACCACCCGGGCCGACGTGCTGCAGGCCGCCGAGCGGCTGGCGTACTCGCCGAACACCCTCGCGCGGGGGCTGGTGGCCGGGCGTACCGGGATGGTCGGGCTGCTCACCTCGGACCTGGAGGGGCGGCTGTCCATCCCGATCCTGATGGGGGCCGAGGACGCGTTCGGCGCCGACCGGACCAGCGTGCTGCTCTGCGACGCGCGGGGCGACGCCGTCCGCGAGGGGCACCACCTGCGGACCCTGCTCAGCCGCCGGGTGGACGGGCTGATCGTGGTCGGCGCCCGACCCGACCCGCGCCCCTCGATCGGGCGGGACCTGCCGGTGCCGGTGGTCTACGCGTACGCGCCGTCGGACGACCCGGAGGACCTCTCGCTGGTCAGTGACAACGTGGCCGGTGGCCGGCTGGCGATCCGGCACCTGACCGAGGTGGGCCGGCGGCGGATCGCGCACATCACCGGCGACCCGTCCTACAGCGCGGCGCACGACCGGGCACACGGCGCCCGGCAGGAGCTGGCCGCGCAGGGCCTGGAACTGGCCGGTGACCGGGTCTACTTCGGCGCCTGGTCCGAGGAGTGGGGCCGCAGCGCCACCCGGATGCTGCTCGCCCGGCACGACGCGATCGACGCGGTCTTCGCCGGCTCCGACCAGATCGCCCGCGGGGTGATCGACGCCCTGCACTCCTCCGGCCTGGAGGTGCCCCGGGACGTGGCGGTCCTCGGCTTCGACAACTGGGAGATCCTGGCGGCCAGCTCGCAGCCACCGCTGTCCAGTGTCGACATGAACCTGAAGACCCTGGGCCGGGTGGCCGCGGAACGGCTGGCGGCCGCGTTCGACGGCAAGCTCGGCTCCGGCGTCGAGCAGCTGCCGTGCCGCCTGGTGCCCCGGGAGTCCACCGCCGCCTGACCGCTCAGACGCCGTGGAACCGCCACTGGAAGTGGTAGAGGTTGGCCAGCGTCGGTGACGTCACCGTCCAGGTGAACACGGTGCCGTCGGCCGACTCGGACCGGGCCGGCGCCTCGCCCAGCGGCTGGTCACCGGTCCAGCTCACCCGGCGACCGGAGAGCCGGGCGCCGGTGTGCCGCGGGAAGGTGAGCGAGCCGGAGATCCGCATCGTCGGCCAGCGGATCTCGCGGGTGAACCAGGCGCCCCACTTGCGGTGGTGCACGCGATACCCGCAGGTCACCACCGCGGACTGCCCGGGATAGACCGGGCGCAACGACCGGCTCGGCTCGAAGAAGATCTCAATTTTCTTGTACGCGTCCCGGTCACGGACCACCCGCCACGCGGTCGGCTCGCCGTCGAAGCGGGCCCAGAACGCGGTCTCGGCCAGGGTCACCGGATTGTCCCGGTAGAACGAGTGCGAGCGGGCCGGGTCGGCCGGGAACGCGTCCACCTCGATCCGGGTCGGGAACCGGGTGAGCGGCCGCTGCCCGATGTTCCGGATCGTGCGGGAGATGGTGATCTCGTAGTACCCGTCGTCGGCCAGGCGCAGGTCGGAGTCCTCCTGCTCGACGAAGAGCTCGCTGCCCAGCGACGCGGTGCCGCCGATCGGCCAGCCGGCCGCCGCGCCGGGTGCGGCCGTGCCGGGTTCCTCGAAGGTCCGCATCAGGGCGCCGCCGCCGTCGAGGACCACCTCGGCCCGGCGGGCGAACTCGAGAGTCGGCCGGTGGCGGCCACCCTCGACGTGACTGACGTAGGAGGGGTCGAACCCCATCCGCGCCGCCAGGTCCTTCTTGCTGAGCTGCCGGGTCTCTCGCAGCCTGGTCAGTGTCGTGGCGAACGCGTCAGCCGCGGTGTCGTCGAGTTTTGTCATGTGCGGGCCACCTCGTACCCGGGATACCAATCCTTTTCGATACCCCGGGCCGTGGGCAAGATTCTGTCCGCTATCCGCCAACCCCAAAAACACTTCTCCGGTACGACCGGAGCCGCTCGAACGGCTACTTCAGGTACGTCGTGTCGGTGCCCACCTTGCCGGGGGCCGGGGTGGAGGGCTGGTCGAGGACGTAGACCCGGAGGTTGCCCTTGCCGGTCAGGGGGATGGTCAGCGAGCCACCGGTGACCACCTTCCGGTCGCCGGTGACCGCGTCGGCGTAGGTGCCGTTCGGGATGCCGGTGAACGTGGCGCCGCCGGAGACCGTGACCAGGGCGAAGCTGTCGACGCCGCCGGCGGTGTAACGGCGTTTGTAGGCCATGCCGCCGGAGACGCCCTCGGTGGAGTACTGGCCCATCTGCAGGGCCGGGACGGCGCGGCGGATCTGGTTGAGCCGCTGCACGTGCTTGACCAGCGGCTGGGACAGGGTGGTGGCGACCGCTCCGGTGGCCGCCGCGACCACGCCGTAGTCGTTCGCGGTGACCGTGCCGGTCAGGTTGTCGCCGTAGTAGGCACGGCCGGTGCCGGCGAGCGGGCAGGACGGGCCGCAGTCGATCTGCCTGCCGGCCTGGAACTCGATCTCCGAGCCGTAGTACAGGGTCGGGATGCCGCGGAACGTCCACATCAGCGACATGTTCTCGGCCCACGCCTCGGTGCCGCCGGAGTAGCGGGTCGACGACTTGTTCGGGCCGTAGTCGTGCGAATCGACGTAGACCGCGTTGTAGGTGGCGTCGTTCACCGAGTCGTCGGAGTCCTTGCCGTTGGAGAACGCGTTCTGCGCGTCGCCGAAGTTCATGTGCATGCGCATGTCGATGATGTTCATGCCGGAGAACTGGCTGCGGTCGGGGGAGTGGTAGGTGTTGCCGTTCAGGAACGCGTTCGTGCTGGTCGGCTGATTACCCGTACCCAGGTTGTTTTCGTAGTTGAATTGTTCGAGTGCGGCGGCGACGTCGTCGTCGGAGTAGGACCTGCGTTCCTTCCAGGTGAAGAACTGTGCGGAGTGGTTGACCGAGCCGCGGTTCCACTTGTCGTTGACGAACGCGCCGACCTCGCCGAAGACGTAGAAGTCGTTGGCCTTGGCCGCGCCGTACTTGCCGACCAGGTGCTGTTGCAGGGCGGGCAGGAAGCGGCGGTTCCAGGTGACCCGCGGGATGTGCACGGCGGTGTCGATCCGGAATCCGTCGACGCCCATGTCGATGTACCTGTTGTACGCGTCGATCAGGTATTTCTGCACGACCGGGTTCTCGGTGTTGAAATCGGCCAGGTCCTCGTGCAGCCAGCAGGAGCGGGAGTCCTCGCCCTCCCAGTTGCCGATCCAGCACTGGTGGTAGAGGTCGGCCGGGAACATCTTGGCGGTCGGCGACGGCCATTGGCAGTGGTAGAGCGCGTATCCCTCTTTGCTCTTCCCGCCGGTGGGCGTGCCGTAATTCGGGCAGGTGTTCCCGGCCGGCGCGGTGGTGCTCCACAGGTCGCCGTTGTAGGTGCGGCCCGCGCTGTCCTCCTTGAGCGGGTCGTACTGGGCACCGGCCGTCTTCTCGCTGTAGTACCAGCTCCACTGGCTGTCCCGGACGCCGTAGACGGTCGGGGTGTAGAGGCCGTTCGCGCCCCACCGGGAGCTGTGGTTGTAGACCACGTCCTGGTAGATCTTCAGGCCCTTGGCGTGCGCCGAGTCGATCAGCTGCTGGTAGGACGCCCCGGTCGACTCGAGCCGCGGGTCGACCCGGTAGAAGTCCCAGCCGTGGTACCCGTGGTAGTCGTAATCGGACCGGTTCAGCACCACCGGGGTGATCCAGATGGCCGAGAAGCCCAGCCCCTTGATGTAGTCGAGCTTGTCGACGAGCCCCTGGAAGTCGCCGCGGAACATCGGGTCGTGGTTCGCCGCGTTCCCGGACGTCACGTTCTGGCTGCCGCCCCGGTCGTTGGCGGTGTCGCCGTCGTAGAACCGCGCGGTCATCACGAAGTAGATGCTGTCCTTGCGCGGATCACCGCCGAGCATCTCGCCACTGGTCGACGGCGGAACGGACACCGTGGGCGTGGGGGTGGGCGTCGGTGTCGGTGTCGGCGTCGTGCCGCACGGGGTGGTCGAGCCGACCACCCCGCCGGAAACGGTCACCACCCCGGTGCCGACGCGGTAGTTCGCGCCGCCGTTGTTGTCCCAGGTGCCGGAGCCGTTGTTGAAGACGACCTGCATGCCGTCGGCGGTGCCGAGGTCGATCACCTTCTGGTGCCAGCCGCTGCAAGAACTTGCGGTCATGGCCACGCCGGGGACCGTGGTCCAGGCGCCGCCGGTGGGCGCGTAGTGGATGTTGACGGTCGTCCACGCGGTGGGCGCCTGGTAGTAGACGGTCACCGAGTTCGCCGCGCGCGCCGCCGGTGCGGCCAGCACCAGCAGGGGAAGAGCGCAGAGCGCGGCGAGCACTCTTCGGAAGATTCTGGACACGGGGGCCTCCAGGACCACGGGGCGTCACAAGCCGGAAATCCGGCGTTCATGGGTGAACGGACGGTAGCAAGTTCTTGCAGCCCGTGAAAGAGGTTCCTATCAATGTCGGAAAAGGACGGCTCCCCGATCGCAACCCCGGGTTCACGAAGGGTGCCCGGCCGGTCGCCGATTTTCGCCACTGCACCACACGGGGAGGGACCGAGGGGGAGAGCATGCGATGACTGTTCCGATGACGATCAGCCCGGCCGAAGGGCGTTTCGCCGAGGCCGAGCACTACCGGTCGGCGGTGGCCGAGGTCCCCGAGGTCCTCGAGCTCGCCGCGGAGGCCTGTCAGGTGCCGATGGCCGCGCTCAAGGTGATCGGTGGCGGCACCGCGCACTTCGCCGCGACGCTGGGCATCCGGACCGCGGTGGACGTGCCGCAGTCGATGTCGCTCTGCGACGTGGTGGCCGCGACGAACGACACCATGATGGTCCGGGACGCGACCACCGACCCCCGGCTCTCCACCCACCCGCTGGTCCGCGGCGCGGAGCACGTCCGGTTCCTGGGCGCGGCCCCGCTGCACCACAACGGGCAGATCGTCGGCGCGCTCTGCGTCTTCGACGACACCCCGCGGCGCAACATGGACGCGACCATCCGGCTGCTGTCCCGGATCGCCCGCCGGGTGGACGCCGAGACCGGGCTGCGGCACCTGGTGGCCAACCGGGCGTTCCCGATGGCGGTCGACCAGGACGACGTGGTCTCGGCGATCTCGCACGAGATCCGTACCCCGCTCGCGTCGATCCGCGGCAACCTCGAGTTGCTCACCGACACGCCCGGGGCGATCTCACCCGGGTTCGAGCGCCGGGTCGACGCGATCACCCGCAACGCGGATCGGCTCTGCCGCACGGTGGAGAACCTGCTGCGCGCGGTCAACCAGCAGATGCACGAGCCGGTCGGCGAGCGGCAGCTTGTCGACCTGGGCGCCGTGGTGACGGCGGCGCTGGCCGGGATCGGCGACCGGACCGGGCGGGTGCGCGCCAGCCTGCCGGCCGGCCAGGTCTGGGTCACCGCGGACCCGCGACTGCTCGAGGTGGCCGTCGGTCACCTGATCAGCAACGCGCTCTGCTTCGGCGAGGACAAGCCGGTCGAGGTGGTGGTCGAGGCCTACCCGCAGCCCAGCGTGACCGTTCGTGATCACGGGCAGGGGATCCCGGAGGGCGAGCTGGCGATGCTCGGCGCGCCGTTCCTGCGCGGCGACGACGCCGTGCTGGCCCAGGCGCCGGGGCTCGGGCTGGGCCTGTCGATCAGCCGGCGGATCGTCCAGGCGCAGGGCGGCGGCCTGCGCCTGGAGAGCGTGCCGGGCTCGGGCGTGACGGCCCGGATCGTCCTCCCCGCGACCCACGTGCTCTAAAAGACCGCCAGACCACGGTCCCGGAACTGAGCTTGCACGCGTTCCAGCAGCTCAGCATCCGGGGCCGAGGTCTGTGCGAGGGGGAACGGCAGGCCGAGGGCCTGGTACTTGCCGGCGCCGAGGCGGTGGAACGGCAGCACCTCGACGCGCTCGACCGTGTGCACCGCGGCGGCCAGCTCGGCCACCGCGGCCACGTTCGCCTCGGCGTCGGTCAGCCCGGGCACCAGCACGAAGCGCACCCAGATCGGCACGCCTCGCTCCGCGAGCCGGTGGGCGAACCGCACGGTGGGCTCCAGGCGACCGGTTCCGGTCACTTTCCGGTACGTCGCGGGATCACCCGACTTGATGTCGAGCAACACCAGATCTGTGTACGACAGCAGCTCGTCGTCGGCCCGGTCCCCGAGGAAACCACTCGTGTCGAGCGCGGTGTGCAACCCGTCCTCGTGACAGCGGCGCAGCACCTCCCGTACAAAATCGGGTTGTTCCAACGGCTCCCCGCCGCTCACCGTGACGCCGCCGCCGGCCACCTTGATGAAACGCTCATATCGCGCGATCTCCCGCATCAGCTCGTCGGCGGTCGTCGGCGTCCCGGCGCGCCGGTGCCAGGTGTCCGGGCTGTGGCAGTACTGGCAGCGCAGCGGGCAGCCGGCCAGGAACGCGACGAAGCGCGTCCCCGGCCCGTCGACGCCGGTCGAGACGTCGAACGAGTGCAGGCTTCCGGTGGTCACAGCGACCCGTGGAACGTGCGGGAGATGACGTCGCGCTGCTGCTCGGCGGTGAGCTTGACGAAGTTCACCGCGTAGCCGGAGACCCGGATGGTGAGCTGCGGGTAGTTCTCCGGGTGGACCATCGCGTCCTCGAGCGTGGCCCGGTCCAGCACGTTGACGTTGAGGTGGAAGCCACCCGCGTCGGTGTAGCCGTCGAGCACGCCGACCAGGTTGCCGATCCGCTCGTCCCGGGAGTGCCCGAGGCCGTTCGGGGTGACCGTGGAGGTCAGCGAGATGCCGTCGCGGGCGCTGCGGTACGGCAGTTTCGCCACCGACAGCGCCGCGGCGACCAGCCCGTGCCGGTCCCGGCCGTTCATCGGGTTGGCGCCGGGCGCGAACGGCTCGCCGGCCCGCCTGCCGTCCGGGGTGTTGCCGGTGTGCTTGCCGTAGACGACGTTCGAGGTGATGGTGAGCACCGACAGGCTGTGCTCGGCGTTGCGGTAGGTGGGCTGCTGGCGGATCTTCGCCATGAACCGCTCGACCAGGTCGACGGCGATCGTGTCGGCCCGGTCGTCGTTGTTGCCGTAGGCCGGGAACTCCCCGTCGACGGCGTAGTCGACGATCAGCCCGTTCTCGTTCCGCAGCGCCTTGACCTGCGCGTACTTGATCGCGGAGAGGCTGTCCGCGGCGACCGAGAGGCCGGCCATCCCGGTGGCCAGGATCCGGCGCACCGGGTAGTCGTGCAGCGCCATCTCGATCCGCTCGTAGGCGTACTTGTCGTGCATGTAGTGGATGACGTTGAGCGCGTCGACGTAGGTCTCCGCGAGCCAGTCGAGCGTCGAGTCGAATTTCGCCAGGACGTCGTCGTAGTCCAGAACGTCGGCCGTGACCGCCGGGGAGACCGGAGCCACCTGATCCCCGGACATCTCGTCGCGGCCGCCGTTGATCGCGTAGAGCAACGCCTTCGCCACGTTCGCCCGGGCGCCGAAGAACTGCATGTCCTTGCCGACCCGCATGGCCGAGACGCAGCACGCGATCGCGGTGTCGTCGCTGTAGGCCGGGCGGATCAGGTCGTCGTTCTCGTACTGGATCGCGCTGGTGTCCATCGAGACCTGTGCGCAGAACCGCTTGAAGCCGTCCGGCAGCCGCGGCGACCAGAGCACCGTCAGGTTCGGCTCCGGTGCGGGGCCCAGGTTGTAGAGGGTCTGCAGGTACCGGAAGCTCGACCGGGTGACCAGCGGGCGGTCGTCCCGGTCCATCCCGCCCAGCGACTCGGTGACCCAGGTCGGGTCGCCGGAGAACAGCTGGTCGTACTCCGGGGTGCGCAGGAACCTGACGATCCGCAGCTTGATCACGAAGTCGTCGATCAGCTCCTGGGCGGACTCCTCGGTGATGGTGCCCTCGGCCAGGTCACGCTGCAGGTAGACGTCGACGAAGCTGGAGGTGCGGCCGAGCGACATGGCCGCGCCGTTCTGCTCCTTGATCGCGGCCAGGTAGGCGAAGTAGAGCCACTGGATCGCCTCGCGGCCGGTGGTGGCCGGGCCGGCGATGTCGTATCCGTACCGGCCGGCCATGAAGCGGAGGTCCTCGAGGGCGCGGATCTGCTCGGCGAGTTCCTCGCGGTCGCGGATGACGTCCTCGCTGCTGGTCCGGTCGTCGAGCCCGGCCTTGAGCGCCTTGCGGTCCGCGATCAACCGGTCCACGCCGTAGAGGGCCACCCGGCGGTAGTCGCCGATGATCCGGCCCCGGCCGTACGCGTCCGGCAGGCCGGTGATGATGTGCGAGCGCCGCGCCGCGAGCACGTCCGCCGGGTATGCGTCGAACACCCCGGCGTTGTGCGTCTTGCGGTACTGGCTGAAGGTCGTCCGGACCGCGGGGTCCAGCGTATAGCCGTACGCGGCCAGGCCGTTCTCCACCATCCGCAGGCCACCGGCCGGCATGATCGCGCGACGCAGCGGCGCGGTGGTCTGCAAGCCGACGATCAGCTCGGCGTCCTGGTCGATGTAGCCGGGCGCGTGCGAGGTGATCGTGGACGGGGTGTGCACGTCCACGTCGTGGATGCCCCGGGCGCGCTCCTCCGGGAACATCCGGCTCAGCTGGTCCCAGATCCGCGTGGTGCGCTCGGTGGCGCCGCTCAGGAACTCCGCGTCTCCGGTGTACGGCTCCACGTTGTCGCGGATGAACGCGCTGACGTCGACAGTCTCGCGCCACGTCGTGCCGTGGAAACCCCGCCAGGCCGTGCTGGTCATGATGCCCTCCTCGTGTCCGTCACCAGCCTGGCGCGCGGGCGGTCCCCGGTGGCAGGGCCGAAGGACCCGGACGGGGCTGCACATCGACAGGTGTCGGCGTAGCGTCGGCGGCCATGAGTGACCTAATCGAAAAGCGTCTCTCGACGCTGCTCGCGGCCGGCGTCACCGCGCTGCTCGCGGTGGCCGGTACGGCCGTCCCGGCGTACGCGGGAGGTGGCCCAGCCACACCCGGCTCGGCCGGCCTCGGCGACCGGCTCTACCCGCTGCTCGGCAACGGCGGGTACGACGTGCAGGACTACGACCTCCGGATCCGGTACCCGGAGAAGGACCCCAAGCAGACCGTCACCGGTGACGTCACCATCACCGCGGTGGCCACCCAGAACCTGTCCCGTTTCGACCTCGACTTCGGCGGTGACGCGGTCGGCACGGTCGCGGTCAACGGCCGTCCCGCCACGTTCAGCCGGTCCGGCGACGAGCTCGTCGTCACCCCGGCCCGCGACCTGCACAAGGGCAAGCGGTTCTGGGTGACGGTCAGCGGTTTCACCGCCACCCCGATCCCGGCCAACGCCGACTCGCCGGCCGGGTTCGTCACCACCCCGGACGGCACCATCATGGCCGGTCAGCCGGACCAGTCGCACCAGCTGTTCCCGAGCAACGACCACCCGAGCGACATGGCGTCGTACACCATCTCGATGACCCGCCCGGCCGGCTGGACCGCGGTCGCCAACGGCCGGCACGTCCGGGACAAGACCCGCGGCGCGACCGTGACCTCGACGTACCGCGAGGCGAAGCCGATGGCCAGCGAGCTGATCCAGCTCGCCGTCGGCGCGTTCACCGTGCAGACGCGCCCGTCGGTCGGCGGCGTGCCGATCCGCGACGTGGTGCCGACCCGGCTCGCCGCCGAGCTGCTCCCCAAGATCGAGGTGGAGCGTGCGCAGCTGTCCTGGATGACCGGCAAGGTGGGCAGGTACCCGTTCGAGGAGTACGGCTCCCTGATCATCGACGCGGATCTGGGCTTCGCCCTGGAGACGCAGACGCTCTCGCTCTACGACACCGGGCTGTTCGGGCTGCCGTCGTACATCCTCGACCCGATCATGACGCACGAGCTGGCGCACATGTGGTTCGGCGACAGCGTGGCGCCCGTGACCTGGAGCGACGTCTGGCAGAGCGAGGGACACGCCACCTGGTACGAGCTGCTCTACGCCGACGAGACCGGTCAGCTCGAGGACTACACCGGCTACACCAGCCGGGAGGCGTACTTCAAGGACGTCTACACCCGCGGTGACCAGTACCGGACCAAGTACGGCCCGGTCGCCCACCCGCTGAAGGCCGACTCGATCTGGGACGTCTTCAACCCCAATGTGTACGACGGTGGCGCGCTCGTCCTGTACGCGCTGCAGCAGAAGATCGGCGTGAAGAAGTTCGAGGCGCTCGAGCGGGCCTGGGTCGCCACGAACCGCGGCAAGTCGGTCGGCGCGCGGGACTTCATCGCGCTCGCCTCCAAGGTCTCGCACCAGGACCTGCGGGGCTTCCTGAACGACTGGCTCTTCGGCACCAAGACCCCGCCGATGCCCGGCCACCCGGACTGGACGACGACGGCCCCGGCTCCCGCTCTGGCGAAGAGCGCCCCGCAAAGCGCCTTCATCCGCCGCTGATCAACCCACCATCTGTTCGGCGAACGACACCAGTTGCTGGCCCATCGCGTCGTCGGTGACCAGGAACTGCAAGCCGATCTCCTGCTGCCCGGGTGAGTCGACCACGTTGACCACCCGGGCATGCACGGTGAGCGTGTTGCCGGTCTTGCCGGTCAGCTCGGCGTCCACGGTGGCGCCCTCGGTGTACGGCGCGTCGCCGGTCACGATGCAGCGCAGGCCGCCCGCGCTGAAGTTGATCAGGGTGGCCGGCGTCGGCGTACCACCGGCCCGGCGCAGCGCGACCTTGCCGGCCGCCGCGATCCGGTCGTGCTCGCGCCGCTCGAGGCGGCTGGCCAGGTCGGTCATCTCGTCGACCCGGCCCAGCGTGTCGGTCATCTGCACGGAGAGCCGCTCGACCAGCTCGCCCTGATCGGCGGCGACCGTGCGCAGCGAGGTGGCCGCGTGGCCGACCCCGCCGATGCCCTCGATCATCGTGCTGATCGTCTCGGACATCGCGGTGGTGTCCCGGCGCAGGTCGTCGATGGTCCGGGTGATCTGGTCGGTGGACTCGGCGGTGTGCATGGCGAGCTGCTTGACCTCGTCGGCGACGACCGTGAAGCCGTAGCCCAGCTCGCCGGCCCGGGCCGCCTCGATCGTCGCGTTCAGCGCCAGCAGCCGGGTCTGCCGGGCGATCCCGGTGACCAGCGCCGCGGTCGACGCCACCCGGCGCAGGCTTGCCTCCAATGACGCGATGACCCGCTCGGCGTCGTGCGCCTGGCCGACGATCGTGCTGGTCGCGGCGTCCGTCACGCTGATCCGGTCGTCGATCACCTCGGCCGCGGTACGCACCTCGCTGACCTTGTCGGTCACCTGCCGCAGCTCCTCGGCGATCACCGTGGTCGACTCGTCGATGATCTCCTGGGTGCGCCGCCGGAACTGGGTCTCGGCCTGCCGCTGGTGCAGGAAACCGGCCCGCAGCTGCTGCTCCCGGGCCACCTCGGCCTGCACCAGGGCGTCGTCCTGCTCCTGCAGCCGGGCCCGGGCCACCACCAGGGCCCGGCCGATGTCACCCATCTCGTCGCGGCCCTCGGGCAGCGGGCGGGGCGCCAGGTCGGAGCCGGCGATCGCGGTCACCGCGTCCACCATCTGCAGCACGTCGTGGCTGGTCCGCCAGAGCACCCCGGCCGCGCACCACAGCGCCAGCAGGAACCCGCCCAGCGAGATGCCGACGACCAGGCCGCGCTCCCGGGAGTCCTCGTCCGTCCGGCCGGTGAGCAACTCGGTGAGGACGCCGGTCAACGGGGCCACGGTCGCGGTCGCCGCCGTCGCGACCGCGACCGGATCGCCGGCCAGGGGCGAGCTGAGCGTCTCGGTGATCGCCTGGTCCAGCGTGATGATCGCGTCGGCCAGCGCCTGCACGGTGGCGAGCCGGTCGGCCAGCCCGGCGCTGTCGGTGTGCTTCGTGGCGGTGACCACGTCCCGGCGCAGCGCGTCCGCGACACCCTCGAGCCGGCCGGCCAGCACCGCCTTGGCGGCGACCGCCTTGCGGGTGGTCAGCGTGGTGTCCGGGTGGGCCGCGGTCAGCGCCGCCAGCAGCGCCTGCGGCACCTGCACGATCTGCGCGTCCATCACGTAGAACGAGTCCAGGTCGGGGTCGAGGATCAGGTTCGAGTCGTCGCCGACCGCGGAGATCAGGGTGACCAGCGCGGTGGCGGTGGCGATCCGCGCGGCGGCCCCGCCGCTGCCGATCTCCGGCACCGCGGCCAGCTCGTCGCCGATGTCGAGGTCCGGGTGCTCGGCGACCACGGCACGGATCGCGGCGAGGTCCGGGTCCCGCCCGGCGGTGATGTCGGCGAGCGCGGTCAGCATCGGGCCGAGCACCCCGACGCCCTGTCGTTCCCGGTCGGTGAAGGCCAGGTCACTCGCCTTCTCGGCGGCGTACATGCCGGTGGCCAGGGCGCCCGGCACGAGCAGGACGAGCACCACCATGCCGAGCCGCATGCCGGTGCGCAGCCGGTCGGTGATCGCCAGAACCGGGCGCAGCAGGGCGGGCGGCGTGCCGGTCGCCGGGTTCGGAGTCAGAATCGGCCTCCCTCGTCGTACACAGCACCTGCCGGTATCTTTCCCGCCTCCGGCGGCCGCTACGGGAGAAAGCGGAAAAAGCCGGTCTGGGATCTCGGCGTTGCCATTCCTGATCACCGCGAGATAGCGTGATCCCCGTCACCATCGTGGATGCCTGATGGGTTGAGCCGATCCCGGGCGTCCCGGGGCGCTTTAGGGGGAATTCCGGGCCGAGAGCCCCTCCCGGACGCCCTCCCCGGGCGACAGTGTGATCGAGACGGGCAGTGCGTCCGGCCGGGTCCCCCCGCCGCGGGCGCCTCCATCGGCGGGAGCGGTGTAATGAAGGTCGCGGGCAAGACACTTGTGGTAACCGGCGCCGGCAGCGGGATCGGCCGTGCGGTCACCCTCGAGGCGGTCCGGCGCGGCGCCCGGGTGGCCGCCGTCGACCTGAACCCGGCCACGCTGGCCGAAACCGCCCATCAGGTGGTGGCCCCGCAGATGCTCTCCGCCCACGAGCTGGACCTGACCGACCGGGCCGCCGTCGAGGCGCTGCCGGGCGCGGTCGTCGAGCGCTGGGCCGCGGTGGACGGCGTGATCCACTGCGCCGGGACGTTCGGCCACGAGGCGGCGCTGCAGCTGGCCACGACGTTCCATCCGGTGCTGCGCCACCGCTCCGAGGCGCACCTGGTCGACATCTCCCGGACCGGTTCCGCCGCTCCCGGCGCGGCGAAGGCCGACGCCAAGCAGCTCACCGAGAGCCTGCGCACGGAGTTCGCCGGCACGAGCGTCCGGGTCACCGTGGTCTTCGCCGGCGACCTGACCGGCTCGTCCGCCGACCCGGCCGAGCAGGCGTACCGCGCCGCCCAGGACATCCTCGACGGCATGGAACGCAACGCCGCGCGCGTCCTGATCGGCTCCAGCGTGCGCCTGATGAACCCGCTGCACCCGCGCCGGATCGCCGCCAAACTCCGCGAGCTCACCGGCCAGACCGCTCCAAGCTAGACCCCCACGTGGTACGCCTACGGAGCGGCCGTCCGCAGGCTACAAGCCGAGTCCCGCCCGTGAGGCCACGCGACACTGCGGCCCGCTCCGGACCGCGGCGCGTCCCGCGACCCCGGCTGGCTCTCAGGGGTGTCTCAAGGGGTGCGAGGCACCCCTGAGGACCAGCCAAGGGCCTGGCGGCGCGCCGCGGTCCGGAGCGGGCACGGTCTTGCGGCGGCCTCACGGGCGGGACGTGGCTCGTAGCCTGCGGACGAGCGCTCCGTAGGCGTACCGAAAAATGGCGGTCAGGACCAGCTGAAGATCATGCTGAAGATGACGACCTGGCCGATGATGCCGAGGGTGCCGCAGAGGATGCCGGTGAGGGCCATGCCGCGGCCGTTGGGGACCTCGTAGGCCGGGCCGCGCAGCGAGCGGGCGCCGAGGACGATCGCTGCGATGCCGGTGAGCCCGCTGAGGCCGAAGCCGACGCCGCACGGGATCAGCGACACGATGCCGAAGATCATCGCCAGCAGGGGGAGCCGGCTGGCGGCGGGTGGTGGGTAATAGGCCTGCGGCGGGGGTGCCTGGACCGGGAGGGGCAGGTCGTAGACCACCGTGGACAGCTCGCCCCAGGTGCGTGACGCGTAGGCCTGCTGGGATCGCTCGCTGAACTCCGCGATGGTCAGGCGGCCCTCGGCGGTCGCCGCGCTGAGCTGAGCGACGATCACCTCGCGGTCGGCGTCCGACACCCTGACGTGTGGCGAGCGGTACATGTCCAGAAGGCTACCGGCGGCCGTCGAGCGGCGCCTCCACCGGCAGTCCATCGTGTAGCCCTACGTGATCTTGCTAACTCGGAGGGGTCCGGTTCCTACCGGCTCGGGGACTTATGGTGCGAGGTGTCGGGACAGCAGACTTGACAGCATCGGCGACACTCCGATGGCAGCAATGCCGGGCATACGGGGGTTTGACCATGGCGCCAGTGACGGAGCGTGTTCGTTCGCGGGTTTTCGCGGCATGCTGAACCGGCGAGCGTTCCTGCGTACCGCACTGGCCGGCACCGCCGGTGTGGCCGTCGGAGCCGCCGGTATGAAGGAGATCCCGCACTGGCTCGGCCTGGACCGGCCGCCGGTGGCCGGGGGATACGCCGCCGGAGCGGACGTGCTCGACGCGGTGCGTCACCCGGGAGTGGCGGTCCGCTACTACGTGGAGACCACCGAGCCGGTGGTCGCGTTCACCTTCGACGACGGGCCGGCGCCGCACTGGACGCCGATGGTCCTCGACGCGCTGGACGCCGCGAACGTGCCGGCCACCTTCTTCATGGTCGGCCAGAACCTGGCGAAGAACGCCGACCTGGTACGCGGCCGGATGGACCGGCACGAGATCGGCAACCACACCTGGGCGCACGACGACCTGGCCACTCTCGACCTGAACGGCGTCACCAAGACGCTGAAGCGCACCGAAGACGAGATCCATCAGCAGTTCGGCCGGCCGGTCACCCTGCTGCGGCCGCCGTTCGGGCACATCGGCGGGTCCACCATGCTGGCCGCCGACTCGCTGGGCTACGACGTGGTGCTCTGGTCCAAGGCGATGCGCGAGAAGATGTTCGCGGGCAACCCGGAGGGTCAGGCCAAGGACATCGTCGACGCGGTCCGGCCCGGTTCGATCCTGCTGGCCCACGACGAGGGCGACGACCGCCGGCTGGTCACGATCAAGGGGCTGGCCACGATGTTCGCCGGTCTGCGCGACCGGGGATTCCGGATGGTCACGGTCTCCGACATGATCGCCACCGGCAAGAAGCACTCCACCACCTGAGACCGCTCCCGGTTCAGGCCGCCAGGAACTCACCGATCCGATCGGGCCAATCTTGTACGTCGGCAGAGCTCCGTGACACGTGCAACCGTGCGTCCGGCAGCACCCCGGCCAGCAGTTCCGCGCTGCTCACCGGGTGCACCGGATCGGTCTCCCAGGCCAGGATCAGCGTGCGATGGGTGATCGTGCGCAGCGCCTCGTCGCCGGGCAGGTCGGTGGCCGCCGCCCCGCGCATCACGGCCGGGATCAGCGCCTCCGGCACGTCCGCGTCGAACTCCCAGCCCGGCACGTCGTCGAAGATCGCCGGTTTCGGGAAGTCCCGGGCGATCCGCAGCCAGCTCGCCTTGCCCCGGGCCGCCACCCCGTTCGCGCCGGAGCGGTAGGCCCGCCGCGCCGCGACCCGGGTGTCCCGGACGGTCGGCGGGCTCATCAGCACCAGCCGGCCGAACCGTTCCGGCCGCCGGGCCGCCGCCCACAGCAGCGCGCCGGTGCCGAGCGACGAGCCGGCCCAGTCCACCGGCCGGTCCCCGGCGACCCGGTCGGCGACGGCGAGCAGGTCGCCGGCCAGGCTCGGCCAGGTGTAGAGCTCCGGGTCCGGCTCGCCCGGGGACAGGCCGTGCCCGCGCTGGTGGTACCGCACGATCCGCCGCGAGCCGGACAGCCGGGACCAGTCGAGCAGGCCGAGCCGGTCCTCGACCCGGTTGCTGAACCAGACGCCGTGCGAATACCCCAGCAGCGGGCCGGCGCCGAACTCCTCGACGTGCAGATCTGTCACGGCGCGAGGGTAGCCGGGGCTCAGCGCCAGTCGGTGACCTGCAGTGGCCCGGAACCGGCCGCGCTGACCCGGACCGACACGGCCATGCCGCTGGTGCTGTCGTCGCTGCCGCTGCCGCTGCCGTCGTTGCTGCCGTCGTCGTCACCGGTGCCGTTGTCGTCACCCGAGTCGTCCGTGCCGTCGTCGTCGGAGCCGCCGTCGCCCGCGCTGGAGTCGTCGCCGTCCAGCGGGTCGGTGCCGTCGGCGAACTCGTCGAGGTCGCTGACCCCGTCGCCGTCGTGGTCCTCGTCCGCGTCGGCCACCCCGTCGTCGTCGCTGTCGGCCGCTTCCGGGTCGTCGCCGAGCAGGAACTCCTGTGCGTTGGTCAGGCCGTCGTCGTCCAGGTCCTCGTCCGCGTCGGAGACACCGTTGTCGTCGCTGTCGGCCTCCTCCGGGTCGTACCCGAGCTGGAGGTCCTCCAGGTTGGTGAGCCCGTCCTCGTCGGCGTCCTCGTCACCGTCGACCACACCGTTGTCGTCGGAGTCGTCGTTGCGGGGCTCGTAGCCGAGCGCGAACTCCTCGACGTTGCTCAGCCCGTCCTCGTCCGGGTCGGCGGCCGCGTCGTTCTTCCGCGGGTTGAGGCGGAAGCTGACCTCCCAGCCGTCGGTCATCCCGTCCCGGTCGGTGTCCGCGTTGCGGGCGTTGGTGCCGGCCTTGTACTCGGCCTTGTTGGTCAGGCCGTCCCGGTCCTTGTCCGCGCGGGCGTCGTTCTTCTTCGGGTTCAGGCCGTTCGCGGTCTCCCACTTGTCCGGCATGCCGTCGCGGTCGGTGTCCTTGGTCGCCGCGGTCTTCTGCGCGCTCGGTTTCCCGGCGGCCAGGGCGGCGCTCGACATCGACAACACGGTGGCGGTGGCAGCAGCGGCGGCAACGGCGACGGCAACGGAACGGCGGTGCTTCACGGCGGGGGCCTCTCGACGTACCAGTACGGGGAGTCATCACCGTAGGGCGCAGAGTGACCCCGTGGCGGTTTGAGACCCGACCTGCCCCGGAGGCGCTCCCGTTCCGCTACCAAGTCCGACGGGCCTTACGGGTGCGGGATCGGGGGAGCCTCCGGGGCCGACCCGGATGGCCGCGGGTCGCGCAGACGGAAGGGTGGTCATCGATCAACCGGCCATAGTGGAGGTTCCGATGAATCGTCGTTCGCTGCTCGGTGGGGCACTCGCCGGAGGACTGCTCGCGGTCACCGGGGTCAGACCCGCGTCCGCGAAAGGGTCTGCCCTCCCTCCGCTGGACACCACCGCACTGGCGGCCGTCATCGACCCGCTCCCGGCGGAGATCAGTGGCGCCCTGGTCCGGATCGAGGGCGCGGCCGGGCGGTGGCACGGGCGGGCCGGCGAGGCCGAGATCGGCACCGGACGGCCGGTGCCGTGGGACGGCCGGTTCCGGATCGGCAGCATGACCAAGGCGTTCACCGCCGCGGCGATCCTGCAGCTGGTCGCGGCCGGGCTGGTCGAGCTGGACGCGCCGTTGCGCCGCTACCTGCCGGATCTGCTGCCCGAGGGCTACCCGGGGACGGTCCGGATGGCGCTGGACCACACGCACGGGCTGCGTGGCACGCCGATCCCGAACAAGGACCGCGCGTGGTTCCTGGCCCACCGGTACGACACGTTCGTACCGGGCTCGCAGGTGCAATGGACCGAGGAGCCGCTGTTCGAGCCGGGCACCCGGCAGGACTACAGCAACCTCGGGTACATCGTGGCCGGGCTGGTGATCGAGCGGGTCACCGGCCGGCCGTACGCGGACGCCGTCCGGCGCGGGGTGCTGCGCCCGCTCGGGCTGCGCGCCACCTCGCTGCCCGGCACCCGGCTCGGCATCCCCGGCCCGCACGCGCACGGCTACGAGCGGATCGTCGAGGGCGGCACGGTCCGGTACGTGGACGTGACCCGCGCCAACCCGACCCTCCAGTGGGCCGCCGCCGAGATCATCTCGACCACCGCCGACCTCGATGCGTTCCTGGTCGGCCTGCTCGGCGGCCACCTGCTGCCGCACCGCCAGCTGGCCGCGATGCTGACCGTCCCGTCGGACGCCCCGATCTGGGCGCCCGGGGAGGACGAGGACGGCAGTCCGGCGACGTACAGCGCCGGGCTGTCCCGGATCCGGCTCGGTGGCGTGGAGGTCTGGGGCAAGTCCGGAGACCGGCCGGGCTACAACAACGGGATGGGCGCGACGCTCGACCTGCGGCGCCGGGTGACCTTCTCGCTCAACACGCTGACCATGGGCGGGGACCAGCCGGTCACCGCCCAGCGCCTGATCCTGGCCGCCCTGACCTGATCTCATCGCGTACCGGAAAGGGGGTTGATCGTCAGGCGGAAATCCGCGCGCACACCGGAAAGATGCGCACCGGCCGGGGAGGACGCCACCCGTCGGCCTTATCAAAACGGAAATGTCGGCATGAATCTCTCCGGAATCCGATACTGGGCCTAGTTTGTCCAGAATCGGAGGAAACATATGCCGCGCTACGAAGGTCGCGATCTGCCTCGCCCCGATGACGAGGTGTTCGATCAGGGGCTGGACTTCGACCTGGGCACCCTGAGCCGCCGCGGACTGTTCCGGGCGTTCGGCGCCGGTGCGGTCACTCTCGGGCTTGCCGCCTGCGGCAAGAAGTCCGCCGAGGAGACCGCGTCGGCCTCGGCGTCCACCTCCGCCTCGGCGGCCGCCTCGGGCGAGATCCCGGACGAGACCGCCGGGCCGTACCCGGGTGACGGGTCGAACGGGCCGAACGTGCTCACCGAGAGCGGCATCGTCCGCAGCGACATCACGTCCAGCTTCGGCGACGCGAGCGGCAAGGCCGAGGGTGTGCCGATGACGCTCACCCTGACGATCACCGATCTCGCCAGGAGCGGCGTGCCCTTCGCCGGGGGCGCGGTCTACGTCTGGCACTGCACCCGCTCCGGCGAGTACTCGATGTACTCCACCAGCGTCGCGAAGGAGAACTATCTGCGCGGCGTGCAGATCGCCGACGCCGCCGGCCAGGTGACATTCACCAGTATCTTCCCGGCGTGTTACTCCGGTCGCTGGCCGCACATCCATTTCGAGGTCTACCCGGATCAGGCGAGCATCAGCAGCGCGTCGAACGCCATCGCCACCTCGCAGGTCGCCATGCCGAAGGCGGCCTGCGACACGGTGTTCGCCACCACCGGGTACGAGGCCTCGGTCGCCAACCTCGCGCAGGTCTCGCTGGACGACGACAACGTGTTCGGCGACGACGCGGGTGCGCTCCAGCTGCCCACCGTGAGCGGGGACGTCACCGCCGGGTACACCGTCTCGCTGACCGCGGGCGTGGACACCACGACGACGCCCGCCGGCGGGAGCGCCCCGGCCGGCGGCGACGGTGCGCCCAGCTCCGGCGGGCCCGGTGGCGCGCCGCCGGGCGGACCCCGGCCCAGTGGGGCACTGCCGAGCTGAAAAATGGTATTTCGACCATGGTGGCCGTCGGGGTTGTTTCCCGGCGGCCACTTTCTCGATACCGGTTCACATAATTGGCGGGTTAACCGGTAAAGTCGGCCGTCGCCATCGTCCCCGATTGCGGTTCAGTGCCATTTAATCCCCCCTTAAGAAAAGCTTAAAACAATGAGGAAACTCGACATGCGCGCAGCGGAAGAGCACCGCGCCGGCCAGCGGTGGATCATGGCGGCGGTCGCCGTGGCCCTCGTCGTCGCGGCGGGCGCGTGCTCCAAGTCCCCCACCTCGTCCTCCTCCGCTTCCTCCTCTTCGTCGCTGTCCTCGCCGGTCGCCTCGGCGGGCGCATCCGGCGCTGCCGCCCCGGCCGCCCCCAGCGCGTCGGTCGCGCCCAGTGGCTCCGTGTCGCCGGCTGCGAGCGCCGCTTCCGCCGCTGCCGCGCCGGCCGCCACCGGCGCCTGCGGCCGGACCAAGTCCGCCAAGCCGGTCACGAAGGTCACCGAGGTGAAGCTGTCCGCCAAGGTCGTCGGGTACGGCGGCGAGGGCGACACCGAGAAGCTGCCGATGGCCGTCGCGGCCCGCCCCGACGGCGGCTCCTGGCTCGCCTGGCTCGGCACCGGCGGCAAGGTCTACCTCGGCAAGCTGGGCTGCGACGACAAGCTGGTCGGCACGCCCACCAGCTTCGAGGGCATCGACCTGCAGGACGTGCAGGCCGACAAGACCGGCGGCGTGCTGCTGCTGACCCGCAAGGGGAGTTGCGGCGACACCCCGCTCTGCGGCGGCGAGTCCAGCCCGTGCAACACCATGCACATGATCCGCTTCGACACCTCCGGCAAGCTGGTCTGGCAGCGCCAGGTCACCAACCTGAGCAGCAGCCGCACCGGGTACGACGACGGCGCCCGCTTCATCTGGTGGTACCAGCACCACGGCCGGTTGGCGTCGGACGGCAAGACCTTCGCCGCCTATTTCGGCGTCGCGATCACGGTCAAGAACGGCAGCTGCGTCGACATCCACGAGGGCGACCGGATGCAGGTGGTCAGCGCGAGCGGTGCGCTGGTCAGCGGGCATCGGGACGCGTTCGAGGTGGGGTGCAGTCACGCCTGGACGTCGCGGGTGGTCTGGGATCCGCGCACCAGCCACTACGTGACGGTCTGCGCGACTGACAACGACTGCCGGATCGCGCGGCCCAACCCGTACCGGACGGTCGCGGCGGGGACCTGCGACGGCACGCTGTTCGGCGGGGACCTGGTGCTGGCGAAGTCCAAGGGCTACTGGACGGCGTGGAGCCAGGGCGGCAAGGCCCGGCTGGCGCACTTCACCACCGGCAAGGCGGACACCAGCATCACCACGTCGGCGAGCACCGGCCACCCGCACCTGGCGGCCTACGGCACCGGGCGGATGCTGCTGACCTGGCAGTCGGGTTCCTCGATCGCGGCGCAGGTGTACGACTCCGGCACCGGGAAGGCGACCGGCGCCAAGTTCACCATCGCCGCCAAGGACCACGACTACACGGCGCTGAAGTCGTACGCGGACGGCAGCATCGCCTACCCCGCGGCCGGCAGCAGCACCTCAGCCATCAAAATCGCCCGCGTCCTGCCGATGAGCTGACCCCCTTTACCCACGGCTTCTTCACACGGCCCGCCGGTTTCCTCTCCGGCGGGCCGTCCCATTCCCGGACCCCGGCCTGCACCGGGTTCGCTTCCCGGTCGCGGTTCGTGGCCGGTCCGGGTCGGCTTGCCAGAGGTACGGGCGGCGCGAGGTCCCGCAAACGTCACGACTCGCGGGATGGCCGGACCAGGGCCGCCACGGCCAGCCGCGGTTGCCGGGCTGGTCCTGAGGGCCCGTATGGAGTGCTCATAACGGCCGCCACGGCCAGCCGGGGTCGCCGGGCTTGGCGTGGCGGCCCTTATGGAGTGCTCATAACGGCCGCCACGGCCAGCCAGGGTTGCCTGGCTGGTTCTGGGGGCCCTTCTGGGGTGCGCATATGGGCCGTCATGGCCAGCTGCGGTGCTGAGGGCCGTGACGCGTGCTGCGCAGCCTGGGGGATCGACGGCCGTTAGGGTGGGGTGGTTGCGGGGAGGTGTGATGTCGGCGGTCGGGGCGCTGGTGGCGCTGGCGGTGTCCGCGTTCTGCTACGTCGCCACCGAGACGCTGCCGATCGGGCTGCTCTCGCTGATCTCCGCGGATCTGGGCGTGCCGGCGGCGTCGGTCGGGCTGCTCGTCACCGGGTATGCCGTCACCGTCAGCCTCGTCACGTTCCCGCTGACCTGGGTGACCCGGCGGATGCCGCGGCGGCGGCTGGTCAGCACCCTGCTCGCCCTGCTGGTGGTCGCGACGGTCGCGTCCGCGCTCGCGCCCAGCTATGGCGTGCTGCTCGGGGTGCGAGTCGTGGTCGCGCTGACCCAGGCGCTGTTCTGGGCGGTGGTCGGGCCGATCGTGTCGGCGATGTTCGAGGTGCGGGTACGCGGGCGGGTCAACGCGGTGGTCTTCGCCGGCGCGTCGCTCGGGCCGATGCTCGGGGTGCCGGCCGGCACGTGGATCGGGCAGCAGTACGGCTGGCGGGCCGCGTTCGGGGCGCTCGCCGTGCTGGCGCTGCTCGCGTACGCGATGGTGGTCTTCCTGATGCCGCGGATCGAGGTGGCGAACACGCACGCGGCCACCGGCACCACCCCGGACGCCCGGCGCTACGCCGTGGTGGTCGTCGTGACGACGCTGTCGGTGGCCGGGCTGTACACCGCGTTCACGTACACCGAACTGTTCCTGACCACGGTGACCGGGTTCGCGGCCGGTGCGCTCGGGCCGCTGCTGCTGGCGCGCGGGGTGGCCGATTTCGCCGGTATCGCGGCCGGGGGTGCGGCGACCGACCGCTGGCAGCGCGGCGCGATGCTCGTGCCGGTGGCGTTGCTGGCGGCGGCGCTGTTCGCGTCCTACCCGGTGGCGGGCTCGAAGGGGGCGACCGCGGTGCTGCTCGCAGTGACCGGTTTCGGTCTGGGCGCGCTCACCCCGGCGCTGCAGAACCGGGTGCTCGAAGTGGCGCCGGGCAGCACCGACATGGCGTCGGCCGGCAACTCGGTCGCGTTCAACGTCGGCATCGCGAGCGGTTCGCTGCTCGGCGCCGGGGTGCTCGAGACGTACGGCGCGCGGGCCACCCCGCTGGCCGGTGGCGTGCTGGTGATGGCCGCGCTGGCGGTGCTGGCCGGCGAGTCGTTGATCACGGGGTCGCCGGAGGGCCACCGGGTCACCGCGAACGCTGACTAGTGTGTGGCCGGGATGACGAACGACCGGTGGGAGAGCGGTATGCGGTACGTCGCGATCGGGGACAGCTTCACCGAGGGCATGGGCGACACCCAGCCCGACGGGAGCGAGCGGGGCTGGGCCGATCTGGTCGCCGCCGGGTTGGCGGCCGGGCTGGGCGAACCCATCCAGTACGCGAACCTGGCGATCCGGGGCCGGCTGCTGCGCCCGATCGTCGACGATCAGCTGGAGGCGGCGCTCGCGCTCGACCCCAAGCCCACGCTGCTGTCGCTCAACGGCGGCGGCAACGACATGCTGCGCCCCGGCGGGGACCTGAACACCCTGGTCGAGATGACCGTGAAGGCGATCCGCCGGTGCCTGGACGAGGGTGTGCAGGTGCTGCTGCTCTCCGGCGCCGACCCGTCCTCGCACCTGCCGTTCGGCAGCAAGTTCCGGCGCAAGGGCGACGCGCTGACCAACGCGGTCGCGCCGATCGCGCAGAGCTACGACCTGACCTTCGTCGACGTCTTCCACGACACCGAGATCCAGCGGGCCGGGTACTGGTCGGGCGACCGGCTGCACCTGAACGCGGCCGGGCACCGGCGGGTGGCCAGCCTGGTGCTCAGCGCGCTGGGGCACGAGACGCCGGCGCACGTGATCGATCCCGGTCCGGGGGCGCGCAACGGCCTGCTGGCCGAGGCCCGGTACTACCGCGAGCACGTGCTGCCGTGGGTGCAGCGGCGGCTGCGTGGCCAGTCGTCCGGCGATCACCGCAGCGGCAAGTACACCGACTGGATCTCGGTTCCGGCGACCCAGCCTGCCTGATGCCGGGCCGGGGGCGCCGGCCCGCCGCGGGTGAGCTGGTGGTCCACCCGGGGTGGGGCTGGTCCTGCTGGCCTTCGCCGACCAGGCCTTCCAGGCCGCGTACCTGGGCCGTCCGTTGGTCCGGGAGTCTGAGCAGGTCACGGTTGACGCCGAAGAATTACGTCGTACGCGCGCGGCCGCGCGCCGGGAGCTGGCGGTGACCGTACGCCGCAACGTCCGCGCGGCCCTGATGTCGGTGGCCTACCCGATCATCGCCCCGGCCACCGCGAAACCGGCCGGCCCGGTCCGCTGGAAGCAGTTCCTGATGACCGCGCTGGTCATCTGGTGCCTGCAGACCGCGGTCTCCACCGCCCTGCGCCCCCTGGTCGGCGACTGGCCGGCCATGCTCCGCTCCGGCGTCACCATCATCCCGGTGGTCGCCCTGATGACCTGACTCATCATGCCCCGCCTGACCCGCCACCTAGCCACCTGGCTCCACCGCCGCCGTTGAGGTCAGCCGACGACGAGGCGTTCGCCGCCGAAGTCGGCGACGATCTCCATGCGTCCACCGAGCGCCGTGATGTAGGCGGCAAGGGTTCTCAGCTCACTGGCGTCGACCTTCGCGCGTTCGATGGCGGAGACGCGCTCCTGGCGAACGTTCATCCGCTCGGCGACCTCAGCCTGCGTCAGCCCCAGCCGCTTGCGCATCTCGGCGAGCCGATGGGCTCGACTGACGTTGATGAGAGCCTGCGCGCCGGCCTCGACCTCGGCACGATCCGCCGCCTCGGGAAAGAACTCGGCGAGGAAACCTTCGCGGTCGTACCCCTGGGTGCTGCTCACGACTCCCCCTTCTCCTTCAGATAGGTCGAATACCTCGCCTCGGCGAGAGGAATCGACTGGCGGTACCAGGCCGTCCACTGCCCAGCCTTGTCGCCGGCGACCAGGAGGACCGCGTTGCGGGTGGGGTCGAAGATGAACAAGATCCGTATCTCCGTCGTCCCGGTCGAGCCGGGTCGAAGTTCTTTCAGATTGTGCAGGTCGGAGCCTTTGACGCGATCGACCAGGGGCCGGCCGAGGCTCGGGCCTTCGTCGAGGAGCGCGGCGATCGCTTGGCCGACCAGGATGGCACTGGCCCGGTCGGTGCGGCGGAGCTGGTGAAGCCAGTCCCGCACCTCCGCCACGAGTTCCAGCCGGTAGGCCACGCCGCCTACGTTACACGGTTTTAGTACCTCTAAGTACTAGCCGTTGACGGCCGCGATGCTGCAGGCGGAATGTCTGCACATGGCAGCGCTGAATCCAAGACGGCAGACTCTGTGCACGCGGACGCGGAGATCGCGGCCGCCCGCAGGGGTCCCGGCGGGAGCGGCGGTCTGCACCCCGGCGGACGCACGACAAAAAGATCTTGGAAAGCGGGCCGCGACGACCAGCGGGCCCGCCGCCGATCCGGCCGGCAGCGGGCCGCGAGAAGATCAGCCGGCGAAGACGATCGTGTGGTTGTCGTGGCGGACGACGCGGTCCTCGCAGTGCCAGCGGACCGCGCGGGACAGCACCGCCCGTTCCACGTCGGCGCCGCGGCGCTGCAGGTCAGCGACCGTGTCGGCGTGTGACACCCGGATCACGTCCTGCTCGATGATCGGGCCCTCGTCCAGGGCCTCGGTCACGTAGTGCGCGGTCGCGCCGATCAGCTTGACGCCGCGCTGCTTGGCCTTGGCATACGGGCCGGCGCCGATGAAGGCGGGCAGGAAGCTGTGGTGGATGTTGATGATCGGCACGCCGAGCCGCTCGATGAAGCCGGCCGAGAGGATCTGCATGTAGCGGGCCAGCACGATGAAGTCGACGTTGCCCTGCAGCAGCCGCAGGTGCTGCTCCTCGGCGGCGGACTTGTCCGGACCGGCCGACGGCACGTGGAAGAACGGCACGCCGAAGAAGCGCACCTCGTCGGCGGTGTCGGCGTGGTTCGAGATCACCATGGCGACGTTGACCGGCAGCTCGCCGCGGCGGTGGCGCCAGAGCAGGTCGAGCAGGCAGTGGTCGTCCTTGGAGGCGAAGATCGCGACGCGTTTCGGCGCGGACATGTCGCGCAGCGTGTACTCCAGCTCGAAACCCTCGGCGAGCGTGGCCTTCAGGTCCGCCTCGACCTGCGGCAGCCGGGCCTTGAGGTGGTCCAGCGCGAACACGGTCCGCTGGAAGAACGCGCCGCCGTGCGGGTTGTCGGAGTACTGGTCGAGCTGCACGATGTTGGCGTCGTGCTTGCCGAGCACCGCGCTGATCGCGGCCACGATGCCGGTCCGGTCCTTGCCGTGCACGATCAGGACGGCCTGATCGTCGGTGGGCCCGGGATGTGTGCGGACCGCGGGTGCGTTCTGGGTCACCGTCACGTCGGTCCTCCTCTCTGTCGCCGGCGCGGGCGGGGTGCAGGCGCGGCCGGGTGTCACTGAAGATCCGAGCAGGGATTCTTCCGCAACGACCGGGTTCGCGGTGCCAGGGGTCCAGAGCGCGGGATCAGGCGGGCCGGGTGAGGGCGCCGCTGTGCAGGCCGCGGGCGGTGCGGGCCGCGACCACCGCCCAGGCGGTCAGCAGCGCGCCGTAACCGAGCACCGCGATCAGCGCCAGGGCCGTCACGTGCAGGTGCGCGGCCAGCGCGGACGTCCCGGTGACCATCGTGCCGACCGGGAAGGTGAACGACCACCAGCTCAGCGAGAAGGGCAGGTGGGTCCGGACCGCGCGGACCGTCACGGCTGCGGCCAGGCCGGCCCAGAGCAGAGCAAAACCCCATGCGGGTACGCCGTAGAGCACGCCGAGGGCGCCGAAAGCCCGAGCGTACGGCTCGGGCAGCACCCCGTGACCGGCGTCGCCGAGCAGATTGGCGGCCGTGATCGACTGCCCGAACGGCCCGATCCCGATCCACAGCACCGGCGCGGTGGCGGCCGGCCCCACCCGCAGCGTGGCCAGCCGATGCCAGATCAGCGTGAGCACCACGAACGACGCGATCAGGCTCATCCCGAACATCGCCCAGCACCCGAGCAGCAGCGTCAGCCGCACCTGCCCGGCCGGGGCGTACGGCACCAGCAGCGCCCCGCCGCTCGCCGACACCATCGGCGGCACCACCGCGATCAGCCAGCCGGCCGACGCGCCGTCCCCGCCGGTGTGCCGGGTGAACTGCAGGAACGGCACGGTCACCGCGGCCACCAGCCCGGCCGCCGTGCCCGCCGACCAGAGCACCCAGTCCACCGTGACCGCGGCGGTCGTGCCCAGCACGTCCCGGCCGACCAGCAGCGTCGCGGCGCCGACGGTGAGCAGGGCCATCGGCGGGGCGCCGTAGAACGGTGCGAGCACCGGGTCGCCGCCGTGCCCGAGGGCGATCCGGGGCCGGCGCAGGCTGCCGGCCAGCAGCACGGTGAGCACGACCACGGACAGCAGCCAGGCGACCAGCGCGAGCGTGTCCAGGCCCGGCACCCGCCACGGCAGGACGGCCGCGGCGGTGGCCAGGATCGCGGTGCCCATCACGGAGGCGTACCAGTTCGGGGCGGGGCGGATCGGGGTGACGGTGCGGGTGGGGCGGGGCGGAGCGAGGAGCATGTCCCCACCCTCGTCCGGGCCGGGTGCGGCGGGTAGCCGTGACGATCTTGTGGAGTCACAACCGGAGCTTGTGACGGCGTACCGTCACCGGGTGTGACCCTGAGCCCTCGCATGCCGGACCTGGCCGCCCTGGAGATCCTGCTGCTGGTCGCCCGGACCGGGACGCTGAGCGGCGCCGGGCGCGAGTCCGGGCTGACCCAGCAGGCGGTCTCGGCCCGGCTCGCCGCGCTGGAGGCGCGCACCGGCGTCCGGCTGGCCACCCGGACCACCCGCGGCACCCGGCTCACCCGGGAGGGCGTGGTGGTGGCGCAGTGGGCGGACCGGTTGATCCGGCTGGCCGAGGAGGTGGACACCGGGCTGGCCACGCTGCGCGAGGACACCCGCACCCGGCTGCGGGTCAGCGCCAGCCTGACCATCGCCGAGCACCTGCTGCCCGGCTGGCTGGTCGGTTGCCGGGCGGCCGCCACCCGGGAGGGCCGCACGCCGCCCGACGTGGTGCTGACCGCGGTCAACAGCGATCAGGTGCTCGAGCAGGTGCTGGCCGGCACCGCGGATCTGGGGTTCATCGAGGGGCCGACGGTGCCGGCCGGGGTGCGCAGCCGGGTGGTCGCCCGCGACGAGCTGGTGCTGGTGGTGCCGCCGGAGCACGACTGGGCCCGGCGCTCCGGCGGGGTGACCGTCGCCGAGCTGGCCGCGACCCCGATGGTCACCCGCGAGCACGGGTCCGGCACCCGGGAGTCCCTGGCCGCGGCGCTGCGCAGGGCGGGATACGAGCCGGCGCCGGCCGCCCTGGAGCTCTCCACCACGGCGGCCGTGCGGGCCGCGGTGCTGGCCGGTGGCGCACCGGCCGTGGTGAGCCGGCTCGCCGTCGAGGACGACCTGCGGTCTGGGCGGCTACGGCACGTGCCGGTGCCCGGGTTCACGCTGCCCCGGGAGCTGCTGGCGGTGTGGACCGGGGTCCGGACGCCACCGGCGGGCGCCGTCCGGACCCTGCTGGGTCACATTCACTCCACCGGCGGATCGGCCAGCGGCCAGCCTCCCGCGGCCAGGTGAGCCGAGACCCGGACCACGTCGGTCGGCGTGGCCTCCTGCAGCAGCCGATCGTTGATCAGATCCTCGATGTCGGCGCTGGTGATCGGGTCGGCCCCGGGCTGGGCCTGCGCGGCCAGCTCCTGGGCGATCTTGCGGATCTCGTCCTCGGTGAGCTTGCGGCGCAGCAGGCCGAGCAGGGCGACGTAGTCCTGCCGCGGCACACCCTCCGGATAGCCGGCGCGCAGCCATCCCACGGCGCGGGTGACGAAGTTGGAGCGTTGCTCACTCATGATCGCTCCCGGTCAGTGCTTGTCGACGATGGTCGGGTAGACGTGCTCGAAGCTGAGCGCCTTGCCGAAGCCGGTGGCCACGATGAACGTGATGCCGAGCACCACGCCGATCAGGACCACGGCGAAGCAGGCGTAGCCGCCGGCGGTGCCGGCCGGGCTCGGCCGGCGGCCGGAGGCCTCACCGCCCGCGCCGTAGGCCAGCGAGCGGATGCCGAGGGCGAACAGGGCCGGCAGGCCGGCGCCCAGCAGCACGCTGGCGAGCAGCACCTTCCAGGCGCCTTCCAGGGCCAGGCTGAGGTTGTTCATGTCGTCGTCCCGTCCCGTCAGCTCGCCGCGCCGGCGGTGGCCTTCGGCGCGTCGGCCGGGGCGTCCCACTCGTCGTTGACGTTGTTGTGGTCGATCGGCTCGCGCCGCGAGCGCAGGTACATGTACGTGGCCAGGGCCACCAGGACCGCGACGATGGTCAGCGCGCCGCCGAGGCCGCCGATCACGTCGCCGAGATACCACATGATCGCTCCGACCAGGCCGGCCGCGGGCAGGGTGATCAGCCAGGCGGAGACCATCCGGCCGGCCACCGCCCAGCGCACCGTCGCGCCCGGCTTGCCGACGCCGCTGCCCAGGATCGAGCCGGTCGCCACGTGCGTGGTGGACAGCGCGAACCCGAGGTGGCTGGAGGAGAGGATGACCGCGGCGGACGCCGCCTCGGCCGCCAGGCCCTGCGGCGGAGCGATCTCCACAAGGCCCTTGCCGAGCGTCCGGATGATCCGCCAGCCGCCCAGGTAGGTGCCGAGCGCGATGGCCAGCGCGCAGGCGACCTTGACCCAGAGCGGGATGTTCTTGGTGTCGGTCCACTCGCCGGACGCGATCAGGGCGAGGGTGATCACGCCCATCGTCTTCTGCGCGTCGTTGGTGCCGTGCGCCAGCGAGACCAGCGAGGCGCTGCCGATCTGTCCCCAGCGGAAGCCGTTGTCGGTGAAGCGGGCGGCCACCCCGAGGGTGATCCGGTAGATGATCCAGGTGCCGGCCGCGGCCACCACGCCGGCGATCACCGGCGACATGACCGCGGGCAGCAGCACCTTGCCGACCACGCCGTCCAGCTTGGAGCCGTCGCCGGTCCACTTGACGCCGGCCCAGCCGAGGCCGGCCACCGCCGAGCCGATCAGCCCGCCGAAGAGCGCGTGCGACGAGCTCGACGGCAGGCCGAGCAGCCAGGTCAGCAGGTTCCAGAGGATGCCACCGACCAGGCCGGCCAGGACGATCAGCAGCAGCGCCTGGCCGCCGTCGGCGAGCAGGTCCGGTTTGGGGGTGCCGTCGCTGTTCTGGATGTTGACCACCGCGTTCGTGACGGTCAGCGCGACCTCGACCGAGAGGAACGCGCCGACCAGGTTGAGCGTGGCGGACAGCAGCACGGCGACCTTGGGACGCAGCGCGCCGGTGGCGATCGAGGTCGCCATCGCGTTGGCCGTGTCGTGGAAGCCGTTGGTGAAGTCGAATCCGAGGGCGGTGATGACCACGAGGATGAGGACCACGGTAGTTTCGGTCACCAAGGCAGCGTGTACCCGCCCGGCGACCGTTCCATAGGGCCCTTATGCAGTGTTCCTCCGGCATTCACCCGGAGTTTCAGCTCGCCGGTCAGCTTTCGGCGGGCCGGGTGGCGGGCCAGGTCAGCACGTCGTCCGGGATGTCCGCGCGCAGGGCCCGGCGGTCGCGGCCCGGGATCGTCTGGCCGGCCCGGACGACCAGCCGGGCCACCTCGATCGCGCCGTGTGCCTGGAAGTGCGTGTTGTCGGCGACCCCGGCCGGATAGTTCGGCGAGGCGCCGGCGTCCAGCCACAGGAAGTAGTCCTTGGTGGCCTCCGGGCCGAGTTCACCCCAGAGCGTGAAGGAGAGCGCGGTCAGGTCGATCAGCGGGGTCCGGGTCCGCAGCGCCAGGGTGCGCATCGCGGCCGGGTACTCGCCGTGCGACAGGTACGGCACGCCGTCCGCGGTGAACCGGCGCCGCTCCACCGGGGTGACCAGCACCGGGTGCGCCCGCGCCGCCCGCGCCCCGTCCAGGTAGCGGCTGAGGTACTCCTGGAAGGTGCTCCACGGCTCGGTGCCGCGCGCCGGGTCCTCGACCTTCTCGTCGTTGTGGCCGAACGAGATCAGCAGCGTGTCGCCGGGGCGGATGGCGTCCAGGATCAGATCGAGCCGGCCGAGGTCGGCGAAGCTCTTCGAGCTGGCGCCGGAGAGCGCGGCGTTCACCACGGCGATCTCGCGGTGCAGGAAGGCGGGCAGCGCCTGGCCCCAGCCGGCCCGGGGCACGTCGGCGGTGGCGTAGGTGGCGGCGGTCGAGTCCCCGGCGACGAAGACGGTGCGTCGCCGGGGACGGTCGGAGGCGAAGGCGGGGGTGGTGACGCCGAGGACGCCGGCGGTGGCGCCGCCGAGGGATGCGCGCAGGAGGGTTCTCCGGTCGATCGTCATGCCGCCATCAAATCAGCGCGCATCGATCTAGGCAAGCGCTTTCCCTATGGTGAAAGGCTACGGGGTCGGTATCCTGATCGGCAGCTTCAGCGGCGTGCCGGCCCGGGTCGCCGCCACCGCCGGCGCGGCGTCGAGCGGGGTGCGCCGGAACAGTCGCCCGCCGCTGCGGAAGAAGGTGACGGTCCCGTCCGCGCCCCGGACGAAGTCGTCGCGCCCCGGCAGGAACACGCCGTCCGGCAACTGCTCGAGCACCCGGTCCGGGCGGTAGAACACCAGCCACCCGCCCTCCTCGCCGGTCTCCGCCCGGAACTGCAGCTTCCCGGCGTCCGGCGCCAGCAGGAAGGCCAGCGAGACGGTCTCGCCGTCGAACCCGATCTGCTCGAACGTGTACCGCCCGGCGTAGGCGGCCAGCTCCGCGGCCGGCAGCGTCCGCGGCGTCGCCGGCAGGTTGTGCACCCCGGCGAACCGGTCCAGCGCCCAGTCCTCGACGAACAGCTCGGCGAGCAGGTCCGGCCCGGTGTCGGCGTTGGTCAGCACGGTGATGGCGAAGTCCCGCTCCGGCACCATCAGGAACCCGGAGTGCTGGCCGGCCCAGTCCCCGCCGTGCTGCACCACCCGCGGGCCCTCCGCGGTCGGCCGCAGCATCCAGGTGATGCCCACCCCGTCCAGCTCCACGAAGAGCGAACCGCCCGGCCCGGGGTGCGACTGCATCAGGCGCAGCGAGCGGGAGCTGAGCAGCCGGCCGCCGTCGCCCAGGTGGAACCGCGCCCAGCGCAGCTGGTCCCGGGCGCTGGAGATCAGCCCGCCGGCCGGGTGCAGGCTGCGCGGCACGGTGAACGCGGCCGGGTTCGCGACCAGTTCGCCCTCCGCGGTGAACGTGTGCGACGTCGCGACCCGCGCGCCGGGCAGGTCGTCCAGGTAGAACGCGCTGGAGTCCAGGCGCAGCGGCGCGGTCACCAGGGTGCGGACCGCTTCCTGGTACGGCCGGCCGGTCACCACCTCGATCAGCCGCCCGGCCAGCGACAGCGCCGCGTTGTTGTAGGCGAACGTGGTCCCGGGCGCGGTCAGCTGCGGCAGCCGGGACATCCCGGACACGTACCGGGCCAGCGCGTCGGGGCTCTCGCCGGTGTCCAGCAGGAAGTCGCCGAGCCAGCCGGCGGTGTGCTGCAGCGCCTGCCGGACGGTGACCCGGGCCGAGGCGGCCGCGTCCGCGGTGCGGAAGTCCGGCAGGTAGCTGCGCACGGTGCGGTTCAGGTCGAGCTTGCCGCGCTCGACCAGCCGCATCACCGCGGTGCCGGTGAAGGTCTTGGTGGTGGAGCCGACCCGGAAGACCGTGTCGCCGTCCACCGGCTGCGGGTCGGCGAGGTTCGTCACGCCGTAGCCGCGGACGTAGTCCCGGCCGCGGTGGTGCAGGCCGAGGGCGACTCCGGGGATGCCGTACCTGGCCATCCCGTCTTTGATCTTGTCTTCCAGGTCGGCCAGGATCGTGGATTCCCGGCCGGCCAGGGACGGCCGGGGTGAGGCCAGGGCCGGGGTCGTGGTGAGGGTCGCGGCGCCGGTTGCGGCTGCGGCGACGAGGACGGTACGCCGAGTGACCGATACGGACATCGCCCGACTGTATCCACGTCGGTCACTGTCTCGGCCGGAGCGTTGGGTTCCGGACACTGCGAATCGGGTACCGGTGCCGCGGAAGGGGAGGTGCGATGGCGGACAAGGCCACCGACCAGGCACGACTGGACCGCGAGGACGAGGAGGAGAAGGAGCTCGTCCGGCCGCCGGACGTGAACCGGGACGCCAACCGCTCGGCGACCCGGCTGGAGCTCTTCTTCGACCTGGCTTTCGTGCTGTTCGTCGCGCGCTGCGCCGACCTGCTGGCCGCGGACGAGTCGTGGAGCGGCGGATTCCGGTTCACCGCGATCCTGGTCGCCGGCTGGTGGGCGTGGGCCAGCACCACGCTCTACGCCAACCGGTTCGACACCGACGACGCGATCTTCCGGCTGCTCACCCTGACCGGGATGGGCGGCGTGATCATGATGGCCGCGGCGGCCCAGCAGGCGATCGGCCCGCACGCGGTCTGGTTCGCCATCGGGTACGCGCTGCTGCGGGTGGTGCTGGTGCTCGGCTACCTGCGGGTCTGGCGCACCCTGCCGGAGGCCCGCCCGGGCATCAGGCCGTACCTCTGGGGGCACAGCGCCGGCGCGGCCTGCTGGCTGATCTCGATCGCCGTGCCGGGTCCGGCCCGGTATGCCCTCTGGGCCGTCGGTGTCCTGCTCGACCTGCTCGGACCGACCCTGGCGGCCCGGGTCAAGGACGCGCCGCCGCTGCACATGGAGCACCTGCCGGAGCGGTTCGGGCTCTTCGTCATCCTGGTGCTCGGCGAGTCGGTGGCGGCCACCGTGATGGGCCTGCGCGACGGCAAGTGGTCGGCCGAGGTGCTGGTGACCGCGACGTTCGCGTTCCTGGCCGCGGCCGCGCTCTGGTGGTCGTACTTCGACCTGTCCGGTGGGGTGGCCAAGCGCCGCCTGGTCCAGGAGGGTGGCGAGGACTCCCGCCAGGGGGTGCACGACTTCTACGTCTACGCCCACCTGCCGGTCGCGGTGAGCCTCGCGGCCGTGGCGGTCGGGCTGGAGCACGCCATCGCGTACGGCGAGAAGGATCACCTGTCGATCGGCACCCGGGCGGTGCTCGGCGCCGGCCTGGCCGGGTACCTGCTGAGCGCCGCGATCATCCAGGGCGTGCTGTCCGGGCGGTGGAGGGTCGCGCTGGTCTGGCCCGGCCTCGGCGTACCCCTGATCCTGCTGCTCGTCCTGCTCCCCGGCCTGTCACCGTCCGTGCTGGTGGCACTCTGCGCCGCCGTGCTCGTGGCCGGCGTGATCACCGGGGTCACCCAGCACCGGGCCGGTGAAGTCCGGGTTGCCAAGGTCTGAGGACGGGGTGTGCGAACCCGCTACGACGAGTACTATCCGTGACTCGTGCGCCGTGACCCGGGCGTGCGTCTGCTCACAGGGAAGGCTGGTCAGTGGTCCCGGGACCGCATGATCATGCCCATCGGCGGTACCGTGCCGCCGTTGCGTAGGATTTCGGGCCGCACCACGTCCGCCGACGGGAACCGAGGAATGCGATGCCGCTCACTCCAGCAGATATCCACAACGTTGCCTTCAAGAAGCCTCCGATCGGCAAGCGTGGATACGACGAGGAGGAGGTCGACGCGTTCCTCGACGAGGTCGAGCAGGAGCTGATCCGCCTCCTCGAGGAGAACAACGCGCTCCGCAACCAGACGCCGCGCGGCGGCGGCGCCGGGATGGCCTCCAACCCGGCCGCCACCATGGTCCTCACCAACGAGTTCGCCGATCTGACCGGCCAGCTGGAGCGCCTCCAGGAGGCCCGCGCCCGCGCCGAGCAGAACGCCCGCGACATGCAGTCCCAGCTGGAGCGCGCCCGCAGCGCCGTCCCGTCCGGCGCGATGCCGACCGTCGGCGACGACGACCGCAACGCCCGGGTGCTGATGATGGCCCAGCGCACCGCCGACGAGCACATGCGCGACGCGCAGCGCGAGGTCGAGGCGCTGCTGGACGCGGCCCGGGGCAAGGCCGACCAGCTGACCAGCGAGGCGCAGCTGAAGGCCGGCACGATCGAGAGCGACGCGCGCCGCAACCACGCCGAGGCGATGGACAGCCTGGTGGAGAAGCGGGCCGCGCTGCTCGACGAGATCGAGCGGCTCGGTCAGCTCGCGCAGGGCTACCAGCAGGCCCTCACCAACCACGTCACCCAGCAGCTGATGGACCTCACCAGCGGCCCGGACTCGACCGGCCGCGAGCTCGAGTGACCCCGTAACACCTCAAAGCCCCGCGGATTTTTGATCCGCGGGGCTTTTCCATTGAACGCGTTCACTCGTTTCGCTGTATTCGGCGGCACAGGGGGTGAGCGCCGCTTCACACGGCGTTCCGATCACGGCCGAGGTGGAGGGGCGCGTCATGCGGGATTTTGCCTTCGAGGGACCGGCGGCCGGCGAGGCGGCGGACGGCCGGGTCCGGGTCGAGCTCGGCGCCGACGGCCGGCTGTCCGACCTGTACCTCGACCCGCGGGTCGCCTACCTGCCGGTGGAGCAGCTGCGCGACGCGCTGGTCGAGGCGTTCACCACGGCGCAGGACACGGCCGCGGACCGGACCGGCCCGGCCACCTCCGGATACGGCACGCCGGTCGCCCCGGACCGGCTCAAGGCCGCGCTCGCCGAAGCGTCGGACAGCGCGGAACGCCGGTTCGCCGAGATCTCCACGGCCCTGTCCGACCTGAGCCGCCGATCGGCCCGGCCGTGGTGACCGGGCAGCTGCGCCTCGACCCGGACAGCGTGGCCGCGGCCGGGCGGGACCTGGCCGCGGTGGCGCAGCGGATGGCCGACGACCTGGCGCAGCTGGAGAGCGCGGTCGGCGGCTCCGACCCGTTCGGCGGGGACGAGACCTCGGGTGTGATCGCGGTGGCGTACCGGGCGGTGGCCGGTGTGGCGCTGGACGCCATCGGTTCGTACGCCGAGCAGGTCGGCTTCGCGGCGGCGACGCTGGTCATGGAGGCCCGCGCGGTCGCGGCCGAGGACGCCGAGGCAGCCGCTTCCCTGTACGCCGCGGCGCTGCCCGGCACGTTCTCCGCAGCCACGGCTGCCGGGCGCGGCGGGGTGTAGCGCCGTGACGATCACCCTGCCCGCCGAGCTCACCGACGCGCTGAGCTGGATCGGGCTGGAGTGGCCGGAGGCCGACGAGGACCGGCTCCAGGCCGACGGGCAGGTGTGGATCGACCACGGCACCCGGCTGCGGGCACACGCCGTACGGTCCACCGCGACCGCCCGGCAGGTCTGGCTGGACAACGAGGGCGCCAGCATCGAGGCGTTCGAGCAGTGGTGGAACGGCGCCGACGGCCCCGGCCGGCACCTGCAGGAGGCGGCCACCGCGGCCGAGCTGATCGGTGGCGCGCTGATCGCCATGGCCGGCGTGACGCTCGGCCTGAAGGTCGCGTTCATCGCCCAGCTCGGCGCGCTGGCCTTCGAGGTCGGCCAGGCGATCGCGACGGCCCCGGTCACCGCCGGGGCGACCCTCGCCGAGATCCCGGTCTGGGTCGGGCTCACCCGGACCGCCTGCCGCAAGCTGCTCCACGAGGCGATGGCGCTGATCGAGCGGGAGATCGCGGTGCTGCTCCGCAACGCCGCGAAGCTGATGGAGAAGGCCGGCGCGAAACAGCTCGCCGAGAAGACGGTCAGCGGCAGTGAGCGGACCGCGTTCAAGGGCCTGATGCACGAGGTGGAGAACGCCGACGTGCGCAGCCCGCTCAACGGGGCGCACTTCTACTCCGGCCGGCAGCCCAACGACGAGAAGATGCGCACGTTCGCCGAGAAGCAGGCCGACGGGTTCGGTGCGGTGACGCTGGAGATGACGCCGGGCGGCCGGCGCTTCGACGACAAGCGCCTCTTCGAGGGCGGGTCGCCGGTCAGTCAGGAGCAGGCCGTCGACGTGTGGCGGCGGCTGTCCCAGCGGTACGCGCAGGACGCCTCGGGGGAGGCCACCGCGTGGACGCACCAGGCCTGGTCCGGAAGTCTCTGGAACACTGCGGAGAAGCCCGCGTTGCTCACCAATCCGGGCATCACGAAGCTCAACGAGATCGATCCGTTCTCGTGAGACGGCGGCTGGTCCTCAGGGGTGCCTCAGAGTGCCGGAGGCACCCCTGAGGACCAGCCGAGGGCCCTGGCTGGAGAGGTCTCGGCATGACGGTGCGCTCGTTGTTGTCGCAGAAGGCGTTGCACGTGGAGAGCGGGGTGACGCTGTCCAGCGCGGGCCGCGAGGACATGGCGCTCGAACTCGGCGGGCACGTGCTGATGATCGCGGTGGACCGTGGGCAGCACCGGATGCGGTTCACCCTGCCGGCCGCGCCGCGCTGGGACGACACCGGTGAGGCGCTGCCGCCCGAGGTGGCCGGCGAGCTGCGGGCGATCATCACCGAGATCGCGGTGTTCTGGGAGCAGCAGCCGGAGTTCGAGGTCGTCGAACCCGGGTGAGACGACCGGCCCGGCGGCGGACCGCCGGGCCGGTGCAGCCGTGGATCAGGCAGCCGGGGCGGCCGGGGCGTCCCAGAACACGTAGAGCGCCTTGTAGGGCACCTTCACGACCTGGCCGGCGGTGCACGCCGTGGTCGGGGCGACGCCACCGGAGGTGTAGAGCCGGTTGATGTAGTCCGCCTTGGTCAGCACGCCCTTGCCGGTGTGCGTGGCGACCTTGAGCAGCAGCTCCGGGATGGTGCCGGTGCGCGGCGAGGCCTCGACCTTGGTCGCGGTCACCAGCGACTTGTCGCGGGTGGACTGCCAGCTCGGCCCGGCGAAGTGATGGATCCGCCCGCCGGTGCCGAGCAGTTGCGCCTCCGGCGTCGAGGCGCCGGTGAACGCGCCGCTGGTGGCGCCGGCCGGCACCACGCAGGTGTAGTCCTGGGTGCCGCTGGTGACCAGGTAGGCGCCGACCGGGCGGGAGCCGGCCGGCGGCTGGATCAGCGACGGGATGGCCGAGGTGGCCGGTGCGACGGCGTTCGCCGGGGTGATCGGCGCGGCGGCGGCCGGTGCTACGGGTGCCGCCGGGGTGGTCTCGGCGGCTGAGGCGTTGAACGAGACGGCGCCGATGGTGGCGGCGGCCGCGGCCAGGCTGCCGGTCAGTGCGATCGCACGGATCCGGGCACGCTTGGTACGAAACATGAATCCCCCTGCAAAAAAGTGTCGGCGAGCCCCCTGCCCGCCTCCACGATTCACGGAGAGATGTCCACAACGGATCAAGATCATCGTGAATTTCGGCTTTTTGTACGGCGTGGGTTCATCGATCGTTCACGCGCGGCGATGATCCGGCGAACCCGGCAGCGTGACGGCCGACCGGCCCGGCCCGGCATGGCACCGGGCCGGACCAGGCGATTCAGTGCCGCCGGACCACCTCGACGCGGTACGTCCGCACCGTGACGCCGTCCTCGGCGGTGACCGTCACGACCCGGGTGGCGCCGGAACGGGTCACCCGGACCGTCGCGTACGGGTCGGCCGCCGTCGCGGTGACGGTGACCCGCTCGGGGTGTGCGGCCGCCACCCGGTAGGACGTCGTGGCCGGGTCGAACCCGCGCACCGGCACCCCGCCGACCCGGATCCCGGCCGCTGACGCGTCGGTGCCCACGCCCGGTGCCTTCGCGAGCACCTGCACCTCGGCGACGGTCAGGTACCCGTTCGGCACGGCGGTCAGCACCAGGCACACCGGCCCGGTCACCCCGTCCGGCACGGGCACGTCGACGGCGAGGGGGCTGTCCACGCCGACCGGCACCACCGGGCCGGTCACCGCGCACGCCCCTGCCGGGTCCGGCACCCCGGCCTGCACGCTCTGCGGCAGCCCGCCACCGGACGAGTTGTCCCGGTAGAAGTGCACGGTCAGCCGGGACGGCGAGGCGCCGGCCGGCGGCGTCACGGTGAACGTGTCGGTGGCGTTGCGCCCCGCGGACTTCCAGTTCGACCAGGCCTTGTCGGTGGTGTCGCCGTTGGTCAGCCCGGCGGTGGAGTAGCCGGGCTCGGTGTAACTCGCGGCGACGGTCACCCCGGTGGTGAGCGGGGCGTCGACCGGCGGGGTGACCTGCACCCGTACCGAAGCGGGCAGGGTCTGGCCCGGGACGACCCGGGCCGTACCGCTCACGGTGACCACCCCGGTGTGCGGGTAGGTGGCGGTGTTCCAGGTGACCGGCACGTCGGCCCGGCCGCCGTGCTCGCCGAGCGCGACCACCGTCGCCGGCCGGACCGGCTGCCCGCCCGGGTACGTCTTGGCCCGTCCCGGCAGCGTCGAGGTGAACACGTCCACGGTCACCCGGGCGCGCGCCCGGTGGGTGCGGCCCAGCACGTCGGTGGCGGTGCCGGTGACGGTGACCACGCCGGGGTGCCGCCAGGTGCGCGCCGCGGGCAGGTTCCAGACCACCGGGAGCGCGTGCGTCCCGTCGGTGACCGTGGCCGGCAGGGTCGGCGCGCGACCCGGCACGGTGTAGGCGGTCGCGTCGGAGAGCGTCCCGACGGTCTCGTCGACGACCGTCCAGCGCTGGTTGCCGCCCGAGGTCGGCCGGTAGAGCCCGACCCCGGCGCCGTCCGCGGTGGAGCCGCCGTTCACGTCGAGCAGCGCGCGGGCGTCCGCACTGATCAGCGTGTACGTCCCGTCGCCGGTGGTGGACACCCGCCACAGCGAGCCGGTGTCGTCGAGCACCGGCGTGCCGTCCCGCACCGCCAGCCGCTGCCCGGTGCCCGCGTTGGTCACCCGGTACGCGTCCCCGGCCGCCTGGAACGTCCAGAGCTGATCAGCGGCGGTGGCGTCGTTCGCGCGAATGGTGATTCCGGGAGCGAGCGACTTCCCGCTGGCCACCCCCTGCAGACGGTAGGTGTTGCCGGGCGCCAGATGCGGAACCGCGACTCCGGAGACGCCGTCGACCAGGAACGTGGTGACCGATTGCGCCGGCACCGCGAGCACCGCCCGCTTGCCGGACACCCGCACCGGCGAGCCCGGGACGAGCTTGCCGTCCGCACTGGTCACCACCGGGGTGACGGTGGCGCCGCGGCGGATCGTGGCGAACTTCGACAGGTCCAGGGTGACCGTCTCGGCGGTGGTGGCCGGGTTGACGTGCACCACCGTGGCCCCGGTCGCGGTCACCGCGGCCAGGCTGCGGGTGTCGGACACCTTGACGAAGTGGTCACCGGGCTTCACGAAGTGGGTGAAGTTGCGAATCGTGTCGTACTTGGTGTTGGTCCTGATCGGGCAGGTGGCCAGGGTGTCGGTGGCCTGGCAGTCGAACGGGACGTGGATCGATCCCCACTGGAGGTTCCCCTCGGCCTGCATGTTCTTGGCGTCCTCGATCGGCTGCCAGAGCACCCACGCGGACGGCTCCAGCTCGCGGATGTCGTCGACGATCCGCTGCGCCATCCCGAGCCCGGAGTTCATGCTGGTGTAGTCGTTGCCCCAGCTGCCCTCGACCTCGCTCATCCAGAGCGGCGTCTGCGCGGCCTTGGCGATGTCCCGCACGCTGGTGCGCTGACCGGTGCCGTAGGTGTGCACGTTGAGCCGGTCGACGGCGGCGCGGGCCTCGTCGGTCCACCCGTAGTAGTCGGTGACCATGGTGCCCGGGTTGGTCTCGTCCGGCGCCGCGATCTTCCGGTCCGGCGCGACCCGGGCCAGCGCGGAGATCACCGCGGCCTGCAGCGCCGGGCCGGCGTGCGCGCCCTCCTGGCGGCCGCCGGTCGGCTGCCCGTCCGCGCCCAGCGTGGTGCCCCAGTAGTTGGTGTTCGGCTCGTTGAGCGGTTCGATCGTGTCGAACGTGATGCCGTGCGCCTGCTCCAGGTGCGTGGTGACCGTCGCGAGGTACTGCGCGAACTGGTCGACCTTGTCGGCCCGGATCTGCTCGGTGGTGGCGCTGAAGCCGCCGCTGACGTAGCCGCTGACGGTCTGGAACCAGGGCGGCGAGTTGCTGAACGCCTCCCAGTGCGTGACCTTGTCCTTGATCTGGTCGATCCACCAGCGCTGGCTCGGGTCGGCGTCGAGGTCCCAGTCGGCCTCGTCGGCCGGATCCCACCAGTCCTTGTCGGCCGGCGTGTACTGCCGGTCCGCCTTCCAGAACCCGGGCACCGCGCCGCCCGGCCGCAGGTAGTCGCGCACCGTCGGCGCGTTGCCGCCGCCGATGTTGAAGCGGGCGATGTTCAGGTTCAGCCCGTCGGCCCCGAAGACCAGGTCGGCCAGGCGTTGCCGGATCGGGTCCGGGTAGTCGCCGGTGGCCTCGGCCATCCAGGCCAGGCTGGTGCCCCAGCCCTGCCACGCGGCGCCCTGATAGGACGGATCAGGGATGACGGTGGTCGAGACCGCGGTTTCGGGAGCGGCCGCGGCCGCTTGCGGGACAGCCGTGGGTACGACGGTGAGCAGCGCCGTGGCCAGCCCGGACAGCAGGATCCTCATGCGTGACCCCTCATGTTTACGTTAACATCGGTGGTCGCAACAGTCTCGACATGTGCCGTTATCAATGTCAAGAGCCTCGATGCCGGGTGCTTCGTGGTCAGGAGCTCAGCTGGTCCCCGATCAGGGCGAGGTTCTGGATCGCGGCCAGGCCGTACAGCGCGGTGGTGTTGGTGTCCACCCAGGACGCCTCGTCGACCGGGTTGAGCACCTCGGGGCCTTCCAGGTGGGTGGTCCGCCACGGTGACGCGTCGGTGTAGCCGTCGGTGCTGGTGAACTCCTTCCAGGCCCGTGCGGCCAGCGCGGCGTCACCCAGCCGGACCGCCGCGTACGCGGTCAGCCGGGAGTGGCCCTGCTTGAGGATCAGGTTGCCGAAGTCGGCGCCGGTCTCAGCGGCCTGCTCGGCCTTCGTCGCGTTGAACAGCCGGCAGTACTGCAGCCAGGCCTGCTCGAAACCGGGCACGTCGACCAGCCCGATCAGCTCGGCGCAGATCTCCACCTGGCCGAACATCGCGCTCAGGTGCGACACGCTGACCGTCTTCGCGGCGACCGCGAACTCCGCGGTGTCCAGGTCGTAGAGCCCGCTGCCGGTGACGAAGCCGTTCGGCATCCGGGCGATCGTGCGCATCGTGGCCAGCAGCTTCTTCTCCGCGACGCCCGCCTTCGGGCCGCGCCGCTCCCACTCGGTGAGCCAGGCCGCGGCCAGCCCGCTCCAGTCGGTGCCCAGCCCGATCGAGAGCGCGTGCGGATCCGGCGTGTACGGCTCGGTCCGGATCTTGCGCAGCGGGTCGAGCGCCAGGAACGTCTGGTCCGAGTCGACGAGTTCGCGCATCAGGTCGCCGCACCGCTCGTCGGCGGTCAGGAAGTAGTAGATCCGCCGGTACGCCGCCGTGCTGATCCGCTGCTGCTTGGCGCTGTCCGCCCAGTGCAGCACGCCGTGCCGGGTGCCGAGACCGGCCCACTTGCCCAGGTGGTAGACGTCGACCTCACCGGTGTGCCGGGTCATCGCCTCGGCGAACCGGAAGATGTCGGCGCGGCCGGAGCGCAGATAGGCGAGCCACAGCCACAGGTCCGGGGACAGCTCCGAGTTGTCCCAGGCGTACCCGCCGACGTCGTAGCGCCAGACGTGCCGGTCGGGGTCCGGGGTGTGCATGATGTCGCCGTAGTTCCAGAAGCCGTACCAGTGCCGCTGCTCGCGCTGGTTGCGGTAGTAGTCGAAGAGGAAGTCCAGCCGGTCCTCGATGGTGGCGCGGGCCGGGGTGGACCGGTCGACCGGCGCGAAGAGGCCACCGAACGCTCCGCTCGCGGCCAGGTGCGCGGGCGGGGCGACGATCTGCGGCGGGGTGGACACCGTACGGGCCAGGGCGGCCAGCTCGGCGGCCGGCGGGGTGGCCGCGAGGGCCCAGAACGTCAGCTCGGTGGTGCGGGCGATGCCGTACGGGGTGCCGAACCCCGGCTCGTAGTCCTCGTAGGTGATGTTGAGGCCCTCGAGCTGTTCCGGGTACGTGTCCTGGCCCAGGCCGTCGTGGTAGAACCGGGTGTCCATCGGGCCGGCCTCCGGCGACCACATCCACACGGTGGCCTCCGCCTCGTCGGTCGCCGCGCCCCGGATGTCCAGCTGGGACGGGTGCCGCTGCCAGAAGTCCCGCATGCCGAAGCCGAGGCCGCCGGTGACCCCGCCGACGTATCCGAAGCCACGGGACCGCTGGCCCGCGTCCGCGCCTACCCACCCGTACCCCTGCTTGGTCCTTTTCTTGATCGTGAAGCCCTCCGAGCTGGCCTGGCTGAGGGTGTAGTCGCTCCACGTGGGGATCAACTCGAGGCGGGTGGTGACCCGCTGGTCCCAGGTGGCCGGGTCGGGCAGTTTCGTGCCGGCCACCTGCGCGGTCCGCACGTTCGCGCCCGGGTCGCGGCGCAGCCCGGTGATCCCGCGGACCGCCTCGCGCAGCAGCCCGTCGCCGTCACCGGAGAGCCGGACGTGCCGGTCGTAGAGCGCGTCGCGCATCGGCACGCCGACCCGCACGCCGAGCCCGGCGATGAACTCGTCCTGACCGTTGGTGTCCAGCACGAACGTGTGCACCATCCGGACGTGCTCGGCCCCGGAGTAGAGGTAGAGCCGCACGGTGAACGGCAGCCACGACGTGCCGCGCCGCTTGTGCGTCCCGTCGATCCGGACCACCGCGCGCACCGGGCCGCGCTGTTCCACCCTGACCGAGGTGATCGCGCTGGTCAGTGGCTCGCTGGCGGAGCGGAAGTCCTCGATCTTGCGCTGGCGCAGGCTGACCAGGTGCAGGTTGCGGGCGATCTCGACGCTGCCGCGGAGGATCGAGCTGATCAGGGCGGTGCCGTGCTTCTCGACGGCCACCTTGATCACGCCGGTGTTGATCGTGACGCGGTCCCGGGTCTCGGTGACCAGCACCGGTGGGGTCTTGCCCGGGCTCTGCTGCCCGCGGGTCAGCGTGTAGGTCTCGGTGAGCGGGGCGTCGGCCGGGATGGCGTGCGCGCTCCACTTCAGCGTGCCGTCCGGCCAGTAGGCGATCGGCCAGGTCTGCACCGGGACGTCCGCGCCGCCGGCGGCGGTCAGCGCGAAGCTCTCGGTGGGCGCGAGCGCGCCCTGCGGCCAGGGGACGCCCCAGGTGTTGCCGACGCCGGCCGCGGGGGTGCCCTCGAGCCAGCGCAGGGTGACGGTCTGCGGGGCTTCTGCTGTTTCCTTGGGTACGGCGGGGGTTGCGGCCGCCGGTGTGCCGCCGGGCAGCTGGGCGAAGGGCAGGACCGCTCCGCCGGCGGCGACACCGCGGACGAAGGTGCGGCGCGAGACATGCGGCATTTCCGACATTTAGGTCTCCGTGGGGGGGGTGGGGGCGGGGACTGGTCAGCCCTTCAGGCCGGACGTGGCGAAGCCTTCGACCAGCAGGCGCTGGAACGCCGCGAAGAAGAGCAGGATCGGCACCAGGGCGAGCGCGGAGAGCGCGAGCATCGGCCCGTACTGCGACGAGTCGGTGGTGTCGATGAACAGCCGCAGGGCCAGCGGCAGCGTGTACTTCTCCGGGCTGGACAGGTAGATCAGCTGGGTGAGGAAGTCGTTCCAGGTCCAGATGAACGTGAAGATCGCGGTGGTGATCACGGCCGGCCGGATCAGCGGCAGGATCACCGCCGAGAAGATCCGGATCGAGCCGCAGCCGTCCAGCCGGGCCGCCTCGTCCAGCTCGCGCGGGATGTTCCGCATGAACTGGACCATCAGGAACACGAAGAACGCGTCGGTGGCGAGCAGCTTCGGCAGGATCATCGGCCAGAACGTGTCCACCATGCCGAGCTGCTGGAAGATCGTGTACTGCGGGATCAGCACGGCGTGGGTGGGCAGCATGATGGTGGCGAGCATGAAACCGAACAGCGGGGCGCGCATCCGGAACCGCAGGCGGGCGAAGGCGTACCCGGCCAGCGAGCAGCTCAGGATGTTGGCCGCCGCGCAGCCGCCGGAGACCAGGATCGAGTTGACGAAGAACCGCCAGATCGGCACCCCGCCCAGCCCGTCGGCCAGGGCCGCGTAGTTGTCCAGGATGACCTGCTTGGGCAGCAGCGCCAGGCTCTGCAGGATCTCGCTGGACGGTTTGAACGACGCGGCGGCCAGCCAGACGATCGGGTAGAGCAGCGGGACGAGCAGCGCCAGCACCAGCAGGTGCCAGCCCACGCGGCGGAGTGCGGGGTTCACGCGTCGCCCCCGTAGAACACCCAGCGCCGCGACGAGCGGAAGAGCAGCGCGGTGATCGTGGCGACGGCGACCAGCAGCAGCCACGCCATCGCGGAGGCGTAGCCCATCTTGAACTCCACGAAGCCCTTCTCGTACAGATAAAGGGTGTAAAAAAGGGTTGAGTCGCTCGGTCCGCCGGTGCCGTTGCTGATCACATAGGCGCCGGTGAAGACCTGGAACGCGCGGATCGTGTCGAGCACCAGATTGAAGAAGATCACCGGCGAGAGCATCGGCAGCGTGATCGAGACGAACGTCCGCCACCGGCCGGCGCCGTCCACCGCGACCGCGTCGTAGTACTCCTGCGGGATCTGCTGCAGCCCGGCCAGGAAGATCACCATCGGCGCGCCGAACTGCCAGACCGCGAGCAGCACCAGGGCCAGCAGCGCCCGGTTCGGCTGACCGACCCAGTCGTGGAAGATCACCCGCCAGACCACCGCGACGCTGACACTCGCGCCGAGCAGCGACGGCGCGTAGAACGCCGACCGGTACGTGCCCTGCGCCCGGCTCCGCCGGTTGATCAGCATGGCCACGCCGAGCGCCGCGGCCAGCTGCACCGGCACCGAGATGACCACGAACTTGGTGGTCGCCCACACCGAGTTCCAGAAGTGCGGGTCGTCGGTCAGGATCCGGAGGTAGTTGTCCAGCCCGGTCCACTCCGGCGAGGTGAACAGGTCGTAGTCGGTGAACGACAGGTACAGCGAGGCGGCCATCGGGCCGAGGGTCAGCAGCAGCGCGCCGACGATCCAGGGGGACAGGAAGAGATAGGCGACCGAGGGTCGCTCACCGTAGCGCCGCTTGCGGTCCGCGGTCCGAGTTTTCGGTACGCGGGGTGGGCGGTCGAGCACCGTCGTCATCCGCTCAGGCCCCGAGCGCCTGCTGGATCTCGCTCATCAGCCGGGGAGCGGCCTTCTCCGGCGTGGCCGTGCCGTTCATGACGTCGTCGTAGATCCGCTGGAACTGGGTCTTCACCACGCCGGCGCCCTTCGGCGGCGGCGGGGGAGCGGGCAGCAGCTTCGGGCTGACCAGGGCCTCGTAGTCGGCGACCATCTTCCACTCGTCCTTGAGCGTCCCGGACAGCGTCTGGCGGATCTTCAGGTTGGGCGGCAGTCCCCGGCTCATCCCGAGCAGCGCGCCGGCCTCCGGGTCGTTGAGGAAGAAGTCCGCGAAGGTCAGCGCGGCGTCCTGGTTCTTCGTCCGCTGCGCGATGCTGAGCATCATCGGCGGCTGGGTGAACTGGCCGAGGCTGGTGCCGGCGGTCGGGAACGCGGAGAGCTTGAACTCCGAGCCGTACGTCTCCCACGAGGTCATCCCGACCGTCGAGTCCGGGCAGAACTCGGCGGTGGACTCCTTGCGGGGGAACGGGGTGTTCGTGGTGTTGCTGGTGACCGCGGGCGGGGTGAGCGCCTTGGCGTTCTTGAAGTCGACGGCCATCTGCCACCAGCGGACCACCTCGGCCTCGGTGTACCCGAGCTTGCCGTCCGCGGTGTAGAGGTCCTTGCCCTGCTGGCGCAGCCAGTCGCCGAACCAGTCCTCGATGCCGAACGGGTCGCTGAGCCCGCTGACCTTCGGGCCGAACTTCGCGGAGACCTTCGCGCTCGCGTCGCGGAGGTCGTCCCACGTCCAGCCGTCAGCGGGCAGTTTCGCGCCGGCTTCGGTCCAGCGCGCGGCGTCGTACTGCAGCACGTGGGTGGTCTGGCCCATCGGCAGCCCGTACGTCTTGTCGCCGATGTTGCCGGAGGTGAAAAGCTTCTGCTCCAGGTCGGCGGTCTGCACCTTCGAGCCGATGTGCGGGGTGAGGTCGAGCAGGGTGTTGCGCTCGGCGTACTCGCGGACGTAGCGCTCGCTCATCTGCAGCACGTCCGGGGCGTTCCCGCCGCTCATCTCGGTGGCCAGCTTCTGGAAGTACGGGTCGAACGCCGCGTACGTGGTCTTGATGGTGATGTCCGGGTGCTTGGTGTGGAACAGGTCCACCACCTTCTGCGTGACCTTGGCCCGTTCCTCGCTGCCCCACCAGGCGAAGCGCAGCGTCTTGCCGTCGTCCCCGGAGTCGCCGCACCCGGTGGCCGCCGCGCCCGTCCCGGCGAGGGCGAGCCCGGCCAAACCGCCCCGGAGAAGTGTTCGCCTGCTGACCGCCATGACGCCTCCCGTGCTTTATAACGTTTCAAGACATGAGGGTGCAACGCCGCCGGTGGGTGTTGCCCGGGGCTATGTAAATCAGTGATTTTCAATGCGTTGACGCAGCATTGCACGGGTGTCAATCGTCAGTCAACGATGAAATGAAACGTTCTCAGCACGGGGAATGCGGTTTCCTGCGCGGGCGGATGATGTCAGTGCCCGGCGGGCCGCCAGGGGCGTCTCCGGCCTGGCGAGACACCCCAGGCGGCCAGCCCCGCCAGCCAGCCCCGCCAGTCCGCCAGCCACGCCAGCCAGCCCGCCACGCCAGCCAGCCCGCCACGCCAGCCAGCCCGCCAGTCCGCCAGTCCGCCAGTCCGCCAGCCTGCCTCCGGGTCGCCTAGCCTCCGGCCTGCCCGGCCCGCACCTGCCTATGGGGTCGCGCCCGTCCTCTGGGTCGCGCGTGCCCTCTGGGTCGCGCGTGCCCTCCGGGCCTCCGGGCCTCGGGCCTCCGGGCCACAGGGACCGGCCGGTGTGGTGCCGGATGGGCGTGAGGGCGCCGGCGTGGGGCTCTTCTGCGCTGGTCGCGGTTGGTGGGTGGCTGGGGTGGCGGCCAGGCTGGGCTGGCGGCTGGTCGCGGTCCGCTACGCCGATCACTGCCCGAGCCAGGGCCGGTTGTCCCATAAGGTGGGCGTCCGGTCCTGGCAGTTGGTCCGCTCCGGGTTGCCGGGGGCGGCAGGCGCACGCAAAGCGGGCTCGGCTGGTGCTCACGGTGGTATCCCGCCCGCTGATACGACCACCAGCACCAGCCGAATGCGTCGGGCTGGTGTCCATGGTGGTATCCAGGCCGCTGATGCGACCGTCAGCACCAGCTGGGCGTGGCGGGCTGGTTGTGAGGGGTGTGTCTGGGGGTGTGAGGCACCTCTGGTGGCCAGCCGCGCGGCGTGGGCTGGTGGTGAGGGGTGTCTCGCGGGTCCGGAGGCACCCCTCACCACCAGCCAGGCGTCGGCCGAGTCCGGAATCCGGACCCGGCCGATGCTTCAGCGCCGCAGCGCCGCAGCGCCGCAGCGCCGCAGCGCCGATGCTTCAGCGCCGATGCCTCGGGGCCGGTGTGTCAGTGGTGGTGGGTCAGGGGTGGTGCTTTTTCGGGGTGATGACGATGCCGCCTCCGGTTAGGCGGGCTGGGCCGTGGTTGGTCAGGTTGAAGACGGGCTTGCCGGTGCGGGCCGACCAGATGCGGATCGCCAAGCGGTCGGCGAGGCGGCCGGTGCCCTCGACAGCGGTGACCTGGAACCGGTAGGAGCCGGCTCCGTTGACCGTGCCGGTTCCGGTGTAGGTCGCGGTCTTCCCGGCGATCACGGCCGGGCTCTGGGACGTCGACTGGAACAGCAGGTCACCGGCGGCGAACCGGATCCACGTGCGGCCCGCCGACGAAGAGCCGGCGGCCGAAGAGCTGCCGGTCGGGGGAGCGCCGGTCGAGGGAGAGCCGGTGGGGGACGGGCCGGCGGAGAAGGCGAGATCCACCGTGCCGCCGACCCGGTTGCCGGGCAGGGAGCCCGGTGCCGCGGTGAGCCAGCCGCTGCCGGCCACCTGGCCGCTTCCGGTTGCGTAGGTGACCACATACGGCAAGGTCACCGTGGCCGCCGCGCCGTCGTCGTCGCGCGCTGTCAGGGTCGGCTGGAACACGCCACCTGTCGGATAGGCGTGCGAGACCGTGCACACCCCGCCGCTGACCGTTCCCGGGGTGGAGCGGCCGTCGCCCCACGAAGCCGTACAGGAAAGGGTGTCGTGCGCGCCGGCGTCGGTGACCGGAACGCTGAAGTTAATCGGCGTTCCGGTGGCGAACGGCGCTTCCGGCGCCGGGTGACCACCCGGGGCGGTGACCGTCGGGGGCACGTTGGCCGCCGTCAGCCGGGCCGTGTCGTGGCTGCCGCCTGCGGTCAGGGTGACCGCGAACGTTCCGTCATCGGTGCAGGTCACCGTGGTGGTCGCGGCGTGCGGATCGGCGAACGAGCAGGGCGTGCCGTCCGGCACGGTCCAGGTCGGCCGGTTTGCGGTGTTGGAGACGGTGCCGGTCAATGCGATGGCAGAGCCCTCGGCCCCGGTCGCGTCCTCGCCGGCGTGCGCGACGGTCACCGGATTCACGCTCTCCAGCGTCGGCACGACCGGCGTGATGGCGCCGTCCGCGGTGAACTCCAGCCGGTCGATCGTGGTCTCCCGGTGGGTGCCGTCGCCGCCCGGTATCGCGAACCGGTGGTACGCGATGTACCAGTCGTCGCTGTTCGGGGCGCGGACCACCGAGTGGTGGCCGGTGCCGAGGATGCCGAGGGACGCGTCCTTCTGCAGGATCACGCCGACCCGGTCACTCCACGGCCCGGTCGGCGAATTCCCCGTCGCATAGGCCACCCGATAGTCCGCGCTGCGCGTGTCGTTCTCCGACCACATGAAGTAGTAGGTCGCGTTCCGTTTGACGACGAACGACCCCTCGTTGTAGTTCGCCGGTTTGTACGTCTTCACCAGCGCCGGGTCGAACGAGATCATGTCGTCGTTTAGCGGCACCTGGTAGGAGCTGCCGTTGCCCCAGTACAGGTAGGACTTCCCGTCGTCGTCGGTGAACACCGCCGAGTCGATCATCTGCCCGCTGTGGCTGCCGGCCGCGACCAGCGGCGTGCCGAGCGCGTCACGGAACGGCCCGGCCGGGTTGTCGGCGACCGCCACGCCGAGCTGCTTGGCGGTGTTGCCGCTGCTCAGCCCGCCGGAGAAGTAGAGGTAGTACTTCCCGTTCCGAGTCGCGATCGCCGGCGCCCACGCGCTGTCGTCCGCCCAGGTCACGTCCGGTCCGAGGTCGAGGATCACCCCGTGGTCGGTCCAGTGCACCAGGTCGGTCGAGGAGAACGCGTGGAACTGCGTGCCGGACCAACCCGCGAAACCATCCGTGGTCGGGTAGATCCAGAACGTGTCGCCGAAGACGGTGATGTTCGGGTCGGCGTTCAGGCCCGGCAGGACCGGACTCTTCATCACGACCGCGGTGACGGTCCAGGTCCGCTTCGCGCCATCGCCGCCGACTATCTCGTACGACTGGGAGCTGCTGAAGTCACGCGCCGTGCCGGAGGCCGGGCTGATCGTCGCCCCGCTGGCAAGCGTGAACTGCGGCGCGAGCGCTGTCACGTCGGTGCCCTCGGCGACCGGCAGCTTCACCGTGCCCGCCGCGTCGTCGACGATCGCGTCCGCCTTGAGCTGTGGCAACGTCACGGCGCCGAGGGAGGTCCCCTTCCCGGCCAGGGCCAGGATCTCCGGCCCGGTCAGTGCGGTGTTGTAGATCCGGAAGTCGTCCACCGACCCGGCGAAGTACGGGTCCGCCGAGTACAGCGACTTGCCGATGTAGCCGGAGTAGGCCTTCGACGCGTCGTACAGGTCGCCGGGCTTGACCGTTACCCCGGTCGCGGCGGCCACCCGCCGTCCGTTCAGGTACATCGCCGCGGTGCCGGCCGGGCCGTCCACGGTGACCGCGAGGTGCTGCCAGCTCCCGCCGGGCAGTGTCGCGGCGCCGGGCAGTTTCGACTCGGCCGACCAGCTCCCGCTGGTGATCGCCGAGTAGAGCAGCGAGCCGCCGTTGGCCGGTGTGGTGAACAGATATTTTGTGCTGTCCGGCCCGAGCCCGTAGATCCACTGGTTGACCGTCGTCGACGCGGTCCACTTGGCCCAGAGCGAGACCGTCGCGCTCGTCGCGCCCTTGAGCACGCCGTTCGGGATGGTGACGTACGGCGCGGTGCTCGACGAAGCGGCGCCACCGGCGAGGCTTACCGCGCCGCCGTCGACCCCGGAAGTGAATGCCGGTTCGCGGTTGAACGCGCCGTTGAAGCCGTTGCCCGACGAGTCCCGCGCGACGGTGCCGCCGGTCTCGTCGAACTGGTAGCGCAGGCGCAGCCCGGGAGTGGCCGGCGGCTCCTCGTACTTCGCCGAGATCCGATCGTACTCGGCCTGGGTGACCGGCAGGACCGTGCCGTGGCGGGGCCGGGACGGCAGCGTGTAGCCGGTCTCCGCGGTCCACTGGCCGGAGTCCAGGTCGGTGGTCGAGAACGGGACGTAGCCGCGGCCGCCGTACTCGTCGATGAACAGGTACCACTTGTCCTTGCCGTCGGACGACGGGGTGTTCGACTTGAAGATCAGTGGTCCCTCGCCCCGGCTCAGCGCGGACGAGCCGATGCACTCCGCGACGAAGTCGTAGCCGAGGTCGAGCAGATCGGTGGACTTCTCCTCGATGATGTACTTGCTGCACGGCGACGAGGACGAGTTGTTGCGCTCGTCCTTGGTGAAGCGGTAGTACTCGCCGTTGTGTTCGACCACCGTCGAGTCGATCACCGAGTACCCGGGGTCCTTCCACACCTGCGGCTCGCTGAACGTGTAGAAGTCGCGGGTGGTCGCGTACATCATCCGGTTGTAGGTGGTGCCGGTGTGCCCGGTGTCCGCCGCGTCGTAGAGCTTCGAGGCCCAGAAGACGACGTAGGCGCCGAGCTTCTTGTCGTAGAACGCCTCCGGCGCCCAGGTGTTGCCGGCCGTGTCGGGGGAGACCTTCACCAGGCGCTGGTTCGTCCAGGTGACCAGGTCGGTGGACTCCCACACCATGATCGATTTACTTCCGCTGCGCTGGGACGCGTCCCAGTCGCCGTTGCCGTAGATCTTGAGGTCGGTGGCGATCTGGTAGAACTTGTCGCCCTCCGGCGAGCGGATGATGAACGGGTCGCGCAGGCCCTTGGTGCCCAGCGTCGAGGTGAGCACCGGCTGCCCGGCGTTGACCTCGCGCCAGCTCAGCGCGTCGTTGCCGTTGCTGAGCGCGTGGTAGATCTGCTCGCCGTCGGCGTACCCCTCGCCGGTGAAGTAGCTGAACAGGTAACCCTTCAACGGCTCCGCAGCGGGCAACGCGGGGACTTTCGCGGTGAATTCGCGGGTCGCGGCCGCACTGCCCTTGGTCACCGTCGCGGTGAGGGTCACGGTGGTGTCGCCCGCGCCGTGCGGGGGACGGTGTACTTCGCCGCTCGGCGCGAGCACGGCCGGATCGCTGCTGGTCCAGGTCACCGTCGTGCCGGCGGCGCCGCTGCCGGGCAGAGCGAGGTTCCCGCGTACGTCGTCGGCGTTGCGTACGATCAAGGCACTTGCCGCGGCGGCGGCCGTGGCCGCGTCGTCGAGCTCGGCCCGAACGGTGATCGCGAAGGTCTTGGTGGCGGTGACCGTGCCGCGCGTGACGGTCGCGGTGAGGGTGGCGTGCGCGTCCGGCTCACCGGCCGGTGGACGGGTGACCCGCCCGGCCGCCGTGATCACCGACGGGTCGCTGGTGGCCCAGCTCAGCCCGGAGCCGTTCGGGGCGGTGGAAGGTAAATTCAGATTCGCGGTCAGCGCGCTGGTGTCGCCGAGATCGAGCGTCGACTGGTCGGCCGTGACCGCCGCGGTGTTGGACGGCGTGGCCAGGGTGTTCACCTCGTCCGCGGTGATCGCCCGGTCGAAGACGCGGATGTCGCGCATGCCGCCCTTGAAGTACCGGTCGCCGGTGTAGAGCGAGCGGCCGAAGTAGTTGGCGGTGGTCGTGCCGCCGCCGATCGCGCCCGGCTGGATGCTGATCGCGGTGTTCGTGCCGACCGCGACGCCGTCCTCGTAGAGCGTGCCGGTCGTCCCGGTCTGGGTGTAGGCGACGTGCTTCCAGGCGTTGCGGACCAGGTTGCGGCCGGTCGCCGGGCGGGTGTTCTGCTCGCCGCTCCAGTTGCTCAGTGAGGCGGCGTTGCGGAAGCCGTCCCCGGTCGCGAAGAGGTAGCCGTTGCCGTACCCGGTGGCGGTATCGGTGTTGCCGAAGCCGTAGAGGAAGTACGGCGTCGCCTGTGCACTGTCGATCTTCACGTCGAACGCGACGGTGATGGCGTCCAGATTGCTCATCAGGTCGTTCGGGGCCTTGACCGACGTCGTGGCGCCGTCGAAGGTGAGGCCCTGGGCGCCGGACCAGGTCGCGGCCTGCACGGCGCCGTTCCGGCCGTGGCCGGACGCGTCGGTGGCGACCGTGCCGGAGTTCTCGTCCAGCTTGTACCAGAGCAGCAGGCCGTCGGTGACGTCCGCGGCGGCCTGTCCGGCGTCTCGCGCGGCGTCTCTCGTGGCGGCCGGTGCGGCAGTGGCCGGCGTTTCGGTGACCAGGACGCCGGTCAGCACGGAGGCCGTGGTGAGGAACGTTAACAGCGGCGATCGCAGGCGCCGGGCGGTGCTCCGGCGTGCGGTGAGGGGCATCGTTTCTCCCTGCTCGGGGTGCCGCGCGCGGTCCGAAGAGGACGCTGCGGAGTCGCGCGCGTGTCGGGGCGGTTGCCCGAGTGTTAACGCTCACACCACGACAGTCAAGACTCTCGATACCCCCGGCGCCACGCCACGCCACGCTCCGCGCTCGCGCCGTGCCGCCCGGCGGTGCTGGGCCGGGCACCGGGTTCTCGGCTGGTGCTCAGGGGTGTCTCACGCCCGTTGAGACACCCCTGAGCACCAGCCGGAGGCCGTCAGCTGACGGGTTCGCGGTGGGTGGCGGCGAGTTTGTGCAGCAGTTCGGCGGCGGTGAACGGCTTCTCGATGAACGTGATGTCGCCGTCCAGCACGTGGGTGCTGCCGAGCAGGCCGTTGCTGTACCCGGACATGTAGATCACCGGCAGGCCCGGCCGGCGTTCGGTGAGCAGCTCGGCCAGCCGGGGGCCGGACATCTCCGGCATGATCACGTCGGTCAGCAGCAGGTCGCAGCCGTGCTGGTCGAACTGCGCGAGGGCCTGCCGGCCGTCCGGCGCGGTCACCACCCGGTAATCGTTCTCGGTCAGGATCCGGGTGATGATCCGGGACAGGGCCACCTCGTCCTCGACCACCAGCACCACCCGGCCCTCGCCACGGCGCGGCGCGACCGGCCGCGCCGTCTCCTGCTCCGGATCGCCGGGCGCGTCGACGAGCGGCAGGTAGATCCGGAACGTGGTGCCGACGCCGGGTTCCGAGTACAGGTTCACGCTCCCGCCGGCCTCGGTGACGATGCCGTACACGGTGGCCAGGCCCAGCCCGGTGCCCTTGCCGCGCGGCTTGGTGGTGAAGAACGGTTCGAAGATGCGCGCCACCACCTCGGGCGGCATGCCCTCGCCGGTGTCGCTGATCAGCAGGCGGGCGTACCGTCCGGCGGGCAGTGGCGGCTGCATGTTGAGCTCGTACCCGTCAAGGTCGGCGGCGTTCGCCTCGAGCACCAGGGTGCCGCCCTCCGGCATCGCGTCCCGGGCGTTGATCGCCAGGTTCAGCAGCACCTGCTGGAGCTGGCCGGGGTCGGCGTGCACGGTCAGCGGCGCCGCCGAGGGCACCGTGACCAGGGTGATGTGCTCGCCGATGGTGCGCTCCAGCATCGCCCGGATCTCGGCCAGCGCCGGATTGAGCGCGACGTTGCGCGGCTGGATGGCGTCACCCCGGGTGAACGTCAGCAGCTGGCGGGTCAGGTTGGTGGCCCGCTCCACGGCCGTACGCACCTGGATCAGGTCGGCCTGCACCTCGGGCAGATCGGCGGTCTCCTCGATCGCGAACTCGGTGTAGTTCCCGATGATCGCCAGGATGTTGTTGAAGTCGTGCGCCACCCCGCCGGCCAGGTTGCCCAGACTCTCCATCCGCTGGGCCTGCTGGGTGCGCTCCTGCACGGCCTGCTGCCGTTCGGCGTTCTCCTTCGCGGCGGTGATGTCCCGGGCCACCACGGACACGCCGATCACCGTGCCGGCCTGGTCGTGGATCGGGGTGATCACCAGGGAGACGTCGACCGGGGCGCCGTCCCGGCCGACCCGGCGCGCCTCGTACGCGATGCTGCGCTCCCCGTCACGGATCCGGGCCAGCGTCGCGGACTGCTGGCCGGCGCCGGCCTCGTCGGCGAGCATGGTGGCCGGCCGGCCGAGCATCTCCTCGGCGGTGTACCCGAAGAGCCGTACGGCGCCGCCGTTCCACGCGGTGACCGTGCCGTCCGGGGTGAGCCCGATGATCGCGTCGTCGCTGTGCTCGACGACCGTGGCGAGGGTGGCCCGGTGCGCCTCGGCGACGTCCTGGGCGGCACGTTCCCGGGCGTCGGCCTCGTCCAGCCGGAGCCGGGTGAACGGGTCGACGTAGATCGCGCCCGGGCCGAGCAGCACGCCGTAGCCGTGGCGCAGCGTCCAGTAGTAGACCGCGACGGCCCCGGTGAACGCGTCCCAGATCGCCGAGGCCCAGAACCATCCGGTGACCTGCGCGTGCACCCCGTGACCGGCCGGTGCCCCGACCGCCGCCAGCAGCGCGCCCAGCGCGTGCAGCCCGTGACCGACCGCGCAGCTGAAGAAGATCAGCGCGGTGGCGGTGGCCAGCTTGTTGCTGCGCAGCTGACCGGCCCGGGTCACGGGCACCACGATGGCCACCGTGATCGCCGCATAGGCGGCCATGATCACCAGGTTGGCCAGCAGGAACATCTGGTCCGGCACGCTCGTCCTATCGGTCGGCGACCCGCGGAGTTGAGGCATCCTGCCCGGCAACATTCTTGACACACCGTTGTAATGGGAGCGCTCCCATGTAACGATGTCGGTCACTGTCTTGAGCCGGAAAACCGATGATCCCCTGAAGGGAACGCCGATGCGTGTACTCACGCGGCTGGCCCTGGCCACCCTGGTGGCCGCGGTGCCGTTCGCCGCCGTCGTGGCCGCCCACGCGGCCGACGACCCCACCCCGATCACCGTTCTGACCAGCGACTTCGAGGACGGCACCGTGCAGGGCTGGGCCGGTCGCTCGGCCGAGACCCTGGCCGCGAGCGCCACGGTCGCGCACGGCGGCACCCGCAGCCTGTCGATCACCGGCCGGACCGCCACCTGGCAGGGGCCGTCGCTGAGCGTGCTGGACACGTTCGAGAAGGGCACGTCGTACACGATCTCGGCCTGGGTGCGGATGGCCGAGGGCTCGGACAACGCCCGGCTCAGCGTGGAGCGCCGCACCGCCGGGACCGCGACCTACGAGACGGTGGTCGGCAACACCGCGGTCACCTCCGGCGGCTGGGTCAACCTGACCGGCCGGTACACCCTCGCCACCGACGTGGACTTCCTCAGCGTCTACATCGAGACCGCCTCCACCACCGGATCGTTCTACCTCGACGACGTGACCGCGAGCTACGTCCCGGCGCTGCCGATCCAGACCGACATCCCCGCGGTGAAGAGTGTGGTCACCGAATTCCCGGTCGGCGCGGCGATCACCGGCGCAGAGATCATCGGTACGCACGGTGACCTGCTCGCCCGGCACTTCACCTCGGTCACGCCCGGCAACGCGCTCAAGTGGGACGCGACCGAGCCCACCGAGAACGCCTTCACCTACACGCAGGCCGATCCGCTGATCGCGTTCGCCACGGCGCACGGGATGAAGGTGCGCGGGCACACCCTGGTCTGGCACAACCAGACACCGGCCTGGGTGTTCGCGAACGCCGACAAGGCGACCCTGCTGGCCCGGCTGGAGAACCACATCCGGAACGTGGCCGCGCACTACGGCACCACCATCGGGGTGTGGGACGTGGTCAACGAGGTCATCGACGAGTCGCAGTCCGACGGGATGCGGCGCAGCACCTGGTACACGGTGACCGGGCTGGACTACATCCGGACCGCGTTCCGGGTCGCCCGGGAGGTCGCGCCGGCCGCCAAGCTCTGCATCAACGACTACAACACCAACGTGGCCGCCAAGCGGGACGCGCTCTACAACCTGGTCGTCCAGCTCAAGGGCGAGGGCGTGCCGATCGACTGCGTCGGGCACCAGATGCACGTCAACGTCAGCTGGCCGTCGATCGCGGACACCGAGGCGATGCTGAAGAAGTTCCAGGGCATCGGCGTCGAGCAGCAGATCACCGAGATGGACGTCAGCATCTACACCAGCAGCGGGGAGTCGTTCCCGACGCCGCCGGCCGACCGGCTGCTGGCGCAGGCGTACATGTACCGGGACATGTTCGCGCTGTTCCGCCGGTACGCGGCCGACGTCACCTCGGTGACGCTGTGGGGCCTGGCCGACGACAACACCTGGCTGGACACCTACCCGGTGGCCCGCAAGGACGCGCCGCTGCTGTTCGACACCCGGTTGCAGGCGAAGTCCGCGTACTGGGGAGTCGTCGACCCCACCAAGATCGGCACCTCCCCGAGCCCCAGCGCGTCCACCAGCACCTCTCCGAGCCCCAGCGCGTCCATCAGCACCTCTCCGAGCCCCAGCGCGTCGACCGGCACCTCTGCCTCTTGCGCGGTCACCTACCGGGTCACCGGCAGCTGGACCGGCGGCTTCCAGGCCGACGTGAAGATCGCCAACACCGGAGCCGCGGCGATCAGCGGCTGGAAGCTCGGCTGGCAGTTCACCGGCGGGCAGACGGTGTCCCAGCTCTGGAACGGCTCGGTCACCCAGTCCGGCAGCGCGGTCACCGTCACGAACGCGGCCTGGAACGGCGCGCTGCCGGCCGGCGGTTCGGCGTCGGTCGGTTTCCTCGGCTCGTGGACCGGGAGCAACCCGGTCCCGTCCGCCTTCACCGTGAACGGAACCGCCTGCGCCGTCCTCTGATCCGCACCTCCGGCGAAGCGCTCCGCTGTCCGGAACTTTCGGCACCCCTCTTCATCAATGATCGTCATGTGTCGATGGGTTGACTCGTATAGAAGAGCGGCTATACGTTACCGGCACGCGATCGGCGTGTTGCCGAAAGTTTCGGAGCGCTTCGTCCACCGGAGGCGTACCCATGCGACATCCCCTTGCGGCTGCCCTTGCCGCGTTCACCCTGCTCGCCGTCGTCCCCGTCCCCGCCGCGGCCGCCCGTCCCCCGGCCGCGGCGCCGGGCTATCTCTCCCAGCAACCCGGGCCCGGCCGGTTCCCGCTGGTTGCGCGCGGCGCCGCCGCTCCCATCGTGACCAGTGGCAACGACTACGCCGGGGTGCTCCGCGTCGCCGGTGACCTGCGATCCGACCTCGGCGCCGCCACCGGCGTCACCCCGGGTCTCAGCCAGGGCACCGTCCCGGCCGGGCAGGACCCGATCATCGTCGGCACCCTCGGTCGCTCCACCCTGATCGACCGGATGGTCGCCGCCGGCACACTCGACACCCGCGGCATCGCCGGCAAGTGGGAGACCTCGCTGCAACAGGTGGTCGACCACCCGCTCCCGGGCGTACGCCGGGCGTTCGTGATCGCCGGCAGCGACCAGCGCGGCACCATCTTCGGCGTCTACGACGTGTCCCGGCTGATCGGCGTCTCGCCCTGGCACTTCTGGGACGACGTGCCGGTCCCGCACGCGGACGCGCTCTACGTCCTGCCCGGCCGGCACAGCCAGGGCACCCCGAAGGTGAAGTACCGCGGCGTCTTCATCAACGACGAGAACCCGGACACCGGCACCTGGGCGCCCGGCTTCTTCGGACCCGGCAAGGCGCCCGGCTACCCGGGCGGGCTGAACGCCGGGTACTACGCGAAGGTCTTCGAGACCATGCTCCGGCTCAAGGCCAACTACCTGTGGCCGGCGGTCTGGGGGCGGGCGTTCGCCGAGGACGACCCGGCCAACCACGCCACCGCGAGCTACTACGGCGTCGTGATGGGCACGTCGCACGAGGCGCCGATGATGCGCGGTATCGAGGAGTGGAACCGGCACCCGGCCGGGACCAGCGAATGGAGCTTCCGGCGCAACCCGGAGGCGATCAAGGCGTACTGGCGGGCCGGCGTCGAGCGGATGCGCGATCAGGACATCGAAGGTGTGGTCACGCTCGGCATGCGCGGCAACGGCGACGTCAGCCTGCCGGACGGCGACGGCATCGACCTGATGAGCTCGATCATCGAGACGCAGCGGCAGATCCTCGGCGAACAGGGGATGCTCGGCGCGCCCCAGGTGCAGACCCTCTACAAGGAGGTGCAGCGCTACTGGGATCAGGGCTACCGGCCGCCGGACGACGTGACAGTGGTGTTCTGCGACGACAACTGGGGCAACATGCGCAAGCTGCCCGACCCGTCGTTGCCGGCCCGCAGCGGCGGTTACGGGCTGTACTACCACTTCGACTACGTCGGCGACGGCCGCAACTACAAGTGGGTGGACACCGCGAACCTGACCAACACCTGGGAGCAGCTTCACCGTGCGTACACCTCAGGGGTTGATCGTCTTTGGGTGGCGAACGTCGGTGACCTGAAGAACGAAGAGGAACCGACGCAGTTCTTCCTGGACTACGCGTGGAATCCGGACGCGATACCGCTGGGCGGGATCAAGGACTGGGAGCGCCGCTACGCGGCGGAGAACTTCGGAGAGTCACTGTCCGCTGAGATCGGCGAGGTGCTTTCGGCGTACGGCGTACTGCAGTCCCGCCGCAAGCCCGAGCTGCTCAACCGGCGGATCACGCTCGACCCGGCCAAGAACCCGGCGACCGACCCGAGCGCGGTGGTCTACGACGATCAGGGCAATCCGTTCAGCCTCACCGACTACGGCGAGATGGATCGGGTGGTCGCCGAGTGGCAGAATCTGGCCGGCCGGGCCACCCGGCTGCGCGCCCGGGTGCCTGATGCCTGGCAGGACGCCTACTTCCAGCTGGTGTACTACCAAGTGGCCGCGACCGCGAATCTGTATTCACTTCGGCGGGCCGAGTTCACCAACATTCTGTACGCCGGGCAGGGCCGGGCGGCCGCGAATGGCCTGGCCGACGAGGCGGAGGCGCTGTTCGCCGCGGATCAGGCGCTGAACGCGCACTACAACACCGTGCTCGCCGACGGTAAATGGCGCGACTGGCAGCTCCAGCCGAAAATCGGGTACGGCAACGTGGCCCGGTACGGCCCGAACGCCCCGTGGCAGCAGCCGGAGCTGAACAACGTGGCGCTGCCGGACGAGATCTACCCGTACCTCCAGCGGATCGAGGTGCCCGCCGGTGCGGCGCTGGGTGTCGCGCTCGACGGCGGGGACGCGGTGACGCTGCCGGAGTTCAGCCCGTGGCAGGCACAGCCGCGGCAGTACCTCGACGTCTACAACAGAGGGAGCACGCCGTTCGCCTACACGGTCACGTCCGGGCAACCGTGGGTGCACGTGACGCCGGCCTCCGGGACGGTCGGCACCCAGGTGCGGGTGACCGTCGCGGTGGACTGGGCGCGGGCGCCGGCGGGGCTCACCGACGTACCCCTGAGGGTGAACGGCGCGGGAAGCACGGTCGTGGTCCGCGCGCCGATCCGCAAGCCGGAGATCACGCCGCGGGGTTTCGCCGAGGCCAACGGCTACGTCTCGATCCCGGCGACCGGATTCGATCGGAAGGTGGGCGGCTGGCAGGTGCTGCCCGGGATCGGCAAGAGCGGTGACGGGATCATGCCGCTGCCGCTGGATCACGCCGGTGCTCAGGCCGGAGGCGGCACCGGAAGTGAATCCCGGCTCGACTATCGGGTCACGCTGACCACGACCGGGCCGGTGAAGATCTCCGCGATGCTCGCGCCGCGCAACGGGTCGCTGCGGTACTCGGTCTCGGTCGACGGCGCGCCGCCGCAACTCGTCGACGCGGTCGCGGCCACCGGGGCGAACGACACCACGATGAACCGGCAGTGGGCCCGCAACACCTCGGACAACGTCAACGTCACCACGACCACGCATCAGATCGACCGGCCCGGCACGCACACCGTGACGTTCCGGGCGGTCGACCCGGCGGTGATCCTGCAACGGTTGATCGTGGACACCGGCGGCGTGAAGTACAGCTATCTCGGCCCGCCGACCAGCCGGAGGTTCTGATCATGAAACGTCGTGCTCTGCTGGCCGGCTCGGCCGGGGTGGTGGGCCTGGTCCCCGCGGCTGGCCTGGTCCCCGCGGCTGGCCTGGCTCCGGCCGCCGTGGGCGCGGCACCGGCCGCCGGTGCGGTCCCGCCGTCCCCGGCGGCCGCCAAGCGGCTCGCGTGGGTGCACACCTGGACAGCGATGCCGCAGCTCACCGAGCCGGGGAACCTGCCGCCCGCGCCGTTCACCGGCAGCGACGCGGTGCTGGTGGACACCACGATCCGGCAGACCGTGCGCGCCTCGATCGGTGGGAAGAGCATCCGGATCCGCTTCTCGAACGCGTTCGGGACCACCGACCTGCCGCTCACCTCGGCGGCCGTGGCACTCCCGGCAGGCGGGGGCTCGGGCGTCTCCGGGATCGTGCCGGGCAGCTCACGGGTGCTGACCTTCGGCGGGCAGCCGTCCGTCGTGGTGCCGGCCGGTGCGCAGGTCGTCTCGGACCCGGTCGCGCTGACCGTCGCGGCCCGTTCCGCGTTGAGCGTCTCGGTGTATCTCGCGGCCGGTCAGGCGGGAGTGAATCTGACTTCGCATCCCGGTTCCCGGACGACGTCCTGGCTGGTTAACGGCGATTCGCTGACCGCGCCGGACGTCGCCGGTACGCCGGTGGACCACTGGTACCTGCTCAGCGGGGTGGAGGTGGCCGCTGCCGACGCGGCCGGCGTGGTGATCATCGGGGACTCGCTGACCGATGGGCGGGGCTCCACCACGAACGGGAACGACAGGTGGCCGGACCAGCTGGCCGCGCGGCTGCGCGATCCGCGGCTGGCCGTGCTCAACCAGGCGGCCGGCGGGAATCGGGTGCTGCACGACGGGCTCGGGCCGAACGTCCTGGCCAGGTTGGACCGGGACGTGCTCGGTGTCAGCGGGGCGGCCTGGGTGCTGGTCTTCGAGGGGGTCAACGACATCGGCACGGCGGAGGCGACCGAGGCCGGGCAGCGGCAGGTGATCACCGCGCTGACCGGGGCGTACCGGCAGATCGTGCAGCGCGCGCACGCCCAGGACCTGCGGGTGTACGGGGCGACGATCACCCCGTTCGGCGGGAACGCCGGGTATGACGATCCGGGCGGGCTGCGGGAACGGGCCCGGGTGGCGGTCAACGGGGTGATCCGGGGCGGGGTCTTCGACGCCTATGTGGACTTCGCGGCGGCCGTGGCGGATCCGGCCTCGCCGGCCCGGCTGAACCCGGCATACGACGTGGGGGATCACCTGCACATGAATCCGGCGGGGTATGCGGCGCTGGCCGGCGCCGTCCCCCGCTCGCTGTTCTGACCCACCCCGAGCGTGGGGAGTTCGGGCGCGGTGCGCACCCGAACTCCCCACGCGTGTGGTGCCTAGCGGGGCCAGTCGGGCAGGTGGTGCCGCAGGCGGGGGTCGGCGGTGCGGGCGGCGGTGCGGTGCAGCACCTCGGTGAGGTCCCAGCCGCTGTCGCCGTTCTTCGCGGCGGTCAGCGCCTGGAGCATCGGTTCGACGGCGCGGTCGTCGTCACGCAGGGCCAGGCCGCTGATCGCCTCGTACCGGATCTCGTCCTCGTCGTCGAGCCGTGCGGCCAGCGCGGCCCGGAGTTCCGGGGTGTCCGCGTCGGTCTGCCGGGCCAGGCCGAACGTCGCCCAGTTGCGCACCTCCGGGTCGGTGTCCGTGGTCAGCCGGATCAGCGTGGTCAGGGCGGCCGGGTCGTCCCAGCCCAGCAGTCCGAAAACGACACCGTGCCGAACCTGGTCTGATGCGTGCGTGCTCAGCCGGATCAGCGCCGGCACGCAGCGGTCGTCCCCGATGTGCCCGAACGCGTAGGCCACCGAGTCGAGCACCTCCGGCGCCTCGTCGTCGTGGGCCATCGCGAGCAGCACGGTGGTCGCTTCCGTGCGGTAGGGGCTCGTCCGGGCCGGCGTCCCCTGGCCCGTGCCGAGCTGGGCCAGGATGTCGGCGGCCAGCCTGCGGCGCTCGGGATCGGTGTCCCGGCTCAGGTCGGTGGCGCGGTGCAGGGCGGCCTCGCCACCGTGGAACTGCAGGTGGGAGAGGAGCGCCCAGCGTCGATCCTCCTCGGCGGCCAGTGCCTCGTCGACGGCGTCGGCCACCTCGGCCGGGCTCATGCTCATGGCGGTCATCCTGGAGCAGCCCGACCGGCCGGGCAACCACGTTCCCACCCGGCTGTGCGGCCGCGTGAGACGGGCGAAGTGCGCTCCCCTCCGGGACGACGAAAGCGCAGAGGCGCGGCCACCGGCCGTACCCCTGCGCCTTTGCCTTGGTCAGGTGATTTTGATTTTGGAGGTCAGCGTGTCGAAGACCGAGGCGATCTGGGTGCCGAAGGCGGTGACCGCGATGATGCAGAGGCCCGCGATCAGGGCGGCCAGCAGGGAGTATTCGACGGCGGTGGCGCCGCGGTCGTCGGCCTGGGAGAGGCAGCGGGCACGGAGGTAGGCGGCGAGCATGGTCAGTCTTTGCATGGCGCTTCCTTGCGACGTGGACGCGGCCTCCGCTGTGCGGCGACCAGGGATCCGGGCTTCCTGCCGGCGGTCTGCAGAGTGCTGAGCTTGCCGCCCCGGCCAGGCGTTTCCGCGAGGCACCGGGGCCTGCCTCCCGGGCGGGTGCTCCCGGCGGGACCGGGGGAGCACCGCGCCGGGGGAGTCGGCTCAGGTGATCTTGATCTTGGTGGTCAGGGTGGAGAAGACCGAGGCGATCTGGGTGCCGAAGGCCGTGACGGCGACGATGCAGAGGCCGGCGATCAGAGCGGCGAGCAGCGAGTACTCGACGGCGGTGGCGCCCTCGTCGTTGCGGCGCTCCATCGAGGCGAAGCGGGCGTGGGCGTAGGCGACGATCATGTTGAGCTTGTCCATGGCGCTTCTCCTTGGCTGTGCGGTCACCGTCAGGTTCAGCTGGCGGCAACTATGACTTCGGTCCGACCACTGGGCCGCTGAAGCCTTACGTGGTTGCAGGTCGGGTCCGCGACGTTGCAGATTCGTGCACTCCGGCAAGGCCCCGGGCGGCGGTTAATCCACCCGGGTTGCGGCCCGGGTGCACGACGGCGCAATTGCGGTGGCCGGAACACTCAAGGCCGCCCGTGGAGGGCCGATCGTGCCGGCCGTGACTCACGGCCGGGAGGTGCTCATGCCAGGTGTGTCGGTGGGAGCCGTCCGGTCCCGGCGCCGCACGCTCCGGGCGATCGCGGTGAACGGCAGCGCCCCGGCACTGCTCGCCGCCGGGTACGCGACGGTCACCTGGTCTGATCCGCACCGCGGCGTGATGCTGGCGGTGGCCGCGACGATGGTCCTGGCCGGCGTCCTGCTCTGGACCCGGTCCGGGCGGCTGGCCGGTTCACGCCGGGGCCGGCTCGTGGCGCTGCTCGCCGGGTCGGCCGTCACGCTGACCGGGTCGGCCGTCCTGGCCCTGCTCGACGGCGGGGTGGCCGGGCCGCTCGGCACGCTGGTCCCCGGTTCGGTGATGCTGCTGGCCATCGTGCTGCCCCCGGCGGCGTTCCCGGTGGTGGGTGCGTACAGCGCGCTGGCGTACGCCGCGGTGGTCTTCTGGGGTGACCCGGCGCCGGCCGGATATGCCGTGGTCCACGTGCTCGGTTTCGCCGGTTCGGCGGTGCTCTGCCGGCGGCACGCCGCGGTCCTGATCGGGCTGCGCCGCCGCCTCGCGGACAGCTCGCGCACCGACCCGCTGACCGGCTGCCTGAACCGGCGCGGCTTCGACGAGCGGGTGGCCGCGGCGCTGGCCGGCGCGGAGCGCACCGGCGAGCCGGTCACCCTGATCCTGCTCGACCTGGACCACTTCAAGACCGTCAACGACAGTCACGGTCACCGGGCCGGCGACGACCTGCTGACCTGGGCCGGACGCGAGCTGCGGGCCGGTCTGCGCGGGCCGGACGCGGCCGGGCGGCTCGGCGGCGACGAGTTCGCGCTGCTGCTGACCGGTACCGATGCGGGCGGCGCGGCGTCGGCGGTGGACCGGGTCCGGGCCCGGCTGAACCGTTGCGCGCCGTCCAGCCTGGGGTCCGCGACTTTTCCGTACGACGCGACCGACGCGGCCGGGCTGTCCGCGGCCGCGGACCGGCGCCTGTATGCCGACAAGGCCGGCCGGGACCGCCACGCGCCGAGTGCCGCCGCGGTGGCCGAGGCCGGCGCCGAACTCGGCGAGCAGAGGTCGACAGACCCGGAGCCGTGCTCGGCGCCGACCCGCAAACGGCACGCGATCGCCGACCCGGGCTGGATGGCGGTCGCGCAGACCGGCACCGCCGCCGTCTACGTGCTGCTCTTCGCCGGCGGCCACCCGCACCGCTCCGGCATGGTCGCGCTCTGCTTCTGGGGTTTCGCCACCGGCCTCGCCCTGGTCGCCGGCGCCGACCGGCTCAGCCGTTCGCGGCTGGCCCGCCCGCTGATGCTGGCGTTCGCGGTCAGCTCGTTCCTGAGCTGCGCCGCGATCGCGGCCCTGGACGGCGGGGTGGCCGGCCCGCTCGGGATCGGGATGCTGCTCGCGGTGCCGTTGCTGATGCTGGGTCTGCGCCGCGCGATCGCCGCGCCGGTCGCGGTCGCCACCGGCGCGCTGTACGTCACGGTCGCGGTGACCGTCGGCGGAGCGAGCCTCTGGTACGTCGTGATCAGCCTCCTGGGCACCGCCGCCGTGGCGGTGGCCACCGCGACACAGGGCCGTGCCGCCGCCCGGCAGCGTGAGCTGCTCACCGCACTGTCCAGGGTGGACGCGCTCACCGGCGTGCTGAACCGCCGCGGGTTCGCCGAGCGGTTCACCGCGGAGTCCGGGCGAGCCCGCGGTGTCGCCCTGCTGGTCTTCGACCTGGACGGGTTCAAACAGCTCAACGACTCGGCCGGGCACGCGGCCGGTGACGAGTTGCTGCGCTGGGTGGCCGCGACACTGCGCCGGGCCGCCCAGCCGCACGACGTGGTGGGCCGCCTCGGCGGCGACGAGTTCGTGGTCCTGCTCACCGACGTGGGGTCCCCGGGCCCGACAGGCGATGCCGGCGTCCCGGGCGCGATCGGCGACACGGCGGCCGACGCCGCCCGGCGGCTGCGGACGGCTCTCGCCGAGCGGACCCCGGCCAGTGTCGGCGCCGCTGTGCTGGACCACGACGGCGACGACTTCGACGCCCTCTACGCGGTCGCCGACGGCCGGCTGTACGTGGACAAGTCCGACCGGGTCCGCGCGAAGAACGCCGCCACCAGCGCGACCACGCAGAGCGCCGCCAGGCTCAGGAACCCGGCCCGGAACGAGCCGGTGGCGTCCTTCACCGCGCCGAGCAGGTAGACGAACGCGAAGCCGCCCAGGTTCGCGCAGAAGTTGCCGAACCCGCTGATCAGCCCGGCCCGCTGCGTCCCGAGCACGGCGATCGGCAGCGCGAACAGCGGTCCGAAGTAGACCTGCACGACCATCGAGATCAGCGCGACCACGACCAGCACGGCCGGCATCCCGGGCACGTAGGTGAGCAGCGCCAGCCCGGCCGTCAGCACCACCAGCGAGCCGCTGATCACCAGCAGCGGGCGGCCGATCCGGTCCGAGACGTAGCCGCCGAGGAAGTTGGCCGGCGCGGTCACCGCGGCGCCGAGCGCGGCGACCAGCCCGGCCGCGGCGAGCGACTGGCCGCGGTCGACGACCAGCCAGGTGGGCAGCCAGAACGTGAAGCCCTGCGCGACGGCCAGCCGGGCGAACTGGATCACCCCGGTCAGCCAGACGATCCGGTGCCGCAGCAGGACGGGCAGGTCGGCGACGCGTACCGGGTGGTCCGGCGCGGGTTTCGGCACGGCCGGCCCGGCGGCCCGCAGGTAGAGCACCAGGGCGAGCAGCCCGGACGCGGCGAACAGCACGAACAGCAGCCGCCAGCCGAGCGGGCCGACCAGCAGCGGGCCGGTCGAGCTGAGCAGGATGTTCGACGAGAACCCGCCGGCCACGTAGAGACCCATCGCGGTGGCGCGCCGGTCACTGGGGAACTGCTCGCTGATCAACATGAGGCCGGGCGCGAAGACCAGCGCCCGGAAGAAACCGGAGAGCGCCTGATTGATCAGGAGCATGTCGTACGAATGGAGCACGGCGAACATCGCGGCGAGCAGATTCGTGCCGAGCAGCCCGATCAGGAACAGCGTGCGCGGGGAGTACCGGTCGGCCAGGAAACCGGACGGCACCTGCATCAGCGCGTAGGTCAGGCTGCTAGCCGCGGCGAGCGTGCCCGCCTGCGCGAAGCTCAGACCCAGGTCGGTGCGGATCAGCGGGAGGAACAGCGCGATCCCGCCGAAGATCAGCGCCTGGGCGCTCTGGCAGACCACGAGCAGAGTGACGATCAGGCGGCGCACCGCCGGATGATCTCATGCCCCGTTCCGCGGTGTTCCCCTCAGCGACCGTGCGATCGTGCCGAACACGGTGTTGTCGACTGCTTTGAGCCACCGAGGGGGCAATGGTGCGCCTGCCACGTATGACCATCAAGCTCCGCCTGATCATCTGCGTGGTGCTGCTCACCGGCATCTCCCTGGCCCTGGTCGCCGGTTACATCACCCGGCACAACACGGCGGAGGCGCGCCGGACCGGGTTCGCGTACGCCGGGGAGGTCGCCGCCCGCAACGCCGCCGAGGTGCAGCAGACCCTGATGACCGCGATGAACACCGCCCGGGATCTGACCGAGGCGATGGCCGCCGAGTCGACCTCGGGTGGCAACCGGTCGACGGCGAACGCCGAGCTCCAGGCGATCCTCAGCGGCCATCCGGCCTATCTCGGGGTGTGGACCGCGTGGGAGCCGAACGCGTTCGACGGGCGGGACCGGCGGTACCGCGACGCCGACGCGCGGCACGACGCCACCGGGCGGTTCGTGCCGTACTGGTTCCGGGACGGCGCCACGATCACGTCGGCGGTGCTCACCGACTACACGAAACAGGGCGCCGGCGACTACTACCTGATCGCGCAGGCGACCGGCAAGGAGAAGGTGCTCGAGCCGTACTCGTACGAGGTGGGCGGCAAGGCCGTGCTGATGACCTCGATGGCCGCGCCGATCATCAAGGGTGGCACGACGGTCGGTGTCGCCGGTGTCGACCTGCCGCTGGAGAGCGTCGGCGCGACGGTCGCCGCGATCAAGCCGTTCGGCACCGGCAGCGCCATGCTGGTCAGCTCGAACGGCCTGCTGGCCGGCGGCGGGGACAGCGCGCAGGCGGGTAAGGCCGCCGACACGGCGGTGGCCCAGCTGGGTGCGAAAGCGGCCGGCTCCGCGGCGGCGGCGCAGCGCGTGATCTCCGGGGACGGTGCCGAGCAGGTGCAGATCGCGGTGCCGGTGGCGCTCGGGACCGAGGACACCTGGTCGCTGATCGTCACGGTGCCGACCGCCACCATCCTGGCCGAGGCGAACGACGCGCAGCGCACCAGCATGTGGATCACGCTGGTCGCGGTGCTGATCTCGGCGGGGATCGCGTTGCTGCTGGCCCGGTCGGTGGTCCGGCCGATCGAGCGGCTCCGGGACCGGATGGCGCAGATCGCCGACGGCGAGGGTGACCTGACCCAGCGGGCCGAGGTGACCCGGGACGACGAGTCCGGCGAGCTGGCGCAGGCGTTCAACCGGTTCGTGGAGAAGGTGGCCGGCACCGTGCGCGGCATCGCCGGCTCCGCCGACCAGGTGCGGGCCGCCGCCCAGCGGCTCAACGAGACCACGATCCGGCTCGGCGCCGACGCGGCCCGGGTCTCCGAGAAGTCGGGGACCGCCGCGGACGCCACCCAGACCGTCGACGAGGGTGTGCAGTCGGTGGCCGCCGGCGCCGAGGAGATGAACGCCTCGATCGGCGAGATCGCCTCCAACGCCGCGCAGGCCGCCGAGGTGGCCAACAACGCGCGGACCGTGGCCGAGACCACCAACCGGCAGGTGGCCGAGCTGGGCACGGCGACCGACGAGATCGGCGACGTGGTCAAGCTGATCACCAGCATCGCCGAGCAGACCAACCTGCTCGCGCTGAACGCGACGATCGAGGCGGCCCGGGCCGGTGAGATGGGCAAGGGCTTCGCGGTGGTGGCCGGCGAGGTGAAGGAGCTGGCCCAGCAGACCGCCCGGGCGACCGAGGAGATCACCAACCGGATCACCGCGATCCAGTCGATCAGCGGCAACGCGGCCTCGGCGATCACCCAGATCGTCCAGGTGATCGCGACCATCGGCGACTACACCACGTCGATCGCCTCGGCGGTCGAGGAGCAGACCGCGACCACCACCGAGATGAGCCGGGGTGTCTCCGACGCGGCCGGCAACACCGGGCGGGTGTCCGACGCGATCGCCGAGGTGAACGAGGTGGCCCGGAAGGCCTCGGCGAACGCGCGCGAGGCACAGGACGCGGTGGCCGAGCTGTCCCGGCTGGCCGGGGACATGACGAGCCTGGTCAACACGTTCCGCTACTGACGCCCGGCCGGTGGTTTACGTTAACATCGCTGCATCTCGATCCTTGGGGAGCGGCGTGACGGAGGACCGGCTTCTCCAGGCGCAGCGGCACGAACGGCTGCTGGGCCGGGTGCGTGACCACGGCGCGATCCGGGTCCGGGAACTGGCCCGCGACCTCGGCGTCAGTGAGCTGACCATCCGGCGGGACATCGCCGCACTGGCCGCCCGGAACCTGGTCACCCGGGTGCACGGCGGCGCCACGCTGCCGGCGCAGCCGCGGCCCGCGCTGCGCCCGCGACAGGCCTGGACGATCGGCATGGTCGTACCCTCGCTGGATTTTTATTGGCCCCCGATCGTGGCCGGTGCGCGCGCCGCGGCGGCGGCCCTCGGTGTCACGATCCAGCTGCGCGGCTCCCGGTACGACCCGGCCGAGGACCGCCGGCAGATCGGCCGGCTCGTCGACGAACAGCAGGTCCAGGGAGTGCTGCTGGCGCCGTGCCTGTCACCGGCGCCGGCCGAGGCGGATCGGATGATCGACTGGATCGGCGGGCTGCCGGTGCCGGCCGTGCTCGTCGAACGGCAGCCCCGGCGCTGGTCACCGGCCGCCCGCCGGATCGAGTGGGTCCGCAGCGACCACGGCCTGGGCCTGGAGATGGCGGTCCGGCACCTCGGTGATCAGGGGCATCGCCGGATCGGCCTGGTGCTCTCCGCGGGCAGCCCGACCTCGGCCTACCTGGCCCGGGGCTGGGCCGACCTCGGCCTGCCGGACGACCTGGTCTTCGCCGGCCCGGACCCGGCGGTCGCGGCGTGCGGCCGGGGCGGTCCGACCGCGCTGATCGTGCACAGCGACCCGGACGCCATCGCGATCGCCCGCGCGCTGGCCGGGGCCGGCCTGGACGTCCCCGGCGACCTCGCGCTGGTCTCCTACGACGACGAGATCGCCCACCTGGCCGAGCCGGCGCTGACCGCGGTCCGCCCGCCGAAGAACCACGTGGGCCGGATCGCCGTCGAGCTGATGGTCTCCCGGCTGCTCAGCGGCGACCGGCGGCCGGTGCAGGGCGTGCTGGTCGCCCCGGAGCTGATGATCCGCGAGTCGTCGCTGGGCCGGGTTGTTCGACTCTGAACGCTTCTGAACACCTGGGTTCGCATCGTGGTGCCCATGTGTCGCGGGTATTACGAATGTGTCATGCGAGCAAGAATCCCCACCGCGCTCGGCGCGGTCCTGCTCTTCCTCTCCGGCGCGCTCGTCGCGTCCTCCTCCCCGGCCACCGCCGCGACCAATGGCTTCCGCGGGGTGAACTGGGCCGACCAGCGGGACAACTTCGTCGACGACACCCTCGTCCTGGGCGGTCTGAGCACGTCGGACAGTTACGCCACCACGCAGGCCAAGGCGAACGCCATCATCACCGGCTTCCAGAACAACCTGGGCGCGAACACGGTACGGATGCCGGTCAACTACCCGACGGTGTCCGGGTCGTACTGGGCGTCGTACGTCGGCGCCATCGACACCGCCGCGAGCAAGGGCAAGGTCATCCTCAGCTACTGGGAGGCGAACAGCTCCCGGGACGGCCTGGTCGACAACAGCACCCAGTTCTGGTCGATGTGGCAGACCATCGTGACGAAGTACGCGTCGAACGCCAACGTCTACTTCGAGCCGTTCAACGAGCCGTACGGCTACAGCGACACCGACTGGAAGAACCTCGCCGCCCAGTGGCTCACGAACTACGCGAGCGTCCCGCGCGCCCGTGTGATCATCAGCGGGGCCGGGTACAACCAGCGGCTCACCACGATCGGCAGCGACACCCGGTTCGACGGCACGCTGATCTCCCGGCACATCTACCAGTTCTTCGACGCCGCCCGGGTCACCGAGGACTCCTGGCGCGAGGCGCTGCGCACCAGCGTGGGCAGCTACGCGAGCCGGGTGCTGATCACCGAGTTCGGCGCCACGATGACCGACGGGCGCAACTACAACGCGGTGTCGTCGAGCGACAAGTTCGTACCGTTCCTGCGCGGTGTCGCCGCCGAGGCGCGCGCCGAGGGGCTCGGCACGGTCTACTGGCCGGGCATCCGGATCGCCGACCCGTACCGGCTGCAGGAGATCGGCGGCAGCGGCACGGCGCTGACCCTGACCACCACCAACGCCTCCGGGCGCGACCAGCTGCGCTACTCGTGGGGCCTGGACGGCGGCGGGAACGCGCTGCTGGCGCACTACCGGGTCACCAACCGCAACAGCGGCAAGGTGATGGACGTGGTCGGCTCGTCGATCGCGGAGAGCGCCGAGGTCAAGCAGTACACCTGGAACGGCGGCGCCAACCAGAAGTGGGCGTTCGAGGACGTCGGCAGCGGTTACGTCCGGGTGGTCAACCAGTTCAGCGGCAAGTGCCTGGACGTCGCGTCGGCGTCGACCGCGGACGGCGCGAACGTGGTCCAGTACACCTGCGGGACCGGCACCAACCAGCAGTGGTCGTGGGTCGCCACCGGCAGCTACTGGACGCTCGTCGCGCGGCACAGCGGCAAGTGCCTGGACGTGGTCGCCGCGGGCACCGCCGACGGCGCCGACATCAGCCAGTACACCTGCAACGGCGGCACCAACCAGCAGTGGACGCGGAGCGCGGCATGAAGATCCTCATGGCGCTCCTGATGCTGTTCACCCCGGTCACCGTGACGAACGGGACCCAGTTCGGCGGGGTGCACGCCCATGGCGGCGGCGTGATCAAGGTCGGTTCCTACTACTACTGGTTCGGCGAGAACCGGAGCGCGGACGACACGTTCTACGCCGTCAGCGTCTACCGGTCGACCGATCTGCTCACCTGGGAGTTCCGCAACAACGTGCTCACCCGCTCGTCCGCGGCCGAGCTGGCCTCCGCCAAGATCGAGCGGCCCAAGGTGGTCTACAACGCGGCCACCGGCAAGTACGTGATGTGGATGCACAAGGAGAACGGGACCGATTATGCCGAGGCCCGCGCTGCGGTCGCGGTTTCCGACACGGTCGACGGCACTTATGCGTACGCGGGGAGCTTCCGTCCCCTGGGTAGCTACATGTCCCGGGACATCACGCTCTACCAGGAGGGCTCGACGGCCTACATGATCTCGGCGGCCGACGAGAACCGGGACTTGATGATCTACCGGCTCACGTCGGACTACCTGAACGTCGAGTCGGTGGTCGGCAACTTCTGGAACGACGCGTCCCGGGAGGCGCCGGCCCTGTTCAAGCGGGGCAGCACGTACTTCATGCTGACCTCCGGCACGTCCGGCTGGAACCCCAACCAGTCGAAATACGCCACCGCGTCCAGCATCGCGGGGCCGTGGACCGGCTGGACCAACGTGGGCGACGCGACCACCTACAACTCCCAGCCGGCGTACGTGCTGCAGCTCGGCAACAGCTTCCTGTACCTGGGTGACCGCTGGGCCGGCGCGTGGGGCGGCCCGGTCAACAGCTCCGAGTACGTCTGGCTGCCGATCAGCTTCCCGAGCAGCACCTCGATGACGCTCAGCTGGTCACCGACGATCACCGTGGACGCGGCGGCCGGCACGGTCACCGGCAGTGCGGTGCCGTACTACCAGGTCACCAACCGCAGCTCGGGCAAGGTGATCGACGTCTGGAACTCCTCGACGGCGGACAACGCCGAGGTCAAGACGTACGCCGCGAACACCGGCACCAACCAGCAGTGGGACTTCCGTTCCACCGGTGGCGGCTGGGTCCACGTGATCAACCGCAACAGCGGCAAGTGCCTGGACGTGGCGTCGTCGTCGACGGCGGACGGCGCCAACATCATCCAGTACGCGTGCGGGACCGGCGCCAACCAGCAGTGGTCGTGGGTCGCGAGCAGCGGCTACTACCAGCTCAAGGCGCGCCACTCGGGCAAGTGCCTGGCGCTGGCGTCCGACGCGGTCGACCTCCAACAGCTGACCTGCGGTACCGCTACCACTCAACTGTGGTCCCGCTCCTGACCGAGTCGGCCCGGCGTATCCGTACGCTGGGCCGACGTGGACCTTGAACGCGCCGCCCTGCTGCTGGCCGGAGGTGTCGGGTCCGGGCTGACCGGCTCGATCGCCGGACTCGCCTCGCTGGTCAGCTATCCGGTGCTGCTGGCGGCCGGGCTGCCACCGGTGGCCGCGAGCATGACCAACACCGTCGCGCTGCTGGCCGCACCGGCCGGCACCGCCGGCGGGGCACGCCGCGAACTGCGCGGCCAGGGCCGCCGGATGGTCCGGGCCGGGGTGGTCTGCGCGGCCGGCGGCATCGCCGGGGGCCTGCTGCTGATGGGTACGCCCACGTCGGCCTTCGAGCTGATCGTCCCGTTCCTGATCGTGCTCGGCGCACTCGCTCTGCTGTTCCGCGAACCGCTGCGCGACTGGTACACCCGCCCGGGCCGTCGCCCGCCGCTGAACCTGGCGATCCTCCTGATCGGCATCTACGGCGGCTACTTCGGGGCGGCGGCCGGGGTGCTGCTGCTCGCCGCGATGGCGGTCGCCACGACCGAGGCCCTGGCCATCACGAACGCGGTCAAGACGATCGTCCTGGGCGCCGCCAACCTGGCCGCCGCGATCCTGTACGCCCTGATCGGCCCGGTGCACTGGGACGCGGCCGCCCTGCTCGCCATCGGTTGCCTGGCCGGCAGCTGGCTCGGCCCGGCGGTGGTCCGGAGGAGCCCGGAACGGCCCTTGCAGGTGGTCATCGCCGTGGCCGCGATCGGCCTGGCCACCTACCTCTGGTGGAAAGCCCTCCGCTGAGCAAGCCGGGGTGGGTCAGACCGGGTCGAGGCCGAAGACGTCGGCCAGGCCGGTGACCTCGATGGCCTGCCGGACCGGCGGCGACGGCCGGGTCAGCACCATGGTCAGCCCGGCCGCGGCGGCGCTGTTGCGGGCGCCGACCAGGGCGCCGAGGGCGTAGGAGTCGATGAACGTCACCTCGGCCAGGTCCAGGCTGAGCTGCCGGCACTCCGACGCCGTGACCGCCTTCTCCAGGCTTTCCCGGAGCTCGTCGGCGGCGTCGACGTCCAGCTCCGCGATCAGCAGGGCCGCGTGCAACGTATAGCCTTCGTCGCTGGTCCGGTAGGTCACGATCGCTTCAGTGCTCATGGCGGCTCACCCTACCCACCATCTTCAACCGCTACTCCTGACCGAGACCCGCATGTCAGCCGTCCGGCTGCGCGCCGGGCCCGGAACTCCTCACGGTGGGGGGATTTCAGCGGGGTGGGGCGGCGGTGGAGGCTCGCAGGTGCAAGGAGGGACTGATCACCACCCGGTGGGCGGGGCGATCAGGGTCGGTCAAGCGGTCGGCGACCAGGCGGACGGCGGCTCGGCCGATGGAGCGGCGCGGCGGGCGGACCGCGGTCAGCGCCGGGCTGAACAGGCCGGCCACCTCGTCGTCGTAGGCGACCACCGAGAGCTGGCCGGGGACTGCCAGGCGGCGTTCCTCGCAGCGCTGGACCAGGGCTATCGCCTCCGGGTCGGCGTGGACCAGCAAGGCCGTCGTGCCGGTGGCCAGGCAGCGGTCGAGGACCTCGTCCAGGGCGGCGGTCAGTGACGGGCTGGCCGCGTTCGGGATCTGGGCGTCGACGGTCGCGGTCACGTCCAGGCCGCACTCGGTGGTGGCCTCGAGCCAGCCGCGGCGGACGTGCGGGCGGGTCGGGCTGCCCACCGCCAGGACCACGCCGATCTTGCGGTGGCCCAGGCCGGCCAGGTGCCGGACGGCCATGGCGGCGCCCAGCGCGTGATCGGTGACCACCGACTCCAGGGCGTCGTGGAACGGGCCGGTCGCCGCGGTGCGTTCCAGCAGCACCACCGGCAGCCCGGTGCCGGCCAGCCAGTCGACGGTGCGGCCGGCGGTCGGCACGTCCATCCGGGGCGCGACGATCAGCGCGTCCACGCCCTGATCGACGAGCCGGGCCAGCTGCGGCCGATCATCTTCGGTCTCGTAGGACGAGCCGCGCAGCACGATCCGCATGTCCAGCTCGCGGGCCGCCTCCTCGGCGCCACGCGCCACCGCCGGGTAGTAGTAGTCCAGCGACGGCACCAGCATCCCGAGCGAGGTGACCTGCGGCTCGGACGCCGACGGCGGATCGTCCGCCGACGGCAGCGTCACCCCGCCGTGCACCCGCCGGACCAGGCCCTCCGCGGCCAGCTGGGCGATGTCCCGGCGGATCGTCACGGCCGCGGCACCGAGCGTCTCGGTCAGGTCGGAGATCCGTAGCACGCCGTCCCGCTGCAGCGCCTCGAGCAGCCGGGCCCGCCGGGTGTCCGGCAGGGGACCCCGTTTGTCCGATGTGTTCACCGCTGCTCCTTCACGGTCAGGTCGAGCGTACCGATCGGTCCGAGCCCGCTCACGTCGATCTCCAGCCGAGTCACATGATCGCCCCACACGCTGCTGAGCAGGGGGTCGTCCGGCTCGCGCACGGTTGTCGCGGACGGTACCGGTGGGCTCCAGGCCAGCCGCAGCACACCCGCGCCGTCCAGGGCGGTCACCTCGGCGTATCCGGCGCCGGTCCGGACCGCGCCGGCCAGGACCAGGTGGATCCGGGTCGGCGCGCGGCCCGCCGGCGCGAGCTCCCACTGATCTCTTACGGTCACCACGCCTGCGGCGCGATCAAGGCGGGCGATCCGGTGCCAGGTCCGCACGCCGGCCGCCGGATAGGCGTCCGCAAGATCCAAAAACATCTGTGTGTACGCGTCGGAGCTGCTCGTCGTCACACCCCGGGCGGCGTGCTCCCGGCCGGCGGCCTGCGCCACGCCCCGGATCTCCGGAACGTTGTGCCACGAGCTCTGCATCGCCCACACGTCATACCGCCCGGCCCCGAACGTCGCCGCCGTGTACGTCGGCCGCCCCGGATCGATCAGCACCGGCACCCCGTGCAGCGCCACCACGACGCTGCCCACGTCGTTGTGGTTGTGGTGCTCCCCGTTGTGCCCACCCTTGACGGCGAGGGTGAGCCCGGCCGAGCTGCCCGTCGCCATCCGCGCCACCAGCACCTCGGTCGACGGCCACCACACGTCCCGCGCCAGCCAGGGCTCCGCCGCAGCGGTCGGAGCGGCGGGGGCCGGCGCCGTGAGGGCGGGCGTTGCGGGGGCGGGCGTTGCGGGGGCGGGAGCCGGGGAGGTGGCGGCCGCCGCCCAGGACGGGTCGGTCAGGGCGGACAGCAACCGCCCGAGGCCGTCGCTCTCCTGCGCGACCGGTGAGCCTGGCCGCCGCTGGGCTGCCGCGTGGGCGAGCGCTGCCGGGTCGTCCACCCTCCGGGCCTCCCGATGCAGGGCACGCCACGGCTGCTCGCTCGACGGGCGGGCCGGGCTGTCCGCCAGGCTCAGGTACCACGGTCCGCCCAGGTGCATCCGGTGCGGGAAGGCGACCGTCTCGCGCAGCGACGCCGTGACCGGTGCGCCGCCCAGCGCCCCGCCCGAGGCGTAGTCGAGCAGGTCGAGCGCCTCGAGCAGCCGTCCCGCGCCGTTCCACCAGTACGCGTAGCCCTCGTCGATCGCGCCGTCGGGTGGGAGCGCCAGCACGTACCGATCCAGGCCTTCGATCGTCAGGCGCGTCAGCGCCGTCCGCGACGACGCGTCGGTGACCAGACCGAGGACCGCGACCAGCAGGTTTCCGTGGATCCACGGGTTCCAGTTGTGCACGTCGCCGTCGAGTCCCAGCCAGTGCCAGTCCCGGCGCTCGCGGAACGGGCGGAGCACCCGCCGCTCCACCTCGTAGCGGATCCGCGAACGCACCCCGGGCGCCCGCTCGTCGAGCTGCGCGCCCAGCAGATGGTCGATCCAGGCGAGCTGGGCGGCCACCTCGCCGGCCCCGAGATCGAGGTACGGCGTAGTCACCTCCGGCAGCACCGACCCGTGGCGCGTGAACGTGTCGTCGTGCGCGGGCCAGCACCAGGTGCTCTGCTCGCACCACAGCACGACGCCGTCGACCACCTCGTCCAGCCAGCGCGGTTCGAGGGTGACCGCGGCGAGCACCGCGGCGCGGCTGACCCGGTCCCGCCGGGCCCAGATCACCTGCTCGTACGTGTCCCGGTCGCCGTCCCGGAAGTACCTGGCGAAGCCGCTCGCGAGCGGCACCGGCCAGGGTGTCCCGAGCTCGGCGGCGGCGCGGTCGCGCAGCCCGCCGAGGGTGACCGGGTCGAGCGCGGCGGGATCCCAGGTGGCCCGGTCGGTGGCCGGTGGCACCGGCAGGCAGCGGCCGGGCGGCAGCAGGGCGGCGGGCCCGAGACCGGCCCAGGCCGCGGCGACCGGGCCGCCGGCCGCAGCCGGGCCGGCTGCCGGGAGCGGGCCGTTGCGGTGTTCCGAGGTGCTGCTCATGTCCCCCGTCCCGACCTGATCGATCGTGATCGTAACAGATCACTTCGGTGTTCATGGATGGCTGCCGGAGCGCCTCCGAAACCGCCACTCTGGACGGTTGTCGAGGGAAACTCCAGGTGGAGAACGCACGATCACTTCTGACTGCAACAGTCCGTTCAAGACATTGACATGCTCGATTGTGAGCGTTTAACGTCCTCGAAACCGAGCCGTCCGCTCCCGTTCGGAGAGTGCCGCGTGCCTGAGGACCTGAGAACACTGACCAGAACGGACCAGGACTGGTCCCGAGACGACTGGCTGAACCTGGCCGACCGGCTGCTCGCCGCCGCCCGCCGCCACGGGTCCCCGGGCCACGCCCGGATCGTCCCGCCCGGCGCCGAGGGCGGCTACGGCCGTGACGTCGACGGCCTCGAGGGTTTCGCCCGGACGTTCCTGACCGCCGGGTTCCGGATCGCCGGAGCGCGCGGCGCCGGTCTCGACGAGCTGATCGACTGGTACGCCACCGGCCTGGCCGCCGGCGTCGACCCGGCCTCGCCGGAGCGCTGGGTCCGGCTCACCGAGCACGGCCAGGCCAAGGTCGAGGCGGCCAGCATCGCCCTGATCCTGGACATGACCCGGCCCTGGCTGTGGGACCGGCTCGGCGAGCGGGTGCAGGAGCAGGTCGTCGACTATCTCGCGCCGGCCGTCGGCGACGACACGTACCCGCAGATCAACTGGGTCTGGTTCCGGCTGGTCGTGCAGACGTTCCTGCGGTCGGTCGGCGGGCCGTGGTCGGCCGGCGAGGTCGAGGCCGACCTGGCCACGCACGACTCGTTCCGGCGGGCCGGCGGGTGGCTGTCCGACGGGTCGCGGCGGGCGTACGACCACTACACCGGCTGGGCGCTGCACCTCTATCCGACCCTCTGGGCGCGGATGGCCGGCGCCGAGGATCTCGCCGCGCCGCGCCGGCAGCGCTACACCGACGACCTCGACCGGTATCTGCAGGACGCACTGGCGCTGGTCGGCGGGGACGGGTCGCCGCTGCTGCAGGGGCGCAGCCTGATCTACCGGTTCGCGGCGGCCGCCCCGTTCTGGGCCGGCGCGATCGCCGGGGTGCCGTCGGCGCCGCCCGGCCAGCTCCGGCACGCCGCGACGCGGATCGTGCAGCACTTCGCCGAGCGCGGGGCGCCGGACGCCGACGGACTGCTGAGCCTGGGCTGGCACGGGCCGTGGCGGCGGCTGGCGCAGTCGTACTCCGGGCCCGGGTCGCCGTACTGGGCCAGCAAGGGGCTGCTCGGGATCGCGCTGCCGGCCGACCATCCGGTGTGGACCGCGCCGGGGGAGCCGCTGCCGATCGAGCGCGGGGACGTGTCGCGGGCGGTCACCGCACCCGGGTGGCTGATCAGCGGGACCGGGGCCGACGGCATCGTGCGGGTCGTCAACCACGGGACAGACCATGCGTACGAGGGGCAGCCGGGCGCGGACTCCCCGCTCTACGCCCGGCTCGGCTATTCCACGGCGACCGCGCCGGTGCTCGACGAGTCGGGCTGGATCGCGCCGGTGGACCAGTCGGTCACCCTGATCGACCGGGCCGGGAACACCACGCACCGGGCCGGCATGCGCACTCTGGTCGTACAGGAAGGGTTGGCTGGTTCGCGCGGTCCGGTGCACTGGATCCGTGCCGATGACAGCGGCCCGGACCACGGATCCGGACGGTCCGGAACGGCCGAGCGGGCCGCGACCCTCACGGTCTTCTCGCTGGTCCGCGGCCCGTTCGAGCTACGCCTCGCGCGGGTCGACGACCTCGCCGGCGACCCGGACACGCTCCGCCTGCGCGTCGGTGGCTGGCCGGTCGCGGGCCGCGGCGAAGCAGCGGTCATCGCCGCCACCGTGACCGCCACCGGCAACGGCCTGACCTCCTACTTAGCCGCAATCCCGCCCCTCGGAAGTAAACCCGGCTTCGGCACTGGCCGCGAACCTGGCCGCAGGTCCGGCCCGGAAGCCGGAAGTGAACCGGGATTCGGCCATGGCCGCGAACCTGGCCGTAGGCCCGGCCCGGAAGCCGGAAGTGAACCGGGATTCGGCGGCGGGAGCGAAGCGGGATTCACCGTGCACGACGACGCCGGGCCGCTCGGCGGGCCGGTGCGGGTGCCGTGGGCCGACCATCCGGTGCGCGCCGGGGTCTGGACCGCCACCCTCCTCGCGCTCACCGCCGCACCGGTGGTGGGACCGCACTGCCGGGCCGGCCTCGGCCCCGGCGAGAACGTGACAGTGACCTGGCCGGACGGTGTCACCACCCGGCATCACCTCGACCTGAAGGAGAAGGGATGAACCGCTCGATAACCGCCGTCCTCGGTGCCGCCACGGTGCTCTCACTCGCGCTCACCGGGTGCTCGTCCGGCGACGACGGCGCCGGCGCGGACGGCAAGACCACACTCACCCTGGCCGGCTGGAGTCTGGCGACCACACCCGAGTTCAAGCTGCTCGCCGACGGGTTCCACCAGAAGAACCCGGACGTCACGGTCGAACTCAAGGAGTACGACCCGAAGAACTACGACACCCAGATGATCGCCGACCTGGCCGCCGGCAAGGCGCCGGACATCTACGTGCAGAAGACCTTGAAGAACTTCTACACGTACCAGAGCGGCAAGCAACTGCTCGACGTGTCGGACGTGGCCGCCGGTCTGAAGTCGGCGAACGGGCTGTCGTCCTACCAGGTCGACGGCAAGACTTTTGCGGTGCCCTACCGGGGTGATTCCTGGGTCATCTACTACAACAAGGCGCTCTTCGACCAGGCGAAGGTGAAGTACCCCGACGGGTCGTGGACCTGGGACGACTACGCGGCGGCCGGCAAGCAGCTGACCACCGGGCTGAAGACGGCCGGCTCCAAGGCGCTCGGCATCTACGAGCACGTCTGGCAGTCCACGCTGCAGGGCTTCGCGCTGGCACAGACGCCCGGCGCCGACCTGGCGAGCGGCAACTTCGGGTACCTCAAGCCGTATTACACCCGCGCCCTGGACCTGCAGAAGGCCGGCGCGCAGGTCGGGCTCGGCGACGCGACCACCAACAACCTGACCTACCAGGCGCAGTTCGGCAAGCAGCAGGCGGCCATGATGACCATGGGCACCTGGTACATCGCGACCCTGCTCAGCCAGCAGAAGAGCGGCGACGCCGACACGTTCGAGTGGGGCATCGCGCCGGCGCCGCAGGCGGACAAGTCGACCACCGGCACCGCGGCCACCCCGGTCACGTTCGCCGACCCGACCGGTCTCGGGATCAACCCCAAGATCGACAAGGGGGAGATCGACGCGGCCAAGGCATTCCTTTCGTACGCCGCGGGCCCGGACGCCGCGAAGGCGCTCGCCGCGATCGGGATCACCCCGGCCAACACCGACGCGGCCGCCGACACGATCTTCGCGGTCAAGGGTGTGCCCACCGACGCCGTCGCCAAGTTCGCCTTCACCAAGCACGACACCAAGCCGGAGAACCCGGTCGGGAAGTACACCGCGCCGCTGCAGAACATCCTCAACGACCTGCACACCGCGGTGCTCTCCGGGAGCAAGGACATCGACGCCGCGATCGCCGAGGCGCAGGACCGGGCCAAGAACGAGGTCCTGAACAAGTGACCGTGCGGGCCCGGCGCTCCGTCCGCGCCGGGCCCGCCGCACCTCCAGGAGTAACCATGACCACGATTCCGGCCGCCCGCCGGCGCAGGAACACGCTGCTGGGGTGGAGCTTCCTGCTGCCCAACTTCATCGGTTTCGCGCTGCTCACCATGGTTCCGGTGGTGCTGCTCTTCTACTACGCGTTCACCAGCTGGGACATGTTCGGCGGGTCCGAGTGGACCGGGCTGGACAACTTCCAGCAGATGGTGCGGGACGCCAGTTTCCGGACCGCGCTGGGCAACACCCTCTACTACACGGTCTTCCACATCCCGCTGACCCTGCTGGCGGCGCTCGGGCTGGCGCTGCTGCTGAACAAGCGGCTGCGCGGGGTGGCGTTCTTCCGTACGGTCGCGTTCTTCCCCTACATCACCTCGATCGTGGCCGTCGCCCAGGTCTGGAACATGCTGTTCAGCCCCGGGTACGGCCCGATCAACGCGGTGCTGCGCGCGGTCGGCGTGGACAACCCGCCGGGCTGGACCACCTCGGCGGACTGGTCGATGCCCGCGGTGATCGTGGTCGGCACGTGGCGGGAGATGGGCTACTTCATGCTGATCTTCCTGGCCGGCCTGCAGACCGTGCCCGGCGAGCTCTACGAGGCGGCCCGGGTCGACGGCGCGAACGCGTGGCAGCGGCTGCGCGCGGTCACCCTGCCCTGCCTGCGGCCCACCACGTTCTTCGTGATCGTGATGCTGACCATCAACAGCTTCAAGGTTTTCGACCTGATCCTGGTGATGACGAACGGCGGGCCCGGCCAGTCCACCCTGGTGCTGGCCCAGTACATCTACCGCAAGGGCTTCGAGGAGAACCAGTTCGGCTACGCCTCGGCGGTGTCGGTGGTGCTCTTCGGTATCTGTTTCCTGGTCACCGTCGTGCAGTTCCTGGTGAACCGGCGAAGGGAGGCGTGATGAGCACGCTGCTGAACCCCGCTCCCGTCCTGCTCCCGCCGGCGGCGCCCCGGCCGGCCCGGCGTGGGGCCCGGGCCGGTCGGATCCTCGGCTACCTGGCGCTGATCGTCGCGTCGGCGGCCGTGCTGCTGCCGTTCTACTGGATGGTCGTCTCGTCGCTGAAGACGAACAACGAGGTCTTCACGCTGCCGGTGACGTGGTTGCCGTCGAGCGCCGAATGGCACAACTACGTGGACATCTGGACCCGCTCGGACATGACCACCTGGCTCGGCAACACCGTGCTGCTCTCGGTGGTGGTCACCCTGTTGCAGGTGCTCACCGGCAGCTTCGCCGCGTACGGCTTCGCCAAGATCCGGTTCCCCGGGCGGGACGTGCTGTTCCTGGCGTACGTGGGGACGCTCGCGGTGCCGTGGCAGTCGTACATGATCCCGCAGTTCGTGCTGCTCTCGAAGTGGCACCTGTCGGACACCCTGTGGTCGATCATCGCGATCCAGGCGTTCGGCGCGCTCGGGGTCTTCCTGATGAAGCAGTTCTACGAGTCGGTCCCGGACGAGCTGGTCGACGCGGCCCGGATCGACGGCATGAGCGAGTACGGCATCTACCGCCGGATCATGCTCCCGCTCTCCACCCCGGCGCTGGCCAGCCTGGCGCTGCTCACCCTGGTGAACACGTGGAACGACTTCCTCGGCCCGCTGCTCTACCTGCGCAGCAACGACCTCTGGACGATCCAGCTCGGCCTGCGCACGTTCATCAGCCAGTACAGCGCCGAGTACGCCCTGATCATGACCGGGTCGGTGCTCTCGGTGCTGCCGATCGCGGTGATCTTCCTGGTCGGCCAGCGGTACTTCGTCGAGGGCATCGCGACCACGGGGTTGAAGGGATGAGCCGGCTGGACCGTCTCGGCGCCGTCTTCGACCTGGCCTACCTGGCGCTGGCCACCAACCTGCTGCTCGCCGTCTCGGCCCTGCCGGTGCTCGCGGCGATGTTCGGTCCCGGCCTCCTGGCGATCCTGGCCGCCCCGCTCGTCGCACCCGGGCTCTGCGCCGCGTTCGCGGTCTTCGCCGCCCACCCCGGCCCGGTGGTCCGCACGTTCGGCCGGGCCTGGCTCGCGTCGTTCCGGCGGGCGACCCAGCTCGGCGCGCTGGCCACCGCCGCGGTGGTGGTGCTCGCGGTGGACATCCGGGCGGCCTGGGGACACCCGGCCGGCGCGGCGGTGATCCCGGTGCTCGTGGTGCTGATCGTGCTGGTGGTGGCGACCACCCTGCTGGGCCTGGCCGCGCTGGCCGACCACCCGGCCGCCCGGCTGCGCGACGTGCTGCGGGCGAGTCTGTTCCTGGGCGTCCGCCGCTGGTACCTGACGCTGCCGTCGCTCGGGGTGCTCGCCCTGTTCGAGGCCCTGTTCGCGGCGAAGCCGGTGCTTGCGCTGAGCCTCGCGGCGACCCCGCTGCTCTACGCGGTCTGGGCGAACTGCCGCTTCACCCTCACCGGCTGGTCCTCGGGGGTGCCTCGCACCCCCGGAGGCACCCCCGGAAGCCAGCCGGCATCCCGGCACCGGCTGGCCCTCAGGGGTGCCTCGGACCCTTCGAGACACCCCTGACGACCAGCCGGCATCCCGGCACCGGCTGGTGCTCGGGGGTGTCTCACACACCTCGAGGCACCCCTGAGGGCCAGCTGACATCTTGACCGAGAGGACCTCATGACGGCGATCGACGTGACCGCCGCCGCGGTGACCGCGGCACTGTCCATCATCGACGCGAACCTGGCCGAGTTCGGCGACCGGTATCCCGGCGACACCACCGTGCACGACCGGTACCGGCTGCGCCCCGCGAACGAGGGCTGGACCACCAGCTTCTGGCCCGGTCAGCTCTGGCTGGCCTACGACCTGACCGGGGACGACGGGTATCTGGCGGCGGCGAGCGGGCACGTCGGCAGCTTCGCCGCGCGGATCGACGACCGGGCCGATGTGGACACCCACGACCTCGGTTTCCTCTACACGCTGTCGTGTGTGACGGCGTACCGTCGTACCGGAAATCCGGAAGCGAAGCGCGCCGCGCTGGCGGCGGCCGACCACCTGATGTCTCGCGTCCTGGAGCCGGCCGGGATCATCCAGGCCTGGGGTGACCTGCGCGATCCGGCGCAGCGCGGCCGGACCATCATCGACAGCCTGATGAACACGCCGCTGCTGTTCTGGGCCACACAAGTTACCGGCGATTCGCGCTACGCGTCGGTGGCCGCACGGCACGCGACGCAGCTCAGAGACCACATTCTGCGGCCGGACGGAAGCACGTATCACACGTTCTACTGGGATCCGGCGACCGGCGAACCGCTGCGCGGCGAGACCGAGCAGGGCCACGCCGACGACTCGTGCTGGGCGCGCGGGCAGGCCTGGGGCGTCTACGGCTTCGTGCTGAACCACCGGCACACCGGCGACCCGTCGTTCCTGGCCGCGGCCCGGCGTTGCGCGGACTACCTGCTGGCACACCTGCCGGCCGACGGCGTCCCGTTCTGGGACCTGGCGCTGACCGGTGTCGAACGGGACTCGTCCGCGGCCGCCATCGCGGTCTGCGGCCTGCTCGAACTCGGCGAACCGGCGCTCGCCGAGCGCATCCTCGGCTCGCTGATCGGCGGTTATGCGAGCGCCGGCAGCGCGCTGCTGCGGCACGGCGTCTACGACAAGCCCAAGGGCGTCGGCGTCGACGAGGGCACTCTCTGGGGCGACTACTTCTACCTGGAAGCCCTCACCCGCGTCACCCGTCCCGACTGGATCCACCCCTGGTAAGGAGCATCCGATGGACTACAAGTACCACTGCTACATCCCGGCGTCGCCGGGGCGCAACGAGCTGCCCTTCAACCCGTGCAAGCTGCTCGACTTCACCCTGCTCAAGCTGAACGCGGGGGAGTCCTGGTCGGGGGAGTCCGGCGACCGGGAGATCCTCGCGGTGATCCTCAGCGGCACGGCCACGTTCACCGTCGGGGCGGCGAAGTTCCCCGAGGTGGGCGGGCGGGCGAACGTGTTCTCCGGCAAACCGCACTCGGTCTACATCCCGGCCGGTGTCGCGGTGACCGTCGAGGCGCTCGGTCCGGTGGAGATCGCCCTGCCCAGCGCGCCGTCCGACCTGGCCGCCGAGCCGTACGTGATCGGGCCGGAGCGGGTCGCGGCCGGGCGCTGGGGCGCGGCGAACTTCGGGCGCACGTACCACCAGATCCTGACCGAGATCGCCCAGCCGGACCTGCCCGCGCGGCGGCTGATCGTCGGGGAGACGTTCACGCCGAGCGGGAACTGGAGCACCTACCCGCCGCACCGTCACAAGGTCGACAACCTGCCGGCCGAGGCGGCGCACGAGGAGATGTACTACTTCAAGGTGCAGCCCAGCGACGGTTTCGGGATCTGCCGGATGTACACCGACGAGGGGTACGAGGAGAACTTCACGGTCCGCGACCACGGCGTGCACATGATGCCGGAGGGTTACCACACCGTGGTCAGCGCGCCCGGCTACGTCACTTACTACCTGTGGTTCCTGGCCGGCACGCAGCGGACCCAGGGCGCGCTGGAGGACGTGGACCTGACGTGGGTCGGCAAGGCGGTGCCGATGCTGCGCGACCTGGGCCACTGATGATCCTGGACGCGTTCCGCCTGGACGGGCGGGTCGCGCTGGTCACCGGCGGGAACCGGGGACTGGGCCGGGCGTTCGCGGTGGCGCTCGCCGAGGCCGGCGCGGACGTCGCGGTGCTGTCCCGCTCCGCGCCGGAGGAGACCCTCGCGCTGATCGAACGGGCCGGGCGGACGTCGCTGTGGGTGCCGGCCGACCTCGCGGCGTTCGACGCGACCGCGGTGGTCGAGCAGGTGACCGGCGCGCTGGGCCGCTGCGACGTCCTGGTCAACAACGCCGGTCTGATCCGGCGCGCGGACGCCGCCGACGTCACCGACCAGGACTGGGCCGAGGTGCTCCGGGTCGACCTGGACGCGGTCTTCCAGCTGTGCCGGGCGGCCGGCCGGGTGATGCTCGCCCAGGGCCGCGGCTCGATCATCAACGTGGCGTCGCTGCTGTCGTTCCAGGGCGGGATCCGGGTACCGGCCTACGCGGCGGCCAAGCACGGCGTGGTCGGGCTGACGAAGGCCCTGGCCAACGAGTGGGCGCCGGCCGGGGTCAACGTCAACGCGATCGCGCCCGGGTACATCGCCACCGACAACACCGCGGCGCTGCGCGCCGATCCGGACCGCAGCGCCGCGATCCTGGACCGGATTCCGGCGGGCCGCTGGGGCGAACCAGAAGATCTCATCGGTACGGCGGTGTGGCTCGCCTCGGACGCCGCCCGCTACGTGCACGGCGCGGTGATCCCGGTGGACGGCGGCTGGCTGGCTCGCTAGGAGCGGCGCTCCGTGGTCACCAGGATCTCGGTCTCGCCGGGGGCGGCCGGCTCCCGGCGGGACCGGTCCACCTCGGTGAACCCGGCCTTCGCGGCGACCGCGGCGGACGCCTTGTTGGCCTCGTCGAACCGGACGACGACCCGCTCGACGCCGTCCAGGGTGAGCGCCACTCGGGTCAGCACGGTGACCGCCGCGGTCATGTGGCCGCGCCCGGCGAACGGCGTGCGGATCCAGTAGCCGATCTCCAGGGTGCCCGGGCCCAGCCGGGTCATCAGGCCGATCGAGCCGATCAGCTCGCCGATCGTGGTGAAGACCGCGTAGTTGAACTCGGTGCCGGCGTCCCAGCTGTCCACCGACATCTCGATGAAGGCGCGGCTCTGGTCCAGGCCGTAGCCGTCGACGGCCCAGGGCAGGAAGGGCTGGAACTCGGGGAGGGACTCGCCGACCGCGTCGGCCAGCTCGACGGCCCAGGCCGGCTCCCAGCGCTTGAGCACGAGTTCCCCGGCGTTGATCATTTCTGGCACGTCCATGGCGGCCAGCCTGCCCGCCGCCCCGGCCGGAGGCAACCCGATTCAGGCCGCGGTGTGCTGGCGGTGGCCGGGCTTGCCGGCGTACATCGCGGTGTCGGCCTGGGCGATCAGGCCGGCCCGGTCCAGACCGCTGCCGGCGGCGGCCTGGGCCGCACCGATCGTGACGCCCACCGTGACCGGGACACCGCCGGGCAGCGTGATCGGGGCGAGCACCGAGCTCCGGATCAGGTCCTGCAGGCCGGCGATGTCGCTCTCGGTGCCCGACCGGCACAGCACCAGGAACTCGTCGCCGCCCAGCCGGCCGACCTCGCCGTCCGGGCCGACCAGCGCGGTCAGCCGGGCCGCGACGGTCCGCAGCACCTCGTCACCGGCGGCGTGCCCGTGCCGGTCGTTGATCGGTTTGAAGCCGTCCAGGTCGCAGAGCAGCAGGGTGACCGCCTGCCGCCGGTCCAGCGCGCGATCGATGTCGGCCATGATCTGCCGCCGGTTGACCAGGCCGGTCAGCTCGTCGTGCGAGGCCTGGAACGCCAGCACCTGCTCGGCCTTGTCGCGCTGCCCGGAGAGCTGCTTGAACCGCACCAGCACCAACGGGATCACCAGCAGCATGCTGATCGGCAGCAGCGGGTCGGCGGCGCCGATGCCGCGCAGCGCCTGCACTGCCGCGATCGCCGGGTTCACGCTCAGCGCCAGCCCGAGCCAGCCCAGCCGGAACCGGCTCGCCCGGCGCTCGACGACCGCCTGCGGCTCGACCACCTTGGGCGCACCCGGGTGTACCGCGCCGGCCGCCATGGTCATGAAGGCGAGCATCATCAGCAGCCCGGACCAGGTGCCGCGGTGCGGCACGCCGAGCGCGCCGGCGGCCGGGGCGCCCGCGGTCAGCAGCACCGTGACCAGAAGATAGTGGATGGTGCCGCGGGCCGGTCCGGTGGCCGCGGCGGCCATCCGGAGCAGGCAGCCGGTCACCGCGCAGAGCGCCAGCACGTCGATCAGCACCTGGGTCATGCCCAGCGGGGTGGCGTCGGCCGCCATGTGCGGCTGGAACACCCCGGCCCAGAGCACCCCGCCGGCACACACCCCGAACATCGCGCCGTCGACGATCCCGCTGGCGTCCGCGCTCATCCGGGCCCGGACCGCCATCCCCGCGCCGACCATGAACAACCCGTGCGCGGCGGCGAGCAACAGGTCGGCGGGCCGGCCCTCGGCCCGGCCGAGGTGGCCGTCGATGATCCAGTACGGCCAGATCAGGTGGTCGGCGAGCAGCAGCACCAGCCCGGCGATCGCGACCAGCCAGGGCAGCCGGTGCTTCAGGTGCCCGGCGAGCAGCGCCTGGACGAACAGCAGGATCGAGGCGATCACGACGACCGTGTAGATCGTCGCGCGGCCGCCCGAGCCGGCCGGCAGGTACGCGACGACGGCGCCGAGGGCGCAGACCAGGAGGCCGGCGTGCACGATCCACGCCGGCGCGGTGGCTCGGGGCCAGCGCATCTGTTCTCCCTCTGTCGGCTCGGCTCGCACCCATCGGCCGTGCCGGAGCCGACCTGAGGAAGCGGTGCTCCGGCGGCCGCCCGGTTCTGATCATGCCGGTCGGTCCGTCGTTCCGTGGGCCGCCGGGGATGTCGTTCTTCATCGGATGAGCCGGATGGAGCCGGATGGAGCCGGACGTGGCCAGGCGTCCGGATCACGACCGTCGGCCGGTCCGCCGCCGGACGAAAAGATGATATGCCCGACTTCTCCGTATACGTAACTTAGTTCTGGTAAGCCGACCCCCCGGTGAAGGAGGTGCTTCTGATGCGTGGTCGTAGCTGGGGCTGAACAGTCGTGAAAGTGAACAGTGATGCGGCTGGGGAAAGGCGGTGCCCACATGCGTGGACGTAGCTGGGGCTGACAAGGCCGCGGAACTGAGTTGACCGTCGGCGACGGCGGTCGTCCCATCTGGACCTGGGACGACCGCCGTCGACTCATGTACAAGGACGATTCGTGCCCGAACAGCAGGCCGGCTATCGCGAGATCTTCGCGGTCCGCGAGTACCGCCACCTCTTCGCCGCCAACCTGCTGTCGCTGATCGGCGACCAGCTCACCGCGGTCGCTCTGTCCTTCCTGGTCTACCAGCGGTCCGGCTCGTCGCTGCTGGCCGCGCTGACGTTCGCCGGCTCGTACCTGACCTGGGTGGTCGGCGGCCCGCTGCTCTCGGTGCTCGCCGACCGGCTGCCGCGCCGCCGGGTGCTGCTCACGTGCGACCTGATCCGGGCCGGGCTGGTCCTGGTCATGCTGATCCCCGGGACGCCGGTGCCGCTGCTGGTCGCGCTCGCGTTCGTGGCGAACCTGTGCCGGCCGCCGTTCCAGTCCGCGCGCGCCTCGCTGCTGCCGGACGTGCTCGACGGCGACCGCTACCCGGTCGCGAACGGGCTGGACAACATCGTCGCCGAGGTCACCCAGGTGGCCGGGTTCGCGCTGGGCGGGCTGCTGATCACCGCCGGGTCGGCGCAGACCGTGCTGGTCGTGGACGCCACCACCTTTCTGCTCTCGGCCGTGCTGATCGCCACCGGTCTGCGGCGCTGCGCGGCCGCGACCCAGGCCGCCGCGGAACCGTCCGGTTCCTGGTGGTCCGAGACGACCGCCGGCGTACGGGTGGTCTTCACGAACCGCACCCTGCGTTCGTACCTGCTGCTCTTCTGGCTGTCCTGCCTGGTCTACGCGACCGAGGGAGTGGTGGCCCCGCTGGCCGGCGAGTACGGCGGCGGCGCACGCACCGTCGGCCTGCTGCTGGCGATGATGCCGGCCGGTGTCGCGGTCGGCGGGGTGCTGCTCACCCGGTTCTGCTCGCCGGAGCTGCGGCGCCGGTCGATGCTGCCGCTCGCCGTGCTGTCCTGCGCGGTGCTGCTGCCGGTCGCCGGGCACCCGCCGTTGCCGGTGGTGCTGGCCCTGCTGTTCGTCAGCGGGCTGGCCGGCGCGTTCAGCATTCCGCTGAACGCTGTCTTCGGCCGCGCGGTCCCGGCGGCGTACCGGGCGCGCGCGTTCGGTGTGGCGATGTCCGGCCTGTGCGCGGTGCAGGGCCTGGCGATGCTCGGCGCGGGAGCGGCCGCCGAGGCGGTCCGCCCGACGCTGGTGGTCGGCGGCGTCGCCCTGCTGGCGACGCTCGCCGTCCTCACGGTCGTGGCCACCTGGCCGTCCCCGGATCGCGCGCCGGTCAGCGAACCGGTCCGCGAACCCGTCGGGGTCTGACGGACGGCGTCAGCCGAAGGTGGTGGCCTTCTTCGGGCAGCCGTTCTCGTCCTTCCACTTCCTCACCGCGGCGACCGGCGACTTGTCCTTGCCGGCCTTCCAGGCGTCCAGGTACGGCCACGGGAAGACGGTGCCGCGCTGGTTCCACCAGTCGCCGACCTTCGCGCACGGCGGGGAGATGCCGAAGTGCAGGTGGCAGGCGCTCGCGTCACCGGTGTCACCGATCTCGCCGATCTTCTGACCGACGGTGACCCGGGCGCCGACCTGCACGCCCGCGGCGATCTTCGACAGGTGCGAGCCGTAGTAGCGCACCCCGTCGTCACCGAGCATCGAGACGGACAGGCCACCCCGGGTCTCACCGGCGTTGACCGACGCCTTCCAGGTGTCCTTCCGGTTGACCACCAGGATGGTGCCGTCGGTGACGGCGCGGACCTTGTTGCCACAGTCCGTGATGATGTCGCTGGCCGCGTAGTCGTGGTGCGTCCGCGCGTACGAGTTGGTGCCGACGACCGGGAACACGTACTCGAAAGCGGTCTTCGCCGGGATCGGGGTCGCCGAGGTCGCGGCCGGAGCGCTGGGGCTCGCGGCGGTCGCGCTCGGAGCGGCGGTGACCTCGGCCGGCGGGGCGACCGGGACCGACGCGGCCGACGACGCGGCAGAGCCCTCACCGACGAAGTACGGCTCGTCGCTCGTGCCACCGCAGGCGGCCAACGCCAGCGCGGATGTCATGGTCACGATCCCGACCACGAACTTGCGCATCGTGCGGTCCCCTCCTCGCCGATCGGCTCCGCGGCTGCGGCGCCGAACGCCCACTCTAGGGAACCCGGCCCCGGACGGCGAGCCGGCGCCCGGCGGAGACGCGGCTATCGTGACGGGCGTGAACGTGCGCGTGATGGTCGTCGATGACCACCCGATGTGGCGGGACGGGGTGGCGCGGGACCTCACCGAGGCCGGTTATCTGGTCACCGCGGCGGTCGGCGAGGGCCGGCAGGCGTTGCGGGTGGCCGCCGCGGCCCGCCCCGAGGTGGTCGTGCTCGACCTGCAGCTGCCCGACCTGTCCGGGGTCGAGGTGGTCCGCGGGCTGCGCGCCACCCAGCCGGACGTCCGGATCCTGATGCTGTCGGCCAGCGGCGAGCACCGCGACGTGCTGGACGCGGTCAAGGCCGGCGCCACCGGGTACCTGCTGAAGTCCGCCGGGCGGCAGGAGTTCCTGGACGCGGTGCGCAGCACGGCCGACGGCGACCCGGTCTTCACCGCGGGGCTGGCCGGCCTGGTGCTCGGCGAGTACCGGCGCCCCGGCGGTCCCCGGCTCACCGAGCGGGAGACCGAGGTGCTGCGGCTGGTGGCGAAGGGGCTGTCGTACAAGCAGATCGCCGAGCGGCTGGTGCTGTCGCACCGGACCGTGCAGAACCACGTGCAGAACACGCTCGGCAAGCTGCAGATGCACAACCGGGCCGAGCTGGTCCGCTACGCCATCGAGCAGGGCCTGGACGGCTCCGCCTAGAGCGGCGTCTCGAGCAGCAGCACCCGGTCGTCGCGGACCACCAGCACCCGGCCGTCCTCGCTGACCGCCAGCATCTCCTTGCGGCCCTCGCCGGCGTACGTGTCCAGCGGCACGCTCGTGCACGCCGAGCCGGCGCAGCGCCACACCGTCTCCCGGCGGTACCGCTGCGGTTCGGCGCTGCCGACGGTGATCCGGAAACCGGCGGCGGGTGTGGCCGCCACGGCCGCCGCCACGTAGGTGGCCCGCCGGGCGAGCACCACCGCGCCCGACTCGCCGGTGCCGAAGTCGCCCAGCTGCCAGGTCCGGTCGCCGTCGAAGACCAGGTCGCCGGAGAGGGCGGCGGCGCGGTCGCCGGACGACGTCCAGGTGGTCACGGCCTCGCCGGCCGGCTGGAAGTCCTGGCCGCACCGGGACCGGTCGCAGGTGTAGCGCAGGATGCTGTGGCCGAGCCAGAACGCGGCGGCCGGCCGGCCCTCCGCGCCGATCGTCAGCCGGGCGCGCCGGCCGTCCGGGTAGTCGTCCGACGGGGTGCGGTCGGTGACGCCGAGCTCGTGGCGTTCCGGCGAGGCGCAGGCGACCTCGGCGCAGCGGATCAGGGTGAGCCGGTAGCGGCCGTAGGCGCCGCCGCTGACCGGCGCGGCGACGAAGAACCAGAGGGCGCCGTCCGGCGCCGATGCCCCGGCCACCTCCAGGTTGAGGCTCATGTCCAGCTTGTCGGTGGCCGAGGTCCGCACCGGAAGGTACGCGGTACGACACCCGTCCGGCCCGCACCGCGCGTAGTCGAGGAACGGCCCGCCGGCGCCCTCGCCCCCGCTCGTCGACGTCTTGACCACCGTTCCGTCCGCGCCGATCGTGGTCGTGGTCCAGCTGTCCACCGCGGCCGGCCCGCCGGTCACCCCGTGGTACTTGGTGCACCGGTCGTCGTCGCAGTACCGCACCCCGGCCAGGGTGACGATCACCGGGTGCTGCCCGGCCGGCCAGCCCACCGCCGCGACCGTGCTGTCGGTCCCCGGACCGGTCCGGATCACCGGCGCCTGGTACGGGTTCTGGGTCACCGCGCCGACGGTCAGCGCGGCGGTCAGCACGGCCGCGGTGGCGAACGGCCACACCCGGGCCGGTCGTTCCGGCGCGGCCGGCTCCACGTGCCGCCGGGTGGCCGCACCGGCCTGCACGGCGATCACCGCGGCCAGCAGCAGCGCGTCCAGCGGCCGGTCGGCGTACGGCACCGGGCCGGCCTGGCCCCGGAGCCAGCCGAGCAGCATCGGCAGCAGCACCGCGGCCAGCAGGAACGTGCCGGTCTCGGCGCGGCCCGGCACCCGCCGCGGCTCGCCGACCGCCCAGCCGATCCCGATCAGCAGCACCCGCGCCGTCAGGAAGGCCGCCGCCACCAGCACCGCGAGGGCCACCAGCACGAACACCGGGCCGGTGCTGACCTCGGCGACCGTCCACAGTGCCAGCCCGGCGGCGCCGGCGGTCGCCACCGCGCCGAGCGCGAAGACCGGCAGCCGCCGCATCCCGTGCCAGATCGCCTCGGCCGGGCTGGCCGAGCCGTCCCGGGCCACCACCCAGGCCGCCGCGACCAGCCCGATCAGCCAGAACACCACGGTCACCGCGGGACGCGCCCAGGAGGCCGCGCCGGCGCCGCTCACCTGCGGGTTCCCGTCCAGGATCACCAGCACGTCGCCGTCCGCGAAGAGATCGAGCAACGTCGAGACGAGCAGGTGTCCGGCCACGACCAGCAGCAGCACGCCGGTCAGTGGCCGCCGGGCCGCCCAGGCCACCCGGTAGGAAGAGGAAAGCACCTGGTCAGCCTAGAGATGATGTCAAATACCCCGGGGTACCCAGAACTCCACTTCGGTGCCCTGGCCGGGGCTGCTCTCGATGCTCATGGTGCCTTTCAGATCGGTGATCCGGCCGCGCATCGACTGGGCGACGCCGAGCCGTCCGTGCCGCTGCGCCTCGTCCAGCCGGCCGGGCGCGAACCCGGTGCCGTCGTCGCGGACGGTCACCCGTACCCCGTCGCCCTCGTCCTCCAGCAGGATCCAGACCCGGGCGCCGTCACCGGCGTGCCGGCGTACGTTGTCCAGCGCCGCCCGCACCGCCGCGACCAGCTCGCGGGCCTTGACCTCGGCGAGTGGCACCTCCTGCGCCGGCGCGGCGACTTCGATCCCCGGCGCGGCCAGCCCGGTCAGCGCGGCCCGCAGGTCGGTCCCGCCGCTGCCCCGGGCGGGCGGGACCAGCGTGCCTCCGCCGGCCAGGAGTTTGCGCAGCGCGGCCTCCTGCTCACCGGCCAGCCCGGCGAGCGCGGCCAGCTGCGTGCCGGACGCGCCGGCCTCCGCGCCCTGCCGCTGGACCATGGCCAGCACCTGGAGCACCCCGTCGTGGATCGGGCGGGCCAGCCGGTCGCGTTCGGCGGTGGCCGCCTCCTGCCGGATCTGCTCGGCCCGCTGGCGTTGCGCCCAGCGCTCGGTCAGGTAGTGCGCGACGCCCAGCCCGGCGACCGCGGCCCCGGCCACCAGCAGCAGCAGGCCGGACGTGGTGAGATGCGAGTTCGACGACGTCCCGCCGTCGGTCTCCAGGTACGTGGCCTGCAGGGTCTGCGTGCCGCCGGTCGCGATCACCGCGGCCAGCGGGCCGAGCGCCGCCGGGATCGCGCCGGTGCGGTTCAGCGGCGGCGCGGCCGCACCGGCCACCGCGGTGCCGGCCGCGACGACCAGGACCATCATCAGCAGCCCCGGCACCACCCGGTGCTGCTCGGCGATGCGTTCCGGGCTGCCGGTGGTGGCGGCGTACGCGATGAACACCGAGGTGGCCGCCGCCACGGCGAGCGATCCGGCCATCGCCACCCGCCACCGGCTGAGCACCGCGAGGACGCCGAGCACCAGCCCGGCGAGCGCGCCCAGCCAGCGCGCCGGCCCGGCGAAGGCGAGCGCCCCGGTCGCCAGCGACAGCGGTACGGCGACCGCGACCTGCGCCACGGCGGCGGTCAGCGCGCCGCCCAGCGACCACAGCCCGCCCAGCGCGGCGAGCCCGGTCGCCACCACCAGGGTGACCGCGCCGATCATCGCGACCTGGGCGTACGGGTGCCGCTGCAGGGTGAACGCGTCGACACCCATCAGCGCCGCGACGTCCGACGTGTCGAGCTGCGAGAGCGGGACGGCGAGCGCCACGGCGAGCGTGCCGGCCAGCGGCAGCCGCCATCGCTGCCACCGGGCGGCCGGCGCGGGTTCCCGATCCGCCGGCCCGTCCGCGGCCGGGTCGCCGCGCCGCAGCGTCCACAGTGCCGCGCCGGCGCCGGCCAGGCCCACGACGACCATGGCGTGCATCGCGGCCAGGTAGCCCGAGCCGGGCTGGTAGTACACCGCGAGGAGCCCGCCGATCGTCGAGCCGAACAGGCGCGCGCCGAGGGCCAGCCCGGCGGTCGCCGCGCCGAGTCCGGGCGCGCCGCGGCGCAGCAGGCTCTGCGCGCAGCCGAGCACGCCGACCAGGATCGTCGCTTGCGGGACGGTGGTCAGGCAGAGCCGGACGAGGTACCCGGTGACGTCCGGCGCCACCAGCACCCAGCCGGCCGCCAGCCCGCCGGCCACGATCAGGTACGGCCACCAGCGCACCAGCACCAGCGACAGCGCGATCACCGCGATCGGCGCCACGGCCAGCGACCACTCGGTGCCCTGGTAGACCTGACCCCGCCCGATGTTGGTGGCGAACAGCGGGAGGCCGCCGCTCGCCGAGGTCGGCAGGGTGGCGAGCAGCAGGACGCCGCTGAGGCCGGCCAGCGTCACCGGCCATCGACCGGTCGACCACGTATTCATGGCGCTGAGCATCTCAGATCACCGAGGCCGCTCGTTCCGCCCACCGGGACCGGTCCGGGCGGGGCATCGCCCGGACCGACCGGTAGAGGGTGCCGCGCGGTGCGGCACCCGGGTGCGGCAGCCGCGGCGGCGGCCCGTCCGGGTGGTACTCGAAGTGCCACCACTCGTTGTCGTAGACGCGGTACAGGCTGTGCAGCGCCCCGTGCCGCTCCAGCCAGCGCGCGCCCTCGGTGGGCCGGACGTCCATGGCCGTACCCGCGACGTGCCGCGACTCGTCCGGCGGCAGTGCCCACCGCCGGGCCTCGGTGACCGACCCGCACCGTCGCACCTCGGCGTGGAAAAGCTCGGCCTGGACCTGCCGGTCGCGGTGACCGGAGGTCAGGCCGAGCAGTTCGCCGTACGTCCACAGGGCACGGGTGCGGGCCGCCTCGAAGGCTGCCCGGGCCGCCGGGTCCAGGCCGTGCAGGCTCTCCGCCGGGAAGCGCGCGGCGAGCGCCCACCGGCACGCGGTGTGCCGGGCGCGGCCGGGGGCGACCACGGCGGCGACCGGCGACAGCGCGAAGGCCAGCATCCGGGTGACGGTGCGGTAGACCGGGTCGCGCCGGCGGACCGGGCCGATCGCACCCCGGTCGGTGTCGTGCTGAGGCATGTACCCAAGATCCCGTCCCGGCGCCGCCGGGTCATGAGTACGGGTACTCAGAAGCCGAGCACGATCCGGCCGCCGGCGGTCCCGGACGCCTGCCGCTGCCAGGCGGCGCCGACCGTGCCGAACGGCACCACCTCGTGCCCGGCGGTCAGCCGGCCCGCCGCCGCGTGCCCGGCGACCTCGGCCACCAGCGCGGCGCGCTCCACGGTGGACAGCGCGTTGTTGGTGTAGCCCACGACGTGCAGGGAGCCACCGCGCAGGGTCGCCGAGTCGATCGGCGCGGTCGGCCCGGCCGCCGAACCCAGGTTCACCAGCCGGCCGCCGGGTCGCAGCACCCGCAGCGCGGCTGCGGCCGGTGTCCCGAACACCGGATCGAGCACCAGGTCGGCCGGCCCGTCGGCGGCCGCGCGCAGCCGTGCGGCCAGCGCGGTGACGTCGTCGCCGGGCAGCAGCGCGACGGTCGCGTGCGCACCCAGCTCGGCGGCCCGTTCCCGGGCCGGCGCCGACCGGGTCACCGCGATCACCCGCCGGGCGCCGGCCAGCCGGGCCAGCTGGATCGCGGCCTGCCCGACCACGCCACCGGCGCCGAGCACGATCACCTGCTGCCCGGCGGTCAGCCCGCCGGCGTGCCGGAGCGCGGCGAGCGCCGCGACCGCGGACAGGCCGAGCGCGGCGACCAGGTGCGACGGCGCGCCGGGCGGCAACCGGACCACGTCCGCCTCGGGCACCGTCACCACCGAGGCCATGCTGCCGTCGCCGGGGCGCATCCCGGCCGCGGTGGCGAACCACACCGGCGTACCGTCGCTCAGCTGCCCGGTGCCCTGGACTCCCGGCACGTACGGGGTCGCCGGCGTACCGAAATAGCTCTCGCCGGAGGCGCAGAGCAGGTCGAGCGGCGTGATCGGCGCGGCCGCGACGGTGACCGTCAGTTCGCCGTCGCGGGCCTGCGGGTCCGGGCGGCGCTCGATCACCGGCGGCGACCCGCAGGTCCGCAGCACCGCCGCGCTGATCATGTCGCGATGTCCGGGTACGGCAGGCTCAGGTGCGCCAGCTTCGCCCCGTAGGCCTTCTGGTACTCGAGCGGCTCGGTGTTGTCCCGCTCGAACAGCGCGATGAACAGCGTCAGGGTCAGGAACGGGTGCGCGCCCAGCTCGAACAGCTTCACGTGGTCGTGGGCCGCCAGGGCCGCGCGTTCCTCCGCGGTGAAGGCCAGCCAGGTGCTGGCCTCGCCGGTGTGCGAGTTCAGCAGCGAGTTGGCCACCGTGCCCTCCCACCACGCCAGCAGCTCGATCGGTTCTGACCGGTACCGCTCGACGAGCGCGGGGTCCCGGTCCACGGTGAACAGGAACTTGTTCAGCAGGTATCTGCTCATGCCGGCGCTCCGTTCGGGTACCAGGTGAAGTACGCCTCCATGGTGTGGAACAGGTCGAGCGTGTCCACGTAGTCGGCCTTCGCGCCGGCCCCGGCCACGCCCATCATCAGCATGAAGTCCATGAAGCCGTGTGTCGCGTTGCCGGGCGCGTGCAGGCTGTCCAGGCTGACCGCGCGCAGGCAGCCGTCCAGGTCGCCGGTGGCGATCCACTCGACGGCGCGCCTGTCGAACTCCGGGTCCGGACCGTGCGGGCCGAACTGCCGTGGCCCGCCCAGCTCCAGCGACAGGTGACCGGTGCCGATCACCGCGACCCGCAGGTGCGACGGCCACTGCTCGATGATCCGCCGGATCGCCTCACCGAGCTTCACGAACCGGGACGGCTGGGGCAGCGGCGGCGCGAAGATGTTCGTGTAGATCGGCACGATCGGCAGGTCGGCCTCGGGCCGCAGCGTGATGATCGGGCAGGTGATGCTGTGGTCGATCCGCAGCTCGTTGCTGAACGCCAGGTCGAAGCCCTCGTCCAGGCCGGCCCGCAGGATGTGCGCGGACAGGTCCTCGTGGCCGTTCAGGCGCATCCGGGGCAGGCCGAACTCGCGTTCCTCGTTGTACCAGTTCGCGTCGTACATCGGCGCCTTGCCGACCAGGAACTGCGGCATGTTGTCCAGCCACAGCTGGTGGAAGTGGTCCGAGCCGACCATCACCAGTACGTCCGGCTTCGCCCGGGTCAGCGTCTCCCGGAACGCCAGGATCTTGCGGGTCCACTCGTCGGCGAACGGCGGCCGGTCGTCGCCGGTCGCGGTGCTGGCCCGGTAGTAGAAGGGGTGGTGTGTCGAGGCGATGACCGCGACGATGCTGGCCATGGTGATTCCTTCCTAGGGCTCGTACACCGCGTTGCGGTCGACGGTCAGGTAGATCTGGTTGGCGACCGGGCGGCGGTGCTCCTCGGCGAGCTGGCCGAGCAGGCCCGCGGCGCGGGCCAGCAGCGCGAAACCGCGCAACATCTCGATCGGGAGACCGAGGTCGGCCAGGGCAGCGCCGCAGACTCCGGCGCCGTTCAACGGCAGCTTCTTCGGGTGTACGGCGGCGATCGCCTCGAGCAGCCGCAGGTGTGGGCCGTAGAGCCCCTCCTCCTGGGCGATCCGGATCAGCACCGGGGTGCGCGGGTCCTGGACCTTGTGCACCGGGTGGCCGAGCCCGGGGATCCGCCCGGTGCTCGCCGCGATCAGCTCGGTGGCGAACGCCGGATAGTCGTCCGGCGCGCCACCGGCCAGGGCGTCGGCCAGGAACCGTCCGCAGTCCTCGGTCACGCCCAGGAACCGGGAGCCGCCGCCGAGCAGCCCGGCCGCGAGGGCGCCCTGCAGCGAGTCCGGCGCGGAGAGGTAGGTGAGCCGGGCGGCGATCGCGGTCGGGGTGAACCCGTGATCGGCGAGCGCGACGAGCACCGCCTCGAAGACCCGCACCTCGCCGGAGCTCGGCCGGCGCCGGGCGACCAGCCAGAACGCCAGCTCCCCGAACCCGACCCTGCCCATCAGGTCGGCCGCGAGATCCTGCCCGAGCAGCGAGATCGAGTCGGCGTCGGACGTGCCGAGGCCGGTGGGAAACCTTAGTTCTTCAGCCATGCGCGGATCTCCTCGCCGTGCTCGTCCAGCCCGGGCGGCGGCAGCTCGTACCGCGGCGGGGTCTCGGAGAACGTGATCGGGTTGCGGACCGACGGGATGCCGCCGGAGTCGATCACCGGGTTCAGGCCCAGCTCCTCGGCGAACGCCACGCCCTCGTCGATCGTGTTGATCGGCGCGCACGGCACCCCGGCGTCCAGCAGCGCGCGGAACCACTCGTCGCGGGTGCGGGTGGCGAGCCGTTCGACCAGGATCGGGCGCAGCTCCTCGCGGTGTGCGGTGCGGTCCTGGTTGCGGCCGAAGCGCGGGTCCTCGGGCAGCCCGGGCAGGTCGAGCACCTGGCACAGCTTGCGGAACTGGCCGTCGTTGCCGGCGATCACGATCAGCTCGCCGTCCTTGGTGGGCAGCGGCTCGTACGGGAACAGGCTCGGGTGCGCGTTGCCCATCCGGAACGGCACGGTGCCGCCGGCGACGTACCCGCTGGAGTGGTTGACCAGGCCGGAGAGCGCCGAGCTGAGCAGATTGACCTCGATGTGCTGGCCGCGGCCGGTGACCGCGCGCCGGTTCAGCGCGGCCAGGATGCCGATGCTGGCGTGCATGCCGGCCATCACGTCGAAGACCGAGATGCCGGCCCGGAACGGTGAGCCGTCCGGGTCGCCGGTGAGGCTCATCAGGCCGGAGATGGCCTGGACCATCAGGTCGTACCCGGGCATGCCGGCACCGGCGCCGGAGCCGAAACCGCTGATGCTGGCGTACACGATCTTCTCGTTGCCGGCCGCGACGGTGGCGTGGTCCAGGCCGAACCGGGCCAGGCCGCCGGGCCGGAAGTTTTCGATCATGACGTCCGCGCGGCGGGCCAGCTCGCGGGCCGCGGTCAGGTCGTCCGGATCCTTGAGATCCAGCGCAATCGACTTTTTGTTGCGGTTGATCCCGAGATAATACGTGGAGACGCCGTCGCGTACCGGCGGCATCCAGGTGCGGGTGTCGTCGCCGGCCGGGCTCTCCACCTTGATCACCTCGGCGCCCAGGTCGGCCAGCAGCATCGTCGCGTACGGCCCGGCCAGAATCCGGGAGAAGTCCGCCACGAGCAGGCCGGCCAGGGGTCCGCTGCGTTGTTCCGCCATCACAACCGCCCGTTCTGCGGACGTCTGTCCGCTGAAATAGCGTCGCCCGTCCGGGCTGCGCTGTCAACACTCCGGAAACACACTCTTGACATCAGATGTGGCCCGGAACACGCTGTTCGAAACGAAGCTGCCCGTACAGCGGACAGGCGTCCGAATTTGAGGTGACCATGAGCGTTATCTTCCGCAACGGACTGGTACTCACCATGGACGACGCGCACACGGTGCTTTCCGGCGCCGACGTGCTCGTGGTCGGCGACCGGATCGCCGAGGTCGGTGTCGGCCTGACCGCCCCCGACGACGCCGAGGAGGTCGACGCCACCGGCGGCATCCTGATGCCCGGCATGATCGACACCCACCGGCACATGTGGCAGACGGCGATGCGCGGTTACGGCGCCGACTGGACCCTGAGCCAGTATTTCGTCTGGTACTACCTGGAGTCCGGCAAACTGTTCCGCCCGGAGGACGTCTACGCCGGCAACCTGCTCTCGGCGATCGAGGCGATCGACGCCGGGGTGACCACCACCGTCGACTGGTCGCACGGCCTGCAGACCCCGCAGCACGCGGACGCCGCGGTGGACGCGCTCGAGGCGGTGCCCGGCCGGTTCGTGCTCGCCTACGGCAACATCCAGCAGGGCCCGTGGGAGTGGACCACCTCCGACGGGTTCCGCGACTTCTACCGGCGCCGGATCGCGAACGGCAAGCTGGCCGGGTTCCAGCTCGCCTTCGACGTCACCGGCGACCCGGCGTTCCCGGAGAAGGCGGCCTTCGAGGTGGCCCGTGAGCTGGGCGTCCCGGTCACCACGCACGCCGGGGTGTGGGGCGCCACCAACGACGACGGCATCCGGCTGATGTACGAGAACGGCTTCATGACCCCGGGCACCGTCTACGTGCACGCGGCCACCCTGAGCAGCGACTCGTACCATCGGATCGCGGCCACCGGCGGCTCGGTCTCGGTCTCCACCGAGAGCGAGCAGAGCGCCGGGCAGGGGTACCCGCCCACCTGGCAGCTGCGCAAGCACGGCATTCCGGTGTCGCTCTCGATGGACACCAGCGTGTGGTGGAGCGGCGACCTGTTCTCGGCGATGCGCACCACGCTCAGCGCCGACCGGTCCCGTGAGCACCTGGAGGCGCACGGGAAGCAGGAGACGGTCACGAACCACCACCTGCGGGCCGAGCACGTCGTCGACTGGGCCACCCGCGGCGGCGCCAAGGCGCTCGGGATGGACTCGGAGGTCGGCGCGCTGACCCCGGGCCGGCTGGCCGACGTGGTGCTGCTGCGCAACGACGACTCGCCGGTGATGTTCCCGATCCTCAACGCGTACGGGCACGTGGCGTTCCAGGCGCAGCGCGGCGACGTGCACACCGTGCTGGTCGGCGGCCGGGTGGTCAAACGGGACGGCAAGCTCGTCGATACCGATCTCGCCACGGCCCGCGCCAAGGTGGCGGCGACCGTCGATCACCTGCGCGAGACGCTCGGTGAGGAGGCGTGGAAGCGGGGGATGAACCCCGATGTCCCGCCGGCCGAGCTGTTCGACAACCCGTACCAGTACACCGACTACGACGCGGGATCGGCGCAGTGGAAGCATTGAGCCGATGACTGACACCGGAAGGGGCGCGGGTCCCGACTTCATCGAGGCGCTCGCGCGCGGCCTCGACGTCCTGCGCGCCTTCCGGTCCGGCACGCCGTCGATGACGCTGAGTGAGATCGCCGGCCTGACCGGGCTGGCCCGGCCGACCGTGCGGCGGATCCTGATCACCCTGGAGACGCTCGGCTACGTGCGCGGCGCCGGCCGCGGGTACGCGCTGACCCCGCGGGTGCTCGACCTCGGCATGGCGTACGTGCACTCGCTGAGCCTGTGGGACGTGGCCCGCCCGCACATGGAGAAGCTCGTCGCGCAGACCGGCGAGTCGACGTCGATGGCCCAGATGGACGGCAGCGACATCGTCTACGTGGCGCGGGTGGCCGTACCGAAGATCGTCACGCTCGCGGTGACCATCGGCACCCGGTTCCCGGCCGCCGCGACCTCGATGGGCAAGGTCCTGCTGGCGGCGCTGCCGCCGGCGACCGTGGCCGGCGTGGTGGCCGAGGCGTCCCGCTCCGGGATCACCCCGCGCCGGCAGCCGTCGCCGGCCGAGTTGGAGACCGCGCTGCGCGAGGTCCGCGCGAAGGGCTGGGCCCTGGCCGACCAGGACCTGGCGCCGGGCATCCGCTCGGTCGCGACCGGCGTGCGCGACGGCGAGGGCCGGGTGGTCGCCGCGCTGAACGTGACGGTGCACGCCGCGGAGACCTCGGTCGAGACCCTGCTCGACGACTACCTGCCGAAACTGTTGCGCGCCGCCGCCGACATCGGCCACGACCTGACCCGCACGGCCGGCATCCCGGCCACCACCGTCTGACCCCGGCCGGCGCTCAGGGGTGCCTCGAGCCCTCCGAGACACCCCTGAGCACCAGCCGGGAACCCTGTACCGGTCAGCAGCCCTTCTTGGCGAAGACCGGGAGGGTGTGGGTGGCGACCTTCTTCGACTTCACCTGGGTGACCGTGACGCGGCTGAAGACCCGGCGGCAGTCGGAGAGCTTGACCTTGGTGAACTTCAGCTTGACCTTGGTGCGCTTGTAGTTCGCGTCGGCGCAGGACGGGATGCAGGTGTTGACGTTCTGCGTCGCGGTGGCGTACCCGGTGGTCGAGGTCAGCGACGTCCAGTGGATGCCGGTGAAGTAGAGGTCCTTGTAGGGGTAGATCGCCTTCGGCTTGACCTTGACCTTGTGGTGGCCGTAGTCGATGACGAGCGCCGGCTTGGCCGCGGCGGCCTGGGCCGGCGCCGTCGTGGCGACCAGCCCGGTGAGGGCCAGGGCGGCGGCGGCAGCGACGGCGGTCAGTCGGTTCAGCTTCATGTGCGGTTCTCCCCGTGAGTGATCGGCGGTACGGGGGGAAGTCTTCTCAGCCCGCACGGTCACCGGGGGACGAACCGGCGAGCGTGGCACGAATGCGGGGCTCAGCTGGTGCCGAGGGTTGTCTCCGGCCCTCGGAGACGACCCTCAGCACCAGCCGGGGTCGGGAGCCGCGTCGCGGTCCGGGGTGCGGCGGGCGTCGCGTGACGGGTAGCCACGGGCGGTGTGCTCAGGTCGTACCGGAAAGGGTTTTGATCGGGATCCAGACCCGCATGGTCGACGGACCGCGACCGGCCCACGAGTGGTAAGGGCGCAGCGGGATGACCGCGGTGGCCGGGGAACGGCGTGCCGGGAGCGGGGACGGTGTGCCGGAATACGGCCAGTTCTCGTCCGGGAGCGCGGTGACCTCGCAGGTGGCGAGGACCGCGCCGGGGGTGTCGGTGAGCGACGGGGTCAGGCGCAGGGCGTCCAGGGCGACGCCGGCGGGCAGGTCGACCGACTCGGCACAGTAGACGATCGGCCCGCGTTCCACCGCGGCGCACCCGCGGACCGCGTCGACACGCGGATCGGCGACGGTCAGGCGCGGGTGCAGCGGCAGGTCGAGGATCACCAGCTCACCGGGGGTGAAGACGCGGCGCAGGCGGGCCGAGCCGGGCGCGACCTCGGTCACGCCGCCGTCGCTGGTCATCAGGGTGGCGCCGGTCGCCCAGGGTGGGATGCGCAGGGTCAGGGTCCACGGGGTGCCGGGCGACTCGGTGATCCGGACGGTGATCCGCCCGGTCGCCGGGTAGTCGGTGTCGACGCGGAACGCGACGCGCCGGTCGCCGGGCAGCGTCACGCCCACGTCGGCCGCGGTGTACTGGTGCAGCTGCACCCCGTCGTCGTCGGTGGTGGCGATGTACGCGGTCAGCGCCGCGAACGTCCGGGCCAGGTTCGTCGGGCAGCAGGACACCTCGAACCAGGGCGCCCGCAGCGTCGACGCGGCCCGCGGGACCTGGGTGTCGGCGCCCGGCTCGGTGCCGAGGACCCGCTGGTGCAGGGTGTTGGTGTAGAAGAACCGGGTGCCGTCGTCGGACGGCGACGTCGCGATCACGTTGAACAGGATCCGCTCGATCAGGTCGGCGTACCGCGGGTCGCCCTCGGCGAGCAGCAGCCGCCAGGCCAGCATCACCGAGCCGACAGCGGCGCAGGTCTCCGAGTACGCCCGGTCCGGCGGCAGCACGAAGTCGTCGCCGAACGCCTCGTCCTGGTGCCGCGAGCCGATCCCGCCGGTGAGGTACGTCCGCCGGCTCACCGCGGCGCGCCACTGCCGGACCACCGCGGCCAGCAGCTCGTCGTCGCCGGTCTCCACCGCCACGTCGACGGTGCCGGCCGCGAGATAGACCGCCCGCACCGCGTGCCCGCGCAGCACCTCGGCGTCCCGGACCGGCACGTCGTCCTGGAAGTACGACCGGCCGAACTCGATGTCGTCGAGCACCTGGTTCCCGCGCCGCTCCACGAACAGCCGGGCCTGCTCCAGGTAGCGCCGCTCGCCGGTGACCCGGTACAGCTCGACCAGGGCCGGCTCGATCTCGGCGTGCCCGCACACCCCGGCGTCCGCGAACACCTCGCAGACCAGGTCGGCGGCCCGCCGCGCGACGAGCACCAGCAGGTCGTCCGGGTGGCCGGTGCGGGCCCGGGCCACCGCGGCCTGGATCAGGTGGCCGAGGCAGTACAGCTCGTGACCCCACTCCAGATCGGACCAGCGCGGCGGCTGCCCGGCCCGGCCGAACCGGGTGTTGAGATATCCGTCCGGCAGCTGGGCGGCGGCCACCACGGCCACGATCCGGTCGTAGCGCGCCCGCAGGCCGGGGTCGGGTTCGCGGCCGAGCTCCCAGGCCATCGCCTCGAGCAGCTTGTAGATCTCGCTGTCCGAGAACTCCCGGCCCCGGCGGGACTCCGGCGCCACGGTGAAGTTGGCCAGCCACCCGGTCCGTTCGATCCAGTGCTCGATGTGCGCGAGCGAGGTGTTCCGGTTGACCTGCTGCCGGCGCTGCCAGAACCCGTCGCGCAGGGTCACCTCGCGCAGGCTCAGCGGGCGCAACCGGCCGCTGCGGGGTGCCGCGGGCGTGCCGGTGGCGGTCATGGACAGGGTTTCATCGATCGTCACGTGATCAACCTTTGAGAGCGCCGGACATGAACCCGCGGACGTAGTACCGCTGGAGGGCGAGGAAGAGCAGCACGCAGGGCAGCGCCAGGACGACCACGCCTGCCTCGGTCGCGCCGTAGTCGACGATGCCCATCACCTGCTGGCGCATGTTCGCGACGGCGAGCGGCAACGGCAGCTTCCCGGAGTCGCTGATCAGCACGAGCGGGGTGATGAAGTCGTTCCAGGCGGCCAGGAACGCGAACAGGCCCACCGTGATCAGGCCGGGTTTCACCGCGGGCAGCAGCACGTGCCACAGCGCGCGGACCGAGCCGCAGCCGTCGATCAGGGCGGCCTCGCGCAGCTCGGCCGGCACCGCCTCGAACGAGATCCGCATCAGGAACGTGGCGAACGGCAGCTGGAACATGCTCAGCACCAGGGCCAGGCCGGCCAGCGAGTTCTGCAGGCCGAGCTGGTTGAGCAGGACGTAGAGCGGGATCAGCAGGGTCGCGTACGGGACCATCAGGATCGCCAGGATGAGCAGGAACAACACGTTGCGGCCGGGGAACCGGTACGTCGCGAACGCGTACCCGCCGAGCACCGAGGCGAGCAGGGTGACCAGCACGGTCAGCCCGGAGACGATCACCGAGTTCAGCAGGTACCGCCCGACACCGGCCTGGTAGTTGGCCAGCGTGACGTAGTTGGCCAGGCCCCAGCCGTGCGTCTGCGCGGTGCCGGCGTGCGGCGACACCGACGCCGTCGCCGCCCAGACCAGCGGGAACAGGAAGATCACCGCGAGCCCGCCGGTGAGCACGTAGTACGGGGTACGCCGGAACAGCGCCACCTCAGTCCTCCTTCGAGCGCAGCCAGCGGAACTGCGCGAGGTTCAGCACCAGCAGCGCGCCGAGCAGGATGATCGACAGCGCGGCGGCCAGGCCCAGGTTGTTGCGACCGGCGAACGCCGCGTTGTAGATCAGCTGGACGACGGTGATCGTGCTGTTGTCCGGCCCGCCCTTGGTCAGGATGTAGAACTGGTCGAACGCGAGCATCGAGCCGGTGACGCAGAGGATCGTGCAGAGCGCCAGCGACGGGCGGATCAGCGGCAGGGTGACGTGGCGGAACGTCTGCAGCCGGTTCGCGCCGTCCAGGCGGGCCGCCTCGTACACCTCGCCGGGGATCGCCTGCAGGCCGACGAGCAGCAGCACCATGTAGAAACCGGCGAACCGCCAGACGATCAGCGCGACGGTGGACCAGAGCGCGCGGGTCGGCGTGCCGAGGAACGACACCTCGCCGAACAGGCCGCTCTGCGGCGAGTAGAGCGCGTAGAACAGCAGCGACGCGGAGGCCAGGCCGAGCGCGCTGGGCACCAGGATCGAGGTGCGCAGGAAACCGGTCCACCGGTTCGACTCCTGCACCACCAGGGCCAGCCCGAGTGCCAGGCCGAGCAGGATCACCGTGGTGACCAGCGTGTACTTGACGGTGAAGCCGACTGCTGGCCAGAACAGCCGGTCGTCGACGGCGTCGGTGAAGTTCTCCGGGGCGTTCCAGCCGCGGTCACCGGCGAACAGTCCCCAGTCGGAGAGCGACATCCGGACGACCAGCAGCACCGGCACGACGAAGAAGACGCCGACCAGCAAGGCGCTCGGCGTGGCGTACGCCCAGCCGTGGATCTCCCGGCGCCGGCGTCGCCTGGCGTGCGGCGGTGCGCCGGGCCGCGCCGGCGGCGCGGACAGGATGGTGGTCATGGTTGTCGATTCCCTTCGGACCGGGCGCGGTGCCGGGTCGGTGGTCCGGCTTTCTTCTCGCGCGGGCTTCTCGCGCGGCGCCGGGTGGTCCCGGCGCCGCGCGGTCACTACTGCCCGAGTACGTCGGTGACGGCCGCGTTGTCCTTCGCCAGCGCCCCGGCATCGCCGTAGACCTGGTTGCGCAGCAGCGTGACCCAGGGACTGCCCGGTGCGTTGAAGGCCTGCTGGAAGTTGACCGCGAACGGCGTCTTGCTCTGCGGGGACGCGGCGACCTTGTTGATCGTGGCGACCCGCGGGTCCTTCGCGGCGTACTTGTTGTCGGCCAGGTCGGTGCGGGCGACCGTGCTGTCGTTCGCGGCGAGCACGTCGACCTGGGCCGCCTCCGAGGTGAGCCAGGACAGGAAGTTCCAGGCCTGATCGGCCTTCTTGGAGTCCTTGGAGACGCCGATGCCGTCGCCGCCGACGAAGGTGGAGGCGCCGCCGGTCGCGCCCGGGATCGGCACCACGCCCACGTCGACCGTCTTGGACGCGGTCTTCAGCAGCGTCGCCGGGTAGGGCATCACGCCGATCTTGCCCTCCTGGAAGGCCGCGACCCAGGTGGCGCCGGTCTCGTCCTTGGAACCGGGCGCGATCGCCCCGCCGTCCTGCAACTCCCGCCAGGTGCTGTAGACCTTCTGGGCGGCCGGGCCGTCGAGCAGCGACGTGGTGCCCTCGGCGTTCATCACCTCGGCGCCGGACGCCCACACCATCGGGAACCAGGTGAAGACGTTGCAACCGCCGCAGTTGCCGCCGAAGTAGGTGCCGTGCACACCCGGCTTGCCGAGCTTCTGCACGGCCAGGGCCTGCTGCTTGAACTCGTCGAGGGTGGCCGGTCCCTTCTCCGGGTCGAGGCCGGCCTCCTGGTAGAGCTTCTTGTTGTAGAAGATCACCGAGAGGTCGAGGACGAACGGCAGCACGTACTGCTTGTTCTCGTAGGTGCCGGCCGCCAGGTGTCCCTGGTTGATCTTGTCGGCGTACGGCAGCAGCTTTATCCGGTCGGTCAGGTCGGCGAACAGCCCCGCCTTGGTCCAGTTCGGCACGTAGACGATGTCGGCGGCGAACAGGTCGGGCAGGTCACCGCTGCCGGCCGCCGCACCGACCTTCGCGACGTAGTCGTCGTTCGGCACGATGGTCAGGCTGACCTGGTTCTTGTGGCTCGCGTTGTACGCGGTGACCAGCGCCTTGGCCTGCAGTTCCAGCGGCGCGCGGGTCCACAGGCTCAGCTGGGCGCCGTCGTCGGTGCCCTCGGCGGTGGCCGGGCCCGCGGAGGCCGTGTCGTCCGGGCCGGAGCTGCAGGCGGCCGGGCCGGCCACCAGTCCCAGGGCCGCCACGGTCGCGACGGCTCTGCGGTAAATGCGATATGTCCTTTTCCTCACAGTGGTCCTCCTCGAATCCGACGTTTCGGAGCGTGTTTCGGGGTGGCCGATCGCGTGTACTAGGCTCGATGAAGATCTGAGCAGCAGGAAGCGTGCACTGAGGACCTTTTCGGTCGACCGAAAAGGTTTTCAGAAACGTAATGCCGGGGTGATTTTGTTGTCAAGGGATTCGACAGGCGGCGCGCTGCCGTCCGAGAATCGCCGGGAACGGAGGCGCGGCGTGGAGTCGACGAACGGGACGGCCACCGGCCGCGCGGTCACCCTGCGCGACGTGGCCCGGCTCGCCGGTGTCTCGGTGGCCACCGCGTCCAAGGCGCTCAACGGCAAGCAGCAGGTGCGCGCGGAGACCCGGGCCCGGGTGGTCCAGGCCGCCGAGCAGCTCTCCTTCTCGCCGAACACCCTGGCCCAGGGCCTGATCACGCAGCGCAGCGGCACTGTCGGCCTGCTCACCTCGGACCTCGAAGGCCGGTTCTCGATCCCGATCCTGATGGGCGCCGAGGACGCGTTCGGCTCCGACCAGACCTCGGTGTTCCTCTGCGACGCCCGCGGCGACACCATCCGCGAACGCCACCACCTGCGGGCCCTGCTGTCCCGCCGGGTGGACGGGCTGATCGTGGTCGGCGCCCGGCCGGACACCCGGCCGTCGCTCGGGCGCGACCTGCCGGTGCCGGTGGTCTACGCGTACTCGCCGTCCGACGACCCGGCCGACCTCTCGCTGGTCACCGACAACGTGGACGGTGGCCGGCTGGCGGTCGACCACCTGATCCGCTGCGGCCGCCGGCGGATCGCGCACATCACCGGCGACCCGGGGTACAGCGCCGCCCAGGACCGGGCCCGGGGCGCGCAGGCCCGGCTCGCCGAGGCCGGCCTGGAGCTGGCCGGCGGCGAGGTCTGGTTCGGCATGTGGTCCGAGGCGTGGGGCCGCGGCGCCACCCGGCTGCTGCTGGACCGCTGCCCGGACGTCGACGCGATCTTCGCGGGCTCCGACGAGATCGCCCGCGGTGTCCTCGACGTGCTGCACGAAGCGGGCCGGGACGTGCCGTCGCAGGTCGCGGTGATCGGCTACGACAACTGGACGATCCTGGCCGCCAACGCCCGCCCGCCGCTGACCACCGTCGACATGAACCTCGAGGAGCTCGGCCGGATCGCCGCGCAACGGTTGTTCGCCGCGATCGGCGGCACGCTGGGCACCGGCGTCGAGACCGTGCCGGGCCGGCTGATCACCCGGGAGAGCACCGCGCCACTGGGCTGACCACGACGCGGAACATGACGGATACTGCTCGGTAACCTACCGGGAGGCTGGTGAGACGTCATGGCCGGCGTGAACCGCACCGCGTACCGCACCTGTCCGCTCTGCGAGGCCGCCTGCGGCCTGGAACTGACCGTCGCCGACGACGTCGTGACCGGCGTCCGCGGCGATCGTGACCACGTCTTCAGTCACGGTTTCCTGTGTCCGAAGGGCGCCACGTTCGGCCGGCTCTCCGACGATCCGGACCGGCTGCGCCGTCCGATGATCCGCCGAGGTGGCCGGCACGAGGAGGTCTCCTGGCCCGAGGCGTTCGCGGCGGTCGAGGCCGGCCTCCGGCCGATCATCGAGGGGTACGGACAGCAGGCCGTCGCGGCGTACCTGGGCAATCCGAACGTGCACACGATGGCCGGCGGCCTCTACGTCACGCCGCTGCTCAAAGCGCTCGGCACCCGCAACATCTTCTCGGCGAGCACCGTCGACCAGATGCCCAAGCACGTGTCCTGCGGCTACCTCTACGGCAACCCCCTGGCCATCCCGGTGCCCGACCTGGACCGCACCGACTACCTGCTGATGCTCGGCGCCAACCCGTGGGAGTCGAACGGGAGCCTGGCCACCGCGGCCGACTTCCCCGGGCGGCTCCGGGCGATCCAGGCGCGCGGCGGCCGGTTCGTCGTGGTGGACCCGCGCCGCACCCGGACCGCCGAGCACGCCGACGAGCACCTGTTCATCCGGCCCGGCACGGACGCGTACCTGCTCTTCGGGATCGTGCACACGCTGTTCGCGGAAGAGCTGATCGATCTCGGACGGCTCACGCCGTACATCAATGGGGTTGAAGAATTGCGCGGTCTGGCCGCGGCCTTCGGTCCGGAGCGGGTCACCGCGGTCTGTGACGTGCCCGCGGACCGGATCCGCGGTCTGGCCCGCGAACTCGCCGCCGCGCCCACCGCCGCGGTGTACGGCCGGATCGGCACCTGCACCGTCGAGTTCGGCACCCTGACCAGCTGGCTCGTCGACGTGGTCAACGTGCTCACCGGCAACCTGGACCGGCCCGGCGGCGTGATGTTCCCGCTCGCCGCGCACCTGCGGCCGAACGCGCAGCCGGGCGGCCGCGGCTTCACCACCGGGCGCTGGCACAGCCGGGTCCGCGGGCTGCCCGAGGTGAAGGGCGAGCTGCCGGTCGCCACGCTCGCCGACGAGATCGAGACGCCGGGGGAGGGGCAGGTCCGGGCGTTCCTGACGGTGGCCGGCAACCCGGTGCTGTCCACCCCGAACAGCGACCGCCTGGCCCGCGCGCTGGACGGGCTCGACTTCATGGTGAGCGTCGACCCCTACCTGAACGAGACCACCCGGCACGCCGACGTGATCCTGCCGCCGCTGGACGCGCTCCGGAAGGGCCACTACGACTTCTCGTTCCTGGCCCTGGCCGTGCGCAACTTCGCGGCCTACTCGCCGCCGGTGCTGCCGCCCGGCCCGGACGGGATGGACGAGTGCGACATCCTGGCCCGGCTCATCCTGATCATTTCCGGCCAGGGTGCGGAGGCGGATCCCGCGCTGGTGCACGAGCGGCTGCTGGAGCAGGCGCTCAGCCGTGCGGGTGCCGCCGGACTCCGCGACACAGTGTCCGGGGATGGTCCGGCCGAGCGGCTTCTCGACGTGGCGCTGCGGACCGGTGCGTACGGTGACCGGTTCGGCGCCGTGCCGGACGGCCTCTCGCTGGACCGCCTGCTCGCCGCCCCGCACGGGATCGACCTCGGCCCGCTGCAGTCCCGGATCCCGGAGGTGCTGCGGACCCCGAGCGGTCTGGTCGAGCTGGCCGCGCCACCGCTGATCGCCGAGGTGACCCGGCTGCGCGACGCGCTGGACCGGCCGCGCCCCGGCCTGGTGCTGATCGGCCGGCGGCACCTGCGGTCCAACAACAGCTGGATGCACAACGTGCCGGCGCTGGTGAAGGGCCGGGACCGCTGCACGCTGCAGATCCACCCGGCGGACGCGGCCGGGCTGGCCCTGACCGACGGCGCGCCGGCCGCGGTGACGTCGCGGGCCGGGTCGCTGTCGGCGACGGTCGAGGTGACCGACCGGGTGATGCCCGGGGTGGTCAGCCTGCCGCACGGGTGGGGGCACGACCTGCCGGGTGTGCGGCTGTCGGTCGCGGCCGCGCATCCCGGGGTGAACTCGAACGTCCTCACCGATGAGCTGGTGATCGATCCGCTCTCCGGCAACGCGGTCCTCAACGGCATCCCCGTCGAGATCAAACCCGCCTGAGGTTCGTTTGTGTGGGGTCTTTCGGTGCGGAGCGCGCCGCCTGGTTGTTGCGTGGGGACTTTGGGTGCGGTGCGCGCCGTAACTTCACACGTTGCGGTGGGTGGGGCGTTGCGTGGGGACTTTCGGTGCGGAGCGCGCCGTAACTTCACACGTAGCTTGGGGTGATCTGGTTCTCCGGCGCTTGTGCCGGAGGAGGCGGCAGGCTCAGGGTGTGGGCGTGAGCGAAAACGACGAGCCGATCCGGATCGGTCTGGCGCTGGGCGGCGGCGCGGTCCGCGGCGCAGCGCACATCGGGGTCCTCGACGCCCTGGTCGGCGCGGGTCTGGAGCCGGCGGTGGTGACCGGGACCAGCGCCGGCGCCCTGGTCGGCGCGCTGTACGCGGCCGGCAAGCGGCCGGACGAGATCACCCAGCTGGCGCAGGCGCTGCGCTGGGCGCGGCTGGTGCGGCCGGGCCGGACCCGCAAGGCGCTGTTCGAGACCAGCAAACTCGGCGCGTTCCTGGACGACGCGCTCGGCGGGGTGGACTTCGCCGGGCTGAAACTGCCGTTCGCCGCGGTGGCCTGCGAGCTCACCACCGGGCAGGAGGTGGTGATGACCGAGGGGCCGGTGGCGTCCGCGGTGATGGCCAGCGCGGCCATCCCGGGCGTGTTCCCGCCGATCGAACGGGACGGCGCCCTGCTGGTCGACGGCGGCATCGTGAACATGGTCCCGGCCGCCGCCGCCCGTCGGCTGGGCGCCGACATCGTGGTCGCGGTGGACGTGTCCGGGCCGCTGCCACGCCGCCCGCCGACCACGTTGCTGCACATCATGGTCGCGGTCAGCACCCTGCAACCGGGCGGCACCGACCGGCTGGCCGAGGACGCCGACCTGGTGCTGTGCCCGCAGGTGGACGAGTACGCGTTCTGGGAGCTGCCCCGCATCCCGGAGTTCGAACAGGCCGGACGGGTCGCGGCCGAGAAGGCCCTGCCCCTGCTGACGGCACTCGTCGAGGCGACCGCGGCGCGGCGGGCCTGGAAACGGGACTGCTGAGCCGACGGCTTGCTATGCAACGAGTTGCATAGCAGAATCCGGGCATGGCGCTGGAGCACGCGATCCTGGTCTCCCTGCTGGAGCAGCCCGGAAGTGGATACGAGCTGGCCCGCCGGTTCGAGCGGTCCATCGGCCGGTTCTGGACCGCCACCCACCAGCAGATCTATCGGGTGCTGAAGCGGATGGAGACCGACGACTGGGTCGTCGCCCGCGAGGTCGGGCAGGACGGCCGGCCGGACAAACGCACGTTCTCGGTCTCGGACACCGGCCGGGACGTGCTGACCGCGTGGCTGCGCGAACCGGTGCAGCCCGAGGCGGTCCGGCACGACCTGGCGGTCAAGGTCCGCGGCGCGGCGTTCGACGACCCCGCCGGGCGGGCCGCGCTGATCGGCGAGGTGGAGCGGTACCGCGCCGAGCACGAGGAGTTGCTCACCCGCTACCTGGCCGGCGAGAAGCGGGATTTCCCGGACGACGCGGCACCGACCACCGGCCAGCGGCTCCAGCACGTCGTGCTGCGCGGCGGCATCGCCTATGAGCGGATGCTGCTCGACTGGCTCGACGAGGTACTCACCGAACTCCGGAAGGAAGCCTGAACAGTGCTGTTCAACCCCGATACGTACGACCCCGCGCACCTGGACGCCGAGAGCCGCCGGCTGCTGCGCGCCACCGTCGGCTTCTTCGAGGAGCGCGGCAAGAAGGCGCTCGTCGAGCGCTACGTCAACCGGACCTGGTACGACGACTTCCTGGCCTTCGCGGCGAAGGAAGGGCTGTTCACCACGTTCATGACCCCGGCCGCCGACGCGGACGGCAACCCGGACAAGCGCTGGGACACCGCCCGCAACGCTGCGCTCAGCGAGATCCTCGGCTTCTACGGCCTGGACTACTGGTACGTCTGGCAGGTCACCGTGCTCGGCCTCGGCCCGGTCTGGCAGAGCGGCAACGGCGCGGTGCGCGAGCGCGCGGCGCGGCTGCTCGACGACGGGCACGTGATGGCGTTCGCGCTCTCCGAGCGCAGCCACGGCGCGGACATCTACGCGACCGACATGGTGCTCACCCCGACCGGCGACGGCGGCTTCACCGCCACCGGCACCAAGTACTACATCGGCAACGGCAACGTCGCCGGGCTGGTGTCCGTCTTCGGCCGCCGGGCCGACGTCGAGGGACCCGAGGGGTACGTCTTCTTCGCCGCCGACAGCCGGCACGAGAACTACCACCTGATCAAGAACGTCGTGAACAAGCAGATGTACGTCAGCACGTTCGAGCTGCGCGACTACCCGGTCGGCGAGCAGGACGTGCTGCACACCGGCCGGGCCGCGTTCGACGCCGCGCTGAACACCGTCAACGTCGGCAAGTTCAACCTGTGCACCGCCGCGATCGGCATCTGCGAGCACGCCATGTACGAGGCGGTCACCCACGCGCACCGCCGGATGCTCTACGGCAAGCCGGTCACCGCGTTCCCGCACGTGCGCCGGGAGCTCGCCGACGCGTACGTGCGGCTGGTCGCGATGAAGCTGTTCAGTGACCGGGCCGTCGACTACTTCCGTTCGGCCGGCCCGGACGACCGGCGCTACCTGCTCTTCAACCCGATGACCAAGATGAAGGTGACCACCGAGGGCGAGCGGGTCGTCGACCTGATGTGGGACGTGATCGCGGCCAAGGGCTTCGAGACCGACACGTATTTCGACAAGGCGGCGATGGACATCCGCGGCCTGCCGAAGCTCGAGGGCACGGTGCACGTCAACCTGGCGCTGATCCTCAAGTTCATGCCGAACTACCTGTTCAACGCGGCCTCCTTCGAGCCGGTGCCGACCCGGCACGACCCGGCCGACGACGAGTTCCTGTTCCGGCAGGGTCCGGCTCGCGGGCTCGGTGCGATCCGGTTCCACGACTGGCGGGCCGCGTATGACCGGTCCGCCGGGGTGCCGAACGTGGCGCGGTTCCGGCAGCAGGCCGACGGGCTGTGCACGCTGCTGCTCCAGCACGCGCCCAGCGAGGAGCAGCAGAAGGACCTGGACTTCCTGCTCTCGGTCGGGCAGCTGTTCGCGCTGGTCGTCTACGGCCACCTGATCCTGGAGCAGGCCGAGCTGACCGGTCTCGATCAGGTGCTGCTCGACGAGATCTTCGCGGTGCTGGTGCGGGACTTCGCGCAGTACGCGACCGACCTGCACGGCAAGACCGCGACCACCGACGAGCAGGCGGCGTGGGCGCTCGGACAGGTGCTGCGGCCGGTTGCCGACGAGGCGCGTACCGCTGCCGTGTGGGAGCAGGTGCTGTCGCTGGTCGGCGCGTACGAGATGCGGCCCTGACCGCGGTGTTGCCCACGGCGAGGCGGGCCGTGCGAACGGCCCGCCTCGCCGTTCCCGCTCGGTCTCGTCGTTCCCGGTCGGTCTAGTACTCCAGCAGGAGATCCGTTTCAGGGCTCAGTGAGGGCTTGCCGGGCATAGTGGCTGCTTTTGGCGGTGGCTTGATGCTGCCTTCGGTAAATGGACCAGGCGATGGCGTCGGCGACGCGGCGTGCAGGGTTGATGATCAGGGCGTGGAACCGGCGGCGGAGTTCGTTGACCGTGATCGCGATCAGGCCCTCTGATGTTTCAGCGCTGGCCGTTGTCGCTGCGGCGAGGAACGCGTGGGCGGCGATGACCAGGGTGGTCCAGCGGTGCCACGCTTTCCAGCGGCGGTGCTGGTGCTGGTCCAGGCCGAGGCCGGTTTTGGTGGCCTGGAACGATTCCTCGATGCTCCAGCGGCGGCCGGCGACGGCGACCAGGTGGTGCAGCGCGACGAGCTCGGGTGACCAGCAGCGGTAGAACGCCTGCTCGCCGGTGGTGCGGTTGCGGCGGATCAGGAGCCAGTGATGACCTTGGTGCTGGTCAGCGGCCTGCGGCAGGGCGATGAACGCCCAGTCGTAGTAGCGGTAGCCCTTCGCGCCGACGCCGGCCGAGATCCGCTGCCACGCCTGTTTTGGCAGGCCCACGGCGATCTGATCGGCCCGCTGGACGCCGAGGCAGGTCGGCACCCGGTGCGAGCAGGCGACCGCGAGGACATAGCCGAGTCGGTGTCCGCGCAGTGCAGCGGCCAGCTGCGGGTCACCGCCGTAGGCTTCGTCACCGGCGACCCACCGGCACGGCAGCCCGCCAGCTACTGCGGTTTCGATCAGACGGCCTGCCAGCTGCGGCTTCGTGGCGAACGTGACGGTGTCGGGCACCCCGGCTTCCACGCGTCGCTGCGGATCGTCGGTCCAGGATTTCGGCAGGTAGAGAGCAACGTCAACCAGGCTGTGCCCGAGCGGTGAGGCATACGACAGGTGCACCGCGAGCTGGCAGTTCTCGATCTTCCCGGCGGTCCCGGAGTACTGCCGTTGCACGCCGACGGTCTGGTTGCCCTTCTTCAGATCACCGGTCTCGTCGACCAGCAGCACCCCGTCCGGATGCCCGAGACGGGCCGCCACGAAGTCTCGTACATCAGCACGAACAAGCGCGTCGTCCCAGCTGGCCCGGCCGATCAGATCCTGCATCCCGCCCGGACCGTCATCGCCGGCGTGCTCGGCGATCGTCCAACAGTTCTTCACCGGCAACGGCGCCAGCAGCCCGGCGACGAAGTCACGGACCCGGCGCCGGGACTCAGGCCGGGCGAAGCGTGCCTCGATCGTGTCCATCAGCTCGCTGAACAGCTCAGACCATCGCTGAGCGTCTACTCTGTAGGCGGCAGCCACCGCCGAATTTTCAGTAGTCCACACAACCGCTGAGACTTGACGGTGGCTGCTTGCTGTCCACGGACAAACCCACACCGTCACCGCAGATCAGAACGGATCTCCTGCTGGAGTACTAGAGGAACAGTGAGCCCTCGTCGGCTTTCCTGAGCAGCAGCGGCGGTGGGGTGAAGCGCTCGCCGTAGCGGTCGGCCAGCTCGCGGGCGCGGGTCACGAAACCGGTCAGGCCGCCCTGGTACTGGTTGATGTACTGCAGCACGCCACCGGTCCAGCCCGGGTAGCCGATGCCCAGGATCGAGCCGATGTTCGCCTCGGCGACTGTGGTGAGCACGCCCTCGTCCAGGCATTTCACCGACTCGAGCGCCTCGATGAAGAGCATCCGCTCCTGGAGGTCCGCGAACGGCACCGGTGCGGCACCGGACTGGGCGAAAGCCGACAGGCCGGGCCAGAGCCCGATCCGCTTGCCGTCGGCGTACACATAAAAACCCGCACCGGACGAGCGGCCCGGACGCCCGAACTCATCGATCATCCGGTCCAGCACCGGGTCCGCGGGGTGCGGCGTCCAGGTCTGCCCGGACGCCCGGATCGCGGCCGCGGTCTCGTCCCGGATCCGCCGGGGCAGCGTCAGCGTCAGCTCGTCGATCAGCGCCAGCACCGGCGCCGGGTAGCCGGCCTGGCCGCTGGCCTGCTCGATGCTGGCCGGCGGCACCCCTTCGGCGAGCATCGCCAGGCCCTCGCTGGTGAACGTGCCGATCACCCGGCTGGTGAAGAACCCGCGCGCGTCGTTGACCACGATCGGCGTCTTGCGCAGCAGCCGGACCAGCGCGAGCGCCCGGTGCACCGCCGGGTCGCCGGTCTTCGCCCCGCGGATCACCTCGACCAGTGGCATCCGGTCGACCGGGGAGAAGAAGTGCAGGCCGAGGAAGTCGTCCGGGCGGCGCACCCCGTCGGCGAGCTGCGTGATCGGCAGCGTCGAGGTGTTCGAGCAGAGCAGCGCGCCGGGCGCGAGCACGTCCTCGATCTCGGCGAAGACCCGGTGCTTGACCGCAGGGTCCTCGAAAACCGCCTCGATCACGACATCGGCGCCGGCCAGGGCACCGAGATCGGCGGTGGCGGTGATCCGGTCGAGGAGCGCGGACGCTTCCGCGTCGCTGTTGGCTGTCGCGTTGCCGGTGGGTTTCGCGCCGCTGTTCGCATCCGCGCCGTTGGTGGGTTTCGCGTCGCTGTTTGCTTCCGCGCCGCTTTTTCGGTCGCGGGCCGCGGTTTTTTCGACAAGCCTTTCCGAGTACGCCTTGCCGCGCCGGGCCGCCTCCTCGGTGACGTCTTTGAGGACCACCTCGAGGCCGGCGCGGGCGCACACGTACGCGATGGCCGCGCCCATCATCCCGGCGCCGAGCACCGCCACCTTGCGCACCGGCGGGGTCTCGCCGATCTCGCGGGAATCGGCGGCGTTCTTGTCGTAGAAGAACGCCTTGATCATGTTCTTGGTGACCTGGCCGGTGACCAGCTCGACGAAGTACCGGCTCTCGATCGTGAACGCGGTGTCCACGTCGACCTGCGCGCCCTCCACCGCGGCACACAGGATGTTCCGCGGCGCCGGGTACGGCGCGCCCTTGAGCTGCTTGCGCAGGGTGGCCGGGAACGCCGGCAGTTGAGCGGCCGGCAGCCCGCCGGGGATCCGGTAACCCTTGACGTCCCAGGGCTGCGCGGCGTCCGGGTTAGTGAAGATCCATTCGCGGGCCGCCGCGACGAGTGCCGCCGGGGTGTCCACCAGCTGGTCGATCAGTCCCAGTTCGCGGGCGGCGGCCGCGTGGTGCCGGGTGCCCGGCAGCAGCACCCGGGTCAAGGCCGGGACCAACCCCAGCAACCGCACCGTACGGACGACGCCACCGCCGGCCGGCAGCAGCCCGAGCGTGACCTCGGGCAGCCCGACCCGGACCCGCGGATCGTCCAGCGCGATCCGGTGGTGGCAGGCGAGGGCGAGCTCCAGCCCACCGCCGAGCGCCGCCCCGTTGATCGCCGCGACCACCGGCCGGCCCAGCCGTTCCAGGCGCCGGAACTGCGCCTTCACCTCGGTGGCCGAGTCGAAGGCGGCCTGACCCTGGTCGGGTCCGGTGGCGCCGAGCTTGTCCAGGTCACCACCGGCGAACCAGGACTTCTTGGCGGACGTCAGGATCACGCCGGTGATGCTGTCGCGCTCGTTCTCGAGCCGGGTCACCGTCTCGCCCATGCTGCGGATGTACGCCGCGTTCATGGTGTTGGCGCCGCGCGCCGGGTCGTCCAGGGTGAGCAGCACGATCCCGTCGGCGTCCTGCTCCCAGCGGATGGTCTCGGACATCGGATCTCCCGTCGTGGTTAGAGGCGCTCGATCACGGTGGCGATGCCCATGCCGCCGCCGATGCAGAGGGTGGCCAGGCCGTACCGGCCGCCGCGGCGGTCCAGCTCGTCGATCAGGGTGCCGAGGATGATGGCGCCGGTCGCGCCGAGCGGGTGGCCCAGCGCGATCGCGCCGCCGTTCACGTTGACGATCTCCGGGTCGACCTTGAGGTCGTCGATGAAGTGCAACACTGCCGCGGCGAACGCCTCGTTCATCTCGACCAGGTCCAGGTCGTCGACGGTCAGGCCGGCCTTGGCCAGGGCCTTGCGGGCGGCCGGGGCCGGTCCGGTGAGCATGATGGTCGGGTCGGATCCGCTGACCGCCCCGGCCACGATCCGGGCCCGGGGCGTGAGCCCGGCCCGGGCGCCGGCTCGCTCCGAGCCGACCAGGACCAGGGCCGCTCCGTCCACGATGCCGGACGAGTTGCCGGCCGTGTGCACGTGCTCGATCCGCTCGACCCAGTGGTACTTCTGCAGCGCCACCGCGTCGAAGCCGGCCTGGTCACCGATCCGGGCGAACGAGGCGGGCAGCGCACCGAGCCCGTCCAGCGTGGTCTCCGGGCGGACGTGCTCGTCGTGGTCGAGGACGAGCAGGCCGTTGCGGTCGTGCACCGGGATCAGCGAGCGGGCGAACCTCCGGTCACCGGCGGCGGCCGCGGCGCGCTGCTGGGAGCGCAGGGCATAGCCGTCCACGTCGGCGCGGGAGTACCTGTTGATCGTGGCGATCAGGTCGGCGCTGATGCCCTGCGGGACGAAGTCGGTGGCCAGGCTGGTCTCCGGGTCGAGCGCCCAGGCGCCGCCGTCCGAGCCCATCGGCACCCGGGACATCGACTCGACGCCGCCGGCCAGCACCAGGTCCTCCCAGCCGGAGCGGACCTTCTGCGCGGCGGTGTTCACGGCTTCCAGGCCGGAGCCGCAGAAACGGTTGAGTTGCACCCCGGCCACGGTGTCCGGCAGTCCGGCGGCGAGGGCCGCGACTTTCGCCAGATCCGAGCCCTGGTCGCCGAGCGGCGAGACGATGCCGAGCACCACGTCCTCGATGTCCGCCGGGTCCAGGCCCGGCGCGCGCTCGCGCAGGGCCGCGATCAGACCGGTGAGCAGCGAGACCGGCTTCACCCCGTGCAGCGCCCCGGTCGGTTTGCCGCGTCCGCGTGGGGTGCGGACGGCGTCGTACACGTACGCCTCGGTGGCCATTCCGGGGCCTCCCCATCGTCGTTGTCAGATGCGAATCAGGATTAACTTATTCATCTGTTTGCGCTTCCTGTCAAGGATCTGCGAGTCCACATGAGGCGAAATCGCGAGTACGCTGGCGGGGTGTTGAGCAACGCGGCGGCGGACCCGCCGGTCAAGCCCGGGCGGGCGGCAGGCCCGCCCGCCAGCCGGTCCCGGGCGGACGCCCGGCCGGCCTCATCCGGCCCCGGCCTCGCGGCCGGCCCGGCCGTTCGCTCCGGTCCTGGCGTGGCAACCGGCCCGGCTCTTCGCTCCGGTCCTGGCGTGGCAACCGGCCCGGCCGTTCGCTCCGGTCCTGGCGTCGCGGCCGGGCCGGCTGCTCGGTCCGGTCGTGCTGCGGCCGGGTCGGCGGTCGGGTCGGTGCGCAGGCGGCCGAAGGATCGGCGGGAGCGGATCGCGCAGGTCGCGGCCGAGCTGTTCTGCGAGCACGGCTACCACGGCGTGAGCCTGGAACAGATCGCCTCGACGGTGGGCATCAGCGGCCCCGCGGTCTACCGGCACTTCCCGAACAAGTACGCGCTCCTGGTCGAGGCTACCCGCGGCCTGCTCGCCGCGGCACTGTCCACCACCGACCTGCCGCCCGGCGCCGAGCCGCGGACGACACTCAAGGCGCTGCTGCTCACGCTGTCCCGGCTCGCCGTGAAGCACCGCCGCAGCGGCGGTCTCTACCAGTGGGAGTGGCGTTATCTGGAGCCGGAACACCGCGCGGAGTTCCGTGCCGACCTGGCCGTGCTCTTCGGCCGGCTGGTCGTGCCGCTGCGGGCCGCCCGCCCGGAGGAGCTGACCGTCCCGGACGCGGAGGCGCTGGCCCGGGCCGCGCTGAGCGTGTTCGGCAGCATCACCACGCATCGCACCCCGATCACCAAGGGCCGGGCCGAGGTGGCGCTGCACCGGATCGCGGTCGCGGTGCTGCGGGACGATCCGCCCACCCCGGTGGCGCCGTCCCCGGCGGGGCCCGGCCTGGAGCGCGGTGCGGTGCGGGTGAGCTCCCGCCGCGAGATCGTCCTGGCCGAGGCGATCCGGCTGTTCCACCAGAACGGGTACCACGCGGTCGGGCTCGACGAGATCGGCCGGGCCGCGGGCATCACCGCGTCCAGTGTGTACCGCTACTTCCCGGGCAAGGGCGAGCTGCTCGCCGCCGCGCTGTACCGGGCCTCCGAGCGGGTCGCCGCGGCCACCGCCGCCGCGCTGGCCGATGCGGCGGACGCGTCGCAGGCCCTGCACATGATGGCTGATTCGTACGTCACGCTGACCTTCGAGCGCAGCGACCTGGTCTCGGTCTACCTCGCGGAGAACAACAACCTGCCCGAGATCGATCGGCACGAGCTGCGCAAGGTGCAGCGGCTGCACGTGGAGGAGTGGGTGCGCCTGCTGACCACGGTCCGCCCCGGCCTGCCGGTGCCGGAGGCGCGGGTCCACGTGCACGCGGCGCTGAACCTCGTGACCGATCTGAGCGGGTGGGTGCGCTTCGACCGTCGTACCGGAATGGATCGGCATCTGGTCCGCCTGATGGTGGCCGTACTGATGGCCTGAAGTTAATCCGGATTCGTGGCCTGCAGCCGGATATCCTGGTTTTAAGTTAATTCAGATTCGCGGATTTCGCCGAAAAGCAGCGCGATGAGCCGGTGGCTCTTCACAGGAAGTTAACCGCGGTTTACTGTGCCGACATGGACGAGGGTCTCTTCGGCGACGCGGCGGTGATTCGGCGGGTTGCCGCCGAGAGCCTGCTTCTCGCCGGTGGCGGCCGTGCCACGCTGCTGCAGATCGCCCATCCGGAGGTCGCCCGGGGCGTCCACGACCACAGTGACTTCGCCGAGCGCCCGCTCGACCGGCTGCGCACCACGATGACCTACGTCTACGGGGTGCTGTTCGGCACCCGGGCCGAGGGTGAGGCGATCAGCCGGGCCGTCGCCGCCGTGCACCGCCGGGTCACCGGCCCCGGCTACCGCGCCGACGACCCCGACCTCCAGGTGTGGGTGAACGCCACCCTGTTCGACACCGCGGTCCTGCTCCACCAGCGGGTCTTCGGCCCGTTACCGGACGCCGAGCTGGACACCTGCTACCAGCAGTACAGCGTGCTGGCCACGTCGATCGGCTGCCCCGCGGACGCCTGGCCGGCCGATCGGGCCGCGTTCCAGCGGTACTGGACCCACATGATCGAGACCGTCCGGGTCGGCGCGCCGGCCCGGGAGATCGCGTCGGCGCTGCTCCGGCCGGCCACCATGCCGGCCGTGCTGCGGCCCGGCATCCCGTTCCACCGGTTCGTCACCGTCGGCCTGCTGCCCGAGCCGATCCGGGCCGGGTACGGCTACACCTGGTCGGCGCGGCAGCAGCGGCGGCTCGACCGCGGCCTGTCCGTCACGTCGGCAGTCTACCCGCGGGTGCCACTCGTCCTGCGGCACGCGCTGAAGGACCACTACCTCAGAGATCTTCGCCAGCGACTGGCTCGAAGGGGGCAACCACGATGGACTCCTCCCTCGCCCAGCGGTGCGCCGACACCGCCCGTGGGCTGACCGTTCCCGCTCTGCTGCACCGCAACGCCACCGAGTACGGCGACCTGCCCGCGCTCGGCACCCTGGGTTCGCCGGACGTGCTGACCTGGCGGGCGCTGCGCGACCAGGTCGCCGTGTTGTCCCGCGGGCTGGCCGACCTCGGCCTCGGCGCCGGCGACCGCATGCTGATCATGATGGGCGCCCGCCCGGAGCACTGGCTGGTCGACCTGGCCGCCACCCACCTCGGCGCCGTGCCGTCCACGGTGTACGCCACTCTTGCGCCGGCCCAGCTCGAGTACGTGGCGCGGCACAGCGGTGCCGAGATCCTGGTGCTGGAGGGGGAGGCGGAGCTGGAGCGGTGGAGCTCGGTGCTGCCGCTGCTGCCCCAGGTCCGGCACGTGGTGCTGGTCGCCCCGGTGGCGTCCGCGGTCTCGTCCGCGTCCTCGGGCGGCCTTCCTCCGGACGGTTTCGCCTCGGCCGGCCTTTCCCCGGCCCGGGCTGCCGGGTCCGGGGATTCGCCGGGTCGTGAGGATCGGCTGGTCAGCCTGCGGCAGGTTGCGGAGCGGGGGGAGGCTGCACACCGGGCCGACCCGGAGGCGTTCGAGAAGACCTGGCGGGAGATCCAGGCCGATCAGCCGGTGACCCTGCTCTACACGTCCGGCACCACCGGCGACCCGAAGGGCGTGGTGCTCACCCACCACAACGTGATCTACCAGTCCGTCGTCCTGGAGGCGACGGTGCCGACGCCGGACCACGCGCCCTCACTGGCCTATCTGCCGCTCGCGCACATCGCGGAGCGGATGCTGGGCATCTACAACGCGGTCTACCGGGCCGGGCACGTCACCATCTGTCCCGACCCCACCCAGCTGCTCGCCGGGCTGGCCGCCGTCCGGCCGGTGTCGTTCTTCGGGGTGCCGCGGATCTGGGAGAAGATGGTCGCCAGCATCCAGGGCCAGCTCGCCGCGGCCGACCCGGCGGTGCGCGCGGCCGTCGAGACCGCGCGGGAGGTGGCACTCCAGGCGTACAAGTTGCGCGGGGCCGAGCAGCCGGTGCCGCCCGAGCTGGCCGTCCGGCTCGACGTCGTGGACACCAGGGTGCTGCGTCCGTTGCGGGCCCGGCTCGGCCTGGACAACGTGCTCTGGCCGGGCAGCGGTGCCGCGCCGATCCCGGTCGAGGTGCTGCTCTATCTGGCCGGGATCGGGATCGACGTGCTCGAGGTCTGGGGGATGACCGAGACCACCGGCACCGCCACCATCAACACGCCTGATCACTTCCGGACCGGCACGGTCGGTCGGGCCAACCCGGGGATGGCGGTGCGGCTCGCCGAGGACGGGGAGATTCTGGTACGCGGCCCGCTGGTCTGCGCCGGGTACCTGCGTGCCGACGGTGGCATCGAACCGGTCACCGACGCCGACGGCTGGCTGGCCACCGGTGACGTCGGCACCCTGGACGCCGACGGGTACCTGACCATCACCGATCGGAAGAAGGAGCTGATCATCAGCTCCGGTGGGAAGAACATCGCGCCGGCGCAGATCGAGAACCTGTTGCGGGCGCATCCGCTGATCGCGCAGGCGGTGGCGATCGGGGACCGGCGGCCGTATGTGACCGCGCTGATCGTCCTGGACGAGGAGTCCGTTCCGCTGTGGGCCGCCCGGCACGGACTCGAGGGCGCGTCGCTCGAGGTCCTGGCCGAGCACCCGGCGCTGATCGCCGAGATCGCCACCGCGGTGGAGGCGGCGAACGGCAGGTTGTCCCGTCCCGAACAGGTGAAGCGGTTCCGGGTCCTGCCGGCCGGGTGGACGCCGGAGAGCGGCGAGCTGACTCCTACGCTGAAGTTGCGCCGCCGGATCGTGCAGGAGCGGTATGCGGAGGCGATCAGCGCCCTCTACGCCGAGTGATCCGTCGTGCTGGGCATAGGCGCGCTTGCCGGCCGGGCTCAGGCTGACCCAGGTCCTCACCCGGCCCAGGCCGGTGGGCTTGGTCATCGTGACGTAGCCGGCGTCCTGCAGGACCTTGAGGTGTTTGCTCAGCACCGAGTCGGCGACGCCGAGCAGTCGCGCAGGATGGTGCCGGCGAACCCGGTGGCGGCGAGCGCCCCCACCGGCCAGTGCAGGTCGGTGCAGGGCCAGGCCGAGCGCCGGGTGATACCACGGGGTGACCAGGCGGCCGGCGACGGCGGTGCGGAGTCGGCGCGCGGGAGGCGAGGTGGGGGTCAACGGGAGGTGGAGGCGTCCGGCGGGGCAGGGGCGCCCAGGTCCGACGGGCGGTAGCCGGCCGGATAGCCCGGATAGGTGCGGTTGCCCGGTGACACGCCCAGGACCGAGGTGCGGCGAGGAGGGAAGAAGCGCAGGGCGAGCGCGCGGGTGCGCAACCCCAGGTCGCCGGCCGCGCCGACCCAGCGTGGGGCGGGCCGGAAGCCGAACGCGCGCAGCATCGGCTCGTCGAGCATGCCGCGGACCGCGAGCCGCACCAACGGGCGCAGGAACGACGGGAACCACGCGGCGAACAGGCCCACCGTGTACTCGCCGATCTTCTGGTTCGTCGGGGAGAACACGAAGTGCTCATTTTCGTACGATCGCTTGAAGTCCGCGAACGCCGAGTAACTTTCCGGAATGTCCCGGATCCCCATCCGCCGTCCGACCTCCCGGTAGTAGTGGAAAGCGGCCAGCCGCTCGTGCTCGTGCGGCGGTCGCCAGCCGTACTTGGTGAGCCAGTCGATCGGGTCGTGGACGAAGGTGGACAACACGTACCGCATGTCGTCGTTGCTGATCGCGAAGCGGCCGTGCGCCCGGTTGACCACCTTGAGCGCCTCCCGGCCGCGCGGCGAGTCGTACCCGTGCGCGGCGATCTCGGCCATCAGCAGCGCGGTGTCGTCGTAGCGCTGCTGCGGCCGCTTCTCGAACTCGCCGGTGGCGGCGAGCAGGCGCGAGATGCTCGGTACGCAGTACGTGCGGAACAGGGCGAACTCCAAGGCGCGGGTGTAGTCCCAGGGGAACTCGCGCCCGGCGGAGAGCTGATAGATCTCCAGGTGGTCGCGTTCCGGGTCGAGGGCGGCGATCCGGTCGCGCAGTGCGTAGCGTCGGCGCGGCATCAGTCGATCATCTCCAGGGCCGGGCGAGCGGAGCGGCTTTTGATATTTGATAGCGTGACCCGATGCGGCCGCAACTGTCCGAAGAGGTGGCCGTCGTGTTGCGCGGCCGGATCATGTCCGGTGAGTTGCGGCCCGGCGCGCGGATCCGGCTGGAAGAGGTCGCCGAGCAGCTCGGTGTCAGCATCACCCCGGTCCGCGAGGCGCTGCTGACCCTGCGCGGCGAGGACATGGTCGAGCTGGAGCCGCGCAAGGGGTACGTCGTCGCCCCGCTGTCCGAGCAGGACGTCGTGGACCTGTTCCGGCTGCAGGGTGACATCGCCGGTGAGCTGGCGGCCCGGGTCGCCGAGCGGATCACGGCCGGCCAGCGGGACGAGCTGGCTCTGGCCGACCGGGCGTTGCAGCGGGCGATCCGGTCGCGGAAGAGCGACGAGATCGAGCAACTGGAGTACGCGTTCCACCGCACCGTCAACCGGATGGCCCAGGCCCGCAAACTGAGCTGGTTCCTGCACGTGGCGACGCGGTACACGCCGGCCCGGTTCTACGCCGCCGACCCCGGCTGGCGCGACGCCGTGCGGGTAGAGCACGAGGCGCTGCTCGCCGCGTTCGCCGCGGGCGACCCGGAGGCCGCCCGCGCCACGATGGCCCGGCACTTCACCGACGGCGCCGACCTCCTCGTCAAACACCTGCGGGGCCAGGGAATCTGGGACTAGACCCGGCGCCGGACGACGCCGGGCCGACACCGCGCCGCAGGCCCTCGGCGATCGCGGCGAGCCGGGACGGGAAAGCGGCCTGGACCGGCCGTTCCACGCCACCGATTCACCGCGCGTGGCGGATTTTGAACAGGCGGACCGCGCGGGACAGCACCGCCGGGTCCCGGTCCAGGGTCATCACCGGCAGCGGCGCGCGGAACCGGCGCCACGCCACCGACTGCGCCCGGCTGAACTCGCGCAGCCCGTCCGCGCCGTGCACCCGCCCGAACCCGGAATCACCCGACCCGCCGAACGGCAGCGCCGGGATCGCCGCGAAACCCAGCACCGAGTTGATCGACGTGGCGCCCGCGCGCAGCCGCCGGGCCAGCCCGAGCGCCTTCCGGCGATCACCGGAGAAGATCGACGCGGCCAGGCCGTAGCGGGAGGCGTTCGCCAGGCGTACGGCCTGGTCCAGGTCGTCGACCGGGTTGACGACCACGGTCGGGCCGAACGTCTCCGCGGTCATCGCCTCGGCGTCCTCCGGCACCCCGGTGAGGACGACCGGGTGCACGTACGGCGGTAGCACCGACCCCTCGCCCCCGACGACGGCTCGCCCACCACGGGCGACGGCGTCGCGCACGTGCCGTCGTACGATCTCGGGCTGTTCCGGGGTGGTCATCCGCCCGTACGGGGAAAGGTCTTGGTCTCCGGGCCGCAGGCCCTCGGCGATCGCGGCGAGCCGGGACAGGAAAGCGGCCTGGACCGGCCGTTCCACGTAGATCCGCTCGACGCCGGCGCAGGTCTGCCCGGCGTTGCCGAACGCGCCGAACGCCGCGGCCTCGGCGGCGGCGTCGAGATCCGCGTCGGCCGCCACGATCATCGCGTCCTTGCCGCCGCCCTCGACGACGAGCGGGGTCAGCGTCCGCGCGCAGGCGGCCATCACGAGGCGGGCGGTGGCCGCCGACCCGGTGAACGCGATCTTGTCGACGCCGGCCGCGCAGAGTGCCGCCCCGGTCTCCCCGGCGCCGGTCACCACCTGCAGCACCGGCGGGCCGCTGACCGTCTCTGACCAGGCCTGCGCCAGCCATGTCCCGGTCGCCGGGGTGTGCTCGCTGGGCTTGAAGACCACCGCGTTGCCGGCCGCGAGCGCATAGGAGATCGTGCCGAGCGGGGTGTAGACCGGATAGTTCCATGGCCCGATCGCGCCGATCACGCCGAGTGGGTGGTACTCCAGCGCGGCGCCGTGGTCCGCGCCCAGCAGGCCGGAGCGGACCCGGCGGCGGCGCAGCACCCGTTCCGCGTTGCGGGCGGCCCAGTCCAGGTGCTCGACCGCGAGCATCACCTCGAGCAGGGCGTCGCCGTGCGGTTTGCCGGTCTCGGCGCGGATCACGTCGGCCAGGTCGTCGCAGTGCGCGGCGAGGTGCCGTTTCCAGCACAGCAGCGCGGAGCGCCGTGCGGTGAATTCGCGGCCGGCCCACCACGCGGCGGCCTCCCGCGCCAGAGTGACGGTGGCTGTCACGTCGGTCATCGGTTCGCCTCCGGTGCTCGCCAGATTTGATATTTGATATGTTACGTTCGCTGTCAATCCCCAGGTGAAAACAGGGAAGTGATAGACATGAGCCTCGACTACCACGACTTCTCCGACGAGCAGCGGGCGTTCGCCTCGGCGGTCACCGACTTCTGCAAGCGCGAGACCGGCACCCGGGAGCAGCGCGGTGAGCACCCGCACAACCCGGCGGTCTACGAGCGGATGGCCGGCCTCGGCTGGCTCGGCGTGACCGATTCCAGCCTGGTCGACACCTGTGTCTTCCTCGAGCACACCGGCTACGGGATGGCGCCCATCGGCGGGTTCGCCACCTCGGCCATCGTGGCCGGGGCGGTCCGCCGGTTCGGGACCGCCCCGCAGCAGGCGACGGTGTGCGGCGGGCTGGCGGCCGGTCGTACCTTTTCGATAGCGATGTCCGAACCGGAGGCCGGCAGCGATGTCGCGGCCCTGGCCTGCCGGGCGGACCCCGGCCCGGACGGCGGGTGGGTGATCAACGGTCAGAAGACCTGGTGTTCGAACGCGCATTTCGCGGACGCGATCCTGCTGGTGGCGCGCACCGCCGGCCGGCCGGGCGACCACGACGGGCTGACCATGCTGCTGGTGCCGGCCGGCACTCCCGGGCTGCGGGTCGCCGGGATCGACACGATGGGCGGCCGCGAGGTCAACGACCTGTGGTTCACCGACTGCCGGGTGCCGGCCGATGCCGTGGTCGGTGTGCCCGGGCAGGGGTGGCGGCAGCTGATGGCCGGGCTGAACCTGGAACGGCTGATCCTGGCCGCGCTGATGCTCGGCACCGCGCGGCGGGCGTTCGACGACGCGCTGGGCTACGCCCGGGAGCGCCGGCAGTTCGGCCGGGCGATCGGCACGTTCCAGGTGCAGCGGCACCGGATCGCCGACCTGGCGACCGAGATCGACTGCTGCGGGCTGCTGGTGTACCGGGTGGCCGCGCTCGCCGACGCCGCGCCCGGCCGGGTGCTGGCCCGGGAGAGCTCGATGGCGAAACTGAAGACCACCGAGGTGGCGAAACAGGTCGCGCTGGCCGGCATGCAGATGATGGGCGGGTACGGCTACGCGACCGAATATGACATGGAGCGGCACGTGCGGGCCACGCTGGTGTCGACGATCTACGGCGGGACCAGTGAGATCCAGCGGGACATCATCGGCCGGTCGTACGGTCTCTGATCTTAAAATTTCAAGAGTCCTCGGATTTCGTCCGTCGCACCCGATCTTCACCACGAGGACCGGGGAGGGTCAACTTGACGACGTTCGGGCGGTTGCGGCGGGATCCTGTCCTGCTCACCCTCCTCGGGATCACCCTGCTCGGGTGGGTCCTGTTCTTCGCGCTGGACGGCCGGCCGGTCGATCAGGTGCGCGCGTACTGGACCGTGCAGGTGCCGCTGGACTTCGCGCTCGCCTACGGCGGGTGGCGGCTGCGGTGGATCGCGCACGCCCGGTACCGCCGGTTCTGGACCATGATCGGATTCGCCGGGGCGTGCTTCACCGCCGGCGACACGTTCCAGGCTCTGCAGTCCATGCTCGCGCCCAGCGTGCCGTCGCTGTCCGGCGGCTCGGTGCAGACGGTGTTCTTCACCGTCGGGATGACCAGCAACGTCATCGCCTGCCTGATCTTCCCGCAGGGGCTGACCACGATCCGGGAGAAGTTCGTCTTCTGGCTGGACGCCACCACGGTGCTGGTCGGCGGGAGCGTGGTGGCCTGGTGCTTCGCGTTCAACCCGGTCTCCGGCAACGAGAGCAGCCGGGTCAACGACAGTGTCACCGCGGCGCTGGTGCTCGTCGCGACGTTCTCGGCGACCAAGGTCGCCCTGGTCCAGGCGCCGCCGATGGCCCGGATCGCCGCCTGGCCGATGGTCAGTGCCGCGATGGTCCAGGGCGTGAGCACGTTCCTGCCCGGCGATTTTCAAACCCTTGATCATCCGTACGTCTACGTCATCCGCCTGGCCCCGTCCCTGCTGATCGCGGTCGGACCGTGGATCCAGCAGGTGATCGTGCGCAGCGGCGGGGCACACCAGAGCGTCAAGCGGCGGCCGTACAGCCTGCTCCCGTACGGGATGATCGCGATCACCTTCGTGGTCTTCTTCATGATGCTGCCGGAGAAGACCAGCTCACAGATGTACGGCGCGACGATCGGCGTCGTCGTGATCACGTTCCTGGTGGCCGGGCGGCAGCTGGTCGCGTTCCACGACAACGCCATGCTGATCTCCCGCCTGGACGTGGCGATGGAGGAGCTGCGGGACCGGGCGTCGTACGACGGGCTGACCCGGCTCGCCAACCGCACCCACTTCGGCGACCTGATGCGCGACAGCCTGATGCGCGACTGCGACGGTGACGGTGCGGTCCTGCTGATCGACCTGGACGACTTCAAGATCACCAACGACACCATGGGTCACGCGGCCGGCGACACGCTGCTGGTCGAGGTGGCGCAGCGGCTGCGGGCGGCGGTACGCACCGACGACGTGGTCTCCCGGCTCGGCGGTGACGAGTTCGCCGTGCTGCTGCCCGGCGCCGGTCCGGAGATCGCCGGCCGGGTGTGCGAGGAGATCCTGCGGCGCCTGGCCGTGCCGATCGTGGTGCGGCAGCACACCATCGTCACCCGGGCCAGCGTCGGCGTCGCGCAGGCCCGCCCCGGCGACGACCCGCAGACCCTGCTCAGCAACGCGGACATCGCGATGTACGAGGCGAAACGCCGCGGCAAGGGCATGTGGGTGGCCTACACCGGCGAGATGGGCGCCCGGATCAGCGCCGAGGCGGTGCTCATCCGGGAGATGACCACGGCCATCGAGGAGAACCAGTTCAGCCTGGTCTACCAGCCGATCGTCCGGCTCTCCGACGAGCGGCTGACCGGGGTCGAGGCGCTGATCCGGTGGAACCACCCGACCCGCGGCATGGTGTCGCCGGTCGAGTTCATCCCGATCGCGGAACGTACCGGCCAGATCGTGGCGATCGGGCGGTGGGCGCTGCAGGAGGCGTGCCGGCAGGCGGCCGAGTGGCGCGCCGAGTTCCCCGGCGTCGATTCGCTGACCGTCGGGGTCAACGTGGCCGGCCGGCAACTGCGGGATGCCCAGCTGGTCGACGACGTGGCCGCGGCGCTGGCGATCAACAAGCTGCCGCCGGCCTGCCTGAGCATCGAGGTCACCGAGACCGCGGTGCTCGACGACGAGGCGTCCAACGAGGCGATGCTGGCGCTGCGCGGCCTCGGCGTGAAGCTGGCGCTCGACGACTTCGGCACCGCGGCGTCGTCGCTCGGGCTGCTGCTGACCTGCCCGGTGACCACGCTGAAGCTGGACCGCTCGTTCGTCGAGTCGATCAACACGGTGGGCCGGCAGTCGGCGGTGGCCACCGCGGTGAGCCAGATGGCCTCGGCGCTGGCGCTGGCGTCGGTGGCCGAGGGGATCGAGACGTCCGAGCAGCGCGACCTGCTGCGGTCGCTCGGCTACCAGTACGGCCAGGGCTATTACTGGTCCCGGCCGGTCCCGCCGGCCCGGATCGTCGAGCTGCGGCTCGCCGACCTGCAACGCTCCTCTCAGCCCGCCTGAAGCATTTTGTGTACGGCGGTGAGCACCTGATCGTCGCTCGCACCCAGGCGGCGCGCGGCCGTGACGTAGGCCGTTGCGAGCTGCTCGACCGGGTGCTGTGCCGGGGCGGGCCGGACCATGTCGGCGACCCGGGTGCCGCCGCCGCGCCGGGACGTGACCAGCCCGGCCAGCTCCAGCTCGCGATAGGCCCGGGCGACGGTGCCGACGGCCAGTCCCAGGTCGGCGGCGAGCTGGCGGACCGGGGGGAGCCGCTCCCGGGCCGGCAGGGCACCCTGCGTGATCAGGTGGGCCAGCTGGGCGCGGATCTGCTCGTACGGCGGGACCGGGCTCGTGGTGTCCACCCGCAGCTGAGCGCTCATCGGGTCCCGGGCCGCACCGCGTACGCGGTGAACACGCAGGCGCTGAACCCGGCCACCGCGGCGACCGCCAGCGCTGCCCACTGCGCCGCCGGGTAGAGCGCGGACGGGCAGTCGACCCGGCCCAGCGCCCCGGCGGCGAACAGCGCCGACCCGGCCAGCGGCGCGGCGACCAGGACACCGCAGGCGGCCAGGATCGCCCGCGCGGAGGTGCGGCGCCCCTCGTCGTCGGCGGCGCGCCCGGCCCCGTCCACCACGGGACGGCCGCGGCCCACCACCGTACGCATGGCGAAGCCCGCCGCACCCAGGCCGAGCAGGACCGCGAGCGCGATCGGCACGCTGTAGAACCGGCCCGGCCACGGTCCGGTGGAGGAGACCAGGTCGCCGCAGGCGGCCGTCAGGCTGCGCCCGGCGCGGCCCATGTCGTCGGTGTCCGCGGCCAGGCCGGTCGCGGTGAAGAAGGCCGCGGCCAGGACCAGCAGCCCGGCCACCCAGCGGGCCATCCGGCGCGGCAGGAACGACCGGGTGGTCCGGACCTCGAGCGACGCGGTGCGGGTGGCGCCGGCCGGGACCCGCGCGGTCAGCTCACCGGCGGTGACGCCGGCCAGCAGGCAGAGCGCGAACGCCGGGGCGGCCAGCGCCAGGCCGCGGCCGAGCCAGCTCGCCGGGGCGCCGGCCAGCAGCACCGCGGCCGCGAGGCCGGCGCCGAGACCGGCCAGCCGCCAGAGCAGCGCCCGGCGGCTGGCGTCGTTATTTGTATCAAGCACGTGATACAAGTTAGGGGGTCATCCGGATTTGTGTCAACACAAGTCGGCGGTCCAGGCCTGCCGGGTGGTCGCCCGGGTCGCGGCCTGCTCGTAAACCGCCGCGGTGAGCCAGGCCCGCGCCAGCCGGTCCGCGTCGTGCGGGTCGAGGCGGCCGAAGACGTCCCGGGTCCGCCGGACCCCGGCCGCGCCGAGCTCGGCGAGCACCGTGCTCGCGGTGCCGAGATGGGCGTCGGCGAGCCGGCGGGCGTCGGCGTCCACCCCGGAGAGCAGGGCCGAGCGGCCGGCCGAGGCGACCCGTTCCACCTGGTGCCGCAGCAGGTGGAGCGGGGGAGCGGCGGGTGCCGGGCTCGGGGTGGGGTCGAGGACGGGCCGGCCGGCGACGGTGTGGAAGGTGGCGCCGGGTGAGAGGAAGTTGCCCCGGGCGCGGACGGTCTCGGCGACGTCGGCGCGGGTGAGCGGGATGGCGCCGAGATCGACATGCCCGGTGTCGCCGCCGTGGCCGGAGCTGCCCCCGTGCGCGGAGTCGCTGCCGTGCGCGGGGCTGCCGTGGCCGGGTTCTCCGGTGCGGAGCCATCGGGCGGCGAAGGCCAGGCCGTCGACCTGGCGTGGGCCGGTGAAGCGGCCGACCAGCCGGATGCGCCGGCCGATGGCGTGGATGCCGAGGACCCGGAGGTTGGTGACGTAGGGCAGCGAGGGGTCCTCGTGCGGCGCGGAAACGACGATGGTGAGCGGCTCCCGAGTGCTGGTCTGGCCCTTGTCGGTCTGGTCCGATCGGGCGGCGGGATCGGGTTGGGCGGCATCGGGATGGTCGAGGGTGAGCAGGAGGCCGCGGCGGTCGGTGCCGAGGATGGTGCCGTCGAGGAAAGCCAGGTCGTGAGCGGCGGGCCGGGCGTGCGCGGGCAGCGCGGTGCCCGCCAGCCAGCGGTCCACCTGCGCGGCGAGCCCGGTCTGCCAGAGGGCGTCGAGCGGCGGGTCGAACCAGCCCGCGCCGGGCGCGGCCACCGCCTGCCGGGCGCGGCCGTGGCTGAGCCGGCCGACGGTCGACGCGTGCGCGTTGATCGCGCGCAGGCCGGCCCGGGACAGGGCGTGATGACTGAGCCGGACCTCGCCCAGGTCGACCGAGGCGCGGGTCGCCGACCCGGTGGCCGGGCGGTCGGACGGCTTGACGTCGGAGACCACCCAGAGGCGCCCGGTGGGATCGGCCAGGTAGGTCACCGCGCCGGCGTGCCCGGTGGCGGCGCGGATCGGTTCGCAGAACAGTCCATAGAGGCGCAGGTCGCCGACCGGCTCGTAGTCGCGGCGGGCCACCCCGGCCACGGTGCCGTCGCCGGCCGCCAGCCGGTGGCAGGCGGCGAGGAGTTCCCGCAGGTCGTCGGCGAGGTCGGCGAGCCGGAACGCGGGTTCCTCCCGGCGTCCGGCCCGCAGGTGCTCGACGACCCGGATCGCGGCCGCCGCGGGTCCGTGCAGGCCGGTCGCGCGCGCCTGGTGCACGGCGCGCAGCAGATCGGCCTGCGCGACCGCTCCGGCGCCGGCGATGCCGTTGGCCAGGATCGTGGCCGCTACCACCCAGAGCCCGTGCGCCGCGTCGGCTTGCACCGCGCTGACCCCGGGAACGTCGGCTTGCGTCGCGCTGACTCCGGGCGCGTCGGCTTGTGTCGCGCTGACTCCGGGGTCGCCGGTCGGTGACGCGCCGGGCTGTGGCTGGTCCGGGGGTGCCGTGCCGGCCCGCGCGGGGCCGCTGTCGGCCGCGGGATCGTCGGTGGGCGCGGGGGACTCGTCACCGCCGGCGCGGATCGGAGCGGCGCTCAGGACCGCGGTCCGGTGCAGGCAGCGGGGTGCCAGCAGGCAACTGCAGACGGCGTCCGCCGGGTCGGTGACGGGGACGGTCAGCACGACGTACACCTGATCGTCGGGACGGACCGTGACCCGATCGCCCGCCGTCTCCACCGGCCAGCCCCGGGCCTGGGTGACCGCCTCGTCGAGCCGTTTGCGCAGGCGGGCGGGGAGGGCCGCGACCGCCTCGGCGGTGACCGCGGGATCGACCGGTGGCAGACTCATCGAACCTTGTCTCCGATCCATCCGGCCAGCTCGGCCGGGCTCAGTGCGGCGACCGGCATGCCCGCGCCGACCAGTTGGGACGCGACGCCGGTGCTGTACCGCGGGCGGCCCCGGTCGTCGAGACTGGCGCAGCCGAGCAGCGTCACCCCGTCGTCGACCAGGGCCCGGGCCGCGCCGACCAGGTCACCGACCGAGTACCCCTCCTCGAAGTCGCTGATCGTGACGACCAGCGTGCGGCTCGGCACCAGCGTGATCTGCCGGGCGTAGCGCAGCCCGGCGGCGATGTGCGTGCCACCGCCGACCCGGATCTCCAGCAGCAGCGAGAGCGGATCGGTGACCCGGTCGGTGAGGTCGATGACCTCGGTGGAGAACGTCACGAAGTGGGTCCGCAGGGCGGGCACCCCGGCCAGCACGGAAGCGGTCAGCGCCGCCCAGATCGTCGACGCCTCCATCGAGCCGGAGACGTCGACGAGCAGGATGACCTGCCAGTCGACGCTGCGCCGGCCCGGGCTGCGGAACACCGGCCGCTCCGGGAGCAGCTGCGGCCGCCCGGTCGCGTCGCGGCGCACGGTGTGCAAATTCTGGCGTACGGTCGCGGCCAGGTCGAGGCGTCCGGTCGGGCGGCGGGTCGGCCGGGGCGTGCCCAGGCCGGTCAGCGCCGGGCGGATCCGCCGGGCCAGTTGCGCGGTGAGCTCGGCGGTGAGCCGGGCGACCAGCGGCCGCAGCCGGGCCAGGCGTGCCTCGGGCAGGCCGCCGGCCATCGACAGCACCGCGTGCAGCAGGTCGATCGAGGGCCGCACCCGGTCAGGGTCCGCGGCCAGGACCGCGTCGAGGCGTCCGCGTTCCGCGGCCCGGGCCAGGACCTCATCTCGTACGGACGTGCCGAACAGCGCCTCCAGATCGGTGAGCCAGTCCCGGATCTCGGGGTAGGCCGCCTCCCGCCCCGCGCCGCTGCCGTCCACGGTGTAGGCGCCCTCGCCGCGCCCGGTGCCGTAGAGCTCGTCGAGCGCCGTGGCCAGTCGGCGCTGTCTCGGGGAGAGCTTCTCGTGCTCCCGGCCGAGCAGCAGCCGCCAGCGCTGCCCGGGCGAAATCCCGTCCGTCGTGACATCCGGGCGCGGCTCGCCCGGCTCAGGCGCGGCGGTGGCTGAGGCCGGGGCGGTGGCTGAGGCCGGGGCCGCAGTTGGGGTGAGGCCCAGCGCTCGCAGGGCGGTCAGACCGGCCCGGTCGGCGGCGATCCAGCCGGCCACCGTGGCCGCGTCGGTGGGCAGGTGTTCGCCGACCGTGCCGTGGCGTTCGCCGACCGTGCGCAGCAGGCGGTCCCGATCGGCCGGGCTCAGCGCGTCGAACCCGCCGCGCAGCGCCGGGAGACGCTTGACGAAGTCGTCGTCCGGCATCCGGTCCACGGTGTCCATCAACGGCGTCAGGAACTCGCCCCCGGACTGCAACAGCGCGCCGGCGACACTGAGCGCCCCGCGCAGCCGATCGGTCGCCCCGGCGTCCGGCAGGTCGGCCCAGGACGCCAGCCGGACGCCGAACGCCTCCGGCGAATCGTGCCCGAGCAGCACACCGACCGCGATCGCGGCCCCGGACATCAGCGGCGTGCCGTTCCGGGCCAGGCCATGGATCGCCCGGCCCAGCCGGAGCCGCCGCCCGGCCTCGTCAGCGGCCTGGACCAGGTCCGGCAACGCCCGCGCATCCTCGAGCCGCGTCGACCCGGCAAGCCCGCCGACCGCCGCGACCGCCGCCGCGTGCAGCTCGTCCCGGGCCGCCCCGAGCCCGTCAGGGGCCGCGGTCGGATCGGAGGCCGGGGATGAGGGGCCAGCGGGCTGCGCCGGCGTGGCGGGGAGGCCGGGGATGTGGCCGCGCTCGATGCGGTTGATCAAGTGCAGGGCGCTGATGATCTGCTGGATGCCGCCGCCGTGGCAGACCGCCTGCCGGACGTCGCCGAGCCGCTCGCCGGCCAGTCCCGGCAGCCCGCAGACCGCGGCCTGCTCCAGACCCGCCAGGGCCTGCTCCGCGGTCGGGCCGCCGGCCTGCTGTTCCCGGCGGCGGCGGGCGGCGAGCATCCCCTCCGCGGCCTGGGCCAGGGTGACCCCGTGCAGGCCGGCCAGGCCCAGCGCCGCGTCCACGGCCGGGGTCCACTCCACCCGCCAGGTGCTGGTCAGCGTCTCGCCCCCGGAGACCGGCCCGGCCGTGCCCGGGTCACCGTAGGGCGCGCCGCACGCGGCCAGCCGACGGATGATCAGTTCGCGGGCGCGGTCGGTGGGGGAGCGCAGCGGGTCGAGCCGGATCCGCTCGCCGGGTCGGCCCGGGCCGGGCAGCTTCCGCGCGGCGATCTCCCCCTCGACCGCCGGCCGCAGCCCGGTGACCGGGACGCCGCCGGGCAGCCGGCCGCGCCGCCGTCCGATCAGCACCTCGTCCATGGCCCGCGCGACACCCCGCCCGGTACCGGCCGGTGCGCCCTGCGCGAGCACCGTCTGCAGGGCCTCGACGAGTTCGCCACGGCCGGGGGCGGGCAACCGGCGCAGCCCGGCGAGGTCCGCGGCCAGCCGGGTCACCTCGGCCGCCTCGCCCGGCCCGGCCGGCTGGCCCTGTGCCCGCAGCGCCCGGGTCACCTCGACGGCGAACCGGTCGGCCGCGGCCCGCACCCGGTCCGGCTCGGCGCCACCCTCGAGGACCGCCTGCTGCCAGCGCGGGTCCCGGATCCCGGCCGGATAACCGGACCGGGCGTCCAGCAGGTCGAACGTGTACGGAACCAGCGAGATCACCGGCTGATCCCGCCCACCCGGGCTCGGCGCGAGGAAAGAACCGGCCGGGTCCGGCACGGGGGAGGAGCCCGCCGAGACCGGCGCGGCGAGGGACCCCATCGACGTGCCGTCGAGCAGCGCCGGCGCGTGGAACGCTCCGACCACGGCGGAGACCCGCCCCGCCACATCGGCGAGGCAGCGGCGCATCCAGGCTTCGCGGCGCAGGTCGAGCGGCTCCACGCCGTACCGTGAAGTGTCTTGCCGCAGTGCCCACCCGGCCGCGAGAGCGGCCCGCCGGACCGCTTCCGGCGGACTGCCCGGCGCCTCCGCCTCGATCCATCGGTCCCAGAGGTCGTCCCCGGCGCGTCCGGACATCGTGGCGTGCACGGTCTCGCGAAGCCCCGGCCCGTCGGCGACAGGCATCGAAGCGGATCGCTCGGACTCCCAGGCCGGATCGGTCAGCGGGAGATCCGCGCAGATCACCGGCACCTCGTGGCGCCGCGCCCAGCGGACCGCGGCCAGCTCCGGGCTGAAGTCGGCGAACGGGTAGAACGCCAGCGGCCGGTCCTCACCGGCGGCCGCGAGGGCGACCGGCGCGACGGTGTCCGGATCGGACAGCCAGTGGACCCACGGCTGCATCTCGGCGGGCAGCTCGACCAGCACCGTCGCCGGCCGGAACGCGTCGAGCAGCGCGGGGATCGCCGCGGCCAGCACCGGCGAGTGGTGCCGCACCCCGATCAGCTGCACCCGGGCGTCCCCGGCGAGCCGGTCGACGGCGGCGCGCGGGTCAGTCACGGAGCACGTCCCGGTGCTCCCACAGCTGCCGCCACATCCGGCCACCGGCCTCGGCGCGCCGCCGCAGCGCACCGTCCCAGTACGCCAGCAACCGCTCCGCGTCCGCCGGGTCGTCCTTGCGGACCACCCCGAGCAGGTGCCCGGGCAGCAGCGACAGCGGATCCGGCCCCGGCAGGTACGCCGCGGACAGCCCGATCGACGCCGCCACCGCCACCGCCTCGGCGGTGCTCATCACCGACGACGGCCGTTCCACCTCCCAGCCTTCCGCGCTGATCCCGTTCCGCAGGTCCCGGAACGCGGTCACCAGCGTCTCCAGCACCGCCTCGTCCACCTCGAAGGCCGCCCCGCCGCGCTCCACCGACGCCCGGGCCTGCCGGGTGACCAGCGCGACCTCGGCGTCCAGGTCGGCGATCGGCGGCACCACCTCGAAGTTGAACCGCCGTTTCAGCGCGGCCGACATCTCGGACACCCCGCGGTCGCGCAGGTTGGCCGTCGCGATCAGGCAGAACCCGGGTACGGCATACCCGACCGCCCCGTCCTGCCCGGCCAGCTCGGGCACGCTGATCCGGCGCTCCGACATGATCGACACGAGGGCGTCCTGCACCTCGGGCAGGCAGCGGGTGATCTCCTCGACCCGGGCGACCGCGCCGGTGGTCATCGCGGTCAGGATCGGCGACGCCACCAGGGATTCCGGCGACGGGCCCTGTGCCAGCAGCAACGCGTAGTTCCAGCCGTACCGGAGCTGGTCCTCGGTGGTGCCGGCGGTGCCCTGCACGGCCAGGGCGCTGGTCCCGCAGATCGCCGCGGCGAGCAGCTCGGAGAGCATCGACTTGGCCGTGCCCGGCTCGCCGACCAGCAGCAGCCCGCGTTCGCCGGCCAGGGTGACCACGCAGCGTTCGACGAGCGCGCGCTCACCGACGAACTTCGGCTCGATCACCCGTTTGCCGCCCGGGCCGTCGAGGAGCGCGCCGCCGGAGCCGGCGATGAAGGTGACCACCGCCCGGGGTGTGAGCCGCCAGCCGGGCGGCCGGGCCCCGGTGTCGGCGGCGGCGAGGAAGGTCAGCTCGTCGGCGAACCGATGCTCGGGCGGGTCGATCTGCCGGGCGGAGCCCGGATCGGCCTCGGGGGCGGCGGCCGGTGCGGTCGGGCGCGTCGTGGTCACAGCTTCTCCTGCAGGTCGTGGTAGCGGGGCACGTCACCGGCGGTGATCCTGGCCCAGGCGGCGGCGAACAGCTCCGGCAGCGGCAGCGTGACGAACTGCCGTCCGCTCAGGTGCAGGTAGAGCGGCAGTTTCCAGGTCTCGACCGGCAGCCGCGGCACCCGGGCCGGTGTCCAGCCGCCGGGCAGGAACACCGGCCGGGCGGCCCGCTCCCGCTTCGCCGCCACCAGCAGACCGTTGTCGGTCAGGACCGTCTGCGCCTTGCGCAGCGTGGCGACTTTCCAGCCGTTCCATTTCTGTACGGCCTTGTCCGTCGGATCCGGCAACGCGAGCACCTGGAGGTAATACGCGGCCGCCGCCCTGTCCACCCCGAGCCGCGCACCGGCCGCGTCGACCAGCTCCGGCGCCGCGACCCGGGGGTCGTGCGGATCCCCGCCGTCGCCCGCCGGGGCGGCGACCACCCGGTCCAGCCACCCGCCGAGCACCACCCGCAGGCTGCTCGCGGTGTCGTCGTCGATCAGGCCGAGCACCGGATCGTCCGGCCCGGACAGCAGCGCCGGTACGACGTGGTGGCGCACCGTCCCGCCGTAGGTGCAGCCGTCGACCAGCGCGGGCCCGGCCGCCGGGCGGGCGGTCGCCTCGTGCTCGCCGGTCCCGACCGCCAGGTGCGGGTGGCGCAGCCGTTCGCGGATCAGTCGCAACGCCTCGGGCAGCCCGGCCCGCAGCGGATCGTCCCAGGTCAGTCCGTAGGCCAGCCAGGGCAGCGCGGCCGCCGCGGCGTGCAGGTAACCCTCGTCGAACGGCACCCCGGTGGCGGCCCGGGTCTGCAGCGACCACCCGCCGCGCTCGGTCCGGCCGTCGGTGCTCAGCCAGTCACCCGGGCCGGGCCCGGCGATCGCCTGCAGCACCGCCGCGGCCCGCTCCCGGTCGGTGATCCGGGCCAGCTCGGCGACCAGATCCTCGGGCACCGGCGTCCGCCGGCCGCGGATCCGGATCCACACCTCGGCGACCGCGGGCACGTCCGGCCCGTGGGTCCAGAGCGCGGCCGGGTCGGCGGGCATCGCCGCGTCGAGCAGCGCGACCCGCTGCGGCGGGGTCAGCTCGCGCAGCGCGGCCTGCCCCACCTTCGCGTGTGCGGAGGTCAGACCGAGCACCGTGCGCTGCCCGGCGGTGAGGAAGTTCGCCTCCCACGAGGCGATCCCGGGCAGCCCGGCCAGCAGCAGGATCGCCTCGGCCCGGGTCATCCCGGTCGCCGCGGCGAGGGCCTCGGCCGCCTCCGGCCGCCACGGCGCCGGCCCGTGCTCGGCGAGCAGCGCGCCGAACGTGTGCAGCCGCTCGCCGGCGAGCCGGCCGCCGGCCCGCAGCTCCTCCGTGAGGGTCATGCCGGCGGGCGGATCGAACGGGGTGAGCTGCACCCCGGCGTGGGTGACCGTCTGGTCCTTGCCGTAGTACTGCTGCTCGCCCGGCAGCAGCACGGTGTGCCGCGAGTTCGGGTGGGGCGGTGCCTTGTCCGGATGGGACAGGTACAGCACACGCAGCGGCGCGCCGCCGTCGAGCGGGGTGCCGGCCACCGTGGCCAGGAACGCGGCGAGCGCCCGCCGGCCGTCGTCGCCGGTCACCGGGGACGCCGCCCGCAGGGCCACCGCACCCGGCCCGGCCAGCAGCGGCAACCAGACCGGCTCGACCGCGCGCAGCGGCACCGGCTCGTCGCCGCCGAGCGTGGCCGCGACCGCGCCGACCTGGGCCAGGATGTCGTGGCGGCCCTCCCGCCCGGTTCCGTACCCGTGGTGGGTCTGGTGACTGAAGCCGCACAGGCCGCGCCACGCCTCCTCGAGCACGTCGTCGGCGACGGCCGGTGCCGGGCCGGCCACCGCCGGCACGGCGTCCAGGTGCTGCGGGATCTCGGTGATCCGCCGCCGCAACCGCACCGCCCGGGCGACCACCTCGACGATCCGGTCCCGCAGCACCTCGTCGGTGACCGCCGGCAGGTGCGCCGCGAGGTTCGCCGCCACGGCCGCCTTGACCTGCGCGGTGCCGGTCACCGCGCCGTCCACGGTGAGCAACGCGGCCGCGGTCGCCTCGTCCAGCTCGCGCAGCGCCGCCGACCCGGCCTCGTCGCGGGCCCGCAGCCCGTGCCACCAGGCCAGTGGCGGCAGCGTGCTGGTCCCGTCCGGCTGCTCGGCCAGCAGGTGCTCGCCGTCCGCGGTCCAGATCTGCAGGCGTCCGCGGGAGTGGCCGTCGGTCCGGGTGATCGGCAGCGGGACGGTCGCGCCCGGGAGCAGCACCGCGGCGCTGAGCCGGGACGACCCGCTGTCCCGGTCGAACCGGCGCAGGGCGCGCTGCGGCAGCGTGACCCGGCGGCCGTCGACGCTCTCGCCGGCCTGGTCGCCGTCCGCGGTGATCTCGGCGCGCCAGCCGACCAGGCCGTCGCGGCGGCCCAGCGGCGACCCGGCGAACTCCGCCGGGGCCGGCCGCAGCTGGCAGACCTGCTCCACCAGGCGGTGGCCGTCCGGGGCGCCGGTGAAGAACGTGGGCATGCTGATCCGGCCGTACTGACCGGTGCGGGGGTCGAACTCGCGCCACCGCCAGCCGTGCTCCGGTGACGGCTCGCAGAGCCAGAGCGCCTGCCCGTCGGTGGCCAGCGGGTACGCCGTCCCGGGACCGACCCGGTCACCGGGGTGCACCGGCCGGGTGCCGGTGGTGACCCCGCCGCCCGGCAGCGGCAGTTGCAGGGCGGCCACCCCCCAGGCCACCGGGTGGACCCGCAGGTCGTCGTCGAACACGTCGGCCGGGTGCGACGACCAGTACGCGTCCCGCCCGTCCCAGTTCCACCCGGCCACCAGCAGGTCACCGTCGACGAGCCGGCAGCTGACGTCCTGGTAGGTGGCGCCCGGCAGCCGGAACACGTGCTCGGTGACCCGGTCGCCGGGTGCGATGACGTGCGCGGAGAGGTGATCGTGCACGACCAGGTCGGGCCAGGCGTCGCCGAAGCTGACCCGCAGTTTCTGTTTGGCCGCCGCCTCGTACGCCGGCCAGCTCAGCTCCACCGGCAGCCCGGCCCGCAGCGTCCGGCGCACCACCTCCGGCACGTCCACGGCCAGCAGCCGGCGGAACCCGTCCGGGGCGAGGGCCATCCCGGCCGGCGACCAGAGCGGCGCCAGCGAGGTCAGGTCGAAGTCGAGGCTGGCGACGGTGCCCTGCCCGGCCCGGGCGGTCTGCTCGGTGAGCTCCTCCACCAGCAGCTCGCGGACCCCGGGCACGCCGAACGCGACGGTCAGCGTCTCGGCCGGCAGCGCCGGGCCGGTGAGCGAGTCGCCGGAGCGGAACCGGCGGACCGCGATCCGGACACTGCGCCGCAGCAGCGGGCGCCAGACCGGGTCGGCGGCGATCGCGGCCAGGTCCCGGCGGCCCGGCCCGGTGTCGGACACCCAGGACTCGAGCGGCAGGTGGTCGCCGGCCTGCTCGCCGCAGCGGACCGGCACCCCGCCGGCCAGGCACAGGTCGAGCAGGTCCAGCTCGGCCGACCACGGCCGGGACGCGATCGTCAAGCCACCCTCGGCGGCAAGCCGCGGCAGCATCCGCTCGACCAGCGCGATCAGCCGGGCGCTGCGGCCGGTGATCCGACCCGCCTCCCGGCCGGCCAGGAACCGTTCCAGCCAGCGGCTCGCCGTGCCGTCCGGTGACTCCGGCGGGATCAGCTCGCCGGTCGCGCCGGCCGCGTCGAGCAGTTCCAGCCACTGGTCGGTCATGTCGGTGTCGTAGCCGGGCGGCTCCGGGACGAGCTGCCGCAGCCGATCGCGGACCGCGGCGTCCCGCTTGCCGAGCCGGACCAGGCTCTTCCGGTACGCCTTCCACACCGACGGGTGCGCCCGGACCGTCGCCGGGAACACCAGCAGCTGCCCGGCCACCGCGTCGGCCTCCGCCTCGGCGTCCAGCCCGGCGGCCTTCGCCAGCCGGGCCAGGTCGGCGGCCATCGAGGCGTGCGGCGCCAGCCCACCGGCGACCCGCCGCACCGCGAGCGACCGCACCAGGTGGTACGCCTCGGCCGCGGACCGCCGGTCGGTCACCCCGCGGGCGTACGCGGTGAGCATCGCCGCGGTCAGCGCCCCGCCGAACGCGAACTCCAGGTGCACGTCGCGCACCCGGTCCTCGTCGATGACCAGCCCGTGCACCTGTTCGGCGCGGCGGGCCTCGGTGAAACACGTCCCGGCCATCCGCGGGTTGCCGGCGTCGAGGAACGCCCGCCCGGCCTGCTCCCAGAACGTCGGCAGGAACTGTGGCGCGGCCGCGCCGAGCCGGTCGGCCAGCGCGTGGTAGCCGTCCACCGCGAGGCCCGGTTTGCTGCGCGCCGCCCGGGCCAGCTTCTCGATGTCCTTCACCAGGGCGAGCGCGTGCCGCCCGTTCGCCGGATCGTGGACGAGGGCCCACGCCGGGAAGCCCAGCGCCTGCGCCCGCGCGTGCCCGACCGGGACCGGGTCGCCGGCCGTGAACCCGAGGAACTCCATGGTCAGGTCCTCGGCCGGGCCGAGGGTCGCGCCGACCAGCCGGACCACGGTCCGCCCGGGCAGCACCGGGTGCCGATAGGACCGGGCGGTCACCGTGTCCAGCCCGGCCTCCCCGGCCGGACCGGTCAGGATCGCTCCCGCCGCCAGCAGCGCCTCGCTCACCGGGTCTCCTTCAGATCGTGGTAGCGGGGCAGGTCACCGTCGGTGACCCGGCCCCAGGCCGTGGCGAACAGGCGTGGCACGGACATCGGCGGCGCCATCGCCACCGTCCCGTCCACCTCGTACAGCTGTTGTTTCCAGGTCTCCATCGGCGCGACCGGCGCCCGGGACGGCTGCCAGCCGCCGGGCAGGAAGACCGGCCGTCCGGCGCGCTCCCGCTTGGCGGCCACCACCAGACCGCTGTCGGTCAAGGCCGCCTGTGCCTTGCGCAGCACCGCGGGTTTCCAGCCGTTCCATTTCTGTACGGCCTTGTCCGCCGGGTCCCGCAGCGCCAGCAGTTGCAGGTAGTACGCCGCGGCGTCGAGGTCCAGCCCGTGCCGGTCCCGTACCTGCGCGACCAGGCCGGGCACGCTCACCCGCGGGTCGTGCGGGTCACCGGTGGCCCCGGCCGGGGTGCTCACCACGTCGTCCATCCACGCGGACAGCAGCATCCGCAGCGGTAGCGCGACGAACTTACCGATCAGGCCGAGCGCCGGGTCGTCCGTCCCGTCGAGCCGCGCGGTCGCCAGGTGGTGCACCGCATAGCGGCCCAAGCTCTCGCCGGGGACCAGCGGCAGGCCGGGATCGGGCTCGTCCTCCGGCGGATGGGTCCAGGCGCCGATCAGCAGGTGCGGGTTCCGCAGCCGCTCGCGGACCAGGCGCAGCGCCTCCGGCAGGGCGGCCCGGATCGGGTCGTCCCAGGTGAGGTGATAGCCCAGCCAGAACAGCGCGGTCGCGGCGGCCAGCAGGTGCGGCACGTCGAACGGCTCTCCCTCGCCGGCCTCGGTCCGGATGCTCCCGTGGCTTCCCGGAGTGCTGCGGCCGTCGGTGGTCAGCCAGTCGCCGGGGGTCGGCGCGGCGATCGCCTGGAGCGTGCCCGCGGCCCGCGACGCGTCCATCACCTTGCCCAGCTCGGCGACGAGGTCGTCCGGCACGACCGCCCGCCGTCCGCGCAGCGCGATCCACTTCTCGGCGATCGCCGCCACGTCCGGCCCGCGCTCCCAGAGGTCGGCCGGCTCGGCGGGCATCGCCGCGTCGAGCAGGGCGATCCGTTCCGTGAAGCTCAGCTTCCCCAAGCTCGCCCGGGCCACCTTGGCGTGGGCCGCGGAGACGCCGAGCAGGGCGCGCTGCTCGGCGCCGAGGAAATTCGCCTCCCACCGGCCCACCCCGGGCAGCCCGCCGAGCAGCATGGCCGCCTCGGCCCGTGCCATCCCGGTCGCCGCGGCGAGGGCGTCGGCCGCCTCCGGCCGCCACGGCGCCGGCCCGCGCTCGGCGAGCAGCGTCAGGAACGTGCGCAGGCGGTCACCGGCGAGCCGGCCGCCCGTCGGGGCGTCGGCCCGCAGGAACAGGCCGTCCGGCAGGGTGAACACGCCGTCCGGCGCGGCCTGCAGCGCCTGACGCCGCCACTGCGCGCCCTGGCCGAAGGTGAAACTGCGGTTGGGCGGGAAGAGCACGGTGAGCTGCTCGCCGTCCCGGCGCACCTCGACCGGCTCGGCGACCATCCGCTCCTGGACCACCTCGATGACCCGCAACGGCACACCGGTGCCGTCCAGCGGCGTCCCGGCGATCAGGGTGAGCAGGCCGGCCAGGGCGGCCCGGTCGGCCTCCGGGGTGACCGGGGACGCCGCGCGCAGGGCCACCGCGCCGAGCCCGGTGAGCAGGGCCGTCCAGTGCCCGCCGAGCGCCGGAACCCCCTCCGGACCGGCGGCCGCCGGCGCGGCCAGCAGCGCGCCGACCCGCTGGATCTGCTCCGCGTTCTGGCTCTGCTCGGCGGTCGACCCGGAGTAGTACGTGGTGTCCGAACCGCACAGCCCCTCCCAGGCCTGCCGCAGCGCGCGGTCGGTGAGCTCCGGCGGTCGCCGGGTGGTCACCGGCTGCTCGCCCAGGTGCTGCGGAACGGTGGCGATCCGCCGGCCCAGCAGCACCGTGCGGGCCACCACCTCGGCGATCCGCTGCCGCAGCGTGGTGTCGGTGACCTCGGGCAGGTGGGCCAGCACGGTCGCGGTGGCCGCCGCGGCGAGCGCGTTCGTGCCGGTCACCGTGGCGTCCACGGCGAGCAGCGCGGCCGCGGTCGCCGGGTCGAGGCGGCGCAGCGCGGCCGACCCGGCCTCGTCGCGGGCCCGCATCGCGTGCCACCACTCCAGCGGCGGCAGCGCCGGGGTGACGTCCGGCTGGACGGTCAGCGGGTGCTCGCCGTCGGCGGTCCAGATCCGCAGGTCACCGACCGGATAGCCGCGGAGCCGGGTGACCGGCAGCGGCGCCGTCGCGCCGGGCAGCAGCACCGCGGCGACAAGCGTCTCGCCGTGGTCCCCGCGGTCGTGGTGCTCCTGGCGGGGGCGCGGCATGACGACCTCGCGGCCGTCGATGCCGGTGCCGGTCAGCACGCCCGCGCCGGTGGCGGTCACCCGCCAGCCGGCCATCCCGTCCCGGACGCCGAGCGGGGAGCCCGCGAACGCCGCCGGGACCGGCCGCAACCGGCACGCGTGCGCAACCAGCCAGCCGTCCTCCGCGGCTCCGCTGCCGGTCTCGGCGGCGGTGAAGAACGCCGGCACGCTGAGCCGGCCACCCTCGCCGGTGTGCGGGTCGAACTCCCGCCACCGCCACGCCCAGGTCCGCTCGGCGGCCTGGTGCCACTCGCACCGCCAGAACGCCTGCCCGTCGGTGGCCACCGGATAGGCGTCCCCGGGCACCCGCGCGTCCCCGGCGTGCAGCGGCCGCGACCCGGCGGTCAGGCCCCCGCCCGGGATCGGCAGCGGCTCGCCCAGTGTCGTCCAGCCCGGCGACGCGATCTGCCAGGCCCCCGGCCGCACCTCGTCCGGCCGTGACGACCAGTAGTGCGCGTGGTGGCCCTCGCTGGAATACCAGCTCACCACCAGCTCGCCGTCCACCAGCGCGCAGTTGACGCCGGCGTGGTGCACGGGGGCGCCGGCCGGGAGCCGGAACACGTGCTCGGTGATCGTCCCGTCCGGCGCGAGGACCAGCGCGGTCTGCTCGTCGTGCAGCACCAGCTCGGGCCACGACGTCCCGGCCCGCACGGTCCGCAGCCGCGCCGTGGCCCGCTCGTACGCCGGCCAGCTCAGCTCGGTGATCAATCCGGCCCGCAGCGACCGGGCCAGCACCGCCGGCAGGTCGACCGCGAGCAGGCCGCCGAACGCCTCCGGGGCGAACGCCATGCCGGTCGCCGACCACAGCGCACCCAGCTCGGTCAGGGTGTTGTCGAGCCCGGCGACGGTGCCCGCGCCGGCCCGCCCGGCCAGCTCGGCGAGCAGGTCGGCCAGCACGTCGCGCACGCCGGCCGCGTCGAACATCTGCTGCAGTGCCGCGTCGGACAGCGGTGGCGCGGTCAGCGAGTTCTCCCCGCCGCGCCGGGCGAACAGCCGCCGGGCGCTCCCGCCCAGCATCGGGCGCAGGGCCGGGTCGGCGGCGATCGCGGTCAGGTCCCGCCGGCCCGGTCCGGTGTCCCGGGCCCAGGAGAGCAGGTCGAAGCGGGAGGCGGTGTGCTGGTTGCCGACCGTGGCCGGCACGCCGAGGGCCAGGCAGAGGTCGAGCACATCGAGGTCGGTGCTCCACGGGCCGGGCGCGATCTGCACGCCGCCCTCGGCGATCAGCCGCGGCGCGAGCCGCTCGACCAGTGCCAGCAGCCGTTCGCTGCGCCGGCCCCGGCGCCGGCCGTGCAGGAACCGTTCCAGCCAGCGACCGGCCGGGCCGCCCGCTCCGGAGGCCAGGTCGGCGCTCGCCCCGGTGGCGTCGAGCAACTCCACCCAGTCGTCGGTGAACTCGGTGCGGTGCCCCGGCGGGTCCGGCACGATCGCCAGCAGCCGGGCGCGGACCGCGTCGTCCCGCTTGCCGAGCCGGACCAGGCTCTTCCGGTACGCCTTCCACACCGACGGGTGCGCCCGGGCCGCCGCCGGGTAGGTCGGCAGCAGCGCGGCCACCGCGTCGGCCTCCGCCTCGGCGTCCAGCCCGGCGGCCTTCGCCAGCCGGTTCAGGTCGGTCGCCAGGCCGGCCTGCGGCGCCAGCCCGCCCGCGATCCGCCGCAGGCTCAGCGTCTTGACCAGCTCGTACGCCTCCGCCGCCGGATGCCGCCCGACCACCTCGCGCGAGTAGGCGGTGAGCATGGCCGCGGTCAGCGCTCCGCCGAACGCGAACTCCAGGTGCACGTCGCGCACCCGCTCCTCGTCCACGACCAGCCCGTGCACCTGCTCGGCGCGGCGCGCGTCGGTGAAGCAGGTCCCGGCCATCCGCGGGTTGCCGGCGTCGAGGAACGCCCGACCGGCCTGCTCCCAGAACGTCGGCAGGAACTGCGGTGCCGCGCCGCCGAGCCGCTGGGCCAGGGCCGCGTAGCCGTCGTGGGCGTTGCCGGGCTTGCCGCGAGCCGTCCGGGCCAGCCGTTCCATGTCCTTGACCAGGGCGAGCGCGTGCCGCCCGTTGGCCGGGTCGTGCACCAGCGCCCACGCCGGGAAGCCCAGCGCCTGCCGCCGGCCGTGGCCCACCTCGGCGACACCGGCCGCCGCGAAGCCGAGGAACTCCATGCTCAGGTCCTCGGCCGGGCCGACGGTCGCGCCGACCAGCCGGACCACCGTGCGGCCGTCGAGCGCCGGGTGCCGATAGGTCCGCGCGGTCATCGTGTCCGGCCCGGGCTCCGGGGCCGGTCCGGCCAGGATCGCTCCGGCCGCCAGCAGTGCCTCGCTCACCGGGTCTCCTCCAGGTCGTGGTAGCGGGGCAGGTCACCGTCGGTGACCCGGGCCCAGGCCGTGCCGAACAGCCCGGGCAGCGACCGGATCACCAGCCGGGCCTGCCACATCTGCGTGTACATCGGGAGTTTCCAGGTCTCCACCGGGAGCCGCGGCGACGTGTCCGGGTGCCAGCCGCCGGGCAGGAACACCGGCCGCCCGGCGCGTTCCCGCTTCGCGGTCACCACCAGACCGCTGTCGATCAGGGCCGCCTGCACCGGGCGCAGGGCCGCGGGTTTCCAGCCGTTCCATTTCTGTACGGCCTTGTCCGTCGGGTCCGGCAGCGTCAGCAGCTGGAGGTAGTACGTGGCGGCGTCGGCGTCCAGCCCGTGCCGCGCCTGCACCTGTGCGACCAGGCCGGGCACGCTGACCCGAGGGTCGTGCGGATCGCCGGTGGCGCCGTCGGGGGTGCTCAGCGCCTCGTCGATCTCCGGGGACAGCAGGATCCGCAGCGCGGTCGCGGTGGCGTCGTCGACGAACCCGATCGCCGGGTCGTCCGGGCCGGTCAGGTGCGCCGGGACGAGGTGCAGGACCAGGTGGGTGTTGTAGGTGACGCCGTCGACGACGGCCGGTCCGGCGTCGGGCCGGGTGCTCGCCCGGTGCATCTGGGACCCGACCAGCAGGTGCGGGTTGCGCAGTCGTTCCCGGATCAGGCGCAGCGCCTCGGGCAGCGTGCCCCGCAGCGGATCGTCCCAGCTCAGCGAATACGCCAGCCAGGGCAGGGCGATGGCCGTCAGGTGCAGGTGCTCCTCGGTGAACGGCACACCCCGCTCGGCCTCTGTGACGATCCAGTGCTGGCCGCGCGGGGTGCAGCGGCCGTCGGTGTTCAGCCAGTCGTCGGGGCCGGGCCCGGCGATCGCCTGCAGCACGGTGGACGCCCGCGACGCGTTGACCAGCCGGGCCACCTCGCCGACGAGTTGCTCCGGCACGGCCACCCGGCGGCCGTGCCGCGCGATCCACGCCGCCGCGATCGACGCCACGTCCGGCCCGTGTTCCCAGAGGTCCACCGGGTCGGCGGGCATCGCCGCGTCGAGCAGCGCCACCCGCTCGGTCATGCTCAGCTTCTGCAGCGTGGTCCGGGCGATCCGGGCGGGCGGCTGGGCGACGCCGATCGCGGCACGCTGCTGCGTGGTCAGGTAGGTCGCCCGCCACGTGGCGATGTCGGGCAGCCCGGCGAGCAGGAGCACCGCTTCGGCCCGGCCCATCCCGGTCGCCTCGGCCAGGGCGTCGGCCGCTTCCGGCCGCCACGGCGCCGGCCCGCGCTCGGCGAGCAGGGTCAGGAACGTGCGCAGGCGGTCACCGGCGAGCCGGCCGCTGGGCCGGGCCGACGCGCGGTCGAACAGGGCCGGCCCGGACGGCAGCGCGAACACCCCGTCCGGCGCCGCCTGGACCGCCCGGTGCTGCCAGCGGTGAACCACCTGCAGGCGGTGGAAGCCGTTCGGCGCGAAGAGGACGAAGGTCCGCGCGCCGTCGCGGTACACGTCCACGGCGCCGTCGGCCAGCGCCTCCTGGGTCACCTCCAGCAGGCGGATCGGCGGGCCGCTGCCGTCCAGCGGTGTACCGGCGATCGTGCCGAGCAGGGCGCTCAGCGCGGCCCGGTCGTCGTCGCCGGTGGCCGGGGAGGCCGCCCGGAGCGCCAGGGCGCCGAGGCCGGCCAGAAGCGGCACCCAGTCGGCCGGGGCGGTCGGCAGCGGCTCGGCGGGGTCGGGCGCACCGGCGAGCAGGGCGCCGGCCGCGGCCACCTGCTCCAGGAACTGGTGGTCGGAGGCCGTCGACCGGTAGTCGCTCCCGGTGTCACACAGGCCCGCCCAGGCGGCGCGCAGCGCGTCGTCGGCGACCCGGGGCACCCGCGACGCCCGCTCCGGCTGCGGGCCGAGCAGCGCGGTGACCTCGGCGAGCCGGCGGCGCAGCCGGACCGCGAGGGTGACCACCCCGGCGATCCGGTCGCGCAGCGTGGCGTCGGTGATCGCGGGCAGGTGGGCCGCGAGGTTCGCGGTCGCCGCCGCGTGCAGCTCGGCCGGGTCGGTCACCGCGTCGGCGACGGCGAGCAGGGCGGCCGCGGTGGCGTCGTCGACGACCCGCAGCGCGGCGGAGCCGGCCTCGTCCCGGGTCCGCAGCGCGTGCCACCAGTCCAGCGGCGGCAGGGTGGCGCTGGGCAGGGACTCGGTGGCCAGCACGTGCTCGCCGTCGGCGGTCCAGAGCCGGACACCGTGGTGTCCGGAAGTGATCGGCAGGGGCGCGGCCGTGCCGGGCAGGGACACCGCGCCGATCGGCCAATCGCCGAAGCGGTGCCGGGGCAGGGTCACCTGGCGCCCGTCGATGCCGGTGCCGGTCGGGACACCGTCGGGTGTCCGGGTCAGCCGCCAGCCGGCCAGCCCGTCGTGCCCGCCCAGCGGTGAACCGGCGAACGCGGCCGGCAGCGGCCGCAGCGAACACTGGTAGGGCATCAGGCCGTCGCCGGCCGCGGCGAAGAACGCCGGCCGGCTGACCCGCCCGGCCTGGCCGGTGAGCGGGTCGAACTCCCGCCACATCCGGCCGTCCTGCCCCGGCCCGCTCCGGCCCTCCTCCCGCCGCCAGTACGCGGTGCCGTCCGAGGCCACCGCGTAGCCGGAGGTCATCGCGATCCGGGCGTCCCCGGCGTGCACCGGTTGCTGTCCGGTGGTCAGCCCGCCGCCCGGCAGCGACAGCGGCAGGCCGTACTGGAGCTGCCAGTCGCCCTCGATCAGCTCGTCGGGGTGCGACGACCAGTACCCGGCCTGGCCGTCGTCGGTGCTCCAGCACACCAGCAGCTCGCCGTCAGCGGCCAGGCAGGAGGTGCGCGACCAGTGGCCGGGCGCGTGCCGGTGCCCGGCCGGCGGGATCCGGAACACGTGCTCGGTGACCCGGCCGTCCGGGCTGATCACCTGCGCCGCCCGCTGGTCGTGCAGCACCAGGTCGGGCCAGGACACCCCCTGCTGGAGGCTCTCCAGCCGGGCCGCGGCCTGCTCGTACGCCGGCCAGGTCAGCTCCGCGAGCGACCCGGCGCGCAGCGTGCGGCCGAGCACCGCCGCCACGTCGACGGCCGGCAGCCGGCCGAACGCATCAGGGGCGAGCGCGACACCGGCCGCCGACCAGAGCGGGCCGAGCGTGATCAGGTCGGCCTCGAGCCCGGCCACGCCGCCGGCGCCGGCCCGCCCGGCGCGGTCGCCGATCAGCTCGACCAGCACCTCCCGGACGCCGGCCGGGCTGAACCGCTCGGTCAGCATCGGAGCCGGCAGCGGCGGCTCGGCGAGGCCGGCGTCGCCGCGGAACGAGAAGAGCAACCGGCGGACGCCCCGGCGGAGCAGCGGCCGGAGCTCCGGGTCGGCGGCGACAGCGGCCAGGTCGCGGCGGCCCGCGCCGGCGTCGTCCGCCCAGGCCCGGATGTTGAACCCGTGCGCGTCGGCCGGGCCGACCCGGACCGGCACGCCACCGGCCCGCAACACGTCGACCAGGTCCACGTCGGCCTGCCACGGGTCGGTGGCGACGGTCACCCCGCCCTCGGCGATCAGCCGCCGGGTCATCCGCCCGGCCAGGTCGAGCAGCCCGGCGTGGCGGCGCCCGGTCCGGTGATGCAGGTGGATCGCCAGGAACCGGGCCAGCCAGCGCGCGGCCGAGACGCCGGAGACGGTGGGGGAGGTCAGGTCGGCGGTCGCGCCGGTGGCGTCGAGCAGCTCCAGCCACTGGTCACGGATGTCGGTGTCCCACCCCGGCGGGTCCGGGACGATCTCCAGCAGCCGGGCGCGGACGGTGGCGTCGCGCTTGCCGAGCCGGACCAGGTTCTTCCGGTACGCCTTCCACACCGCCGGGTGCGCCCGGGCCATCGCCGGGTAGGTGAGCGTCAGTGCCACGAGGGTGTCGGCCTCGGCCTCGGGGTCCAGCCCGGCGGCCTTGGCCAGCCGGGCCAGGTCGGCCGCCATCGAGGCGTGCGGCGCCAGCCCGCCCGCGACGCGCTGCAGTGCCAGGGACCGGACCAGCTCGTACGCCTCGGCCGGGGTCCGCCGGGTGACCACCTCGCGCGAATACGCCGTCAGCATGGCCGCGGTCAGCGCCCCGCCGAACGCGAACTCCAGGTGCACGTCGCGGAGCCGGTCCTCGTCGACGGTCAGCCCGTGCACCTGCTCGGCGCGGCGGGCGTCGGTGAAGCAGGTCCCGGCCATCCGCTGGTTGTCGGCGGCCAGGAACGCGCGCCCGGCCTGCTCCCAGAACGTCGGCAGGAACTGCGGTGCGGCGTCGCCGAGCCGCTGGGCCAGGGCGAGATAGCCGTCGCGGGCGTTGCCGGGTTTGTTGCGAGCGGTCCGGGCCAGCTTCTCCATGTCCTTGACCATGGCGAGCGCGTGCCGCCCGTTGACCGGGTCGTGCACCAGCGCCCAGGCCGGGAAGCCCAGCGCGTGCCGCCTGCCGTGCCCGACCTCGGTGACCCCGGCCGCCTGGAAGCCGAGGAACTCCATGCTCAGGTCCTCGGCCGGGCCGACGGTCGCGCCGGTCAGCCGGACCACGGTGCGGCCGTCCAGCGCCGGGTGCCGATAGGCGCGGGCGGTCATCGTGTCGAGAGCGGCGTCAGCGGACCGGCCGGGCAGGATCGCGCCGGCCTCGAGCAGTGTCGTGCTCATCGCTCGGACTGCTCCTCGTCGACGACCCGGCCGGCGTGCAGGGTGGCGGCCATCCGCAGGCCCTCGGACCAGGCCACCGGCGGCACGTCGGCGGGCTCCAGGCGCTGCCCGGCCGCGTCGGCGAAGGACAGGTCGGAGGTCTCGGTCTCATACCCCGGGTCGCCCTCGCCGATCCACACCGAGGCGACAACGGTCCGGCCGTCCTCCCAGATCCGGCAGACCGTGGTGCCGCCCTGCACGCGATATCCCGCGGCGGAGGCCCGGGACTGCACGTGGCGCAGCTCCTTGAACTTCGCGCCGGAGTAGCGGGCCAGCTCGCGGCGCTGCTCGGCCGGGTCGGCCGGCCGATGCCAGACCTCGCGGAACAGCTGCAGGGTGCCCTGCTCGACGCCGAGGTCGGAGGCGAACTCGCGGAGGTCGTCGAGGTCGGGGAGCCGGACCGGGTGCGGGATCGCGACCCGCTCCGCGGTGATCCGGGTGGACTCGCCGTCGAGGTCGACGACGCCGAGGCCCTTGGCCTCCTCGGCGTCGCGCAGCAGCCCGGCGCCGGCGACATCCCACGCGCCGTCGGCGCTGACCGGCACGACCACCAGGTCGCGCAGCACGGCCCGCCACGACTCGTCGGCCCAGACCTGGGCGATGACCGCGACCGGCACCGGCAACGAGCGGATCATCCACCGCTCGACCTCGGTCCGGCACGTCGTCTCGTGCCGGGTCAGCCACTCGACGAGCTGCCGGAGACCGAGCACCGCCTCGTGGTCCTTGAGTGCCTTGGGCAGGCTTTTCAGCCGTTTGCCCTGTGCCGTGCGCGCGACCACCTTGCCCTGGTCGACGCTCACTTCATACCCGGCACCTGCCGACACCCAGCCCATGACCCACCCTCTCGCCGAAACGTGAGGCGGATTGTGCCAGTGGGCACCGACATTTTTAGGGGATCCCGCCCACCGGACGGGATCCCCCAAAAAATCACCTGTCAGCCGCGGCGCGCCGTGATCGCCGCGATGATCCGCGGCCGCAGCTCGGCGGCCTTGATCACCGCGTCGACCGAACCGACCTCGACGGCGCGCTGGATGCTGTGCACCTTGTCGAACTCGGTCGCCACCTCACCGAGCTTCTCGGCCCGCACCGACGTGCGCAGCTCGTCCAGCTCGGCGGCGAGCGAGCTGCGGTCCGCGCCGGTCGCCGCGGCCACCCGGGCCTCCAGCTCGCGGACCCGCAGGTCGGCCGCGGTCCGCCGGTTGACGTCACCGGTGAAGACCACGGCCGCGGCCGGCGCCCCGCCGAGCACCGACGCGAACGAGCCCTCCAGGGCCAGCACGGTCATGTTCGGGTTGAGCGCCTTGGAGAAGACCACGAACGCGCCGCCGTGGTAGCGGGAGATCACGCAGAAGACGATCGGGCCGTCGAAGTTGACGATGGCCCGGCCGATCTCGGCGCCGTACTCCAGCTGCAGTTTGCGCATCGACTCCGGGGAGCCGTCGAAGCCGGACAGGTTGGCCAGCACGACCAGCGGGCGGTTGCCGCTGGCCGCGTTGATCGCCCGGGCCGCCTTCTTCGACGAGCGCGGGAACAGCGTGCCCGCGGTGTAGGTGTCCGGGCCGTCGGTGGGCGGGAAGCCCCGGCGCGGCACCGAGCGGGACTCGATGCCGAGCAGGCACACCGGCATGCCGCCCAGGTGGGCGTCCTGCACGACGGCGGTCTCCGCGTCGGCCATCCCGGCCCAGCGCTCCAGGACGGCGTGGTCCTGGTCGGTGAGGGCGCGCATGACCGTACGGATGTCGAAGGGCTTCTTGCGGTCGGGGTTGTGCGTGGCCGAGAAGATCTGCCCGACCGTGCTGAAGTCGCTGCCGTCGACGGTGTGCGGGAAGTCGGAGACGTCCCGGTCGATCGGGTCGGCGGTGACCGCGGGCCGCGGGCCGGCCTCACCCGGCACCACGTAGGTGTGCTCGTAGTGCGCCATGAGCACGTCCCGGGCGGCCATCAGGTTCGGCGCCCAGTACTGCGCCTGTCCGTTTCCGCCCATCACCCGGTCGTAGCCGCCGATGCCGAAGTTGTCCTCGGCCGACACGCCGCCGGAGAAGTCCAGCGACTGCTTGCCGGTCAGCACCATCGCCGAGTCCGGCGTCATGATCAGGACACCCTTGGTGTGCATGAGCATCGTCGCTTCGGCGTTCCAGTACGGCTGGGCGCCCACGTTGATGCCCGCGACCACGATGTTGATCTCACCGCCGGCCTGGGTGAACTCGACGATCCGCTTCAGCGCGGCGGCCACCCAGTCCATGTTCTCGGTGCCCGAGGTCATCGAGATCCGGGCGCCGGACGACAGCGCGTACCACTCCAGCGGGACACCCAGCGACGTGGCCAGGTCCAGGGCGGCGATGACCCGGCGGCACTCGGCCTCGGACAGCGCGCCCAGCGACTTGGTCGGGTCGCCGAGCAGCAGCACCCGGCTGATCCCGTCGGGGTGCCGCGCGGTGACCGTGCGGATCACGCCGGCGACCAGGGCCGCGGAGTTCTTGCCCTTCGGCCGGTCGACCGGCGTCAGCACGTGCTGCTCGTCGAGGTCGTACTCGTCGAAGGCGCCCAGGAACTCGGTCAGCTCGTACGGATAAACGGTGTTCCGGCTGCTCGCCCGGAGCACCTTCTGCCGGTAGCCGTCCAGCGGCTCGACCGGCTCCTCGTTCGGCTCACCGATGATCAGCTCGGTGCCGCCGGTCGCACTGAACGTGATCCGCACGTTCACCTTGACCAGCTCGCCGGTGGCCTCGTCGCGCCGCCGCGCGATGAACAGGATCTCCTCGAGCCCGGCGCCGGCCGTGGTCGGCGACACCCGGCGGGCGATCATCTCCATCTCGTTGTACGTCAGGCCCAGCTCCGGCCATACGTAGATGACGATGCGGTTGGTGTTGAACCGCTTGTCCGAGGAGCGCCGCGACTGTGCCCGCCGGATCCCGTCCAGGCAGGTCGCGATGGTGTCCTCGGTGGTCGGCAGCGCGACCAGCCGGCCGTCCTGCTCGCGCAGCTCGGTGAGGTCCCGGATCTGGGCGAACGCCACGAGCCGGTCGTCGCCCGGGTTCTCCCGCGCCACGCACTGGAAGAGGTAGATCTCCTCGTCCGCGGACGGCAGCCGGGTCAGGTCGAACTTGCGGAGCCGTTCGAGCTGCATCCGCTGCGCGATGTACGGGTGCAGCCCCCGGATCAGCCGCTCCTCCTCCATCCCGGTGGTGGACGGCCGGAACGTGAAGTGGTGGTGCATGACCGCGCCGCTGCGCCCGGCGACCGTCGCGGTGAGGCGCCGGATCCGGCCGGGCATCGGGTGCCGGCCGATCACCTCGTGCAGCGCGGTGGCCATCTCCTCCGGGTCGGCCGGCTGGCCCTCCCAGGCGAGGTAGATGTCGGCGTCGACGGCGCCGTCGTGGGTGGCGAGCGCGGCCAGGCCGGCCAGGGTGCCGGACAGCTTCTCGAAGCTCTCCGCGGCCGAGACCACCAGCGAGCCGTCCCGCTCGGCGACGGTGAACGAGAAGCCCTCGGAGGTGACCGTGTGCACCCCGCTCAGGCCCTTGTTGCCGTAGTAGCGGCGGGTCAGCACCTCGAGCAGGACCGAGTTGTCCAGGTTGTGGCGGACCAGGCGCTGGCCGAGCAGCCGGACCAGCGGCTCGGTGCTGCGGACCATCTCGGCGATCCGGTCGGCCCGGTCGGCGGCCTGCGGGAACTCGTCCAGGTGGCGCAGGTGCTTGCGGATCTCCGCGTACACCCGGGCCCGGTTGCGGCGCAGCAGCGGCTGGCCGAACCAGGTGAACACCACGCCGCGGGCCAGGTCGGCGACCGCGGGGAAACGCACCTGGGTCGCGGCGACCAGCCGTTCCAGGGCGAGGCCGGCCGGCTCGTGCAGGGTCGCGTCCGGCGGCGGCTCCTGCAGCCAGGACCGCAGCAGCGTGGCGATCACCGCGGCGTCGGCGGTGGACCGCTGCTGGGCCAGGAAGATCCGGAACACCGCGGCCTCGAGGTCGGGCGTGCGCTCCAGCTCGGTGACGCCGTAGTGGCCGAGTGCCTTGGACAGCTTGGTCTGGAACGAGGCCGGCAGCGCGGCCCGCTCCACGTCCAGGCTCTGCAGGTACGAGTGGAAGAACTCCCGCGCGCTGTGCACGTGGGTGTCGCCGGGCTCCTCGCCGGCCGGCCGGTTGCGGCTCAGCTCGGCCAGGTCGGCGAACAGCTCGATCAGGGCGATCTCCCGGTCCAGCGGCCGGTGCCCCTCCTCGGTGGCGGCGCGGCGGGCGGCCAGGTAGTCGTCGAGCACCCGGCGCTCGTCGTGCGGGTCGACGTCGAAACCGAGCAGCAGGCTGCGCAGGTCCTCGTTGCCGCGGGCGGCGCGCTGCCGGGCCGGCAGGGTCGCCGGTGCGGCGGGCAGGTCGACGTCGATCCCGGTGTCGGCGGCGGCCGGTTCGGCCTCGTCGCCGGCGATCGGCTCCAGGCGCAGCAGGGCGGCACCGGCGTCGACCTTGCCGCCGACCGCGACCAGCACCTCCTTGACCCGGGCCCGGAACGGCGCGCGCAGCACCGCCTCCATCTTCATGGCCTCGAGGACCAGGACCGGCGCGCCGGCCTCGACCTCGGCGCCGGCCTCGATCGGGGTGGCCACCACCAGCGCGGGCATCGGCGAGCGCAGCACGCCGCCCTCGTCCCGGCTGACCCGGTGGGTGACCCCGTCGACCTCGACCAGGGTGATCGCGCCGTGCGAGCCGGTGAGCAGCTTGTGCCGCGCGCCGTTGACCATGATCCGGCCGCTGTGCTCGTCGAAGCGTTCCAGCGTCACGTCGGCCAGGCGGACATCGTCGCCGGCCTCGATGCCGACCCGGAAGCGGTGCGCGCCGACCCGGGCGACCCGCACCCGGTACGACGAGCCGCGCAGCTTCAGGTCGAGCGGCGCCCCGCTCTCGTGGCGCACCTGCGGCCGGCCGCCGAACGCGGTGGAGAGCAGGCGCTGCTCCTCGACCCGCTCCTCGTCCTCGTACGCCTCGATGGCGGCCGCGGCCAGGGCGATCCCGGAGTGCCGGTCGGAGACCAGCCGGCCCTCGCCGCGCACGCGGTCGATCCAGCCGGTGTCGGCGCTGCCGTCGATCACCTCGGGCTGGTCCAGCAGGTCCAGCACGAAGCTCTTGTTGGTGGCTCCGCCCTGGATCACGACGGTGGTCTCGGACATCGCCCGGCGCAGCCGGCCGAGCGCCTCGTCCCGGTCCTTCCCGTACGCGATCACCTTGGCGATCATCGAGTCGAAGTCACCCGGGATGGTGTCGCCCTCGCTCACGCCGGTGTCGACGCGGATGCCCGGGCCGGCCGGGAAGGTGAGCCGGACGATCTTGCCGGGGGAGGGTGCGAAGTCGCGGTCCGGGTCCTCGGCGTTGAGCCGCGCCTCGATGGCGTGCCCGCGCTCGACCGGCCGCTCGCCCTCCAGTCGGTGGCCGGCGGCGACGTGCAGCTGCGCCTTGACCAGGTCGATGCCGGTCACGTACTCGGTGATCGGGTGCTCGACCTGCAGCCGCGTGTTGACCTCGAGGAACGCGAGGAGGTCCTCACCGGGGTGGTAGAGGAACTCGACGGTCGCCGCGCCGCGGTAGCCGACCTTGATCGCGAGCCGCTCGGCGGACGCCTTGAGCTCGGCGGCCCGCTCCGGCGACATCACCGGTGAGGCCGACTCCTCGATCACCTTCTGGTTGCGCCGCTGCACCGAGCAGTCCCGGACGCCGATCGCCCAGGCGGTGCCCTGACCGTCCGCGATCACCTGGACCTCGACGTGCCGGGCGCCGGTGACCAGGCGCTCCAGGAACACGACGCCGGAGCCGAACGCGCGGGCCGCCTCCTGGCTGGTCCGCTCGTAGGCGTCGGTCAGCTCCTCGGCCGAGCCGACCTTGCGGATGCCGCGGCCACCGCCACCGGCGGTCGCCTTCAGCATCAGCGGGTAGCCGATCCGCTCGGCCGCGGCGAGCGCGGCCTCCAGGGTCTCGACCGGGCCGCGGCTCCAGGCCGCGACCGGGACACCGACCTCCTCGGCGATCAGCTTCGAGCCGATCTTGTCACCGAGCTGGCGCATGGCGTCCGCGCTGGGCCCGATGAACGTGATCCCGATGCGGTCGCACAGCTCCGCGAACGCCGGATCCTCGGCGACGAAGCCCCAGCCGACCCAGGCCGCGTCGGCCCCGGTCTCGACCAGCGCGTGCTCCAGCAGCTTCAGGTCCAGATACGGCCGCGACGCGGCCGGCCCCAGGTCGTACGCGATGTCTGCCTCGCGGACGAAGGTGGCGGTCCGGTCGACGTCGGTGAACAGCGCGACGGTCTCGACGGGCACGCCGGTCTCCGCGGCGAGCTCCCGGACGGCATGGATGAGCCGCATCGCGGCCTCACCACGGTTGACGATGGCGATTCGTTTGAACACCCGATCGAGCCCTTACCTCGGCAAAAACATTCGCCAGGAGACTACAGGTGGTAAGGGCGAATCAGCGGCAACCGCCCAGCTCCCGATGCATCTCCGGGTTACCGGCCAGTGCTACTGATCGGTAACTCAGAGGCCCCGGCGACATCAACGTGAATAGATCTCCACCTTCACGCCTCCCCCGTTCGGGGCCGATCGTGCAATTTGCACATCACAGCGTCCGAGCCCAGCGGCCATCTGACATCCGTGTCCCTCGATCAGGGTGTTGACCGGGAGTTGACCGACGCCAATTCTGGGCGACGGCTACGGAACGGCGGCAGCCGACCACCCACGGCAAGGAGACCCCGGTATGTGGCGCAGGACCCGGCGCGACCACACGATCCGCAGCCGTGTCGTACGGATGCTGGCTCTGCCCCTCGCGGCGATGGTGGTGATGCTCTCGGTGATCTACACCGGCGAGATCACCCGGTACCGCAACGCGTCCGCGACCGAACGCCGGATCACCGTGATCCTCGCCCTGCAGAGCCTGGTCCAGGAGCTGCAGAACGAGCGCGGCCTGACCGTCGCGGTGCTCGGCGGCAACACCGGCTTCCGGTCCCGGATCGCACCGGCCCGCCAGCGGGTCGACACCCGGCGGGCCGAGGTGCGCACCGCGCTGGCCGCCGGCGACGCGTTCGGCGGGGAGGCCGCGGAGTCGCTGGCCACCCTGGACCAGCTCGCCGCCGTGCGCACCAGCGCCGACGCCGGCCGGGCCGAGCGCGACGAGACGTTCGACCTCTACACCGGACTGATCGAGGACCTCACCGACGACACCCGGCACCTGGAGATCGTCGAGGACCTGGAGCTGCGCCGCGGCGCCGAGTCGCTGGAGATGCTGACCGAGGTCAAGGAGGCGACCGCGCAGGAGTGGGTCTTCCTGGACGGCGTGATCAGCGCCGGCGGCTTCCAGACCGGCGAGTTCTCCGAGCTGCTGAACATCGTCGCGTCCCGGGACCTGTCGCTCGGCGAGTTCGGCGAGTTCGCCGACGACGCCGGGCGCGCGGCGATGGCGACGGTGGTGGCCTCCGGCGCCGCCCAGCAGGCCCGCGCCGTGGAACGGGCCGCGCTGAGCGCCGGCGACCGGCAGAGCCTGCTGGCCGACAGCGGATCCTGGTGGACCGCGGTGGCCACCACGCTCGACGACATGACCGCGCTGGGCCAGCGGATCGGCGAGTCCACCCTGGTCCGGGCACAGCACCTGCAGGACCGGGCCACGCTGCGGCTGGAGCTGCTGTCCGCGGTGGTCCTGCTCTGCCTGGCCGGTTCGGCCTACCTGGCGATCGCGGCGAGCCGGTCGCTGGCCGAACCGCTGGCCGGGCTGGCCGGCGAGGCCGACCGGCTGGCCGGCGAACGGCTGCCCGAGGCGGTCCGCCGGGCCGCGGCCGGCGAGGACACCGGGCCGCCCGAGCCGCTGCCGGTGTCCCGCGGGGCGAGCGCCGAGGTGCGCCGGGTGGCCGATGCCTTCGACCGGGTGCGCAGCACCGCGTACGCCCTCGCCACCGAGCAGGCGCAGCTGCGCCGCACGGCCGCCGAGTCGATGGCCGACCTGGGCCGGCGCAACCAGAACCTGCTGCGCCGCCAGCTCGGCTTCATCACCCGGCTGGAGCGCGAGGAGTCCAACCCGAACGGCTTGGCGAACCTGTTCGAGCTCGACCACCTGGCCACCCGGATGCGCCGCAACGCGGAGAGCCTGCTGGTCCTGGTCGGCGCGGCCAGCCCGCGCCAGTGGCCCGGCCCGCTGCCGCTGACCGACGTGATCCGGGCCGCGGTGTCCGAGGTGGAGGAGTACCGCCGGGTGGTGCTGCGCCGGCTGGACGAGGCGCAGGTGCACGGCGCGATCGCCAGCGGCCTGGCCCACATGCTTGCCGAGCTGATCGAGAACGGACTGACCTTCTCCCCGCCGGACGTCGAGGTCGAGATTCACGGACGGCGGATGGGCGACGGCTACCTGATCGCGGTCTGCGACCAGGGCGTCGGGATGAACGACGAGGACCTGGCACAGGCCAACCGGCGGCTGTGCGGCGACGGCGACTTCATGACCGGCCCGTCCCGGTTCCTGGGCCACTACGTGGTCGGCCGGCTCGCCGCCGAGATGGACGTCCAGGTGCGGCTCACCCCGTCACCGGTGACCGGGGTGACCGCCCGGATCAGCCTGCCGGCCGGGTTGATGGCCGAGCCCGCCCCGCTCGACCCGGCGCCGCCCGCACCGGCCTCGCTCGGCCCGGCCCCCGGACGGCCCGCGCCGGACGCGCGGTTCGAGCAGCCGCGCACCGGCGATCCGGTACGCATCCGGCCGCGGGCGCTCGAGGTCGACTACGTGGTGGTCACCGAACGTCCGCCGGTCCCGGTTCCGGCACTCAACGGGTCCGCGGTAGGGCTGGAGGCCGATTTCGGCTCCGGGCCGTCCGAGGCCGACCGTACGACGAACGGGTTGCGCAAACGCATCCCCCGGGCTCGCCGACCCGAACCTGGCGCCGCGACCACCTCGCGGGACGGCCGTCTCGAGCAGACCGTGCGGATCGATCGGGGCGGCCGCCCCGAGCCGACCGTCGAGGTCGCCGACTCGCCCGACGCGGTCCGGGACCGCCTGACCGCCTTCCGCAAGGGCGTCCAACGCGGCGCCGAAGCACCCTTCGCAGCATCCTCCGAGGAGAACCGATGAGCGTGGAAGCGCCCGCCGACCGGCACCAGTTCAACTGGATGCTGGGCAACTTCGTCCACCAGACCGACGGTGTCCGCGACGCCGTGGCGGTCTCCTCGGACGGGCTGCTGATCGCCGGGTCGGACGGGCTGAGCCGGGCCGAGGCGGACCAGCTCGCCGCGATCGTGTCCAGCATGGCCAGCCTGGCCCGCACCGCGTCGCGCCGGTACGAGTTCGACGGCCTCAAACTCATCATGATCGAGATGCGCCGGGGCTTCCTGATCATCTCGGTGATCCCGGGCGGCAGCTGCCTGGGCGTGATGGCCGGCGGCGACAGCGACCCGGGACTGGTCGGCTACGAGATCGCCAAGCTCGCCGAGCGGTTCGGTGACCTGCTGACCCCCGCGCTGATCGCCGAGTCCCGGCAGAGCCTGCCGCGATGAACGAACCGGATCCGATCGTCCGCCCCTTCATGATCACCAACGGGCGGACCGAGCCGATGCGCGACGGCCTGCGGATCGAGACCCAGCTGCACGCGTCCCGGGCCGCGCTCTCCGCGCCGCTGCGGTTCGAATCGCGCCGGATCGTCGAGCTGTGCCAGACGCCGAAGTCGATCGCCGACCTGGCGTCGGCGCTGACCGTGCCGCTGGGCGTGGTCCGGGTGATCGTCGGTGACCTGGTCACCGAGGGGTACGTCCTCGTCGAGGACGCGCCTGCCGAATTGTCCTTCGCACTGATCGAAAGGATCCGGGATCGTGTTCGGGCGCTCTGAAACACTCACGGCGCCGGCGCCGGTCGCCGTCAAGATCGTGATCAGCGGCGGTTTCGGTGTCGGCAAGACCACGTTCGTCGGCGCGGTCTCCGAGATCGAACCGCTGGTCACCGAGGCCGAGATGACCGAGAAGTCGATCGGCATCGACGACACGTCCGGGGTCTCCGGCAAGACCACGACCACCGTCGCGCTCGACTTCGGCCGGATCACGCTCGACGACGCGCTGCTGCTCTACCTGTTCGGCACGCCCGGGCAGGACCGGTTCGCGTTCCTCTGGGACGACCTGGTCGACGGGGCGCTCGGCGCGATCGTGCTGGTCGACACGCGGCGGATCGAGGACTGCTTCCCGGCCATCGACTACTTCGAGGACCACGACATCCCGTTCATCATCGGCGTGAACACGTTTGACGGGGCGCGCCGCTTCGAGCACACCGAGATCCGCGAGGCGCTCGGCCTGGACCTCGAACTGCCCCTGGTGGAGTGCGACGCCCGCCGCCGCGACTCGGTCAAGCTGGTCCTGGTCTCGCTGACCGAACGCGTCCTCACCCAGCGCCTGGAACGCGCGACCGTCCACTAGACATCGTGGTCAGGGCTGCTGGAGTTCTTCCAGGGGAGCGCCGCTGACGACCTTCGCAACGTTGGCGTCGTGGTCGTCGGCCACGAGTTTGCTCGCCAGCTCGTCAAGGCCGGGGAAGTCGCCGAACCGGTTCTGCAGCATCAGCCGCATCGAGCGCACCAGGCCCTGTTCGAGTCCTTCTTCGCGGCCTCGCTTCAGGTTCTTCTGAGCGATCTCGCGGCCGATGTCCGTTCCTTCGAGAACGTTGCCCATTCCTCTGCTCCTCAACGCCGTCACGACCTGAGCTGCGAGACCCTGTTCGGCCAGCATACAAAGGTCGACGAGAACCAACTGTTGCTCGCGGCTCGGCAGCTCGCCGATCCGCCCGGCGATCCGGTCGGCGAAATCGGTCGGCCGGCGGCTCGACCACAGCACGAGCGGGGCGAGCGGACTCCCCAGCAGCGCCTCCGGGTCGAGGTCGTCAGGGACGTTCACCGAGTGGTATTCCAGGCTCAGGCGGTCCCGTTGGAAGGAGCCGGGGTAGCCGCCGCCGACCGGCCACACCACGGTCTGGTGGATGCGGTGACCGGGCTCGTCGTATTTGCCTGCCAGTCCCGCCCAGTACGCCACCATCCGTACCTGGAAGTCATCGGTCCGTTTCACCTGTACTTCGATGTGATGCACGTCGACGTGGCCGTCCGGCCGGGAGACGATGAATACCTTGTCGCGCTGCATGCTGCGCTGCCGGGTCTGCTCGGTCGGCCCGTCGACGATCACGGCGCGATCGTCGGCCTCGACCTGGCACAGCAGTCGTAGCGCGTCCTGGGGGTGCGCCGCCAGTAACGCCTTGTAAAGGCCGTCGTAGTCCCGGGCGGCTTCCCGGGTCCGTGCCGGGCCGGCGTGGCTGGTGTCAGCACTGCCCGGCATGTCGCCACTTTCGTGCGAGGTGGGTGACATGAGACCACTGTACGTACGACCAGGCACCCGTGACAAGTGGGCCCGTGATCCCCGGAACTGCCGCGCTGTGAAGGCGCGGCCCCGTGGCGTTACATCGTCTGCTCGGGGGCCTGCACGAGGCCGGCGCGCTGCTGACGACCGCGGGCCGGGGACCCGGCGGGCGCGGCCGCCTGCGCCCGGCTCGTCGAGGGCCTGATCGGCTGGACCCGGCAGCGTGCGCGCCACGGTTGAGCCCGGCCGGTGTGGTCCGGCCCGGTAACCTCGCATCCGATGCTGCCGCGGACCGTACTCGCCGTGCTTGCCGAGCTGGCCCCGGCCGCCGCCGAGCGGACCCTGGACGTGACCCGGGGCTCGCAGCCGCTGGTCTGGCTGGAGACCGCGGAGAAGGCGCCGCGCCAGGCTGCCGTCGAGCGGCTGGCCGCCCTGGACGCGCTGCACCGCGAGGAGCGGATCCTGCACCGCGGCTGGGGCTTCCTGGCCGGCCGGGTGGAGGTCGACGGCAAACCGCGCAAGGTGCGGGTGCCGCTGCTCAGCCAGCCGGTGCACCTGGAACGCTCGCTGCTGGGGTACAAGGTCGTCCCGGCCGGCGACGTCGAGGTCACCCCGCTGGTCGAGGACCGGGAACTGGCCGCCGCGTTCGAGTCGGCGCCCGGCCTGGCCACTCCCGGCTGGCTCGAAGCGATCGGCAGCGGCGCCTGGCTGCGGTCGGTCGCCGACGCCACCGGGTTCACCGCCGGCGCCACGATCGGCGCGAAGCAGCGGATCCCGGCGGACGGGCTGGCGCTGGTCGCGGCGCCGGCGCTGTTCGTGGTCCGGGACGTGTTCGGCGTCGGCCTCGCCGACAGCCTGCGCAGCTGGGCCGGTCGGGACCTGACCGGGACCGCGCTCACCGCCGTCTACGGCTCACCGTCCGCTCCCGGCGCCGAGGATCCCGAGCCGGCGCTCTCCCCGCTGCCGCTGACCGCCGCGCAGGCCCGGGTGGTGGTCCGGGCGCGATCAGCACCGGTCACCGTGGTCTCCGGGCCACCGGGCAGCGGCAAGAGCCACACGGTGGTCGCGGCGGCGCTCGAGGTGGTCGCCCGGGGCGGTTCGGTGCTTGTGGCGACGCAGTCGCCGCACGCGGCGGAGGTGCTCGCCGGGCTGCTGGCGCGCTATCCGGGTCCGCCGCCGGTGCTGTTCGGCGACGCGAGCGGCCGCGCCGGGCTCGAGGCCGACCTCACCGCAGGCGCGGATCAGGGGGTCGAGGCAGGCGTCATCCGTTCCGGTCATGCGGCGCTCCAGGCCGCTGCCGATGGGGTACGCGGGGAGAGCGCCCGGATCACGGATGACCTGGAGCGGGAGGGGCACGCGGCGGAGCTCCCGGGGTATGAGCCGTTCCTCGCGGAGCTGGCGGCCGAGGTCCCGGGCGCGTTCGACGACGCCGTCGACCTGGCAGCGGTCCGCACCCTGCTGGCAAGCGCCGCTGTGAGTCCCGACGGTTCCGACGGTGGGCCGGGGGACGGGGTGGACGGCGCGGGGCTCGCTGCGGCGCTGGGCGGGTGGTGGGCGGGGCGGCGTGCCCGGGCGGCTCGGCGCCGGGCGTATCGGGTGCTGGGCGCGGCTCCGGACGTACCGGAAAAGACGTTGATCGAAGCTCTCGCCGCGGCCACCGCGCAGCGTGCCGCCGCCCACCTCGCCGCGACCGGCGGCACCGACCTGGCCGCCCGCTGGTCGGCCCTGCACGACGCGGAGAGTGAGCTGCGGACGGCCGCCGGTGTCGCGGTGCGGAACGCCGCGGGCAGCGCGGAACGCTGGGACCGTGACGCCCGGCGCGCGGCCGGAGCCCTGGCCACCGCACTGCGGGCGGGCCGCAACCGGCGCCGCGAACTGCTCGCCCGGATGGACGCCGCACCCCTGGTCCGCGCGCTGCCGCTGTGGATCGGCACGGTCGCCGACGTCGAGGACCTGCTGCCACCGGAACCCGGCCTGTTCGACCTCGTGGTGATCGACGAGGCCTCGCACGTGGACCAGATCCGGGCCGCTCCGGTGCTGGCCCGGGCCCGGCGCGCGCTGATCGTCGGCGACCCGCGGCAGCTGCGGTTCGTGTCGTTCGTCAGCGACGTCGACGTGACCCAGGTCCTGGACCGGCACGGCGCCGACGAACGGCTCGACGTCCGGCGGGTCAGCACCTACGACCTGGCCACCGCGGCCGCCCCGGTGACCTGGCTGGCCGAGCATCACCGCAGCGTCCCGCACCTGATCGACTTCCCGGCGCGGCGGTTCTACGCCGGCAAGGTATCGGTGATGACCCGCACCCCGCTCGCCGACGCCACCGACGCCATCGACGTGCTCCATGTCCCGGCGTCCGCGCTGGTCAAGGGCGTGAACGAGGCCGAGGTGGCGGCGGCGTTGCGGGCCGTCGAGGAGCTGGCCGCGGCCGGGTACCGGGGGATCGGCGTGATCAGCCCGTTCCGCGCGCAGGCCGAGGCCCTGGAGGCGGCCCTGGTCGCGGCGGTCCCGGCGGAGCGGATCGAGGAGCTGCGGCTGCGGGTCGGCACGGTGCACGCGTTCCAGGGCAGCGAGGCGGACGCGGTGGTGGTCTCGCTCGGCCTGGTCGACGCGGACTCCCCGAGCCGCCGCCGCTTCGTCACCGACCCACAGTTGTTCACCGTGATGGTCACCCGAGCCCGCCGCCGGCTCATCATGCTCAGCTCCCTGACCGGCCCGGACGGCCTGCTCGGCGACTATCTCGGGTATGCGGGGCACCCGCTCGCGCACGGGGACGGTCCGGTCGCGGTCCCCGGCTGGTCGTCAGGGGTGTCTCCGGGCCCCGGAGACACCCCTGACACCCAGCCGGAAACCGCGACGTCCGGCTGGGCGGCGAGCCTCGCCGCGGAACTCGGCCGGTTGGGGGTGCCGGTCCGGCCGGGTTACACCGTCGGGCCGTGGGTGCTCGACCTGTGCGCGGGGCCGGCGCCGGACGCGGTCGGAGTGTTCTGCGCGGTCCACCCGGACGGCCCGGCCGCGCATCTGGAGCGGCAGGGTGCGCTGCACCGCGCCGGGTGGCGGCTGGTGGACGCGTTCCCGAGCCGCTGGCACGGCGACGTGCGCCGGGCGGCCCTGGAGATCGCCGCCCACCGCTGAACCCCGCCCCGCCCACCGCTGAACCCCGCCCCGCCCGGCGGCGGTCAGCCGGCGGCCCGGTTCAGCCGTTTGTAGATCGGGGTCAGCTGTTGGTGCAGGTCCGTATAAATCGGATAAATCTCGTCATAAACTGCGTGGTCCGGGCCCGGCTCGAACACGTGGTTGTTCCTCGCCAGGGCGGAGATGTCCGCGAAATCGATCATTCCGGCGCCGACCGCGCCGATCCACCCGGCGCCCCGGGCGTTGACCACCACCGGATCCGCGTCCCGCCGGATCTCGATGCCGAGCACGTCCGCGAAGATCTGGCACCACGAGTTGGACCGCGCGGCCCCGCCGGTGATCACCAGTGACGTCACCGGCGCGCCGAGGAAGCGGTCCACCGCCTTCGCCATCCAGCGGGTGTTCAGCGCGACACCCTCGAACACCGCCCGCAGCAGATCCGACCGGGTCGTCTCGAGCGAGATGTTCAGGAACCCGGCCCGCAGGTGCGGGTCGTCGACCGGTGCGCGTTCGCCGTAGAGCCAGGGCATGTAGAGCACGCCGTCCGCGCCGGCCGGCACCGACGGGATGATCTTGTCGAAGGCGTCGAAGATGGTGCCCTCGTCGCGGCTGATGTGGCCGGCGGAGAGCAGCGGGTCGTCGTACTCGACGATCTTGTCGCGGAGCCAGGTGAGGTTCGCGCCCGCGGTGGCCTGCAGCGCGGTCATCAGGTAACGGTCCGGCAGCGCGCACGGGATGGACGCGATGCCGCTGGTCACGTCGGTCTTCTTGGCCGGCACGTGCGCCGCGATCCAGGACGACGTGCCCAGGTAGAGGTGCGGTTCGTTGTCGCGGACCGTACCGGCCCCGATCGCGGCCGCGGTGTTGTCGATCGCGCCGGCCACCACCTGGACGGACGTGGGCAGACCGAGGTGATCGGCGGCGCTGGGGGCGAGCGTGCCGATCACCTCGGTGCATTTCACGATCGGCGGGAACTTGTCCCGGTCGATCCCGCTCGCGGCGACCAGGGACGGGGCGTACCGGATGTCGGTCGCCGTGCGGTTGTCGGTGACCCAGGAGGTGAGGATCGAGTCGACGGTCGCGACCGTCCGGCCGGTGAGCTTCAGGTTGATCCAGTCCAGGACGTTCAGGAACGTCGCGGTCCGCGCGTACACCTCGGGCATCTCGTCGCGCACGAAGAGCATGTGCGCGGCCGGATCCTTCCCGGTCACCGACGGCATCCCACCGGTCAACCGCAGCCACCGTGCGATTTTCAAGATCGAGATTCCATCGTACGAGGGGAAGCCCCCGAACTGCCGCCGCAGGTGAGCCGCCCCGCGCATGTCCAGCCAGCTGATGCACTGGGTGAGCGGTTCTCCGGCGGTGTCCACCGCGATGGTGCCCTCGCCCTGTGTCGAGGAGCAGATCGTCGTCACCGCGCGCAGGTGGTCGGGGAAGTCCCGCCCGAGGTCGGCGACGACCTCGGCGAGCGCGTCCCACCAGGCGACCGGGTCCTGTTCGGCGCCACCGCCGGGCAGCACCCGCAGCGGCACCGGGCGTTCGGCCCACCCGGTGACCGTGCCGTCCGCGGCGACCAGGGCGGCCTTCATCCCGGAGGTGCCCAGGTCGATCGCGAGCACCTGCGGCGGCGTCGGCACTAGACTCCCTCGACCTGGGCGAAGACCTGGTCGAACCGGGTGAGGGCGTCGTCGATGACCTCGTCGGTGTCGGCCATCGAGGTATACATCCGGGAACCGGCGAGGGTGATGATGCCGTGCGCCGCGTACGCCGCGCCCATCTGCTCCATCAGCGTCTTGCGCGCCTTGTTCTCCTTGAACAGCTTGATCGGGTTGCGCATGTCGAGCAGCATCACGCCGCTGCACTCCAGGTGCACGATCGAGCCCTGGTTGTACGCCACGTACGGCAGCCCGTACTTGTCGAGCAGCTTCTGCAGCCCGCGGGTGAGCCGGTCCCCGGCGCGGCCGGCCAGCACCGGCGCGTTGGTCCGGGCCATCTCCTGGATCGCGAAGTACCCGGCCGCGCAGGACAGCGGGTTCGCCGAGAGGGTGCCGCCGACCTGGATGTGCGCGCCGCTCTTGCCGTCCAGCCCGGAGCCGAACACGCTCATCACCTCGGCGCTGCCGCCGACCCCGCCGGCCATCGGGTAGCCACCCGAGACGGCCTTGCCGAACACGGTCAGGTCGGGTTTCACCCCGAAGTAGCCGGCCGCGCCGCCCATCCCGGTCCGGAACCCGGTCACCACCTCGTCGAAGATCAGCATCGCGCCGAACTCGTCGCAGAGCTTGCGGACGGCCGCGTTGAAGTCCTTCGGCACCGGCCGGGTGCCGGACTCCGGGCCGAACGGCTCGACGATGACCGCGGCGGTGCCACCCCGCACCCGGTTCTCGATCAGCTTGCGCTTGAGGGTGCCGAGGTCGTGCGGGAACGCCTCACGGGTCCGCCCGGTGGCGCCCCACGGGATGCCCTTGGCGTTCATCCGGAAGCTGCCGGGCACCCGCAGGCCGTAGACGACGGTGTCCGACCAGCCGTGGTACGCCCCGCCGACCTTGATCACCATCTTCTTGCCGGTCTTCGCGCGGGCCGCGCGGACCGCCGCCATCACGGCCTCGGTGCCGGAGCCCAGCGACCGGTACATCTCGATGTGCGGCATGTGCTGGTTGATGATCTCGGCGAGCTTCAGCTCGTACTCGTGGAACAGGCCGGTGACCGGCCCGGACTCCGCGATCACCGCGGCCACCTGCTCGTTCACCGGGCCGTAGTTGCTGCCCAGGATGGTCGGCCCGCCGGCCTGCAGGAAGTCGATGTAGACGTTGCCGTCCCGGTCGGTCAGGTACGCGCCGTGCGCCCGGTCGACGGCGAGCGGGAACGGGTAGTTGAACGCCAGGTTGTGCTGCACCCCGCCGGGGATCCGCAGCTTGGCCCGCTCGGTGATCTCCCGGCTGGCGGTGCACTTGGTGTCGAAGTAGTTCAGCACGTCCAGCAGCGCGTCGTGGCGCAGCCCGCGGATCGGCTGGGAGACCAGCGCCTTGAGCCGGCGCATGGTGTCGTCGACGTCCAGGTACTCACTGATCATGTAGCCGCTGGTCGCAGCTTCGGCGATGTCCGCCTTCGTGGCGACGCTGGGGAGCTCCTCGTCCTCGGGCACCCGCACCGGCTCCACCGCGTCGACGATCTGCGAGGCGATCCGCTTCTCGTCCTTCTTCAGCTTGCTGAACGCGATCTCGCGGATCGTCGCCGGGATCGTGTAGACCTTGCCGGCCTCGCTGGTCAGCGCCATCAGGTAGGCGATCGACACCTTCTCCAGCAGCGCCATGTTGAACACCGCGCGGGACGGGTCGGTGCCCAGCGCCACCACACCGTGGTTGGCGATGATGAACGCGTTGTCCCCGCTCACCACCTTCTTCTGCACGTTCTTGGCGAGGAAGCCGGTACCGGACGGCGCGTAGTCGATGATCGCGACCTCTTTGCCGAGGAAGCGCACCTGCTCGTCGGTCAGTGCCGGGATCGGCTTGCGCAGGAACGCCAGCGCCGACGCGTACGGCTGGTGGGTGTGCACGATCGCGTTGACGTCCGGGCGTTCGCGGTAGACGTTCGCGTGCATCCCGCACTCGATCGACGGCACCAGCCCGCCCGCCCCGCCGACGTCCGGCACGTGCTTGCCCTGGAAGTCGACGATGCAGACGTCCTCGACGCGCATCTTGTCGTAGTCGTAGTTGCTCGGCGTGACGGCGTAGAGCTGGTGGCCCGGCACGCGGACCGAGACGTTGCCCTCGGTGGCCTTCAGGTAGCCGCGGTCGAGCATGGTCCGGCACATGTCGACCACGTGCTGACGAGACATCCGATGCTTCACGAGCGGATCCGATCCTGGTGTGCGGGTGTGACCTGCCCCATCGTCACCCGATCGCAGGTATGACGCACCGTCGTCCGGGAAGCGATCTGCGACCCGCCCGTTATCACCGAGTGACAAAATCGCCCGATGACCACCCCGTGGCTGCGCGTGCCGACCGACCTCGCGGCGGCCATGCGGCCCCGGCTGCCGGTCACCGTGCAGGCCATCGCGGCCGCGGTGGCCGAGGCCAACCCGGCGTTCGCCGAGACCACCGGCGCCAAGGTCGACCGGGACCTGCGCACCGCCGTCGAGGTCGCGCTGGACCGTTTCCTGGACCTGGCCGGCACCGACGAGCCGGCGCTGCCCCCGCGGATCCGCGAGGTGTTCGTGGCGCTCGGCGCGGCCGAGGCGCGCGAGAACCGGGGCCCGGAGCTGCTGCTCGGCGCGCTGCGGACGGCGGCCCGGCTGCTGCTGCGCAGCGCCTCCCAGTCCCTGGCCGGTTCCCGCCCGGTCACCGTCGAGGAGATCATCGACCTGTCCGACGCGACCAGTGCCTTCGTCGACGAGCTCGCCTCGGCCTGCACCGACGGCCTGGCCCGGCAGCTGCGGGAACAGGCCGGCGAGGGCGACCGGCGCCGCCGCCGGGCCGCCGACCTGCTGCTGCGCGGCGGCGCACCGGCCGACGTGGCCCGCGAGGCGGTCACCGCGATCGGCTGGCCCACGCTGGACCGGGTGGTGCCGGTGCTGCTCCCCACCGACCAGGCCCGCGACGCCCGGTTCCGGTTCGCCACCGACGGCGTGGTGGCCGAACGGGCCGGCGACGCGGTGCTGCTGCTGCGGGCCGGCCCGCGCGCCGAGCGTCCGGTGCTGGCCGAGGCGCTCGCCGGCCGGGACGCGGTGGTCGGGCCGGGACTGCCGTGGACCGAGGTGCCGGAGGCGGTCCGGCTCGCCGAACGCGCCGCCGAACTGGTCGGCACCGGTCCCGCCGCGGTCTTCGTCGAGGACCACTTCGCGGCGCTGGCGCTGCGCGGCGAGCCGGGTGCCCTCGCCGCGCTCTCCACCCGGCGGCTGGCGGCGCTGGCCGACGCGAAACCCGGCCAGCGTGAGCAGCTGCTGACCACCCTGGAGTCCTGGTTGCGGCACTGGGGTTCGCGGTCCGCGGTGGCCGCCGAGCTCTACGTCCACCCGCAGACCGTCAGCTACCGGCTGAACCGGCTGCGCGAGCTGCTCGGCCCGGACCTCGACGACCCCACCGTCCGCTTCGAGCTGCTGCTGGTGCTCAGTCAGCGGCCGGGCGCCTCATCCGCCCGCCGATCCCCGGACGGTTCCGCCACCCGGGGCGGCCCGGCCGTCTGACGCGGCGGCACGATCGGGCCGGACGCGCGCCGGTGTGCCGGCTGCCGTCCCGGTCCGCGCTGGTCCGGCAGGCGCCGGTGGTCCTCGGGTTCGCGTCGCCCGCGGGGGATCGTGGCCCGCTTCCCCGGGCCGGGCGTGCCGATCGGGACGGCGTCGGCGGCCGGGGACCGGCGGCGCAGCAGCAGTCGCCGCGCCGGGCCCTCCACCCCGACGTTCAGCAGCCAGGCCGCGGCCAGCGACAGCAGGAACGCGGAGACGGTCAGGCCGATCCCGGCGCCCAGGGCGAGTTTCGGGTGATAACCGAACCACCCCTCGAACATCCGGATCACGATCAGGTGGACCAGGTAGAACGCGAACGAGAGCTCGCCGAGCCGGACCATCACCCGGCCGCGCCACGGCGTCCAGCACTCCCGTACGTCCGAGCGGGCCGCCGCGACGAGCACCAGCGCGAAGCCCGGCATGGTGCACGCGGCGACACCCCACGGGCCGGGGACGTGCGCGGACAGGACGTATCCGCCGGCCGTGAGCACGGCGGCCAGGCGGCCGAGACCGCGCCACCGCGGCGCGCCCGCGGAGCGGACCAGACGGGCCAGCGCGACCCCGCAGACGAACTCGGGCAACCGGCCCAGCGGCACCCAGTGGAAGAACAGCTCGACCGCGTCCGATCCGGCCACCAGCCGGGCCAGGCCGGGACCGGCCGCGGTGACCAGCCACGAACCGGCCGCGACCAGGATCAGCCCGCGGGACCGCAGCCGCGCGACGCCCGCCGCGATCAGCGGGAACAGCAGGTAGAAGAAGACCTCGCAGGAGAGTGTCCAGCTGACCGTGTTGACGCTCTGGTAGAACGCCACGTCCGGGATCCAGGACTGCACCAGGGCGAGGTTGGCGATCAGCGCCGGCGGCCCGGGAACGGCGTGCCAGTCGTGCACCGACAGGTAGCCCACCACCAGCAGCGCGGTGACCAGGTGCAGCGGATAGACCCGGGCGAACCGGCGCCACCAGAACCGGCGGTACCCGTCCCGCGCGCACGACCACATCAGCACAAAACCGGAGAGGATGAAGAAGAACGAGACGCCGACCGAGCCGGACGCGAACAGCCGCTCCAGCACCTGCTCGGCCGGCCCGGGCGCGAAGAACTCCACGATCTGCAGGTGGAACGCGAAGACCAGGAACGCGGCCACCCAGCGCAGCCCGGTCAGCGACGGCAGGGAGGCGCCGCGCGTCGCGCTGGCCGAGGTCCGCGGGTCGGGGGCGGTGAGCATTCGGCGTACGATAGCAAGGGGTGCAAATAGTCCGATTCTGATCTTGTGTGAGCAGGTCAGCGGGATACCGCCCCGCGCCGCAGCAGCAACCGTCGGGCCGGCCGCTCGACGGCGGTGTTGAGCACCCAGGCCACCACCAGCGCCGACAGCAGGGCGCACAGCGACCCGGCGAGCGCCACCCCGGCGCTGAGATCCGGGCGGGGCGTGTCGAGCACGGTCTCGAAGCCGCGGAGCACGAGCACGTGAACCAGGTAGAACGCGAACGACAATTCACCCAGCCGGACCATCACCCGGTTGCGCCACGGCGTCCACCGGCCGCGCAGGTCCGCGAGTGCCGCGGCGGCCAGCACCAGCCCGAAGCCGGGCAGCGTGTAGGCGGCCAGGTTCCACGGGCACCGCCGGACCGCCGGCGAACGGCCCGGCCACGATGACCAGCCACGCACCGATCAGGGTCAGCGTCAGCGCGTCCGGGCGCAGCCGGCCGATCCCGGCCGCCAGCAGCGGGAACATCAGGTAGAAGAACGCCTCGCAGGAGAGGGTCCAGCTCACCGCGTTCAGGCCCTGGTAGTAGGCGTGGTCCGGCGACCAGGCCTGGACCAGCGTGAGGTTGGCGGCCACCACCGGCACCGGCGGGAGGCCGCCGCCGACGATCAGCGCCAGCACCGCGGTCGCCGCGTGCAGCGGGTAGACCCGGGCGAATCGCCGCCACCAGAACTCGCCGGGCCGTTCCCGCGCCGACGACCACATCAGCACAAAACCGGAGAGCAGGAAGAAGAACGAGACCCCGGTCGCGCCGGCGCCGAACACGTCCTGGACGAGGCGGGTGGCGGTGGCGTCCGGGAGGCGGCCGCCGACCTGCACGTGGAAGCCGAAGACCAGCAACGCGGCGATCCAGCGCAGCCCGGTCAGCGACGGCAGGTGCGTGCCCGGAGCCACCGGCGAACCGTAACACCCGATAACAGTGGTATTACCCGGATTCTCCGGGCGGTGGACCTTGCGGTGCGTCCCTAGGCTCGCGGCATGCTCCGGCTCGCGCGCTCCGCGCTGTTCGCGGTGATCAGCCTGGTCGCCGTGATCGCCGCGGCCCACCTGGTCCTCCCGGCCGAAACCCCCTCTTCGGTACGGCGTCAGCTCACCCACCTGCGGCACGAGCTGACCACCGGCGCCGCCGAGCGGGCCCAGGACGGTTTCCCGGAGGGCTACTTCTTCCTCTACGCGCTCTATGGCCTGACCGCGGTGCAACTCGGTGACGCCGCGCAGGCCCGCTGGGCGCTCGACCGGATCGACAGTGACACCGGCCGGGCACCGTTCGCGTCCTCGCTCGTACCGGCGTACGGGGTGTTCTACCGGGGCTGGGTCAACTGGCTACGCGGCGGTCTCCTCGCCGCGCAGCACCCGGCCGACCGTGATCCGGCCCAGGTGTCCCGTTTTGATCAGGACTCCGCGGAGCTCGCCGCGGCGTTCGACGCGTCACCGACCCCGTTCCTGGCGGCCTACCCCGGGCAGGCGTGGCCGGTCGACTCCACCGTCGCGATCGCCTCGCTGCGCCTGCACGACACGATCACCACGCCGCGCTTCGACACCACCGTCACCCGGTGGCTGGCCGCCGCCCGGTCCCGCCTCGACCCGGTCACCGGGCTGCTGCCGCACACCGCGGACGTGGACACCGGCCGTCCCACCTCGGGGGCTCGCGGCAGCTCGCAAAGCATGATCCAGCGCTTCCTGCCGGAGATCGACCCGGCTTTCGCCCGTACCCAATATCTGATCTTCCGGACCGCCTTCCTGGACCGGCCGTGGGGTCTCGGCCCGGCCGTGCGCGAATATCCGCACGGCACCGACGGCCCCGGCGACGTCGACTCCGGCCCGTTGGTGCACGGCATCAGCCTGTCCGCGACGGTGGTGACCCTCGGCGCCGCCCGGATCCAGGGCGACAGCGCACTGTCCGGGGCGCTCGCCACCGCCGGCGACGTGTTCGGCGTCCCGATCGACACGATCACCACCCGCCGGTACGCGTTCGGTGTGCTCCCGATCGGCGACGCGTTCCTGGCCTGGGCCAAGAGCGCCCGCCCGCTGGTCGCGGCGGTTCCGTCCGCCCCGCCCGCGGTGATCTCCTGGTGGTGGCGCCTCCCGCTGCTGGCGGTGTTCCTGCTGCTCGGCGCCGCACCATGGCTGACCCGGGCCCTCCGCCGCCGCCCCACCCGTCGCTGGCTGACCCGAGGCCTCCTCCGCCGCCGCACGGCGCGCTCCGCGTGATCACGCCATGATGTCCGGGTGATGGACACCGCCAGGCGCCACGAGTTCCGCGTGCTCGCCGCCGCGCACCCCCAGCTTCCGGTTCTGCTCACCGCCGGTCGCCTGGCCCGCCGGTTGCGCCGGGTGCCGAGGATCGGCTGGGTCACCTCCGACCCGCTGACCGCCCGGCGGATCCTCAACGACCCGGTGCACTTCACCCTGCTCGGCGAGGGCGGCGTCGGTCACCTCTGGGCGCAGGTGCTCGGCGACTGGGTGAACGAGATCTTCGACGGCCCGGGCCACCACCAGCTCCGCACCCGCACCCGTGACCTGTTCACCGACGAGAACGCCCGCGCCCTCACCGACCGGGTGCTCGGCCCGCGGCTGGCCCTGGCCGGCGAGCAGCTGCGCGCCGGCGCCACCGTCGACGTGGCCGACCTGGCCCGGGTCCTGGTCGGCCGGATCGTCGCCGACCTGCTCCATCTGCCCGCGCCGGAGCACGACGACGCGTACCGGAAAATCTTCGCGATCGGCGAGGAACTCGCCTCCCTGGCGCTCGGCACCACCGCGTCCACCCACCTCGCTCCGCAGACCGTCGCCCGCGCCAAGGCGATCGTCGCCCGGCTCACCGTCAACATCGCCGACGCCTGGCGTTCCGCGCCCCCGGAGACCGTGCTCGGCCGCTGCCGCGAGCTGGGCCTGCCGCAACAGCAGGCGGAAGGGCTGGCCACGCTGCTGATGGTGGCCGGCACCGAGACGGCGGCCAGCGCGATGGCCCGCACCGTGGCGCTGCTGCACGACACCGGCGCCCAGCACCGGCTCCGCGCCGCACCGGACCGCCTGCCCGACGCGGTCCGCGAGGGCCTGCGGGTGACCACGCCGGCGCCGCTGATCGGCCGCGCGATCGCCGCCGACGTCACGATCGACGGCCGCCTGCTGCGCGCCGGCGAGCGGGTGCTGATGCTGACCTGGACCGCGAACAACGCGGCGGGCGGCTTCGATCTGGACCGCGGGTATCAGCCGGACCAGCGGCAGCTCTGGTTCGGTGCGGGCCGGCACCTGTGCCTGGGTGCGCCGGTGGCCCGCGCGGAGATCGCCGGGTTGCTGCGGATGTTGCTGGACACCGGGCGGGCGTGGGAGATCAGGGGGCGGCGGTATCGGCGGGGCGTGCTGGTGCCGTCGTATGCGGCACTTCCGGTGAGGTTGAACTGATCGGCCGACGAAGATCGAATTCAAGATGTCGTGCGTCCGCTGTGGTGCGGACCGTCGCTCCCGCCGGGACCCCTGCGGGCTTCGCTGGCCGCTGGCGCGTCCAGAACGCGAAGCCCTCCGGGGCGACGTCCGTGGGTGGTCCCGGAAACCCCTTGTGTGTGAACTTTCGGCGCGAAGCGCACCGAAAGTCCCCACGCAGCCGGTGTCGCGGCCTTGTATGTGGAGTTGGGGTGCGGAGCGCGCCGAAAGTCCCCACGCTCGTGTGGTGCCCGCGCGGTGTGGGGTGGGGTCAGCGGGGGAGGGATGCGTGGACGTCGTGTTCGTGGATCCAGCTGACCATCTCGGGCAGGTTCTGCAGGCGGGCGTTGCGCTCGGTCGCGGCCGGGCCGTCGGGGACCTGGAAACACGCCGCGTTGGCGCGTGAGCCGAGCTGGATCTGCCGGGTCCGCGCCTTGCGGAGTTGTTCATAGCGCCGCAGCCCCTCGGCCGGCCCCGGACCGGACAGGCAGGCGGCCAGCGTCGCGGCGTCCTCGAGGGCCTGGTTCGTGCCCTGGCCGGCGTGCGGGAGCATCGGGTGGGCGGCGTCGCCGAGCAGCGTGACCCGGCCGGTGCTCCACCGGCGCAGCGGCTCGCGGTCGTAGAGTGCCCAGCGCCCGGTCTCCTCGGCGTTCGCCAGCAGCGTGGTCACGGCCGGGTGCCAGCCGTCGAACGCGGCGGCCGCCTCGGCCGGCGGGCACTTCGCCGACCAGGACTCCAGGGTCCACTCCGGATCCGGCACGTACGCCACGAAGTTGATCAGCTCGCCGCCGCGGACCGGGTAGGCGACCAGGTGGCGCCCGGGACCGAGGAAGAAGGTCAGTCCCAACGCGGCGGAGCCGGGTGGAGCCGGTACCAGGCCACGGAAGCAGCTCATCGCGGCGAAGACCGCCTCGTCCGGCCCGGTCACGTGCCGGCGTACCGCGGAGCGCAGGCCGTCCGCGCCGACCACCACGTCGGCGCCGGCCGTGGTGCCGTCGGCGAATTCCAGCTCGACGCCGTGCGGGGACTCGTGCACCGCGACGCAGCGGCGGCCCAGGTGCGGCGTCCCGTCGAACGCGGCGAGCAGCACGTGGTGGAAGTCGGCGCGGTGCACGCCCAGGAACGGGCCGCCGAACCGCTGTTCGTACCAGTCGCCCATCGGGTGCTGGTAGAAGATCTCACCGGTGCTCCAGTGGTGGAACTCGATGCGGTGCAGGTTCGCGGCCACCTCCCGCACCGCCCGGCCGAGCCCGAGCGCGTCGATCACCCGCATCCCGTTGCCGCCGAGGGAGAGTCCCGCGCCGATCTCGTTCAGGCTGCTCGCCTGGTCGTACACATCGATGGTGAATCCGCGCGCCCGGAGGGCGATCGCGGTGGCCAGACCACCGATACCGGCGCCGACCACCGCGACCCGAAGCGATCCCATCGCGCCACTCTATCGAGAAATCTCAATGGCGAGGGTGCGTCACCGAGAAGATCCACTTGGCGATGTCGTCGGTACGGGCGGCGTTCTCCACCTGGGTGTGCGGGCAGCTCGGCCCGTTGCTGACCACCCCGGCGAGGACCGGGACGCCGTGGCGCTCGGTGAAGTACGGGCCGCCCGAGTCGTACGGGCACGGCGTGGTGTCCGGCCGCGGCGCGTAGCCGTTCAGCCCGAGCACCGCGTCCGCGACCGACACCACCGTGAGCCGGCCGGTCATCAGCCGCGTGGACGGCACCGGGTTCACGCTGGTGAGCGAGCCGTACCCGGTCACCCGCAGCACCGTGCCGACCTTCGGGGCCCGGGTGCCGACCCGGATCGGCCGGATGTCGCGCACCGGTTCCGCCAGCTGGGCGAGCGAGACGTCGGCGGTCGGCGACTGCCGCACCGCGATCACCGTGAGCACGTGACCGCCGGTCCCGGTCAGATCGGTGCGGCCCACCGTCGCGGTGGTCAGGTCGGCGACCGGGTACTCGACCCGGACCCCGTTCTCGTCCCGGAAGCAGTGCCCCGCCGTGATGATCCAGTTCGGGGCGATCAGGGCGCCGGAGCAGGCGCTGTTACGCCGGCCGCCGCTGGCGGTCGGGATCCCGGTCATGGTCAGCTTCACCGAGAAGCGGTAGTGACCGTCCGGTACGGGTTCGCCGTTGGCGATGGCGTACGCCGGTGTTGCGGTCCCGGCAAGTGTTCCCACCAGGGCCAACGCGGCCACCGCCCAGCGGATTCGGTTACCCACGGTTGATCGTCCTTTCCGGACTCCGGCAACGACCGCATCGACGTTAGTGCCTGTCGGCGCGCTCCGAAACCCGAAGACGGGCCCCGGCGTGGTGCCGGGGCCCGCCCGATCAGTGCCGGGTCACGCAGCGGTGCAGGTCAATGCGGGGGTGGTGGCGGCGCCGTTCGCGATCAGTCCGAAATCGGCGGTGCCGGCGGCCGGTAGCGAGCCGTTCCAGGAAACGTTACGCACGGTCACCGTGGATCCGCTGGTGGTCAGCGTTCCGTTCCACGCCTGGCTGACCGACTGGCCGCTGCCGAGCGTCCAGGACACCGCCCAGCCGGTGATCGCCCGGCCGGCGGTCACCGTGACCTGTGCCTGGAACCCGCCCGACCACGAGCTGGTGATCTTGAAAGCCGCGGAACAAGCGGCGCCGGAAGGCGGTGAGGTGGAGACCGACGCGGACGGTGAGGCCGACGAGGCCGACGGTGAGGCCGACGAGGCCGACGGTGAGCTGGTCACCGGCGGGTTCGGGGCGCTGCTCGCCAGGCTGTACGCCAGATCGGGCTGGAACGACCCGGCCGCGTACCGGCAGCCGTCCGCCTCACCCGGCGGCTTGACCCACAGGAACGCGTCGACGTTGTCGTCACCGGTCGCCGTCGTCGGGTACGACCCGATCCGCCGGTCGGTGTTGTCGTCCCCGCACCAGTCCCCGGACGCCCCGCCGTTGCGGCTGGTGTCCACGACCTGGCGCTTGCCGGTGACCCCGCGCCCGTTCAGCGCGCTGATGATCGCCCGCCCGTACGCGGTCTCCGCCGCGGTGCCGTTGAAGTTCGAGACGTTGGTGTAGAACCCGTCGGCGTTCGCCACCCCGGCCGCGACCAGGCGTCCGGCCTGGTCAGCGGCGGTGTTCCAGGTCGAGTGCCCGGCGTCCAGGTAGACCTTGGCGTTCGGGTTGGCATTTTTCAGCGTACGAACGGCGGTCGCCAGCGCCGAGTCCCGGGCAGCGATCTCGCTCGCGCTCAGGCAGGTCTGCAGCGCGATCGAGTCCGGTTCCAGGATCACGATCACGGTGCGGTTGCCCAGCGCGTTCGCGATCGCCGAGATCCAGGTCTGGTACGTGCCGAGGTCCGGCGCCCCACCCGCGCTGGCGCCACCGCAGTCCCGGTTGGGGATGCCGTACGCGGTCAGCGCCGGGATCTGGCCCGCGGCGTTCGCGGCGCCGACGTACGCCGACACCTCGGACCCGATCGTGCCGAGGTTGAAGTTGCTGAGCCAGCGGGACGCCGGCTGGCTGGCCACCTTGGCGCGGATCACCGCGGTGCGGGAGTCGTTCGGGTTGGCGGCCACCCATCGGGCGACCGCGGTGTCCGGGTCCCGGTAGAGCGTGCCGCTGATGGTGCCGGCCTCGGCGGTGCCGGCGGCGGCGAGGACGGCACCGGCCGCGACGGTGACACCGGCGGCCGTGGCCGCGATCCATCGGGTTCTGAGTCGGGGGGAGCTGGGAGACATGGGCTTCCTTCCAAGGGGAGAAAGACCTACTGGGAGCGCTCCCAAGGTAACGGCATCGACATCCGTTAGCAATCTGTACGACTCGATATAACCGCCAGTGCCGCGATCGCAACCCAGAAGGGTTTGCGTGACCAGGAGTTTTAGGGCAACCTAAGTTAGGTAAGGTTAACCATCAGAAAGTCGCCGCATGTTCGTCTGCATCTGTCACCACGTCCGCGAAAGTGAAGTCCGCATGGCCGTCCGTTGCGGCGCGCGGACGGAGGAGGCGGTCGGCGACGCCTGTGGCGCCGGGACCGGCTGCGGGAGCTGCCTGGACCGGATCTTCGAGCTGATCGAGGAGGAGGGGACCACCGACACGCGACTACCGAACGCCGCCTAGCCCTTACGGGCAGTACGCTTGACCCCAAGTAGTCATACTATGGGGGTATTTGACGTGCAAGGCGACGCCCGTGTCATCGAGTTCCTGAACGAGCAGCTGACCGCGGAACTGACCGCGATCAACCAGTACTTCCTGCACGCCAAGATGCAGGACAACTGGGGCTACACCGTGCTGGCCAAGCACACCAAGGCCGAGTCGATCGACGAGATGCGGCACGCCGAGGTGCTCACCGACCGGATCCTCTTCCTCGAGGGCCTGCCGAACTACCAGAAGCTGTTCTCGCTGCGGATCGGCGAGACCGTCAAGGAGCAGTTCGAGTGCGACATGAAGGTCGAGGTCGAGGCGGTCGACCGGCTCCGGCGCGGGCTCGAGTACATGCGCTCGATCGGTGACATCACCTCGGCCCGGATCTTCGAGGACATCCTCGCCGACGAGGAGCACCACGTGGACTACCTGGAGACCCAGCTCGGCCTGATCGAGAAGCTGGGCGAGCCGCTCTACCTGCAGAACGTCACGGAGCACCCCGAGGCCGGTTGATCGGCGGCGTGGTGGGCCGTGGGGAGGCGGCCCACCGGGATCAGCGGAAGCCGGCCAGGCCGAGCAGCGCGACGCCGGCCGCGGTCAGCGGCAGGGCGAGAAGCAGGACCAGACCGCGGCGGGTCCAGGTCCGCGTGATCATCACGGTGGTCCCGAGACCGATGACGATCACAACAATGGTGTACGACGTGAGCTCGGCGACCGGGTACGAAGGATCACCGATCCGGCGGGCCTGGAGCACCGCCTCGGCGAACAGCACCGAGCCGGGCAGGGCGAGCGCGGCGGTGCTGAGCCACGCGGCGGCGCGCCCGGGCCGGCCGCCGGAGGTGCCGCTGCCGGGAACACGGCCGGCGTCCGCACGCCCGGGGGTGCTGTCGGATTGCTCGCGGGCCAGCATGCCGCCGGCGCCGAAGACCGCACCGGCGATCACGCCGAAGGCCATCCACAGCAGGGCGTTGGCGTTGACCATGTTCGACCAGGCGTCGTGCTGGATCAGTGCCGCGGCCAGGTAGTAGCTCGGGACGGCGATCACGAGCTGGGCCGCCGCCGCTGCCACGCTGACCGGCAGGCTCCAGCGGTGACCGAAGGTGAGCAGGAACGCCGCCACCGCCCACACCGCCATCGAGTTGCCGAGCCCGCCGAACGGGCCCGGCACGTACTTGATCCAGACGAAGTCCAGGGACCCCAGCAGCACGCCGGTCACCGGTGCCGCCACGACCGCGCTGCGCATGATCTTCATGACTGAGGATGCTAGGAACGCGGACGCGGCCACACATCACACTCCGGTCGGACCCGGCCCTCCGGCGCCTCTGCCGAAAGGCTGATCCGCGCGGCGGTCAACGGGTCACGGTCAGGTCGACGCGACGGTTCATGGCGCGGTGCTCGGGGGTGTCGTTGGCGACCTTCGGCTGCGCCTCGCCGTGGCCGGCCACCGTCAGGCGGTCCGCGGCGACACCCTCCTCGAGCAGGCCGGTGCGTACCGCGTCGGCGCGGTCCCGGCTCAGCGCCAGGTTCATCGCCTTCGGGCCGCGCGAGTCGGTGTGGCCGTCGACGCGGATGGTGGCGCTCGGGTTGGCGGCGAGGAGGTCCGCGACGGTCCGCAGGGACTTCCGCGACTCCGGGGTCAGGGTGGCGCCGTCGGTGCGGAACGTCAGCGGGGGCACCGCGGAGAGTTGCGGTTGCAGGGCGGCCACTGTCATCCGGTCGGTGACCGGGGCGCCGAGGTGCTGGGCGGCCGCGGTCAGCGCGGTGTGCACGGTTTCGGCCGGGGTGGTGCCGGTGAGGGTCAGGGCGCCGGCTTCCCATCGTACGGAGAAAGTGGCGGCCCGGGCCGGCAGCAACCGCAGCAGGGACGGCAACCCGGTGAGCGTGGTTTCGGCGGTGACGGTGTCCGCGACGGTGAGGCGGTCGTCGGTCCCGGCCGGGCCGAACGCCGCGGCGGTGGCGTCGTGCAGCGCGGTACGCAGTCCGGCGTCCGGCAGTGTGCCGGTGAGCACGGCGTGGCCCCCGGACGCGGCCAGCAGGAACGTCGGCGGGACGCGCACCGGGGCGGCCGGAACGACCCGGGTGTGCACGGTGCGGACCCCGGTCACCGCCGCGACGACGGTGCGGGCACGGTCGGCTTCGGTCTGCGAATCGGCGTTGACTTCGGCGTCGCGGCCGGTGAACGAGACGTCGGTCTTCTGCTGGCCGGCGGCGGCCAGCGCCCGGGTGGCGCGGTCGGTGAGGTCGTTCTCGATGCGGTGCCGCTGCGGGCCGAGCTGAACGGTGAGGAGCGCGGCGAGGCCGATCACCGCGATCAGCGCGGCGAACCAGAGCCGCCGGACGCCGGCGTGCTCCGGGCGGGTGAAGCGCGGCCGCCGCCGGGCGTCGTTCGTCTGCACCCCGATCATCGGACCGTCTCCGCATCCCGGCCGGCAGCGGCCTGGTCCCGGCCGGCGGCCGGTGGGCCGGCTGGGCGTGGCGACGGACGCCGGGTGGTGGCGGCGGTAAGTGAATCGGGGTTCGGGGAGTGGGCCGGGTCGGTGTCGCGGCCGGCGATCAGGCGGGCGGTGAGTTCGGCGAAGGCCGCCTCGTCGCCGTCGGCGAGCAGGCGGGCCTGGCGGCTCCAGGTGACCAGGCTGGGGGCGAAGCTCAGACCGGCCGCCCGGATGGCGGAGCGTTTGGTGTCGTCGTCGCTCGCGGCGAGCTGGGCGAACGAGTGGATCCCGGCGGCACGCAGGGCGTCGGCCATCTTCGGGCCGATTCCCTCGATCCGCTCCAATTCCTCATCGACCACCGGCGTTCCCGTCGCGGCGCTTTCCACCACCGTGGCGGGGGACTCCTTTTCGGCCGAAAGCGCCTTTTCCGGTGATACCTTTTCCGGGGTCTTCAGATTGCTTTCCGATTTCTCCGGCGCTGCGGCAAAGGTCGGTTCCGGCGTGGTGCCGCGGCGACCGGTAAAGCGTGCGCTGAGGCGTCCGACAAGCACGCCGAGCAGGAAGGCGAGCAGGATGAAAACGAGCGATTGGCCGATGAACCAGGCCATGCTGACCTCCGGAAACGGGCGCGGTGAAGCGCCGTCGAACAGGACGGGAAACCGCACGGAATGCCTGCATGCAATAGGCGTTCACGGATAGCATGCGGTGCCGGTTTCCCGCGTCCGGGAGCCGTTACATGATCAGAATAGGGCCATCATCTGCACATTGCAAAATGGACAGAGGTGTGCTGTGCGTAAACGATTGTTGCCGTTTCTGTCACACGCTGCGGAGTACCGAAACGACTTTGCCGAGAATGACCGCTTGGTCACCGTCGATGTCTGAGTAGGCCGGGTTGCGCGGCTCGAGGATCACGTGGCCGCCACGGCGCCGGAACACCTTGACCGTCGCCTCGTCGTCGATCATCGCGGCCACGATGTCGCCGTTGAACGCCTCGGGCTGCTGCTTCACCACGACCAGGTCGCCGTCACAGATCGCCGCGTCGATCATCGAGTCGCCGCGCACCCGTAGCGCGAACAGGGCGCCGCCCTTGCCGACCAGTTCGCGCGGGAGGGACAGCATCTCGTCCGCGCTCTGCTGGGCCAGGATCGGCGCGCCGGCCGCGATGTCGCCCAGCACCGGTACGCCGATCGTCGTCGTCTCCCGGTGCGGCTGCTCGTCCGCGCGCAGGAACATCCGGATGTCGACCGGCCGGGTCGAGCGCCCGCGCCGCAGGAACCCGTGGTCCTCGAGGGCGCGCAGGTGCCGGGCCACCGTGGTGGTGGACAGCCGGACCGCGTCGGCGATCTCCCTGGTGGAGGGCGAGTAGCCGTGCCGGAGGGCCCCGTCGCGGATGACGGTGAGGATCCGGCGCTGCCGCTCGGTCAGGATCGAGGTGTCGAGTTCGTCATCCGCTAGCACCCCGGAATCTTCCCCGATCCGCGTTCCCCGCCGCGACCGGGCTCGCCGCAGCCCACCGTCGAACAACCGGAACGAGTCAGCGGCCCGGCGCGGACGGCCGGAACGAGTCAGCGGCCCGGCCCGAACAGCCGGAACGAGTCAGCGGCCCGGCCCGGACGGCCGGAACGAGTCAGCGGTGCCGGTAGTGGTGTGCCGCGAGGACGACGGCGCAGGCCAGCGTCACCAGGCCGAAGCCGAGACCGACGACGACGCCGACGTCCAGGCTGGACGCGACCGCGTTCGCGGCCACGCTGAGGATCAGCAGCAGCCAGAGCGCGGGACGCAACCAGGAAGTCATGGCTCCCACGCTAGGGACCGCCCGGCCGCCCGGCGATCCCACCAGCGCGTCTCTGCTGGTACAGCCTGCTGTACTGCCCCGGCACCAGCGGCCACCTATCGTCAGACGGATGCCGCAGAAAAGACGGACGCCGCAGAAGAGCAGGCCCCGGCGCGACTACCTCGTCGAGCGGCTCCGGATCAGCGTCGACGCCCTCGAACACGTCGTCGGCGGCCTCGGCACCTCGCTGCTCGCCCTGACCGCGCTGGTCTGGCTGCTGATGGTCGCCGCCGCGAGCCTGCTCGGCGTCGGCCTGCTGCTCGCGCCGACGGTCCCCCGGGTCACCCGCGCGGTCGCCGACCGGGAACGCGCCCGGCTCACCCGCTGGGGCCCGGCGGTGATCGGCCCGCCACCGCTGCCACCGGCCGTCCGGGACGCCCTGCGCGACCCGGCGGTCCGCCGTGAGCTGGCCTGGCTGGCCGGGCACGGTACGGCCGGGTTCCTGCTCGGCGCGATCGGGATCACCCTGCCGATCTACGCCGTCGAGAACGGCACGTTCCCGCTCTGGTACCGGGCGCTCGACCCGGACCAGGGCGGCCCCGGGATGATCTGGTGGCGGATCGACGGGCTCGCCGACGCGCTCGGCGTGTGGCTGATCGGCATCGGCTTCGCGGCCGTCGTGATCGGACTCGGTCCGGCGATCGCCCGGCTGCAGGCGCTCCCCGGCCGGCGGCTGCTCGGGCCGGCCGGTGACGTCGACCTGTCCCGGCGGGTCGCCGAGCTGACCGCGACCCGGGCCGCCGCCCTCGACGCGCACGCCGCCGAGCTGCGCCGGATCGAGCGCTCCCTGCACGACGGCACGCAGAACCGCCTGGTGGCGCTGACCGTACTGGTGGGTGCGGCCCGGCGGGCGGCGGACCGCAACCCGGACGCGGTCGCGGACATCCTGGACCGCGCGCAGGAAGCCGGCGAGCAGGCCCTGGCCGAGCTGCGCGCGGTGGTCCGCGGGATCCTGCCGCCGGTGCTCGACGACCGGGGTCTGGCCGGTGCGCTCGCCGGGCTGGCCGGCACCTGCGCGGTGCCGTGCCGGCTCGAGGTGGACGTGCCCGGCCGGTGTGCGGTCTCGGTCGAGGCGACCGCGTACTTCGTGGTCGCCGAGGCGCTGACCAACCTGGTGAAGCACAGCGGCGCGGTCTCGGCCGCGGTCACCGTGCGGCGCGACGGCGACCGGCTGCGCCTGCGGATCAGCGACGACGGCACCGGCGGCGCGGACGAGGACGGCGGCACCGGGCTGCGCGGCATCCGGCGCCGGGTCGAGGCCTACGATGGCCGCTTCGTGATGGTCAGCCCGCCGGGCGGCCCGACGACGATGGACGTGGAGCTGCCGTGCGGATCGTGATCGCCGAGGACGACCCGCTGCTGCGCGAGGGCCTGGCGCTGCTGCTGCGGGCCGAGGGTCTGGAGGTGGTCGCCACCGCCGACGGGCCGGGCACGTTCCTGGACGCGGTCGGCGAGCACCGGCCGGACGTCGCGATCGTCGACGTGCGGATGCCGCCCACGCACACCGACGAGGGGATCGTGGCCGCCGTCGAGGCGCGCCGCCGGCAGCCGGGCCTGGCCGTGCTGGTGCTGTCCGCGTATGTCGAGCAGGCGTTCGCCACCGACCTGCTGGCCCGGGGCAGCGCCGGGCTCGGTTACCTGCTCAAGGAACGGGTCGGCCGGGTCGAGGAGTTCCTCACCGCCCTGCACCGGGTGGCCGCCGGTGGCACCGCGGTCGACCCGGAGGTGGTCGGGCAGCTGCTGGCCCGGTCCCGCCCGGACAGCGGACTGGCCCAGCTGAGCCCGCGCGAGACCGAGGTGCTCGCGGTGATGGCCGAGGGGCTGGGCAACTCCGCGATCGCCGAGCGGCTGGTCATCACGGACGGGGCCGTGCACAAACACATCCGCAGCATCTTCGCCAAGCTCGGCCTGGCGCCCGACGACCGCGCCGACCGCCGGGTGACCGCCGTGCTGCGCTACCTGGACGGCCCGCCGGGACAGCCCCGGGGGTAGCGCCTGCTGTACCTGGATCGTGGTGCCAGCGTCATTTCGCGGGCCGGGCGATCGGCGAAGACTTTCCGGTGTGAACAGCCAGCGAACCTCCGTCCTCGATGAGCCCGCGGTGCGAGTCCAGGGGCTCACCCGCACCTACGCGTCCGACGGGGAGCCGGTCCGGGCGCTGGCCGGCGTCGACGCCGCCTTCCTCCGGGGCACCTTCACCGCGATCATGGGTCCGTCCGGCTCCGGCAAGAGCACCCTGCTGCAGGCGGCGGCCGGCCTGGACCGGCCGACCGCGGGCAGCGTCTGGATCGGTGACACCGAGCTGTCCCGGCTCTCCGAGACCCGGCTGACCGAGCTGCGCCGGGGCCGGATCGGCTTCGTCTTCCAGGCGTTCAACCTGATCGGCGCGCTGACCGTCGAGGAGAACATCCTGTTGCCGCTGCGCCTGTCCGGCGTCCGGCCCGACCGCGCCTGGATCGCGCGGGTGGTCGAGCGGGTCGGGCTCGGTGAGCGGCTGCGGCACCGGCCGTCCGCGCTCTCCGGCGGCCAGCAGCAGCGGGTCGCGATCGCCCGGGCGCTGGCCACCCGTCCGGAAGTGATCTTCTGCGACGAGCCGACCGGCGCGCTCGACACCACCACCGCGGCCGAGGTGCTCGCTCTGCTGCGCGGGGTGGTCGACGAGCACGGGCAGACCGTCGTGATGGTCACCCACGACCCGGTGGCCGCGTCCTGGGCCGACCGGGTGATCGTGCTGGCCGACGGGCGGCTGGTGCACGACATGCCACAGCCGGGCGCGGAGCGGATCGCCGAGCACCTGGCCGCCCTGGGCCGCAAGCGCGCGGTGGGTGCCCGATGACCACGCTCGCCGCGCGCCTGCTGCGCGCCCGCCCCGGTTCCTCGGCCGCCACCCTGCTCGCGCTCACGCTCGGCGCGCTGATCCTGACCGCGATGGGAGTCCTGGTCGAGTCCGGACTGCGCTATCACCCCGAGCCGGTCCGCTATGCCGCCGCCGATCTGGTGGTCGCCCGGCCGGACACCACGTTCACCAGCAAGGAGTTCGACGGGGAGACCTATCGGAGCACGGTGGCGCTGCCCGAGGGCGGGACGGTGCCGGTCGCGCTGGCCGGGACGATCCGCGACCTGCCGGGCGTCGCGGCGGTCGCGGTGGACGAGAACATCCCGGTGGTCACCGCCGACGGCTCGCTCGCGGCCGGCCGGGGCTGGGGGAGTGCGATCCTTTCACCGTACGAGCTGACGGCCGGCCGTGCACCCGCCCGTGAGGACGAGGTGGTGCTCGACGCGGGTGCCGCCGGGGGCGCGCTGCCGGGTTCCCGGGTCGGGTTGGTGGTGGGCGGGGTGCTCCGGTCGTACGAGATCAGTGGTCTTGTCACCGGGACCGGGACGGCCACGGCTTTCTTCACCGACGCGCACGCCGCGGCACTGGCCCCGCGCAGCGGCGGGGTGACCGCGATCGGCGTGCTCGCCGCGCCCGGCACCGACGTTGCCGACCTGCGTGCCCGAGTCGAACGGGTCGCCGGCGACGCGCGGGTGCTGACCGGAACTGATCGCGGCCTGGCGGAACGGTCGGCGGATCGCGCGGCGGCCGGCCTGCTGATCCAGATCGGCGCCTCGTTCGGTGGTTACGTCGCGCTGCTGATCGTGTTCGTGGTCGCCGCGACCGTCGGGCTCTCGGTCCGGCACCGCCGCCGCGACCTGGCCCTGCTCCGGGCCGTGGCGGCCACCCCGGGCCAGGTCCGCCGCATGATCATGGCGGAGTCGGCGCTGATCGGCCTGGTCGCCGCGGTGCTCGGCGTGCCGGGCGGCCTGGTCGCGGCCCGCTGGCTGACCGGCGAGCTGACCGGGCGCGGGTTCCTGCCGGCCAGCTTCCCGATGCTTCCCGGTGTGCTCGCCGCGCCCGCCGCGGCCGGGGTCGTGCTGGTGTCGGCGGTGCTGGCCGGGCTGCTCGCCGCCCGCCGGATCAGCGCCGTCAAACCCGCCGAGGCGCTGGGCGAGGCCGCCGCCGAACCGACCGGCGGTGGCCGCACCCGGCTGATCGGCGGCCTGGTCGCGCTGGTCGCGGCGGCCTCGGCGGCGGTGGCCGCGGTCGCGGTGAGCGGGCAGACCGCGATGGGCGCGGCGCTCGGCATGCTCTACCTGTTCGTCCTCGCCGTCGCGCTGCTCGCACCGTGGATCACGAATGCGGCCGCCCGGCTGCTGACCCCGGTGCTGCGGACGGGTTTCGGGACCGGCGGCTACCTGGCGGCGGCCAACCTGCGGGCGAACGCCCGGGGCTCGGCGACCGTGCTGACCTCGCTGGTGCTCGCGGTCGGGTTCGGCGGTTCGGTGTGGTTCCTGCAGAACAACCTGGAACGTCAGGCGGTCGCCGAGAGCCGGTCCGGTCTGCTCGCCTCGCGGGCCCTGGTGTCGGGCGCGGGCCTGTCCGGGTCGGCGCTGGCCGAGGTCCGCGCGATCCCCGGGGTCCGCTCGGCGACCCCGGTCCGGCACACCACCGTGCTGGCGCCGCTGATGGGCGACGGCGAGTCGATCGGCGCCCGGGCGGTCGACCCGGCCACCGCGGGCGCGGCCTTCGACCTCGACGTCACCGCGGGCTCGCTGACCGGCTTGCGCGACGGCGCCGTCGCGGTGTCGCGCACCCAGTCGTCGATGTTCGGCTGGGACGTGGGCGACGACGTCGAGCTGCGGCTCGGCGACGGCGCCGCCGTGCACGCCCGGGTCGTCGCGATCTACCGGCGCGGCCTCGGCTTCGGCGACGTGGTGCTGCCCCTGTCGACGGTCGCCGGGCACACCGCGACGAACCTCGACGACGAGATCCTGATCAGCGCACCGGCCTCGGCCGACACCGCGCTGCGGGCGGTCGCCGCCCGGCACCCGGGCAGCACCGTGGTCGACGCCGCCGCGCTGACCGGCGGCCTGGCGAAGGACCTGGCGCTGAGCGCCTGGCTGAACCGCCTGCTGATCGGGGTGATGGTCGGCTACACGGTGGTGGCGGCGGCCAACACCATGGTGATGGCCGCCCTCGCGCGGCGCCGGGAGCTGGCCCTGCTGCGCCTGGTCGGGGTGACCCGGCGTCAGGTCCGGCGGATGGTGAACGCGGAACAGTTCGGGTTGCTCGGCACCGCCGTGGTGCTCGGCGGGTCGATCGCCGCGCTGACCCTGAGCAGCGTGGTCCGGGCGCTGACCGGCAGCCCGGTGCCGTACGTGCCGCCGCTGGGCGCGGTGGTCGTGCTCGGCGGGACGACGATCCTGGCGCTGGCCACGACGGTGCTGCCGATCGCCCGGTTGCTGCGGGTGCCGCCGATCGAGCACATCGGCATCAAGGAATAAGGGGGGTGGGTGGGGCCGGACGAGGGGGTGTCCGGCCCCACCCACGAGGGGGTGTCAGCCGATGTGGAACGAGTCGCCGTAGACCTTGAAGTCCAGCGGCGTGTTCAGGTCGAAGTTGCCGTTGTTGAGGAAGACCCGCTGGGCCGTGTCGATCCGCGACACGTCCGAGTGCGCCTCCTCCTTCTTCATCTCGACGACCCGCTCGTCCATGAACGCGTTCAGCCAGGCGCGCTCGTCGCCGCCCTGCGCCGGCGGCTTGGCCTTCTTGAGCGCGCGGGTCCGGATGGACCGCATGCCCTCGTAGCCGTGCACCACCGAGGCGTCGTAGTAGGCGAACTGCCCGAGGGCGCGGACGCCGTCGGACTTGCCGTCACGGACCGACGGGTTGAAGTACACCCGGTCCCGCTCGGACTCCTGCGCGGCCTGGAACACCGAGTCGGCCGCCGCGGTCTTCCAGTCCCTGGTGAAGTTGGGGTCGAGCCCTGCGTGCGACTCGGTCCCGTTGACGTTGCGCAGCGCCGGCAGGTATTTCGCCAGCACGTTCGACGGCTTGGTGGCGGTGTACGCCTCGACCAGCTCGAGCATGTCACCGGTGCCCGAGCAGAAGCCGATGATGCCGGCCGTGTAGCCCCGGCCGTCCTTGATGTCCTCGATGTAGGAGAACTGGGCGCGCCAGTTCAGCGAGGAGTTCTCGGCCGCCGAGACGATCTGCATGGCGACGTCCTTCTTCGCCGGATCGTCGAGGTTCTTGCCGGTCGGTGCCGCCGTGGTCGACGTGGGAGCCGGGCTGGTCGGGCTGGTGCCGCCGGGCAGGACCCAGGTCTGGTTCGCGGTGGTGGAACACGTCCAGATCTGCAGCCGGGCGCCGTTGGCGGTGCTCTTGTCCGTCACGTCCAGGCACTTGCCGGAACCGGCGTTGACCAGGGTGCCGTTGGTGAACGTCCACTTCTGGGCGCCGGTGGCGTTGCAGTCGTACAGCTGGATCTTGGCGCCGTTCGCGGTGGCGGCGGCGGTCACGTCCAGGCACTTGCCCAGCGAGCGGATGGTCTGGTCGGTGTTGCCGACCGACCACTGCTGTGCGGCCGAATTGTTGCAGTCGTAGAGCTGGATCGCGGCTCCGTTGGTGCTCGAGGCGCCGGCGACATCGATGCATTTGCCACCGAGGCCCTTGATCGGTCCGGCCGTGGCAGCACTGGCCGGCAGCAGTCCGTAGATCACGGCCGCACCGGGGATGACCAGGCCTAACGTGGCGTAGAGAACTTTCCTGACGCGAGTCATGGCGCTCCTGAGAGAGGGGGGTGAGGGGGTCAGCGCGCGCGTTGGGGTCGGACTCTACGACTGTTAAGTTGGTTTATCAATCCCGGTCTATCAGGAAGATTCGACTCTTGACTCAGTCGATGGAGTGCCTCAGGATGAGCCAACTGTTAAACAACTTGCCTATCAACCGGGGGCCCCGATGACGCGTCTTGCCGGCTCGTCCAAGCTGCTCCGGGCCATGAACGAGAGCGCCGCGCTGGAGCTGCTGCTCGACCCGGGCAACCTCACCCGGGCCGATCTGCGCAAGCTGACCGCGCTCTCCACGCCGACCATCTCCGAGGTGCTGCGCCGGCTGACCGAGGCCGGACTGGTCACCGTCGTCGGGCACGCCAGTGGCCGGCCGGGCCCGAACGCCGAGGTCTACGCGGCCAACCCGGACGCCGCCTACGCGGCCGCCGTCTCGGTCCGCGACGTCGGCACCAGCGGCACCCCGTCGGTCGCGGCCGCGCTCTGCGACCTGACCGGCGAGGTCCGGGCCCGGTTCGAGTCCCGCGTCGACTTCCTCGGCGCCGACCCGGTGGCCGCGGTGTCCGATGTGGTCGCCCAGCTCCGCGAGCAGGCCGGCATCCCGGCCGGGCGGCTGCGGCACGTGCAGCTCGGCGTGCCCGGGTCGTACGACCCGCGGACCGGGACGATCCGCCTGGTCGACGTGCCCGGCTTCGGCCGTCCCGGCCTGGTGCCCGCGATCGCCGCGGCGCTCGGCACGGACGTCGGCGTCGACAACGACGTCAACCTGGCCGCGGTCGCCGAGCGCCGGCGCGGCGCGGGCCGGGACACGGAGAACTTCGCGCTGCTCTGGATCGGCCAGGACGGCCTCGGTCTGGCCATCGACATCAACGGGACGCTGCTGCGCGGCACCCGCGGAGGCGCCGGCGAGATCGGGTACGTGCCGCTGTACTCACCCGACTCACCGCACCGCAAGCTGGACCTGCAGGACCTGTTCGGCGGCGCCGCGATCATGGAGCTGGCCCGGGACACCGGCGTCGTCGGCGACACCCCCGCCGAGGTGGTCGCGGCCGCCGCCGCGGCCGGGCCCGGCGAGTTCCTGACCACCCTTGCCGACCGGATCGTGGTCGGCCTGGCCGCCGTGATCGCGGTGCTCGACCCCTATCTCGTGGTGCTCGCCGGCCCGATCGCCCAGGCCGGTGGCGACACCCTGCTCACCACGGTGACCACCGCGTTCCGGCGGGCCGCCCCGCTGGAGAGTTCGTTCGCGGTCACCACCATCGATGACGACGCGGTGCTGCTCGGCGCGCTCGACGCCGGTCTCGCCGCGGTCCGGGAAGCCTTGACCGTCGCCGTCCGCGACAGCTGACACCCCTCACCTTTCTTGAGAGGCTCACGTGAACAAACGGATCCCCCATACCCTTTTCGCCCTGGGCGCCGCGGTCCTGCTGACCACGGCGTGCACCCCGGCTCCGAAGGAGAACAAGGTCGCCGACCCCGGCACCGCGGTCTCCGGGACGGTCGAGCTGTGGCACTTCTTCACCGAGCGTGAGGCCACCGCGATCGACCAGGTGGTCAAGGACTTCACCGCCACCCACCCGAACATCAAGGTGACGGTCAAGGCCGGTCAGGACGACTCCAAGGTCACCCAGGCGATCGGCGCCGGCAACGGGCCGGACGTCGGGCTCTCCTACTCCACCGACATCGTCGGCAAGTTCTGCTCGTCCGGCGCATGGGTCGACCTCAAGCCGTACCTCGACCGGGACAAGGTGGACCTGAACCAGCTCAACGCGACCACCCGGTCGTACACCGAGTTCGACGGCAAGCGGTGCGCCATGCCGTTCCTGGCCGACGCGTACGGGATGTACTACAACAAGGACCTGTTCGCGAAGGCCGGCATCACGTCGCCGCCGAAGACCCTGGACGAGCTGACCGAGGACGCCAAGAAGCTGACCGTCCGCAACCCGGACGGGTCGCTCAAGCAGGTCGGTTTCCTGCCGCTCTACGACTTCTACGAGAACGCCGCCGCGCACCTGGCGCCGGCCACCGGCGCGAAGTGGCTGACCGCCGACGGCAAGAGCGCGGTCGGCGCCGACCCGAACTGGAAGACCCTGCTCACCTGGCAGAAGAACCTGGTCGACTGGTACGGCTACGCGAACCTGACCAAGTTCAAGGCCAGCCTCGGCGACGAGTTCAGCGCCGACAACGCGTTCCAGAAGGGCCAGGTGGCGATCAACATCGACGCCGAGTACCGCCTGGCGTTCCTCAAGGACCAGTCGCCGGACCTCAAGTACGGCGTGGCACCGCTGCCCACCAGCGACCCGGCCCGCTACGGCGGCGGCTACGTCACCGGCAACATCATGGGCATCTCCAAGAACGCCAAGAACCCCGAGGCGGCCTGGGAGCTGATCAAGTACCTGACCACCGACGACGCCGCGGTGATCAAGCTGGCCGGACTGCTGAAGAACGTGCCGACCACGACCAAGGCGATCGCCGACCCGACGCTGAACGCGGACCCGGACTTCAAGACGTTCATCGACATCTTCAACAACCCGAACTCGATGACGTCGCCGCCGTCCGCGTCCGGACCGGCGTACCAGGAGACCTTCGGGCAGTTCCTGACCACCTACCAGTCCGGCAAGGTGCCCGACCTGGACAAGGGCCTGACCGAGGCGGACCAGAAGATCAACGGCGTCATGTCGCTGGGCGGCTGAGGCATGGGCGTCCGTCTCCGCCGGGGTGCGATCACGTTCTCCTTCCTGGCGCCCGCGCTGATCGGCATCGCGGCGTTCTTCGTCTACCCCCTGATCTCGGCGGTCTACTTCTCGTTCACGAAGTTCGACCTGCTCTCCGTGCCGCAGTGGGTGGGACTGGACAACTACCGGCGGATGGCGGACGACCCGTTCCTGCTCCAGGCGGTGCGTAACACGCTCTGGATGGTGGCGGTCTTCGTCCCGGTGCGGATCCTCGGCGCGATCGGCCTGTCGATGCTGCTCGTCCAGTTCAAACGGGGCGCGGGCATCTACCGGACGATCTTCTACCTGCCCGCCCTGATCCCGCCGGTGGCTGCCACCATCGCGTTCGTCTACCTGCTCAAGCCGGGCACCGGCCCGGTCAACCACCTGCTCGAGATGGTCGGCGTCGACGGCCCGCTCTGGTTCAACTCACCGGCCTGGGCCAAGCCGTCGCTCGTCCTGCTCGGGCTGTGGGGCATCGGCGAGTTGATGATCATCTTCCTGGCGGCGGTGCTGGGCGTCCCGGAGAGCCTCTACGAGGCCGCGTCGCTGGACGGCGCGAACGCCTGGCACAAGTTCCGGTCGATCACGCTGCCGACGATCCGCCCGGTGATCCTCTTCGCGGCGGTCACCGGCGTGATCTACACGCTGCAGTACTTCGACCAGGCGGCGGTGGCCGGCTCGATCGCCAGCGGGCAGGCCACCGTCGGCGCCGGGATCTCCCAGTCCTTCGGCTATCCGGAGGGTTCCACGTTCACCTACCCGCTGTGGCTCTACACCGTCGGGTTCCGCTACAGCGCGCTCGGCTACGCGAACGCCCTCGCGATCGCGCTGTTCGCGGTCGCGCTCGGGGTCACCGTGATCCTGCTGCGCCGCGCCAAGGCGTTCTCCGGGGAGGAATCATGACGGCCCTGCTTGACCGGCTGCTTGACCGGCCGGTGGCGCCGGTCGCCGCGCCGCGTACCGAGAAGAGGCGGATCCGGCTCGACTGGATCGCCCGGCACAGCATCGCCATCGCCCTGGCGATCATGTTCCTGACGCCGGTCGTCTACCTGGTCCTGCTCTCGCTGATGACCAGCGACCAGGCCCTGACCAGCGATTACTGGCCGAATTCCTGGCACCCGGAGAACTACCTCAAGGTGTTCCAGGCGACGCCGCTGCCGCACTACCTGCTGAACACCATGATCTACGCGGTGTCGGCGACGGTGCTCACCCTGGCGTCCAGCGTGCCCGCCGCGTACGCCCTGGCGAAGCTGAAGTTCCGCGGCCGCAACCTGATGTTCCTCACGGTGATCTGCGTGATGATGCTCCCGCCGCAGGTCGTCACGGTCCCGCTCTATCTGATGTGGGCCCGCTACGGCCTGACCGGCTCGCTCTGGCCGCTGATCATCCCGACCCTGTTCGGCGACGCGTTCTGCATCTTCCTGCTCCGGCAGTTCCTGCTGACCATCCCGAGCGAGTACCTCGACGCGGCCCGGGTGGACGGCTGCGGCGAGTGGCGCACCCTGCTGCGGGTGGTGCTGCCGATGGCCCGGCCGGGCATCGCGGCGGCCGGCCTGTTCCAGTTCTTCTTCTGCTGGAACGACTACTACGGTCCACTGCTCTACACCAGCGAGAACGAGAGCTCGTGGACGCTCTCGCTGGGCCTGGCCTCGTTCCGCACCGTGCACCACGTCGACTGGAATCTGGTCACCGCGGCGACGGTGCTGGCCATGGCCCCATTGATCATCATTTTCTTCTTCGCTCAGCGCTCGTTCGTGCAGGGCATCACACTGACAGGGTTCAAAGGATGAAGATCGCGGTCATCGGCGGCGGATCGACCTACACGCCCGAGCTGGTCGACGGGTTCGCCCGGCTCGGCTCGATGGTCTCCGAGCTCGTCCTGATCGACCCGGCCGCCGAACGGCTGGAGATCGTCGGGGCGTTCGCGGCCCGGATCTTCAAGCAGTACGGCCACCCGGGCACGGTGACCTGGACGACCGATCTGGACGCCGGGGTCACCGACGCCGACGCCGCGGTGATCCAGCTGCGGGTCGGCGGCCAGCAGGCCCGGATCACCGACGAGACGTTCCCGCTCGAGTGCGGCTGCGTCGGTCAGGAGACGACCGGCGCGGGCGGGCTGGCCAAGGCGCTGCGGACCGTACCGGTGATCCTGGACGTCGCGGAGCGGATCCGGGCGCGGGCCAAGCCCGGCGCGTGGATCGTCGACTTCACCAACCCGGTCGGGATCGTCACCCGGGCGCTGCTGGACGCCGGGCACAAGGCGGTCGGGCTGTGCAACGTGGCGATCGGGTTCCAGCGCCGGTTCGCCGCCCACCTGGGTGTCGCGCCGTCCGCGGTGGTCCTCGACCACGTCGGGCTGAACCACCTGACCTGGGAACGGGCCGCCTACGTGGACGGCGTCGACCGGCTCCCGGAGCTGATCTCGGCGCATCTCGACGAGATCGCCGGCGAGGTGGACGTGCCCGCCGAGATCATCACGATGCTCGGCAACGTGCCGTCGTACTACCTGTCGTACTTCTACAACCACGACAAACACGTGCGGGAGTCGCGGAACGTGCCGACCCGCGGGCAGCGGGTCGCCGAGATCGAGGCGATCCTGCTCGACATGTACCGCGACGTCACCCTCACCGAGAAGCCGGCGCTGCTCGGCGAACGCGGCGGCGCCTACTACTCGGAGGCCGCGGTCGGCCTGCTCGCCTCACTCTTCGGCCTCGACGACGGCGCCGTGCACTCGGTGAACGTCCGCAACAACCTGACCCTGCCGTTCCTCCCGGCCGACGCGGTCATCGAGATCTCGGCCCGGGCGGGCCTCGAGGGCCCAGTTCCGCTGCCGGTCACCGCGGTCTCGCCCGACCTGGCCGCGCTCATCACACACACCTGGGGGTACGAGGAACTGGCGCTCGACGCGGCCCTGCGCGGCGGACGCGACCGGGTCTACCGGGCGCTGCTCGCGCACCCGCTGATCGGACAGCACGAATACGCCGACGCCCTCGCGGACAAGCTGATCGCGGCCGGTCGCAGCCACCTCGCGTGGGCGCGATGAGCGCGCTCTACCTGGCGGCCGACGGTGGCAACTCGAAGACCGACGTGGTCCTCGGCGACGCCTCCGGCGAGGTGCTCGCCGTGGTCCGCGGCGGCACGTCCTCGCCGCACAACATCGGCCTGACCGGCACCGTCCGGGTGCTGGGCGCTCTGTTCGAGGCGGCCCGGGCCCGGGCCGGGCTGGCACCGGACACCCCGATCGACACCGTCGCGGTGTACCTGGCCGGCGCCGACCTGCCGATCGAGGTGAGCCGGCTGCAGGAGGCGGTGTCCGGGCAGGGCTGGGGCCACCGCGCCCTGGTCGACAACGACTGTTTCGCCCTGCTCCGGGCCGGCACGTCGATGCCGGACGCGGTGACCGTGGTGTGCGGCGCGGGCACCAACTGCGTCGGGCGCTCCGCCGACGGCCGCACCGCCCGGTTCGTCGCGCTCGGCCCGATCTCGGGGGACTGGGGCGGCGGCCACGACCTGGCCGAGCACACGCTGCGCGAGGCGGCCCGGGGCGAGGACGGCCGCGGCCGCTCGACCGCGCTGTCCGCCGCGGTGGCCGCGCACTTCGGCCGGGCGTCCGTCGAGGAGGTCAGCATCGCCCTGCACCTGGGTGAGCTGCCGATGGACCGGATCCCGGAGCTGGCCCCGCTGCTGTTCGAGGTGGCCACGGCCGGCGACCAGGTGGCGTCCGCGCTGATCACCCGGCAGGCCGAGGAGATCCTGGCCCAGCACCGGGTGGCCGCCGGCCGGCTGAACCTGCTGGCCGCCCCGCACGCCCTGGTGCTCGGCGGCGGCGTCCTGCAGGCCCGGCACCCGTTGCTGCACGACCAGGTGGTCGCCGGCGCCCGCGCCCAGGCGCCGCTGGCCGAGGTCACCGTGCTCTCCGCCCCGCCGGTGGTCGGCGCCGCCCTGCTGGCCCTGGACACCCTGGACACCACCCCGGCCGCCGAGCCCACCCTGCGGGCCGCCATCACCCCCGCCAACCTCCTCACCCCGGTCTGACCCCAGCGGTGGTCCATGCCGCGGCGGAGCTCGCGGTCCCCGGCTGGTGCTCAGGGGTGTCTCAACGCCCTTGAGACACCCCTGAGCACCAGCCGGGGAAATGTCGGATCGAGGCCGCAGCTGTTGAGTGGGTCTTCCCGGGCGAGTACCGAGGTCGGGTAGGGACGACACGGAGGAGACCACACCATGTCCTGGGATCTCGACGGCAATCAGGTGAACGGCAACAACAACTTCCTCGGCACCAGGAACAACGCTTCCTTGGTGATCCGGACGAACACGAGCGGCGCGCCCTCGAACCTCGAGGAGGTGCTCCGCGTGACGCCCTCCTCGAACAGCGCCCGGGGCCGGGTCGGCATCGCCACCACCAGTCCCAGCCAGCAACTCACGCTGGGCTCCGGCAACGTGCTGCTTCCGGACGCGCGCCAGGGCACCGACGGGAACCTGTACTTCGGCGGTCGTACCGACGTCGGCGAGAACGGCATGCGGTTGTTCGGCGGGGACGTCAACGGTGGCACCCTGCCCGGCGGTTTCCTCGACGTGAAGACGGCCGATGGCCAGGACGGGCTGCGGATCCGGGTGGACACCGCGAACGGCGGCACCGAGCGGGTCCGGGTCGCCGCGAACGGCAACGTCGGCATCGGCACCGGGACACCGAGCCAGCGGCTGACCCTGGGCTCCGGCAACGCGTTGTTGCCCACCGCGGCGGCCGGCACCGACGGGAACCTGTACTTCGGCGGCCGTACCGATGCCGGGGAGACCGGTATGCGGTTGTTCGGCGGCAACGTCAACGGCACCATTCCCGGTGGCTTCATCGACGTCCGCAGCACCAGCCCCGCCGAGGGGCTCCGGATCCGCGTCGACACCGGCAACGGCGGCACCGAACGGCTGCGGGTCACCTCGAACGAGGTCCGTGCCTCGGTGCCGATCGTCGCGCCGAACCTGTCCGACATGCGGGTGAAGGAGAACGTCCGGCCGCTGCGCGGCGTGCTGGACCGCTTGGCCGGGGTGCGCGGCGTCGCCTTCGACTGGGCGGACACCCCGGCCGTCGGCGAGAGCCGGTCCGGGCGCCCCGGCATCGGGGTGCTCGCGCAGGAGGTGGAGACGGCCTTCCCCGAGCTGGTGGAGGAGTTCGGCGATCATCGGTTGAAGAGCGTCGACTACCACGGGCTGGTCGCCGCGCTGCTCACGGCCGCGACCGAGCTCCGCGACGAGGTGGCGGCGCTGCGCGCCCGGATCAGCGTGCTCGAGGCCGCACCCTCGTGAGCCCGCGCCGCCGGGCGGTGCGGTCACGGCGCGGGCCGCCGTACTCCAGGAGAAGACCGGTGGCGGCGGCGGACAGTGCGATGGCGGCGGACAGCAGGAGGAGCGGTCTGCCGGTGGCTGTGGTGGCCGTGACCAGGAGCGGACCCGCTGCCATGCCCGCGGTCTGCGCCAGGCTGGACAGGGCGTGGCAGCGGCCGCGCAGCGGAGCCGGGGCGATCGTGTCGACCAGGGCCGGCAGCGCGCCGGCGATCAGCAGCTCGCCGGCCCCGGTGAGGATCGCGGCGCAGGTCAGGGCGGCTCGGGTGCTCAGCCCGGCGCCGAGCACGGTGGGGATGCAGACCGCCCAGGCCAGCGCCCACAGGGTCGCGGTGCTCAGCAACGCGGCACGGGCGGAGAACCGGCCGGCGCACCGGGTGGCGAGCGGCGCGCCGGCGACGACGGCGACGCAGTTGGCGACGCTGACCCAGGACAGGGCGGCCGGGTCGTGCGCGGCGATCGCGAGCACCGGCGGGGCGGCGCTGAAGATGCCGAAACCGACAGTGGAGAGCAGGGCGGCGGCGCCGAGCAGCCGCACCAGACGCCGGTCGGCGAGGGCGTGCCGGTAGCCGCCGGGTGGCGCCGGGGCGGGTCTCGGTGTGGCGCGCGGGCCACCGGAAACGGTCATGCCGAGGGCGGCCAGGCAGGTCAGGGCGGCGGCGGCCCACAGCAGCGGGATCAGCGGGCGGTGGGCCAGCGCCAAGCCGCCCAGGGCGGCGCCGGTCGCCATGCCGATGTTGTAGACCGTGTACTGGAGCGTGTAGATCCGCCGGTGGTCGTGCGCCGGGGTCAGGGTGGCCAGCAGCGTGACCAGGGCCGGGATCGAGACCGCGAAACCGAGGGCGGTGACCGCGATCCCGGCCGCGACCGGGACCACGCCGGTCGCGGCGGCGACGACCGGCAGGCCGGCCACCGCGAGCGCCAGGCCCGCGGCCATCATCGGGCGGCCGCCGTACCTGTCGATCAGGGCGCCGGCGAACGGGCTGCCGAGCAGACCGGCGACCGCCGCCAGGGCGAGAACCCCGGTCGCCGCGGTCAGCGACAGGCCGCGCACGTCATGGAGGAGCACGATCACGTACGGCTCGGTCAGCCCGATCCCGAGCGCCGTCGTCAGCTCGGCGGCGAGCAGCAGCCGGACAGTACGGTCCTCCGCCATGCCCCCGCCCCGTCTGGATCAGCCGTGCCGCCGGCTCGTGGAATGGACCTTATGGGGGCATCCGCGCCGTTCAGATGCCTCGTTCGGGTGGTCGTGACCGGTGAGCGCGGGTCGTGTCGCCGTTCACCCGGACAGGGTCGGCGGAGTCGTCGCCCGTAGTGCCGGATGTCCTGGCCGACCGGCTGAGCAGGGCCGCAACCGGGGGACCCTACGTTGGGTTGATCGTTGATCACTGCGTGGAGGTGTCATGGCTGCCGAGGAGAGTGCGCGCCGGGTCGTCGCGCCCCGGGAGGTGGTGCGGGGTGCGGCCATGCACTTCCTGCAGCACGCCGGGCTGGACATGGACGCGCTCGCCGCCGAACTGAACGTCAGCCGGGCCACGCTCTACCGGGTGGCCGGCAGCCGCGACGAACTGCTCGCCGAGGCGTTGTGGGCGATCGACCGGAAATTGTTCGCCGACGCCGCCGCGGAGAACCCGCCACGCGACGTGGAAAGTGTCATCGAGCTGACCCGTACATTCGCGGAATGGCTCGCCGGCCCCAGCCCGTTGCGGCAGTTCTTCCGCGCCGAGCCGGAGACTGCCACCCGGCTGTTCATCTCACCGGTGCACGGCGTGTACCGGCGTTCGGTCGAGGCGCAGCGGGACATCTTCGTGGCCGCCGGCGTGCTGCCCGACCTGACCCCGGACGAGCTGCTGGCCAGGTCGGCGGTGTACGTCCGGATCGTCGAGTCGGTGCTCTTCGGTGACCTGATCGGGCCGATCGCGGTCGATTTCGCCGTCGTCGAACCGGCGCTCCGCAGCCTGCTGAACGGCGAATGAGAATCACCCGAACAGATGCCGTCAATGGCTCGAATGGCGCGTGAGACAGCGGTCTCACGATCATCGTCGTACGTTGAAACTGTCATTTTCCTGAGTGAGGATCGGCTTCTCGATTTCTTACCTTGGGGGCAAGGCAATGAGAATTCTCCGTGCACGAAATGTGGTCGGCGCGCTCGCCGCGGTCGTGCTGACCGCGGCCGGCGTCACCCTGGTGCCGAGCGCGAACGCCGCCACCACGTCGTTCCAGCGCGGCCCGGCGCCGACCACCGCGAGCATCCAGGCCACGAGCGGGCCGTTCGCCACCGCGCAGACCACCGTCTCGCGGATCTCGGTGACCGGGTTCGGCGGCGGTGACATCTACTACCCGACCAGCACCGTCGGCGGGACGTTCGGCGCGGTGGCGATCGCGCCCGGCTTCACCGCGCTGCGCAGCAGCATGGCCTGGCTGGCGCCGCGGATCGCCTCGCAGGGCTTCGTGGTGTTCAACATCGACACGCTGACCACCTCGGACCAGCCGGCCACCCGCGGCACCGAGCTGCTCGCCGCGCTCGACTACCTGACCACCCGCAGCACCGTGCGGACCCGGATCGACACCACCCGGCTGGCCGTGATGGGTCACTCGATGGGCGGTGGCGGCACCCTGGAGGCGGCCAAGTCCCGGCCGTCGCTGCAGGCCGCGATCCCGCTGACGCCGTGGGACCTGACCAAGAGCTTCGCCGGGCTCACCGTCCCCACGATGATCATCGGTGCGCAGGCGGACACCGTCGCGCCGGTCGCCCAGCACGCCAAGCCGTTCTTCAGCAGCCTGCCGTCCGGGCTGGACCGGGCCTACCTGGAACTGGCCGGCGCCAGCCACTTCGCCCCGAACACGGCGAACACCACGATCGCGTCGAACAGCATCGCCTGGCTGAAGCGCTTCGTCGACGACGACACCCGCTACGACCAGTTCCTCTGCCCGGGCCCGTCGGTCAGCACCACGATCTCCCAGTTCACCACGAACTGCCCGCACCTCTCCTGACCCAGCGGCCAGGGCCCGGCCCGGCTGGTGGTGGGGGCTGTCTCAACGGCGTTGAGAAGACCCTCGGCGCCAGCCGCGGTCGGTCGGCTGGTGGTGGTTGTGTCAGCGGGGTTGAGGGGACCCTCGGCGCCAGCCGGGGTCAGGCGGCGGCGAGTTGGTTGCGGCCGGCTCGTTTGGCGACGTAGAGGCGGGCGTCGGCGCGGTCGTACAGGTCGCGGCCCGGTTCGCCGGTGCGGCAGGCGGCCAGGCCCATGCTGAGGGTCACGGTCAGGCCGGGCACGATCGTGCTCCAGTCGCGGGCCTCGATCACCCGGCGGATGCGTTCGGCGACCTGGCGGGCATCGTCCTCGCCGGTCGACAGGAACAGGGCGAACTCGTCACCGCCGAAGCGGATCGCCACCTCGTCGTGCCGGCAGTGCGAGCGCAGCACCGCGGCGATCTCGCCGAGCACCCGGTCGCCGACGCCGTGCGAGTAGCGGTCGTTGATGTCCTTGAAGTGGTCCACGTCGATGAGCAGCAGGGAGCCGCCGGTGGTGACCGTGTTGATCCGGCGGTCGAACATCCGCCGATTGCCCAGCCCGGTCAGCGCGTCCGAGGCGGCGGCCAGGTCCGCGGTGGTGCGCTCCGCCTCCAGCTCCACCCGGCGGTACGCCTGGCGCAGCATGGTGCGCCGGTCCAGGCGCAGCTGCCACAGCGCCTCGACGTGACTGCGCAGCGACTCCAGCACCGCCTGGGTGGCGTCGCCCGGGAACTCCTGCGCCGCCGTGATCGCCAGTTCGTACTGGAAGAGCAGCCGCTGGGAACGCAGGACCGCGAGTTCCAGAGCGGCCCGGAACTCGCGGCGGGCGGCCCGCCACTCGCCGGTGGACCGCAGGACCAGCCCGTACGCGAGGTGGAACAGCCGGGCCTCGTGGAACTGGCCGGCCTCCCGCATCTTCGGCAGCTGGTCGCTGATCAGGGCGAGTGCCTCCGCGGGCCGGCCGGACTTGGCGTGGCAGAGGGCGAGGATCGCGGTGCTGAGCGGGGAGTCGATGCCCTGTTCGGTCCAGTACCGGAGCACGGCCGTGGTCTTGTCGAAGAGGGCCGCCGCGTCCTCGATCCGGCCGACCTGTTCCAGGCGCAGCGCCCACTCGGCCCACAGCTCGGTGTGGGTGAGGTCGGCGGCGGACCGGTACAGGTCGTCCGGGAACTCGAACGACTCGATGCACCGGCGCATGGCCTCGTCGGCGAGTTCGAAGAGCTCGGCGCCGCGGGCCGCCTCGGCCAGCGAGGCCATCGCGGAGAAGTACCGCGGGCCCTTGCGCGGCGCGACGTCCAGCACGGCCATCGCCCGCGCGACGTAGTGCAGGCCGTCGTCGATCCGGCCGAGGTGGATCAGGACCTCGGCGGTGTCCGCCAGGATCTTGGCGTCGGTGGCCTTCGGGCCGCCGAGCCGGGCCTGGTCCTCGACCAGTTCCTCGGCGATCTGCAGCGCCTCGTCGAGGCGGCCGAGCGAGGTCAGCGCGTACATCCGGCCCAGCCGGCTGACCCGGTGGGTGCGGTGGTCGCCGAGCATCAGGGTGATCGCCTCGGCCTCGTCCGCGGCGTGCAGTGTCTCGGTGTGGTGGCCGCGAATGGTCAGGTCGTGCACGTGCAGGGCGAGGCTGGCATAGGGACCGTACGGTGACACCAGCACCGGCAGGCGGTTCATCGGCGCTCCCCGTTTCGCATGGCCCTATGGTCGGCCGATCCGATCCTAATGTGAGGCGTCCGGGCGCTCGGCAGCTTCCAGGGTGTTGACCGTGGGGTGACACGAGCGTCACTCACGTGGGACGGTACCCATCGGTAACTTCGGTAACTTCGGTGTCGGAGGGCAGTGGCATGACGGGTGCGACGGAAACGGACAAGCCGGCGGCGATCGACCCGGCCCTGGTGCGCCAGGCCTGGCGCTCGGCGGAGCCGGTGCACGGCATGATCTATTTCGTGCCCGAGGCGCAGGACCGGTACGCGGCGCTCGGCATCACCGGCCGGGACGGCTACTTCGCCTCCCGGGCGGCCGCCCTGGGCGCGGTCGGCGCCGAGCCGGTGATCGCGATGTTCTTCAACTTCAACCCGCGCCTGGTGACCGCCGCGCTGCCGGCCGCCTGGGCCCGGGCGACCCCGGCCGCGGTCCTCGCCGCCCGCCGGGAAGCCGCCGGTGCGGCCCTGGCCCGTGGCCTGGGCGACGCGGTGCACGGCCCGGAGGTGGCCGAGGCCGCCGGGCTGGCCCGCCGCGCCGCCGAGACCGCGGCCGCGCACCCGCAGGGCCGCCCGCTGTTCGCCGCGCACGCCGCGCTGCCGTGGCCGGAGCAGCCCCACCTGGTCCTCTGGCAGGCGCTCACGGTGCTGCGCGAGTTCCGCGGGGACGGGCACGTCGCCGCGTTGCTGCTCGCCGGGCTGACCGGCCTGGAGGCGCTGGTGCTGCACGCGGCGTCCGGCGAGGTGCCCGCGCCGATCCTGCGTCGCACCCGTGGCTGGAGTGAGGAGCAGTGGGCTGGCGCGGTCGGCGACCTGCGCGGGCGCGGGCTGATCGAGGGCGATGAGCCGGTGCTCAGCGCCGAGGGGCGGGCTCAGCGCGACGGGATCGAGGCGGCCACCGACCGGCTGGCCACCCCGGCGTACGCGGAGATCGGCGCCGAGGGGTGCGCCCGGCTGGCCGAGCTGGGCAGGCCGCTGAGCCGTGCGGTGGTCGCCGCCGGCCTGCTGACCCTCCCGCCCAGGACGTAGGCCGGCGGCCATCGGTGGCTGACCAGCGGGCCGGGGTGGAAGCCGGCGAACGCGGGAGTGTCACCGAGGTGCAGCCGGAGCGCGGCCGCCTGCAGGCCACCGGTGGTCGCGGTGTCGTCCCAGCGGCCGGTGACGGCCCGGTGCTCGGCGGCCTGGATCGCGGCGACGTGCTCGGACGGGGTGAACGCGCAGTGCCCGCGCCGGGCCACGTACGCCTGGCGCAGCAGCGGCCCGCGCGCCTGCTGCGCGTACCGGTTCTCGAACTCGACCGGGGCGAGCTGGTCGTAGCGGGTGTGCAGGGTCAGCATCGGCACGTCGAGCCGGCCGGTCACGGTCGAGCTGCGGGTCAGGCCGGCCACCGCGGCCGGGTCGGCGTGCACGGCGGCGTGCCGGGTCAGGTCGGTCAGGTCGGCGCGCAGGTCGAGCCCGGCGGTCCGGTACATGGCGCGCACGGTGTCCCGGTACGGCGAGCGGGCCAGCAGCGCGCGGTAGTCCACCCCGGCGTTCCAGGACGCGTTCCCGCCGGCGCTGAGCTCGATGAAGTACCGGGCCGGCATGATGAACGGCAGGCTGGTGACCAGCCACTCGTACTGGGCCTGCGCGATGCCCTCGGCGTCGGCCGGCGGCGACTGCTGCCCGGCCGACCAGGTCGGCATGGTCAGCAGGGCGGTGCCCAGCGCGACCCGGGCCCGACCGGCCGCCGTGCCGCGCGCCGCGGACGCCAGCGCGCTGAGCCAGCTCGCGGCGGCCGCACCGTCGGCCGGGCTCGGGTAGTTCACCAGCGGGATGTCCTGGCCCGGCGCGAGCAGGCGGGACAGCGCGAACTCGCCGTCCAGCTGGTAGTTGTTCAGGTCGATCCCGCCGCCGAGCAGCCCGCAGGCGGAGACCACGGCGTCCAGCCCGCCGCGGGCGTGCTCGGCCTCCTGGGTGCTGACCAGGCCGCCCATCGACTGGCCGACCGCGATCGTGGTCCGGGCCGGTCCGGTGATCGCCTCGAGCGCGGCCAGCGCGGCGAACTGGTCGCGGGCCGCGCTCTCCAGCGCCCAGAGTGAGCCGTGCGGGTCGTAGGAGGAGCCGACCAGGGCGTAACCGCGGTCGAGCAGGGCCTGCCCGGTGGCCGGGTCGGGCGCGTCGGCGGCGGTGAGCGAGCCGAAGCCGTGACTGAACAGGATCAGCGTGCCGTGCCAGTCGGCGGGCACGTCGGCGATCCAGGTGGCGCCGTCGGCGAGCGTGCCGGTGTAGTGGGTGACCGGCGCGGCGGCCTGCGCGGGCCCGGCGAACAGGCCCGGTGCGAGCAGGGCCGGTGCCAGGAACGCGGCGAGCAGACGGTTCACGATGACCTCCGGTGCAAGGTGGCGAGGATGCCCTTCCGCAGGAGGAGGGCGGGGACGATGCCCTTCGGGACGTAGCGGACGACGGCGATCAGCAGCAGGGCGTACACCGCGTAGGACAGGACGCTCGGGGCGTAACTCGGCATGCCGGGCTGGGTGGCCAGGGTGGTGAGGAGCTGGACGGCGAGGGTGATCAGGGTGGCGCCGAGCAGGGCGCCGGCGATGCTGCCGAGGCCGCCGACGACGGCCATCACGACGTACTCGACGGAGAGCAGCACCGGGAACGAACCCGGCGCCAGATAGCCCACGTAGAACGCGTAGATCCCGCCGGCGAGGCCGGCGAAGGCGGCCGAGACCGCGAAGACCAGCAAGCGGTACGCACCGACCGGCACCCCGCTCGCCCCGGCCGCGACCGGCGCGGTGGCCAGCGCGCGCAACCCGCGCCCGACCCGGGAGCGGACCAGCGCGGACGCGATCAGCGTGGTCAGCACCACCCCGGCCAGCACGAGACAGGCGTAGTCCCGGTCCTGGTTCAGCTCGAAGCCACCCGCCGACAGGTACGGCAGCCCCTGCAACCCGACCGCGCCACCGGCCCAGTCGGCGTCGCCGAGCACCGACAGCAGGATCAGCTGCAGGGCCAGCGTGGCGAACGCCAGCTGATGCCCGCGCAACCGCAGGATCGGCACACCGACCAGCCCCGCCGCGAGCGCCGCGACCAGCGGAGCGGCGAGCAGCCCGAGCAGCGTCGGCACACCGTGCACGGCGAGCAGCCCGGCGGTGTACGCCCCGATCGCGGTGAACGACGCCTGCCCGAGCGACACCTGTCCGGCATAGCCCATCAGCAGCGACAGCCCGACGACCGCCATCGCGGAGAGCCCGAGCAGGATGTAGACGGTGAGCTGGCCCGGCGGGAGGAAGAACGGCACGACAGCGGCCGCCGCCAGCGCGATGATCCACTTCACGCCGTCACCTCCTCGACCCGAGCCGAGGAGGAGCGCAGGATCAGCACCCCGAGCATGAAGATCAACGCCACCTCCGTCTGGTACGCCGTGCTCAGGTAGCCGCCGACCAGGGCCTGCACCACCCCGAGCAGCAGCCCGCCGGCCAGGGTGAGGCCGGGCCGGGTCAGGTTGCCGAGGATCGCGGCGGAGAACCCGTTCACCACGAGCACCACGTCACTGTCGAAGCTGACCTGCTGGACCGGGGTGACCAGGACACCGGCCAGGCCGCCGAGCGCACCGCCGAGCGCGAAGGCGAGCAGCCCCATCCGGGCCACGTCGATCCCGACGATCCGGGCCGCGTACGGGTCGTCGGCCGTCGCGGTGAGCGCCCGGCCCCGGTCGGTGCGGGCGAACAGCAGCGCGGTCGCGCCGAGGATCACCGCGGTCACCCCGATGATCAGCAGGTAGTGGGTCTGCACCCGGGCGCCGAGCACCGCGGTGGAGCCGGGCAGCCCGGGGAACGAGCGCGGCTGGTCACCCCAGAGGAAGATCTCCACGGCGTACGCGAGAACGCCGAGCCCGAGGGTGATGATCAACGCGGCCTGGGGTGTGGTCCCGGGTCTGCCGATCGCGACCATCCCGGTCAGCAGGCCGATTCCGGTCGCCAGCAGGACCGCCAGCGACTCGGCGAGACCGTGCGGCAGGCCGGCCGTGAGCAGTGTGGTGACCGTGAGCGCCGCCAGCACCGCGAACCCGCCCTGCGCGAAGTTGACCACGCGGGTCACCCGGTGGATGACCACCAGACCGCTGCCGAGCAGGGCATACGCGCAGCCCACCCCGACGCCGGTGATCAGGTAGCCGACGAGTTCCGCCATCACGCCTCCAGGCCCAGGTAGGCGGCGGCGACCTCGGGGCTGCCGGCCAGGTCACCGGACGGTCCCTCGGCGACGACCCGGCCGGCCTCCAGGACGTAGGCGCGGGCGCACAGGTCCAGGGCGAGCTGCGCGTTCTGCTCGATCAGCAGCACCGCGAGCCCGTCCGTGGCGTTGCGGTCGCGCAGGTGGGCGGCGAGGTCGGCGACGATCTTCGGGGCCAGGCCGAGCGACATCTCGTCGATCACCAGCAGGTCCGGGCGGGCCATCAGCGCCCGGCCGAGCGCGACCATCTGCTGCTCCCCGCCGGAGAGCCGCCCGGCCGGCCGGTTCCGCAGCTTGGTCAGTCCGGGCAGCAGGTCGTAGACGTGGCCGGTGGTGCGTTTCCTCTGCCGCCAGGCGCCGAGGCGCAGGTTGTCGTCGACGCTCAGCGAGGCGAACAGGTGCCGCCCCTCCGGCACCAGAGCCAGATTCCCGTGTACGTCGATCCGCCCGCCCGACGCCTGTTTCACTCCGCACACCGTGTTCACCAGCGTGGTCTTGCCCGCACCGTTCGCGCCGATCAGCGCGACCATCTCGCCCTCGCCCACCGACAGGCTGACCCCGTCCAGGGCGGTGGCCGCGCCGTAGTGGACCACCAGGTCCCGTACCTCGACGATCATGCGGGAGCGCCCAGGTACGCGGAGATCACCACGGGGTCGGTGCGGATCTCTGGGAACGGCCCGGTGGCGAGCACCCGGCCGAGGTCGAGAACGGTCACCCGGTCGGCGAGGCGGGACACGAAGCCGACGTCGTGCTCGACCAGCAGGATCGACAGGCCTTCGGCGCGCAGTTCCTCGATCAGGCCGGCCAGCGCGGTGCGTTCCGGGCCGCGCAGCCCGGACGCCGGCTCGTCGAGCAGCAGCAGCCGTGGCCGGCCGCACAGCGCGCGGGCCATCTGCAGGGCCCGCTGCCGGCCGAGCGGCAGGTCCTCGGCGGGCCGGTCGGCCCACGCGGCCAGCCCGGCGCGGTCGAGGGCGGCGGCCGCGGCCGTACGGATCTCCTTCTCCTCGCGCCGGTGCCGGGGGAGCCGCAGCACCGCGGCCAGGGGCCCGGCCCGGGTGACCGCGTGCGCGCCGACCATCGCGTTCTCGGCGACCGTCATCCCGCGGAACACCGGGGCGTCCTGGAACGCGATCGCGATGCCGAGCCGGGCCCGCCGGTGCGGGGGCAGCCGGTCGATGCGCTGCCCGTCGTAGACGATTCCGCCCGCGCTCGCGGTCAGCTGGCCGCCGATCAGCCGGAACAGTGTGGACTTGCCGGCGCCGTTCGGTCCGATCACGGCGTGGGTCTCGCCGGGCGCGACGTCCAGGCAGACGCGGCGCAGGGCGTGCACGCCGCCGAACCGGCGGCTCAGGTTCGTGACGGTGAGCAGCGCTGTCACTTGGCCAGCTTCGACAGGGCCCACTCGGTGGCGACGAACTTTCCGCCCTTCACCGTGTTGATCGAGATGTAGTCGGCGGTGAGTCCGGCGTGGTCGGTCGCGGAGTACTGGTAGGTGCCGTTCGGGGTGGTCAGGTTCAGACCCTCGAACGCGTCGCGGATCTTGCCGGGGTCCGCGCTGTCCGCCGTGGTGATCGCGGCGGCCAGGAGTTTCACGCCGGTGTAGCCGTCCGCGGCGAACTGCGGCGGTGGGTACCCGTACTGGGTGGTGAACGGCGTGGACAGCTCGTCGATCGCGGTCCGCTGCGGGCCGGCCGGCAGTGCGTCGCCGACCACCGCGATCGAGCTGGCCACGAACACCCCCTCGGCGGCGGCGCCGGTCGGTTTGAGCCACAGGGTGCTGGCCTGCGAGCCGGTGAACATCAGCGGGAGGCCGACGCCGGCGGTGGCGTACTGCTTGGCGAAGGCGACCGCGGGCGCGCCGGTGGACCAGACGGTCAGCGCCTGCGCCCCGGCCGCCTTGACGTGGTTGAGCACCGCGCTGAACTCGGTCGTGGTGGTCTGGAACTCCTCGTCGGCGACCAGGGTGATGCCGTACTGCGCGGCTTTGGCCCGCATCCCGGCCGTGCCGGCGTTCGCGTACGAGCTGCGGCTGTCGTGGGCGACGGCGACCTTGGTGTACTTCTGCGCCTGGTAGTACTGCAGGATCCGGTCGGCGTAGGTGGCGGAGGTGGCCGGGACCACGAAGACGTACGGATGAACGGGGTTGACCTGCTCGTCCGCCGGGGTGAGCGAGACGTAGGGGATCTTGGCCCGGTCCACCTGCGGGATCGTGGCCAGCGCCGAGTTGGAGAACGGCGAGCCGATCACCGCGATGACGTCGCCCTTGAGCTCGTTGAAGCCGAGCACGGACTGCTCGGGCTGGGACTTGTCGTCCCGGACGAGCAGCTCGACCTGCCGGCCGAGCAGGCCGCCGGCCGTGTTGATCTGCTGGACGGCGAGTTCGACGGCCTTTTTGTCCTCGCTGCCGAGCGGTGCGTAGTTGCCGGTCAGCGACAGGATCGCGCCGATCCGCAGCGGCCCGTCGCCGCCGGCGCCGGTGTCGCCGTCACCGCAGGCGGCCGGTGCCAGGAGCAGGAGCGCGGCGAGGGATGACAGGAGACGTTTCATGTCGCCCGCTTTCTTCATATCGACCTTTACCGATGAAGGATGGCGTGCGGCCAAGTTAGGCGCGATGGTGACGCTGGTCAATAAACTGCCCGACATCACTGCACATGCCGCCAACACCGCCGGTAGCGTGCGTCCGTGTCCTCCGCCTCCGCGATCACGCTGACCTTCCTCGGCGATCACCTGCTCGACCGCGGTGTCTGCGTCTCCTCCGGAAGTGTCATCGAGGTGCTCGGCCGGGCCGGCGTCTCCGCGGAGGCCGCCCGGTCCGCCCTGACCCGGCTCTCCGCCCGCGGCCTGCTGCGCCGCCAGCGGCACGGCCGCCGGATGTACTTCGGACTGACCGGCCGCTCGACCCGGATCCTGCGCGACGGCTCGGTCCGGCTGTGGCAGACCGGCGCGGTCAACCACGACTGGGACGGCACCTGGACGCTGCTGGCCTTCTCGCTGCCCGCGGAGCGCCGCCGGGAACGCCACGACCTGCGCGCCCAGCTCGCGTGGGCGGGATTCGGCCCGGTGCAGGGCGGTCTGTGGATCGCGCCGGGTCACCCCGAGCTCCAGCCGGTCCTGGCGGACCTCGGTGCCGGCCCGCACATCCGGATCTTCCATGCCCGGGCCGACCCGACGACTGACGTCGCCGAGATGATCTCCCATGCGTACGATCTGCCGGCCCTCGCGGCGCGTTACCTCGATTTCGGTACGCGGTGGGGGTCGTCCGTCCCCGGCGATCCCCTCGCCGCCAAGCTGCACCTGGTGACGGACTGGCTGGACGTGATCCGCCGCGATCCCCGGCTGCCGCTGCCGCACCTGCCCCGGGACTGGCCCGCGGCCGCCGCCCAGGAACTCTTCTTCCGGCTCAACGACCGGCTCGCCGCCCCGGCCGCGGAGATCGCCGGCACCTTGCTCGACACGATGGCCCTGGACGACGCCGGCGGGTGAGCCGGGCGGCCCGGAGTGATCCGCGCCACGTCCGGCTCCCGTCAGGTTCCTGTCCGGGTTCTGGCAGACAGCCCTGTTGGGATGGATTCATCAGTCTTCGCCGTGCCGTCACGACCTCGAGGAGACCCATGTCCGACAGCACCTCCGCCCCCGACTATCCGGCGGCCCGCGAGCCGGGCTGCCCGTTCGCGCCGGCCGCCGTCGTGCGTGAGATGACCCGGGACACCCCGGTCGGCAAGGTCCGGATCTGGGACGGCAGCACGCCGTGGTTCATCACCCGGCACGCCGACCAGCGGGCGCTGCTCAACGACCCGCGGATCAGCATCGACGAGAAGCGCGCCGGCTATCCGCACATGACCCGGGGCCGGGCGGCCGGCGCGCCGCACCACCCGGACCTGATCACCAACACCGACCCCCCGGAGCACACCCGGCTGCGCCGCACGGTCAACGCCCCGTTCATGGTCAAGCGGGTCGAGGCGCTGCGGCCGCGGATCCAGGACGTCGTGGACCGGCTGGTCGACGAGATGCTGGCCGGCCCGAAACCCGCCGACCTGGTGCAGGCGATCGGGCTGCCGGTGCCGACCCTGGTGATCACACAGATCCTCGGCGCCCCCTACGAGGACCACGAGTTCTTCCAGACCAACAGCACCGTCGCGATCAGCCACGAGTCGACACCCGAACAGACCGCCGCGGCCAGCCGGGCCCTCGGCGAGTACCTCAGCGCGCTGCTGCTCACGAAGATCGACGACCCGGCCGACGACGTGATGTCCGAGATGGGCGGCCGGGTCAAGGCCGGCGAGATGACCCACCAGGAGGCGGTCATCATGAGCTCGGCCATCCTGATCGCCGGGCACGAGACCAGCGCCAGCATGATCTCGCTGGCCACCCTGGCGCTGCTGCGGAACCCGGACCAGCTGGCCCTGCTGCGCGAGCGGAGCGACGACCCGAAGTTCGTCGCGAACGCGGTCGAGGAGCTGCTGCGCTACCTGACCATCGTGCACTCCGGGATCCGGCGGATCGCCGACGCGGACATCGACCTGCACGGCGAGACGATCAGGGCCGGCGACGGCATCATCTTCGACCTGTCCGGCGCGAACTGGGACGAGGAGCAGTTCCCCGGCGCGGAGAAGCTGGACCTGACCCGCCCGGCCCGCTCGCACCACGCGTTCGGCTACGGCGTGCACCAGTGCCTGGGCCAGTCCCTCGCCCGGGTCGAGCTGCAGGTCGCCTACGCCACGATCTACCGGCGGATCCCGACGCTGGCGCTCGCGGTGCCGTTCGAGCAGGTCCCGTTCGCGATGGAGGGCGTCGCCTACGGCCTCAAGGCCCTCCCGGTCACCTGGTGACCGCGCGCGGCGGGGCGGGCCCGGGGCGGCGCGTCGGTTAGATTGGCGGCAGTCGATTCGTGGAGGACAGTGTGGTCCAGTTTCATCGCTCTCTGACGGTTGCCGCCGCCGCGCTGGTGGCGCTGGTCGTGGTGGCCGCGCCCGCCTCGGCCGCGAGCCGGACCGGCCCGGCCGGTGGTCCGGCAACCGGGCCGACCAGTGGGCCGTGCCAGTACACGCCGACGCCCGACGAGCCCGCCGCCCGGCCGGTGCCGTTGCCGCGCGACCCGCAGCGGACTCCGGACCGGGGCACCGTCACGGTGCTGCTGAAGACCGACCTGGGGCGGATCCCGCTGGTGCTCGACCGGGCCGCCGCGCCGTGCACGGTGCAGAGTTTCCTGCACCTGGTCCAGCACCGGTTCTACGACCGGACCGTCTGCCACCGGCTCACCGCGTACCCGACGTTGAAGGTGCTGCAGTGCGGCGACCCGAGCGGGACCGGCGAAGGGGGACCGGGCTACCGCTACCGCGACGAGTTGCCGGCCGATCTGCCGCCGGCGCCGACCGATCCGACCGGGGTGCGCCGGCTCTACGCCCGCGGGGTGCTGGCGATGGCCAACGCCGGTCCGGACACCAACGGCAGTCAGTTCTTCCTGGTGTACGGGGACTCCGCGCTGCGCCCGAACTACTCGATCTTCGGGGCGGTGACGCCGCGCGGCCTGCGCACGCTGGACCGGGTCGCGGCCGGGGGCATCGCGCCGACCGCCGAGGACCCGGCGCCGGTCGACGGGGCGCCTGCCCTGCGTACCGGAATCCGTAAGGCCCGCGTCCAGCGCTGACGCGGGTCGCGGCCGCCCGCTGCGCCGAACGGCGCAGCGGGCGGATTTTCGCACTGTCTGATGCCGGGCTGACGAGCGTGGCCGGTGGCGCTAAGTTGCCGGGCATGGCAGGAAGTCCCTATGAGACCGCCATGGGGTTCATCATCGGCCCGTGGCTGGCCCAGGCCGCCCGCGCCGCCGTCGACCTCTCGCTGGCCGAGCATCTGGCGGACGGGCCCCGCACGGCGGCCGAGATCGCCGAGGCCGAGGGCGCGGACCCGGCGGCGACCGCGCGCTTCCTGCGGGCCTGCGCCTCGATCGGCCTGGTGACGTACGCGGAGAAGGGCTTCGCCGGCACCGAGGTGCTCGCGGTCCTGCACCGCGACGCGCCGATGTCGCTGCGGGACCTGGCCGCGTCCCAGTCCAGCCCGGTCCTGTGGCGCACGTGGGCGCGGATCCCCGAGGCGATCCGCAGCGGCGAGGCGCAGACCGCGCAGGCGCTCGGCATGCCGTTCTTCGACTACCTGGCCGCGCATCCGGACGAGGGCGCGCTCTTCGGCGCCGCGATGACGAGCATGTCCGCGCCGGTCATCCAGGCCGCGGTCGAGGTGATCGACGTGGCCGGCGCCGGCACGGTGGTCGACGTCGGCGGCGCGCACGGCTCGTTCGCCCTGGCCCTGCTGGAGCGACATCCCGGCCTGCGGGCGATCGTGCTCGACCTGCCGCACGCGTTGCCCGGCGCACGGGCGGCGGCCGCCGGGCGGGGCCTGGGCGACCGGCTCACCGCGGTGGCCGGCGACTTCTTCGCCGAGGTCCCGGCGGGCGACATCCTGCTGCTGAAGTTCATCCTGCACGACTGGTCCGACGACGAGGGCGTCCGCATCCTGGTGAACTGCCGGGACGCCCTGCGGCCCGGCGGGCGCATCGTGATCACCGAGATCCTCATCGACGACCACGCCGCCGGCATCGCGCCGCTGATGGACATCGCCATGCTCGCCACCGCCGGCAGCCGGGAACGCACCCTGACCGAGTTCGACGACCTGCTGGCCCGGGCCGGTTTGCGCCGTGTCGCGGCCACGCCGGTGACGCCACCGTACGCAGTGATCGAGGCTGTACCTTATTAATTGACGTAAATCAATGGCAATAACGGGTCGACAGGCCCGAACATAGGAAAAGATTGTCCGTTCGGACGAGGCCCCGGCGACGCATTCGCGGGGGCCTTCACCGGCGCACGCCGTCGTGCATTTTGCCGGGCGTGTGGACGCCCGCTGACCGCCCGGTGAACACGTTGAGTCATCGCTCGATTGCTTTAAGACTCCTTTAAGGACTGTTTGTTCTTCCTGCGAGAAAGCGTGCTATCGGCAGTTTTTCCGGTGAGACCGGTACCAAAGTGGACGAACTGCGATCCAGTGGCGACCCTCCGGGGGTTGTCACGGCGCTGTTAATGGCGAGTTACCGGCCCGGTACGGAAATCGCACGTCAGGTCACGGATGAGAGGTCTCGCGAGTATTGCTGAACCGTTCACCGCCCTGGCTGAAACGATTCGCTAGCATCGCGCGGCACTTGGCGTCAACGCTCCGGCGCAGCAAACAAAATGTCCGCGATCAATGGCCGGAAAATCCTTAAATCTTGCTTAGACTCGCCGTCGGCCCATCCCTGAGGAACGACTGAGCCCGGCCCGCGCCCATCGTGGCACCGCTCCCTCGTTTGTTTCGTCCTGGAGGACGCCCGATGACTCCTGTCCCTGTCCCGCGCCGCCGCCCGATGCGTGCACTCCTCGCCGCGCTCGGTGCCGGCCTTCTGGTGGCCGCCCTGCCGGCCCCGGTCGCCGCGCAACCCTCCCCGCCCAGGAAACCCGGCGCGATCGCGCCCAAGGTTCCCGGCTACGGCGAGGTCGCCCGCCCGGCGGCGACCCGCCCGGCCCCGCTGCCACGGCGTACCGGCCGGGTGGCCGTGCACGCACCGAGCGCGGCCACCACGAAGCTCGCGGCCGGCACCGACCGGGTGGCGCTGCGCGCGCTCGTGGTCGCCACCACCACCGACGACTTCGGCGTGCCCACGTGGAAGGCCACGCTCGACCGCGTCGGCGCGGCGTACGACGTCCTCTACACCGCCAGCACCCCGCTGACCACCGACACGCTCGCCCGTGCCGACGGCACCGGCAAGTACAACGCGATCCTGCTGACCAACAGCATGCTGGTGTACGCGTCCGGCGGCAGCTACCTCAACGGCCTGGACAGCACCGAGTGGAACATCCTCTGGGCGTACGAGCGCAACTTCGGTGTCCGCCAGGCCGCGCTCTACACCAGCTACGGCACCTGGCCGGAGGACTACTGCCTGACCTCGGCCGGGGAGACCGCGGTCGGCGACACCCCGCTGAACGTCAACCTGACCACGGCCGGGGCGGGTGTCTTCGACTACCTCAAGGCCGGCGTCACCATCCCGGTGGTGCAGTCGTACGTCTACCGCACCCGGATCACCGCCGGGTGCTCGGCCGAGGCGATCGCCACCAGCGGCGCCGACGTGCTGGGGGTGCGGGCCACCTCCACCGACGGCCGGGAGCGGATCGCGCTCACCTTCACCCTGAACCAGTACCTGCTCCAGTCCGACCTGCTGGTCTACGGCCTGTTCCGGTGGACCAGCAAGGGCCTGTTCCTCGGTGAGCAGCGGCACCACCTCAACGTCGACGTCGACGACTGGTTCAACACCTCGGAGCACTACTACGCGGACGGCCACATCGAGTACACGCCCGGCTTCCAACTGGCCGCGCACGACATGGTCAACCTGGACAGCCAGCAGAGCGCGCTGCGCACCGCGCATCCGCTGGCCGGCGGGTTCACCTACAACCTCGCGTTCAACGGCAGCGACATCGACCCGTTCGCCGGCAACACGTGCAGCCCGAACGGCGGGACGGCCGAGCTGACCGCGACGACGAAGTGCCTGGCGACGCACTTCCGGTGGCTGAACCACACGTACAACCACCCGGAGCTGAACCAGACCGACTACGCCACCACGTACGCCGAGATCCGGGACAACCGGGTGGCCGGCGCCGCGATCGGCCTGACCGCGCCGGACGACGTGCTGAAGACCCCGGAGTACTCCGGCCTCGGCGTCTACACGGTCGACCCGAACGACGACACCGGCGTCCCGGTGGACCACGGGCTGGCCGGCTCGAACCCGAACCTGCTGCAGGCCGCGAAGGACCTGGGCGTGTCGTACCTGCACGGCAACATGTCGTTCGCCAGCCACCAGCCGCCGCACCTGAACACCAGCCTCACCCACCCGCTGGAGACGAGCCTCTCGGTGGTGGCCGACTGGCCGACGAACATCGCGTACTTCGTCACCACGCCGGCCGAGGAGACCGCGTTCTACAACTCCTTCTACGGGCCGAACGGCCGCTTCCCGTACTGGCCGACCGACCGGACCTACGAGCAGATCGTCGACTACGAGGCGGACGTCGCGCTGCAGCACGTGGCGGCCGGCGGGATCAACACGCACACCTTCCACATCGCCAACGTCTACGACTACGGCAGCGGCGGCTCGCTGGTCGGCGACTGGGTGCAGCGCGTGGTCACCAAGTACGACACGTACTACGCGGTGCCGCTGCTGAACTCCGACTGGTCGGCGATCGGCGCGTACACCCGGGTGCGCAACGCGCACTTCGCGCAGCTCACCGGCGGCGTCGACGCGGTCTACGACCGGGTCGCCGGGACGGTCACGGTGAGTTCGCCGCTGGCCGGGACGGTCCAGGTGGGCGGGGTCCAGGCGGCCAATTCCACCTCGTACGGCAGTGACGTCACGGCCCCCGTGACGCTGACGGCGAACACCGCCGTGACGCTCACCGCGGCTCCGCGGGTCTGAGCGGCGGACCGGCCGGAAGCGGGTGACACGTGCGGATCGCGCTGGTGTCGGAGGGGACGTACCCCTTCGCGATGGGTGGCGTCAGCATCTGGTGCGAGCAGCTCATCCGCGGTATGCCGGACTACCGGTGGCAGGTCGTCGCGCTGACGGTCGACGGCAGCGAGGAGCCGGTCTTCGGAGTTCCGGAGAACCTGGACCGGGTGCACTCGGTCCCGCTGTGGGGCGGTGGTCCCGAAGACTACCGCCCCCGGCGGGGCAGCCGGGGGCGGCCCGGCGCCGCGTTCACCCAGTCGTACGAGGTCTTCCTGCGTGCCCTGGTGACACCCCTGGAGACCACCACCGCGGAGCAGGGCGCGGCCAACCGCAGCCTGTTCCTGCTCGCGCTGCGCGGGCTCTACGAGTACGCGGCCGACGGCGGCGACCTCAGCGCGGCGCTGATGTCCAACCAGGCGCTCGGCATGATGGTCGACGCGTGGCGGGACCTGCGCGTCGGCGAGTCCGGGCCGGCGCCGACGCTGGCCGACGCGCTGCAGGCCACCTGGCTGATCGAGCACATGCTGCGGCCGTTGAGCGCCCCGGTGGTCGAGGCCGACATCGTGCACTGCTCGATGAACGGGCTCTCCACCCTGGTCGCGATGACCGCGAAATGGCGGCACGGCACCCCGTCGGTGATGAGCGAGCACGGCATCTACCTGCGTGAACGCTACATGTCGTATCTGGAGGAGGACGCCTCGCACGCGGTGCGGGTGCTGGTGCTGAGCTTCTTCCGGTCGCTGGCCGGTGCGGCGTACCTGACCTCCGACGTGCTGGCGCCGCACTCGGCGTACAACCGGCGCTGGCAGCTGCACAACGGCGCCGACCCGGAGCGGATGTGGACGATGTACAACGGCGTCGAGCCGGGTGACTTCCCGGCCGCGCTGCAGGAGCCGCAGACACCCACCATCGCGTTCATGGGCCGGATCGACCCGCTGAAGGACCTGCACACCCTGATCCGTGCGTTCGCCCAGGTCCGCGCGGAGATGCCGACCGCCCGGCTGCGCATCTTCGGCGGCACCCCGGCGGTCAACCAGTACTACCTGGACTCCTGCCGGCAGCTGATCGACGAGCTCGGGCTGACCGGCGCGGCGGTGCTCGAGGGCCGGATCGGCAACGCGGTCGACGCCTACCACGCGGGCAACATCGTCGCGTTGACCAGCATCTCCGAGGGGTTCCCGTACACCGTGGTGGAGGCGATGGCCTGCGGCCGGCCCACGGTCTGCACCAACGTCGGCGGGGTGGCCGAAGCGGTCGGCGACACCGGGATCGTGGTGGCGCCGCGTGATCACGCCGCGGTGGCCAAGGCCTGCCTGACCCTGCTGCGCGACGACGAGCTGCGCCTGCGGCTGGGCGCCGCGGCCCGGCAGCGCGTGCTGGACCACTTCACGCTCAGCCAGTCGCTGCAGATGTACCGCAACGTCTACGAGGGACTCGCCGCGCCGCTGAGCGCCGGGCAGCCGCCGCGGCACCTGCGCGGGCAGGCCCGGGGCCGGGTCCGGCCGCCGCAGCAGCGGTCACCCGGCTTCCCGATCAACGAGGGCGCCCGATGAGCGCCGGCGACGTGGAGGAGACCGTGGTCCTGGAGGTCGGCGCCGAAACGGTCCGGCTGCGACCCTCAGCGCCCGCCGGAGAGCCCGCCGCAAAGCCGCGGCGCCCGCCACCGGGGCCGCGCCGCGAGCACCCGGCGGGGCGCCGGTTCGCGGCCGGCGAGCATCCCGCGCCGCCCAGCCACCCGGTGGTGCTGCCGCAGATCTCCACCGACCCGCTCGACGAACTCGTCGACCGGATGCGCCCGCGGCTGCGCAAGGCCGTCGACGGGCTGCAGGTCGCCGCGGCGCTGGAGGCGGACGGCTGCACCGACCGGATCGCCCGGGTCGAGTACGGGTTCACCGACGTGTTCGCCCTGGCCGCCGAGGTCTACAGCCGGCTCGGTCCGCAGATCCCGGACGAGCCGGCGCCGGCCGCCGCGCACCGCGGCCGGTGGGAACGGGTCCGGGTGCTGGCGCACGGCCCGCTCTACGCGCTGCCCAGCGCGGTGTTCCCGGCCGTGCTCGCGGTCTTCGGGCAGCGGTCCCTGGTGCTCGCCCTGGCCCTGGCCGGCGGGCTGGGCTGGATGTACTCCGGCACCGCGGCCTACGCGGCGTACAAGCTGCTCGGCGCCGGCCGGTTACGGGCGACCGCCCGGCTGCTGGCCGGCACCACACTGGGCGCACCGCTGGCCGGCGCGATGGCCGGGATCGTGGTGGTCGTGTCGGCCGGTGGCGGGGCCGCGCTGATCCTGCTGACCGCGGGCCAGCTCGCCTACCAGATGGCCGGCACCGTCCTGGTCTTCTACCGCCAGGAGGAGCGGCTGGCGGCGACCATGCTGCCCGCGGTCCTCGCCGGCGGCGCGTACCTGCTCGGCGGCCCGTCGCTGCGGCCGATGGCCGTCACGATCGCGGTGGCCGGGCTGATCGCCGCGTTCGTGGTGGCGCTCGTGGCGACCCGGGGCCGCGGCGCGGACGGCGAACCGTCCGGCCGGGCGGTGCTGCGCGCGCACCGCTCCGGCCTGGCCGGGGTGACCTGTTACGGCCTCTGCTCCGCGGTGCTGCTGCTGCACGCGCAGGCGCCGTACCTGCTCACCCGCTTCGACGTGGCGGCGTCGGTGGTGCCGCTGATCATGGTGATGGGCTTCGTCGAGTGGCGGGCCGAACGGTTCCACCGCCTGGTCGTCGCGCTGACCCGCCGGATCGAGCGGCCCGCCGCGTTCCGGGCGGCGGTGTGGCGGCTGATCGCCCGGGACACGATCGCCTGCCTGGCGGTGACCGCGGTCCCGGCCCTCGCGCTGGTCGCCTGGTTCGCCGCCACCGGCCGGCTCACCGCGGGCGGAGTGCTGATGACCGCGGCGCACGTGGTGCTCGGCGGCGCGTACCTGGCCGGGTTCCTGCTGGCCGGCTTCGAACGCCACGTCTGGCTCTGCGCGTCGCTGCTGGCCGCGGTCGCGGCACACGTGGGCGTCGGTGCCCTGCTCGGCGTCAGCCCGTTGTTCGGCCCGCCGACGGCGGTCGGCGTCGACGCGGCACTTCATCTCGGCAGCGTCCTCGCGCTGCAGGCCCTGTTCCTGCTGGGTCTGGCCCCGCTCGTGGGGCAGGCCCGGTACTACCGGTAGATCCCGACTGGGAGGTAGATGTGCTATGCACGCGGTGATCCTCGCCGGCGGCAAGGGGGTGCGGCTGCGGCCGTACACCACCACGCTGCCCAAGCCGTTGATGCCGATCGGTGACCACCACGCGATCCTGGAGATCGTCCTCAACCAGCTGTCCGACTGCGGGTTCCGGTCGGTGACGCTGGCGATCAACCACCTCGGCGCGCTGATCCGGGCGTTCGTCGGCGACGGCGCGCGCTGGGGGCTGCGGGTCGACTACGTGGAGGAGGACCGGCCACTGTCGACGGTCGGGCCGCTGTTCAACATCCGGGACCGGCTGCCCGAGCACTTCCTGGTGATGAACGGCGACGTGCTGACCGACCTCGACTACGGCGACCTGCTGCACCAGCACGAGCTGTCCCGGTGCGGGCTGACCGTGGCGATCGCCGAGCGCACCCACCGGGTCGAGTTCGGGGTGCTCGACGTGGAGTCGAGCCGGATCGTCGGCTTCCGGGAGAAGCCCAGCCTGCGCTACCAGGTCAGCATGGGCGTCTACGGGATGTCCCGGAGCACGCTGGCGCCGTACCAGCCCGGCCGGTCGTTCGGCTTCGACCAGCTGGTGCTGGACCTGCTGGCCCGCGGCGAGCGCCCGGACACCTACCCGTTCACCGGGTTCTGGCTCGACATCGGCCGGCCCGAGGACTACGACCAGGTCAACCGCAGCTTCGCCGAACTCAAACCCGTCTTGTTCCGTCAGCGTCAGGAGGAACCGGTATGACCTCGCGAGTGCTGTTGTTCGGCTCGTCCGGCTTCATCGGGGCGCACGTGCGCGCCGCGCTGGAGGCCGATCCGGACGTGACCGAGCTGATCAGTCCGGGCCGGGACCGGTACGACCTGGTCGACGGCAACCGGGCCGGCCTGATCGCCCTGCTGCGCGAGATCACGCCGGACGCGGTGATCTGCTGCGTCGGCCGGCTCGGCGGTACGAACGAGGAGCTGACCCGCGCCAACACCCTGGTCGCGGCGAAACTGCTGGACGCGGTCGAGGCGGCCGCGCCGGACGCCCGCCTGGTGCGGCTCGGCTCGGCCGGCGAGTACGGCGTGGTCCCGCACGGGCACGCGGTCACCGAGACCGACCCCACCGAGCCGATCAGCGCGTACGGGCTCAGTCACCTGGCCGGCACCCGGCTGTTTGCGCTCGCCGCGGCGGCCGGCCGGGTCGACGCGGTGTCGGTGCGCGTGTTCAACCCGATCGGCCCCGGCCAGTCCGGTGAGAACGTGCTCGGCCGGGCGCAGCTGCGGTTGCGCGAGGCGGCGCAGCTGGGCTCCTCGGAGATCGTGCTCGGGCCGCTCGGGGCGTACCGGGACTTCGTCGACGTGCGGGACCTGGCCGCCGTGCTGCGCTCCGTGGTGCTGGCGTCCGCGCTGCCGAGCCGGATCTACAACGCCGGCAGCGGGCAGGCGGTGACCGTGCGCTCGGCGGTGCAGCTGCTGGCCGAGCAGGCCGGGTTCACCGGGGAGATCCGCGAGCACGGCAGCGGGGCGCAACGCTCCGCGGCGGTGGACTGGATCCGGGCCGACATCGGGCGGGCCGAGGACGAGCTGGGCTGGGTGCCGGCCGTCGACCTGGCCACCTCGATCAAGGACATCTGGTCGACCGGGGCGCCGGTGTGAGTCCGGCCCGGGTGTCCTTGCTGGTCGTCACGGCGGTCGCGGTGGTGGCGGTGGTCGTGCTCGGGATCGTGCAGGCCACCCGGCCGGTCGGCAGGTCGGCGGCACCGGTGGCGGCGTCCACCGCCCCGTCCGCCGTGCCATCCCGGTCACCGTCGCCGAAGCCGTCGCCGACTGTGAGGAAGACCGAGCCGCCGGGGCTTGGCTCCTGGGCGTACCAGCTGCAGGACTATCCCCGAGGCCGGCTCGACCAGCTCGCCGCCGGCCCGGCCGGCCTCGTCGTGATCGACCTGGCCCGGGACGCGGACACCGGTTACTTCTCGGCCGCCGAGATCGACCGGGTGCGCGCCACCGGCAAACGGGTCCTGGCGTACTTCGAGATCGGCAGCATCGAGGACTTCCGGCCGGAGTACCCGGTGCTGCGGCGCGACGCCGCCGACCTGATCGCCAACGAGTGGGCCGACTGGCCGGGCGAGTACTTCGTCCGCTACTGGGATCAGCGCTGGTGGGACCGGGTGGTCCGGCCCCGGGTGGATCAGGCGTTGCGCGCCGGCTTCGACGGGGTCTACCTGGACACCCCGCTGGCGTACGAGGAAATCGACCTGACGGCGGCGCAGGGCCGCGACCGGGACGCCCTGGCCCGGGCGATGGCCGGGCTGATCACTCGGATCAGCCGGTACGCCAAGGACCGGCGCCCGGACTTCCTGATCGTCCCGCAGAACTCCCCGGAGCTGCGCCACCAGCCGGGCTACACCGCCGCGATCGACGGCATCGCCATGGAGGAGCTGTTTTTCCAGGCCACCGACCAGCGGTGCACCGAGGACTACTGCGCCGAGAACCTGGCCGAGACCAGGGCGCTGCGCGACGCCGGCAAGTTCGTGCTCAGCGTCGACTACGCCACCCGGCCCGCCGACGTCCGCGCCGCCTGCGCGCGGTACCGGGCCGAGAAATTCACCGGGACGGTCACCGTGGTCGACCTCGACCGCACCGCCCCGCCGTGCCCGTGACCGTCACGGCACCGCACCACCATCCGAAGGGGGACCACATGCCTATGACGATCGGGGTCGTCGGCCTCGGCTACGTCGGGCTCACGCTCACCGCCGCGCTGGCCGGCAAGGGCTTCACGGTGTACGGCGCCGACGTGTCACCGAAGGTCATCGAGACCCTGGCGCAGGGCCGCTCGCACATCTTCGAACCCGGCGTCGAGGAGATCTTCCGGACCGAGGTGGGCCGCCGCGTCCACGTCGCCGCGGAGCTGCCCCGCGACACCGTCGACGTCGCCGTGATCAGCGTGTCCACACCGGTCGACGAGGCCACCCACCGGCCGAACCTGGCCAACCTGGCGGCGGCGGCCCGGGCCGTCGCGGCCACCTGCCGGCCCGGCACGCTCGTGGTGGTGCGCAGCACCGTGCCGGTCGGCACCAGCCGCGCGGTGGTGCTGCCCGAGCTGCGCGCCGCGTGGGGCGACGAGGTCCGGCTGGTGATGGCGCCCGAGCGCACCATCCAGGGCCAGGCGCTGCGCGAGCTGGTCGAGCTGCCGCAGGTGATCGGCGGGCTGGACGAGGCGTCGCTGCGGCTGGGCGTGGAGTTCTTCGCCGGGCTGGCGCAGAGCATCGTCGAGGTGTCCACTCTGGAGGCCGCCGAGCTGGTGAAGCTCTCCAACAACTGCCACACCGACCTGATCTACTCGTTCGGCAACGAGGTGGCGCTGATCGCCGAGCAGCACGGGCTGGACCCGCTCGAGGTGCTGCGCGCGACGAACCTGGACTATCCGCGGCCCGACCTGTCCAAGCCCGGGTACGTCGGCGGCGGCTGCCTCTCCAAGGACCCGTACATCATGCTGGAGAGCGCCGGGGACTACCGGCCGTACCTGGTCGGGCGGGCCCGGGAGCTCAACGAGTTCCTGCCGGTGCACGTGGCCGAGACGGTCGTCCGGCTGCTCCGCGAGACCCGGGGCGAGACGCGCGGGACCCGGCTGGCGGTGCTCGGGTGGGCGTACAAGGGGTGGCCGCCCACCGACGACATGCGCGGCACCCCGATCGCCACCATGATGCCGATCTTCTCGGCCGCCGGGATCACCGTGACCGGCCACGACCCGATGGTCACCCCGGACGTCATCCGCCAGTACGGCGGCGAGCCGGTGAGCCTGGACAAGGCGTTCACCGACAGCGACGCGATCCTGGTGATCAACGACCATCCCGACTACCGGGCCATCGACGTGACCGAGGCGCTCGGCGGCGCCCGTCCGGCGCTGATCTTCGACTCGTGGCGGATCCTGGACGGCGCCGCGGTCCGCGCGGCCGGCATCCGTTACGCCGGTCTCGGCTACCTGCCGCGCGACGAGGAGGTGGCCGCGTGACCGCCCTGCTGCTCGGTGGCGCCGGTTTCATCGGCCTGCACCTGGCCCGGCGGCTGGTCGCCGACGGGCACGAGGTCACCATCGTCGACGACTTCTCCCGTGGCCGGCAGGACGCCGACCTGGACGCGCTGCGGGACCATCCGTCGGTCCGGGTGGTCTCCGCGGATCTGACCGATCCGCAGACGTACGCGGTCCTGCCGCACGGCTGGGACCAGATCTACCTGCTCGCCGCCGTCGTGGGGGTACGCAACGTCGAACAGGACCCGGCCCGGGTGGTCCGGGTGAACACGCTGGTGGCGATGCACCTGCTGGACTGGGTGGCACCCGGTGAGCGGGTCTTCTTCGCCTCCACCAGCGAGGTCTACGCCGGCGGGGTGGACGCCGGCGTGGTCGGGGTGCCCACCGCCGAGGACGTCCCGGCGATGATCTCGGACATCACCGCGCCCCGGTTCGCGTACGCGGTCAGCAAACTGCTCGGTGAGGCCGCGTTCCTGCACACCGCGCGGGCCCGCGGCTTCGACGTGGTCGTCGGCCGGTTCCACAACGTCTACGGACCCCGGATGGGCGCCGACCACGTCATCCCGGAGATGGCCCTGCGCGCGGCCGGTGGCGAGGACCCGTTCCGGGTGCCCGGCGCCGACCAGTACCGGGCGTTCTGCCACGTCGACGACGCGGTCGAGGCGATGGTGCGGCTGATGGCGGCGCCCGCGGCGGCCGGTCAGATCGTGCACATCGGCAACGACCGGGACGAGACCAACATCGGCGACCTGGCCAAGCTGGTCCTGCGGGTGGCGGACGGCAACGCCGCGATCGAGGCGTCGCCGGCGCCGCCCGGCTCGGTGCACCGGCGCTGCCCGGACCTGACCCGGCTGCGCGAGCTGACCGGCTACGAACCGGCCGTCACCCTGGAGGAGGGCGTCCGGTCGACGTTCGCCTGGTACCGCGCGCACGGGCGGCCGTCATGACGTCGCCGGAGCGCAGCGGACGCCCGCCGATCTGGTTCTACTACGGCGCCGGCCGGCTCACCGACCTGGCCGAGTACCCGAAGGTGGTGCTGCAGCCGGAGTTCTACAACTCGGCCGAGCTCGCCTACCTCGCCGAGAAGGGGGTGCAGACCCTCGGTTACCTCTCGCTCTCCGAGGACCAGGGCCCGCCCGCGCCGTGGCAGCGCCCGGAGCGCAACCAGGACTGGGGCGGCGCGTTCGTGCACGTCGGTCACCCGCAGTGGGTGGCGCACGTGGTCGAGCAGGCCAAGGCCACTGTGGACGCCGGGTTCTCCGGGCTGTTCCTGGACCAGCTCAACGTCGAGCTGACCTTCCCGGAGGACGTGCCGCACCTGCTCACCCTGATCGCGGCGATCCGCAACGAGGTGAAGCCGGGTTACCTGCTGGCCAACCGCGGTTTCGGCATGCTGCCGCGGCTCGCCGAGCTGGTCGACGGGGTGCTCTTCGAGTCGTTCTCGGCCCGCTGGACCGACGACGGCTACGCGCCGTGGCCCCCGGACGTGCTGGAGTTCCACGCGCAGATCGCCGAGCAGCTGTTGCAGCTGCAACTCGACCTGTACGCGCTCGACTACGCCGACAGCCCCGGCCTGACCGACTTCGCCGTCCGGCGGGCCCGGCAGTTCGGCATGCACTGTGCGGTCAGCGACCGGGCACTGTCCCGGGTGTGACCGCCACGCTCCACTGTGGTTCGCCATCGGCTGTCGTACCCGGCGGATAGCATCGCGCGATGCAATCGACCTATGTGACTTTTGCCGCGCAGCCGCCGCCGGCCGCGAACGCCGTCCTGCGCATCGAGCGGGGCGGCGTTCGCGGCGGGCATCTCACTCTGGACGCCGACGGCTCGGTGGAGATGACGTTCGACGTCCCGGCGGCGGACGCGGGCGGTGAGGTCACCCTGGGGATCGTGGCGCTGGTGTCGAAGCTGGGTGGCTCGTCCGGCTTCGCACCGCTGGACATCACGGTCAACGACCGGTGCCTGGTGCACGACTGGCGCATCCCGGGCGGCGGTGACCTGCCCCAGCACATGGACTTCGCCGTCCCGGCCGGCCGGCTGCGGCCGGGGGCCAACAAGCTCCGGCTGGCCACCGCGCCCGAGGCCGCGAGCATGCTGTGGCTCTACCGGATCACCGTCGACGCGGTGTTCGACCGCGGCCGGTCCGCGCGGGCCATCGACCGGCGCGAGGCCGAGGCGCCGGTGCTGCTGTTCGAGACCCGCCTGCTGCCGGCCGACGTCGATGACGACGACGAGGCGTGGCTGCCCGGTCCGGAGGTCATCGCGTACGTGGACCGCGGCGAGCAGAGTTCGCTCGAGCACCTGGCCTGGGCGGACACCACCGGCGCGGAGTACGCGGTCACCCTCACCGCCGAGCTGGACGCGTTCTACGGCTGGTGCCGGCCGGCCGGCGCCGGGGCACCGCACGAGTTCCGCGGCTCGCTGACCGAGCGCCGGCGGGCGTCCGGTGCGGCGCGCCGGTTCGCCACGGAGGAAGGCTGGGGCGGCGGCTGGCACGACTCCAACGGCATCACCCTGGCGATCGGCGCCGGCCCGGCGCCGCTGACCCGGGCGAGCTGGCGTGACAAGCGCGGCAACACCGCCACGGTGGCGTTCACCGACGCCGGCTTCCTCGGCACCTACCAGCGGGTCGGCGAGGGTGCCATCGGCTACCGCGGCTGGCCCGGCAAGTGACGGCCTGAGCCCCGGCCGGCAGCCAGCACTCGCTCGCGACTCGCACCGTACCCGTCGCCGGACGGGCACGGTGCGAGGTCGTCATCCCGACGGTCAGCGCGCGGCCTTGGCGGGCAGGCGCCACAGCCGGACCTTGCCGTCCGCGCCCGCGGTGATCAGGCGCTTGTCGTCCGGGCTGATCCGCAGGGCCCAGACCGGCCCCTTGTGCCCGGTCAGCGGCGCGCCCACCGGGCGTCCGGTCGCCGGGTTCCACAGCCGGACGGTCCCGTCGTCGCTCCCGGTGGCCAGCAGCTTCCCGTTCGGGCTGAACCGCATGGCGCGCACCGGTCCGGTGTGGCCGGTGAGCGGCTCCTCGGCCGGCCGGTGCGTCGCGGTGTCCCACAGCCGCACGGTGGCGTCGTCACCGGAGGAGGTGGCCAGCAGCGTCCCGCCGGGGTTGAACGTGATCGCGTACGCGGGTCCGGGGCTCACGGTCAGCGGTGTGCCGGCGGGTTCGCCGGTGGCCGGATCCCACAGTCGTACGGCGTTGCCGGCGTCCGAGGTGGCCAGGAGATCACCGGCGCGGCTGAACGTCATCGCGTACACCGGGCCCCGGCGTGCGGTCAACGGCTCGCCGATCGGCCGGGCGGTGCTCGCGCGCCACAGTCGTACCGTGTCGTCGGCGCCGGCGGTCGCGAGGAACCGGCCGTCCGTACTGAAGACGACCTTGCTGACCGCGCCGGTGTGCCCGGTCATGACGTGCAGCAGGTCGCCGGTGCCGGTGTCCCACAGCCGCACGGTGCCGTCGCTGCCGGCGGTGGCCACCTGCCGTCCGGTCGGGCTGAACACCACCGAGCGCACCGGCCCGGTGTGTCCGGTCAGCGGCGGTACGGATCGCTTGCCGGAGGTGGCGTTCCACAGCGACACCTCGCGGTCGCCGGCGACCGCGATCAGCGTGCCGTCCGGGCTGAACTCGATCGAGCGGATGGTCCCGGTACGGGCGGCGAGCCGCGGCCCGGCCCGGTGACCGGTCGCCATGCTCCACTGCCGCACCGTGCCGCGGCTCATCGTGGCGAACACCTTCCCGTCCGGGCGCACGGTGATCATCCCGGCGGCGCCGGCCACCACGGCGCGGGCGCGGATGCCCGCGACTCCGTGGGGCCCGGCGGCGGCCTCCGTGGCCCGGCTGTGCGCGACGAGCCCGGTGCTCGGTGCGGCTGCCGACGCCGGGCCGGTGTGCGCGACGGTGGTGCCGGCGAGCGCGAGCAGCCCGATCGTGGCCGTGGCGAGGGCCCGGCCGGTAGTCGTCACATCTTTTCTTCTGGTCATTTCCGCACGGTATAGACCCTTTAGTCCGGTTGTTCGACGCCTGGGGTGCGGTTCATCCGGCCGGGTGCGGCAGGTCCGTGCCATCGATGTGTGTCAGCGCATCCGGAGTGGGTACCCGAGATGGTGATGCTGTGCGGAGTGGCGAGAGGAGAGCGCGGTGCGCCCGGGGTGACCCGGCGCGGTGTCCGCCTGCTCGTGTTGCTCGGCCTGGCGGTGGCGGCGTATCTCGTGCTGACCCTTTTTGATCACGCGGCGCGGGCCGACGAGGGGCTGGCCGATCGGCTGCCCGGCACAGCGGTTCCGGCCGACGCGGTCAAGGCCGCGACCGCCGACGTCACCAAGATCGCCCACGAGCCGAAGCGGTCCGTCCCGAAGCAAACCGCACCGAAGCAAACCGCACCGACGCGGTCCGTGCCGAAGGTGGCTGTTCCGAAGCCGTCCGCTCCGAAGGTCCACTCGCAGAGCACCCACCGGCCGAGGATCACCACGCCCGAGGTTCACGCACCGAAAACCCCGGCCGCAAAGAAGCTCCACACCCCGAAGCTCCACACCCCGAAGCTCCACACCCCGAAGCTCCACGCGCCGCTGAAGATCCCGTCGGCGGAGGTCCGGACCGGTGAGACGGTCCGGCGAGTGCGGGCCGGGACATCGAAGCTTCGTCAGACCCTGTCCGATGCGGTCCAGGAGGCGGCCCGAGGCGCGGTGACCCCGGCGCGAACGCTGGTATCCCGGCAGCCGCTGCCGACCCTCGCCCCGCTGCTTCCCTTGCCCGACCTGACCGCGCTGCGCGACCTCGCGCCGATCGAACTCCCCACGCTGCCGCAGGTCGAAGTCCCCGCGCTGCCCGATCTGCCGCAGGTCGAGCTCTCCACCTTGCCGGAGCGCCCTGCCCTGCCGCCGCTGCCGGGCCCGGCGCCGCCCCGGCCGCCCGTGCCCGCACAGATGCACCTGCTTGCGCAGGCGCCGGCTTCCGGGCTGCCCGGCGTGACCGAGCCGCCGGCACGGCAAACACCAGTGACCGAGCCGCCGGCTCTGCATCCTCCACTGCGGACATCGCCGTCCCCGGCGACCCCGCTCCCGGCGCAGCCCGCCGGCCACCCGACCCCCGGCGGGCAGGCGCGTGACTCCGGCGGCGGCACCGCGCCCGTGATGGGCACCCTCGCCTCCACCTGGTGGCCCGAGCTCGCGGCCGCCGGCCGCCGCGCGGCCATCGATCTTCTCGCGTGCGGACGCACCGTCCGCCACGCGGGGCCTCCCAGCTGACCGACCCTCCCGCAGGAAACCGGCCGGCATCGTCTCCGGCCGCCCCGAAGCTCTGTTCCTGGCTGGGAGGCCATCGTGATCCGCATTCTGCTCGTCGAACCCTTGCCCCTGCTCCGCGGCGCCCTGGCCGTGACGTTGTCCCGGGAGGACGACCTCGACGTGGTCGCCGACCTGGGCGCGCTCGGCCCGGCGCCGGACATGGCCCGTGCGGTGAAGCCCGACGTGGTCGTGGTCAACATCGCGCTGCTGGCCGGCGACGGACTGGAGACCCTCGCGCGGCTCACCGCCGAGCAACCCGGGTGTGCCACCCTGGCGCTGGCCGGCCCGGACGAGTCGGTGCTGCTCAACCGCGCGGTCGGCCGGCTCGTCGACGGCGTCGCCAGCACCCGGGCCGCCCCGTGTGAGCTGGTCAGCGGCATTCGCCGGCTGGTCCGTGGCGAACGGTCCATCGACGCGGGCCTGGCCGTGGCGATGGTGGCGGCCCCGCGCAGCCCGCTGTCCCCGCGTGAGATGACCGTGCTCAGCGTGGTCGCGTCCGGGGTGCCGTCCGCCGAGATCGCTGCCGAGCTGCACCTGAGCGCCGGCACCGTCCGCAACTACATCTCGGCGATCCTCCACAAGACCGGTGCCCGCAACCGCCTGGAGGCGGTCCGCCTCGCCGAGAGCGCCGGCTGGCTGCCGTGACCGGCCGGGCCGCGACGAGGGCGCAGCCGCACCTGGCGGGGTGCGGCTGCGCCGGTCGGTCCGGTCAGAGCCCGCCGAGCTGGCCGAGCAGGGCCAGGATCGCGTTGAGCAGCGCGGCCAGCCCGCCCGCGGCCGGGGTGCCGTCGAGCAGGTGGACGATCGCGCACAGCAGGTTGCCGAGCAGGTTGCCGGGCGCCTGCACCGCGGTGATCAGCAGGTGCACCTGGTTCAGGTCGACCACCAGGCCGAGCAGGTCGAGGTGCAGGGGTCCGAGGACCAGGTTCAACACCTGACACGTCGCTGCCGCGACGGTCACGGGCATGCTGACGGTACGGGAGACTGAGCCGAGCGTGGCGCCGGACGCGTCAGTGACCGTTCCGGCCAGCACCCCGGTGGCCAGCAGGGTGCCGTTCTGCGTCGAGAACGCCGCGGGGGTGAAGGTGCCGGCGAAGGCGCCGCCGTTCTCCGCCGTCCCGGTGACCGGGGTGGCGAGGGCGGCCACCGGTCGCGGCGCGGCCGGGGCGCTCGGTGCGGCACTGGCCGTACCCATGCCGGTGAAACTGAGTCCGAGTGCCGCGACGAGTGTTGCTGCGATCATCGAGAGCCGTTGCCGAGTCATCATGGTTCGCTCCTGCCGATAGGGATCCGTTCGGGTGGGACCTGTCATCGACAAGCCTCGTTGCCGGCGCGGGTCCGACCCAGTGATCGCTGTCATCGGGACCGCTGACAATCGTCATGTTTGCCGCGCCGACGTCACCCGGTGGAGCCGCGCGCGTCGGTCCTTCCCGGCGATCGCCGCTGCGTACCGTGTCCTACATGATCGGGAACGTGGCGCGCGGTGTGTTCAGCCGCTGCCTGCCCGTTCTCGTGGTGGTTCTGCTGGCTGTCGCCGGGTTGTGGCGCGGCCTCCCCGCTGAGCGGGTGAGCGGGACCCTGGTCGGCGACGCGGTGACCGCATCGGTGGTCGCCGATCGCACGCGGGTCTTGACGGCGCAGAACACCGCTGCGGCCGGTGCCTCTCGTGCGCCGCCCGTCACCGCCGCCTGACCGCTTCCGTCGTACCGGAAAAGCTTTTTTGTCGGCCGTGAGTCGGCCGCCCCCCTTTTTTCTCGTCTCCCGTGAGGATTCCGCCGGTGAACTTTCTGCCGCAGACACTGCTGAGCGAACCGATGACCCTGCTGATGACCTGGATGTTGCTGCTGGTGGCGGCGTTCCCGGCGGTGATGCTGCTGGCGAGCCCGCAGGCGGTGCACCGGCCGGGCCAGCTGGTGATGGCGGTCGTGGACGTGCTGCGCTGCCACCTCGAGGCCCGGGAACAGGCCCGGCGCGAGGCCGCGGCGGCGGCAAGGTTCGCTGCTGAGGTCAAAGCTTCATCGGTACGAGCGGACGAAGCTGTCCGATTCCGTCAGGACCTCTGGCGCGAGTCCGGGCAGCACGCCGGTGACACCTGGCTGACCTGGCAGGCGGCCGAGGAGCAGGTGGTGCGCGGGCGTGCCGCGGCGGCGTTCACCGCGCCCTGGGCCGTGCGGACCCCGGCCGAGTACGCGGAGCGGAAGCGGTTCCTGCACCGGAGCGTCCGGGACGCCGTGCACCGCGCCGACCTGCCGACCGCCGCGTTGGCCGCCGCGCTGGCGGGCCGGGACGGCTGGGACCCGCAGTTGCACCCGCTCGAGCAGGAACTCGTGGTGCTCCGAGCCGTCGCGGAGCACCGGCGGTGGTGTCACCAGCAGGCCACCGCCGCCGAGGGGACCGCCTGGGACGACATCCAGCGTGCCGTCGTGGTCCGCGACCGGACGCGGGCGGAGGCCGTCGCCGCCGCGCACCGAGCCGCCCAGCACCGGCTGCGCCCGATCCACGAGCACTGGACCCTCCCGGCGCTGCGCCTGACCTGGGGCCATCAGCTGGCCTGAGGGCGCCTTGCCCCGCCTCTTACCCGCCTCTTACCCGCCTCTTGCCTGCCGGACCCTTACCTGCCGGACCTCTATCGGCCCGGACCCTTGTCGGCCGGGCTCTTGTCGGCCGGATCTTTATCGGCCGGAGCGCCGGGAGTCGGAGCGGCGGGAGTCGGGGCGTCCGTTGTTGCGGGACGGGCCGGATTTGCGCGACGCCCGGGACGGCAGCTCGGCCGGTGCGTCCACGGCGCCCGGGCTGGAGAACAGCACCGGAGGCGCCACCGGGCGCGATGCGGTCGGCGGCGGCCAGGTCGACGCCACGATCTCGTTCCCGGTGACCGACACCGGCGGCGAGAGATGGTTCAGCATCTGCTGCGCCTGACCCGCGTCGATACCCCGCGCCGGGTCGACCCGGACACCCGCGGCATCCGCCAGGTCCTCGATGTCGTCGCTGGTCACTGTCGTGGATCCGAGAGTGCCGAGCCGGCGGGCGAACTCCTGCACATTGATCATCTGCAACTTCTTTTCCTCGATACGTCGGTGACACAGCGTAGCTGCCCCGGTGGTCACCCTGATCCGCGAGGCGGCCTTCTCCTGGTCGGGCCCTGGCGGGGGAGTCAGTGGCCGGTGTTGCCCCTCCAGAATGACGAGTCGGTGCCAGCGACCTGCTGGCAGGGTGCGATCCGCGCCGCCGTGACGCCACAGTCCGGACATCAGGTCCGCCTGCCGCCGGGCTCGAAGGCGGGCCACCGGGTAACGCCGATGGACCGTAGTCTGCTGTTCAGGCATCGACGACGGGGAGTTTCTGGATGCGGCCGAACCTGGAGATCGACGTTGAGGGCCTGATCCGGACAGGAACTCAGGTGCAGGATTCATCGGGGGCGGCTCGCGACGCCGTCACCAAGGAGAGTGCCCATCTCACGGTCTCCGGCGTCGCCGCGCAGTGGGCCGCGGCTGCGGTGATCGGGACGCGAGCCGACGGCTGGTCGGCCTACCTGCAGGACCTCGCCGAGCGGGTTCGGCTGTGCGGCGCCGGCATGATCGGTGCCGCGATCAACTATCAGCTCACCGATCAGGAATCCGCCGACTCGATCACCGCGGTCCTCCCTGCGCCGCGACCAGCTCATGGGCCGCATCAGGGTTACGCCGAATGAGCAGTAGCGGTATCACCCTGCGGTTGCTGGCTGACACGAACGCGAGCAGTTTCACGCAAGCCTCCGACGCCTGGGACCGGGTAGCCGCGGGCCTGGACTCGAGCCTGGACAATTTCATCGGCGCGTCCCACCCCCTGGCGGCGGTCTGGCCGACCGGCGACGCCGCTCAGGAGCGGGTCGCCGCGCTGCGGACGGAGCTGAGCAACACCTACCAGCCGTGCCAGAAGATCAGCCGGGCCCTGCGTACCCACGCCGACACGATCATCAGCTTGCAGTCCATGCTCGCCGACATCCTGCGAGAGTGCGCCGCCGAAGGACTCACCGTCGACCTGTCCACCGGCAGCGTCTCGTCGGCGAACCACCTGACGGACACGGCTCAGGCAGCCAGAGTGGCCGGCCTCGTCCAGAGCTATCGCAGCCAGTTGGGCGAGCTGCTCTCCCGGGCGAACGCACTGGATCAGGAGACCGTCACGGCCCTGTCGGGACTCCCGCCGACCGGAGCCACCAGCAGGCCCGCCGGCCCGCCCATCACCCGGACCGACGTGACCGGTCTCGGAGGCAGGACGCCGGCGCAGGTACACGACTGGTGGGAGAGTCTGACCCGCGACCAGCAGGACCAGGCGATCCGTGACTTCCCACGGGAGGTCGGCTGGCTTGACGGCGTGCCGGCTTCCGATCGGGACAAGGCCAACCGGATCGGGCTCGAGCAGGAGAAGCAGTATCTGCGAGATCGACTGGGTACCTCGCTGATGTGGACCGAACGACAGCAGCTCGAATCCGGACTCGAGCACATCGAGGGGATCGAGCAGGCTTTGGGCAAGCTGGGACCGCGAGGTCTCCTGCTCGGCTTCGACACGTCGGCGTACGTGGGCGACGGCAAGGTGGTCATCGCCATGGGCAACCCCGACACCGCGCGCAACACCGGCGTCTGGGTGCCGGGGCTCAGCACCACTCTGGGCAGTACCGAGGGCAACATTCAGCGGATCTTCGACGTGAACAAGGCGGCAGACGGTTTCACCCCGGGTCAGGTCGGCGACGTCTCGACCGTCTACTGGCTCGGCTACGACGCTCCCGACGTGGACAACCTGTCCGTGCTCGGCAACGATCGCGCCATGGACGGCCGGGACCCTTACCTGAACTTCATGCAAGGGCTGCGCGCCACCCATGACAGCGACGTCGGGCACCTGGTGGCGATGGGTCACTCGTACGGTTCGACCGTGGTCGGCGAGGCGGCGAAGACCGGCAACCTGCCCGTTGATGACATCGTCGTGGCCGGTAGTCCTGGCATGCACGTCGACACGGCAAGCCAACTCCTGAACGATCCGCGGCATGTCTGGGCCGGCGCGTCCGACAGCGACCCGGTCGCTTCTGCGGGTGCGTGGTTGGACTCCGGCAACGGCCTGCTGGACAGCTCACCGCTGGTCGAGATGGCGGAGACCAAGGCTGACGCCACACACGGCCTGGCCCCCAGCGACCCGGCCTTCGGCGGCAACGTATGGAATGCCGACACGTCCGGTCACACCCACTACTGGGAGAACGGCAGCGACAGCTTGAACAACCAGGCTCGTGTCCTCGCCGGCGCCTACAACAAAGTCACCCTCCTCGACAACGGTCAGGCTCCGGAGGACTGGCGATGACTGTTCACCGCACGAGCCGAGCGGCCGCCTTACTGCTGGCCGCCTCGGCGCTGATCCTTTCCGGCTGCTCAGGAGACGACGTGGAATCCAAGTCCGAGAACGACGTGAACGCCCAGATCCAGCAGCACGCCGAGACGATCGCGTCGCTCGTCGGTAATCCCTTGTTCAACCCGAGCCTGAGCGCCAGCGGATGCACCGGCCGCGGCGGCGAGACCAGCGACAAGATCTTCACCGTGCAGGGCGTCTACAACGTCAACCCGCCCCGGAAGGATCAACACCTGGCGTCGCTGGGCAAGGTCAAAGCCGAGTGGAAGGCGAAGGGCTACACCATCACCGACGACCGCACGGTCGGTCCGGACGACGGCGTTGTCGCCGCCAAAACCCCTGATGGGTACGACCTCGACATCGAGCGGGCCCTCCCGGACGGCTTCGTGATCCTCATCCATTCCCCCTGCTACGAGCGACCCTGACAACTGTTCACCGACCTGCCGTGACCTTGGCGGATGGCCGGCTTGCCGTGTTCCTCGATCAGCGCGACGTCGTGGTGCCGTTCGGCCCCGTCGATGCGTTCGTGCCATGCGATGGACGCCAATGATTTCTCGGAGAGTCGGATCAGCGGGGCAGCCTCCGGTCCCGGGACACGGCGTCCTCCAGGGTGTCGGCGAAGGCGTCGGGATCACGGGTGCGCACATACGTCGACACCGCGTCGTAGAACCCCTCCTGGAACTGCGGATTCATCGCCTCGCCGTGAGTGACGGACAGCAGCACCGGCGAGTTCCACAGGCTCCGCGACGCCTCCCGCTGGTACGGGGGAAGGGCCGCGACATCGACGTCGCGGACCACCGGCACGGATCCCTTGGCCCGGCTGAACGCCAGCTGGGTCGCCGGGTCGCTGATCCCGCCGAGGAACGCCAGGGCGTTCTTGGCGTTGTCCGCCTCGGTCGCCGCCACGAAGACGTCGACGACCGCGAGGTAGTTGTCGCCGGTGCCGGGGAACGGCACGGCCCCGAAGCCGGCGCCCTCCCGGGCCCCGTCCGCGAGCAGCTCGCCGTACGCCGAGTCGTTCATGGATTCGAACGCGCACCCGCCCCCGGCCAGCTTCTTCGTGGCCGCGTCCCAGGTCATGCCGTCGGCCTGGGGGTCGGCGTAGGCCAGCAGGTCGCCGAACGAGCGCAGCGCGGTGTGCACCGCATCGCCCCGCCAGTCGAGCCGGTCGTCGACCATGTCGTGCCAGCCGGCCGCACCGATCGTGCCCAGCAGCACGTTCTCGAAGAGCTCGACGGTGGTGAACGGATCCCCGGCGCCCAGGCAGAGCGGCGTGGCCCCGGACTCCTCGACCCTGCGCAGATCGGCCAGGAACTGGGCGGGCGAGTAGACCCCGGAGGGCGCCGTCACCCCGGCGCGGGCGAGCAGTGGAGCGTTGAACCACAAGACGTTGCCGCGATGCGATCCGGTCGGGACGCCGTACGGTTTGCCGTCGTGCATCAGCGACCGGAGGATCGTCGGATGCATCCGGGTGTCCAGGTCGCCGGTGCTGAACACGGACGAGACCTCGCGGACCACGCCACGCTCCGCGTATCCCTGCACCGACTCGCCGGCGAAGGTCTGCCACACGTCCGGCGGGTCGCGGCGCCGCAGCCGGTCCGCCAGCTCGACGATCGCCTCGGAGCCGGCCCCACCGGCGACCGCGGCGTTGACCGCCTCGACTCCCGGATGCGCCTGGCGGAGGCCGGCCAGGAGCGTGTCCAGGGCGGCCGCCTCCGAACCGGAGGTCCACCACGACACCACCTCGAGGTCACCGGTGTCCTTGGTGGCATCCGACGGGTCCGGCCCGCCGCAGGCGCTCACGGCCAGGGTCAGCACCACAACGGCCGCCACCGCCCGGCGCGCGGCTCTCATGTCAGGCTCCCGATGTGCTCGCTCGGCGCCGCCCGCAGGTCGTAGACGGCGTAGAGGCCGACCACCGCGAAGCAGGCGGCCGGGACGATGAACGACAAGGCAGCGCTGGTGCTGTCCACGAGACGGCCCTGCACGAGCGGCATGATCGCGCCACCGACGATGGCCATGACCAGGCCGGCGGCACCGAACTTGGTCGCCGGTCCCAGTCCTCTCAGGGCGACGCCGTAGATGGTCGGGAACATCAGCGACAGACAGAAGGAGAGGGAGACAACGGCGATGACGCCCGCCATGTTGGGACTGGCCATGGCGAAGAAACACAGCAGCACGGCCAGTGCGGCGAGTGCGGCCAGCACCTTGGTGGCCCGGACCCGGCCGATCACCCAGGTCATCAGGAAGCGCGAGCCGAGGAACACCAGGAGACTGATCAGCAGGTAGAACCCGCCCTTCTGCAAGCTCCCACCGAGGGCCTGCTGCGTGTACTGGATCAGATAGGTCCAGGTGCACACCTGTGCCGCGACGTTCGCGAACTGGGCGATCACCCCGAAGCGGTACCGCTTGGTGCGCCACAGGACGCGAAAGAGATGCCCGGTGCCGCCAGTGTGCGACCCGGCGTCGGGGAACTCCTCGATGATCGTCGGCGCCTTCTGGACGGCGATGGTGACGGCAATGATCAACAAAAGGAAAGCGAGACCGAGGTACGGCCCCATCACGGCGCCCAGCTCACCCGCGCGGATGGCGTGCACCTGTTCCGGTGTCAGCGTCGCAACGTCCACGGGGTCGACCAGCTTGGGCAGGATCAGCGTGGAGGCGAGCAGAACGCCGATGACCGTCCCCAGCGGGTTGAAGGCCTGTGCGAGGTTCAGCCGCCGGGTCGCGGTCCCCTCCGGTCCGAGCGACATCACATACGGATTGGCGGACGTCTCCAGGATCGAGCAGCCGGCGGCCATCGCGAACAACGCGACGAGGAAGGCCTCGTACGTCATGATCTTGCTGGCCGGGTAGAAGAGGAAGGCGCCGAGCGCCGCGAGTCCGAGGCCGGTAAGAATCCCGGTCTTGTAACCGAACCGCTGGTTGATCAGCGCAGCGGGCAACGCCAGCAGGAAGTACGCCCCGAAATAGGCGAGCTGGACGAGCGACGCCTGGAACGTGCTCATGTCGAAGATCCGCTGGAAGCCGGCCACCATCGGCGTGGTGAGGTCCTGCGCGATGCCCCAAGCCGTGAAACAGCCGATCAGGGCGATGAAGAGGGGGATCATCCCCCTGCCTACCAGGGGCTCGGCCCGCGGCCGCTCGACGTCGTCCCGCGGGGGCGCTGGTGTGATTCCGGCCATACCACCGACCGTAAGCCCGTCACGTCCTCCGGAAGTATGGAGCGGGCGCTTTCGCCCACAACGGCACGAAATACATTCAGGCCATCAACGACAAAAGCACCTCATTGCACACCTTCATCAATGTCTAGAGGCTCGCATCGGCGCCATCACCGGTGCTCGGCGCCGATGACTTCGCCACCAAGGTGCCCGGCACCGTCCAGTTCGCCAGAAGTTGCAGCCGCTCCCCGGCCGGGCTGCCGGGTGGCGCCGTGTAGGTGACGAGCATCTGGTCGGGCTCGCCCGGCAACGTGAGCGTCTCGAAGGCGAGGTCCAGATCACCGACGAGCGAGTGGTGCAGCAGCTTCGCGCCGGATGTCTTGTCCTTGACCTGCTGGGCCGCCCACAGCCGGGCGAACTCCGGGCTGGTGACGCAGAGTTCGCCGACCAGCGCGGTCAGCTGCGGGTCGCCGGGGTGGCGCCCGCTGTCGAGACGAAGGAAGGCGACCGTCTCGGCGGCGACGGTGTTCCACTGCCGATAGAACGTCCGGGCCCGCGGGTCCAGGAACGTACGCCAGACGACGTTGCGCTGCCCGGCCGGCCAGGTACTGAAGCCGTTGACCGCGTCGCCGAGCGGATTCCAGGCGAGCACGTCCAGGCGCCGGCCGAGAACGAAGGCCGGCACCGTCTGCATCATGTCGAGCAGCACCCGTACGCCGGGACGGATCCGCTGGCGAGGCGCCCCGGCCGGACGCGACCGGGCGCCGGCGGACCGGGCCAGGTTGATCAGGTGTTCGCGTTCAGTGCCGTCGAGGCGCAGCACCCGGGCCACGGCGTCCAGAACCGACTCCGACACGTGATGGCTACGACCCTGCTCCAGCCGGACGTAATAATCGGGGCTCACCCCGGCCAATTGAGCCAGTTCCTCACGGCGCAGGCCGGGCACCCGGCGGCGGCCCAGCACCGGCAGCCCGAACTCCTCCGGCCGGACGCCAGCGCGCCGCGCACGCAGGAACGCGCCGATGTCCGTCTCGCGGCCTGGTGCAGGGGACGCTGTCATGGCCACAGTCTGCCCTGTGCCCCGAACCGGATCCTGGTTCTGCCAGACCTAGGTAACGCGCAGCCCTGCCGCCGGATCCCGGACCGGCAGACGCTGTGGCCATGAACAACTACGAGCTGCACGACCGGACCGCCGTGATCACCGGAGCCGCCAGCGGCATGGGCGAGGCGACCGCACTCCTGCTCGCCGCCGGCGGAGCCCGGGTCGCCCTGCTCGCCCGTCGCCGGGACCGCCTGGACGAGGTGGCCGCCAAGATCACCGCTGGTGGCGGGAGTGCGCTGGCCGTACCCGTCGATGTCACCGACACGGTCTCGGTGGCGGCCGCGGCCGCCACCGTGGAGGCCGCCTACGGCCGGGCGGACCTGGTGGTCAACGCCGCCGGGGTGATGCTGCCGAACCCGATCGGCGACGGCCGCGAGGACGAGTGGAACCGCATGATCGACACCAACCTGACCGGCGCGCTGCGCGTCATCCGCGCCTTCCTGCCCGGGCTGCGCGCCGCCGCGGCCGCCGGCGGCACCGCCGACCTGGTCAACATTTCCTCCATCGGCGCGCACGCCCTCTTCCCGCAGTACGCCGTCTACTCCGCCACCAAAGCGGCGCTCACCCACCTCTCCGCCTCGCTGCGCACGGAGCTGGGCGCGGAGGCGGTCCGGGTCACCAACATCGAGCCCGGCCTGACCGACACCGAGCTGGGCGGACACGTCGACAACACCGAGCTCTCCGCCCAGCTGGGGGCGATGTTCCAGGCGATGCCCGCGCTGAGTGCGGGCGATATCGCCGACCTCATCGGGTACGTCGTCTCCCGGCCGCGCCACGTCAACCTGCGCCAGGTGATCGCTCTGCCGACACCGCAGGCCTGACCACACCGAGGCGGGCTTTGCCATCTCGAGACCGCGAGACCCGCGCGTCCGCTCCTGTCCTTGATCGACCGTCAAAGCGCGCGGCACCCCCGGCGACGCAGGCAAGGCGCCGCGTCGAAGCCGGCATCCTTGTCTCTTCCGGGGCCTGCCGCCAGCGCAGGTTCAAAGGCCGGGCAGCACCCGGCGGCACAGTCTCGTGCGGCGTCCCGGGCAGGCCGGCAGCGACCCGTAGGACACCGGCGCCGACGACCTCCGCGGCCGGTCGGCGGCCGCGCCCTCCGCACCCCGGAGGCGCATCAGCGCACCGCGGTGTCCTCCCCGGCGGTCAACCACTCGCTCGCGGTGGGCGGGGAGGCGGCCGGAAGGCCGACCTGAAGCAGCGCGCCACCGCGTGCGGAGCGGGCGGCGCCGGCCCGGCCGCCGTGGGCGTCGACGACCCGCTGCACGATCGACAGTCCGAGACCAGATCCCGGCAACGCCCGGGCGCTGTCGGCACGGTAGAACCGGTCGAAAACCCGCGGTACGTCGGCGGCGTCGATACCCGGGCCGCCGTCGTCGACCTCGAGCACCGCCCACGCGCCCTCGGCGAAGAGCCGGACCTGGACCGGCTGGTCCGCGGGGGACCACTTGCCGGCGTTGTCGATGAGGTTGAGCACAGCCCGCTGCAGCGCCGCGGGCCGCCCACTCACCCACACGGAGCTCACGTCGAGTGTGACCTCGATGTCGGGCATGCGCGAACGGGCCCGGGTCGCGGCGGCCACCACCACGTCGGCGAGGTCGATCAGCTCGGTGCTCTCGTCGCTGACATCGCCGCGGGCCACCTCGGTCAACTCGGCGGCGAGGGTGCTCAGCTCGGCCAGCTGGGCGCCGAGATCGTGGAGCAGCCGGGTCCGGCTCTCCGCCGGCAGCGCGCTGTCCAGGGTGCCGCGCCGATCGAGCCGGATCAGCAGCTCGACGTTGAGGCGCAGGCTGGTGAGCGGGGTCTTGAGCTCGTGCGCGGCGTCCTCGGCGAGCAGCCGCTGGGCCTGCCGGGAGTCCCGCAGCGCGGTGAGCATGTTGTTGATCGACTGGGTCAGCCGCCGGATCTCCCCGCCGCCCTCGTCCGGGATGTCGGCGTCGAGATCCCGGGTCTGCGCGACATGTACCGCGGCGGCGGTCAGCCGGTCGATCGGTGCCAGCCCGGTCCGGGCCACGGCCCGCCCGACCAGGGCGCCACCGGCCACGCAGAACAGCCCGATCAACAGCATGCCGAACCCGAACTCGTTTATCGGGCTGTCGTCGGCAAGGTCGGCCACCTGAACCGCGCCGTCGCCCGACCGCAGCGTGTAGACGCGGTAGCCGTCGTTCCAGTCGGTCGACTCCAGCAGGTCGGTAGCCGCGCCTTGCGCCACGCGCCGGGCGTCCTCGCTGACCGGGGGCAGCGCCGGCTGGCCGACCGGCGTCCGGGTCGAACCGTCGGGCAGGATGACCCGCACCAGCCTGCCGGATCCCGGGTACGGCGGCAGCGGGACCTGCGCCAGACCGGCGCGCTCCGCGTTGGCTGCCAGGACGCGGGAGTCGGCGTACAGCTGATCCGCGGCGGTGGCCCGTAGCTTGCGGTCCATCAGCTCGCTGGCCACCTGGAAGGACACGAACACACTGACCGCGATGGCGGTCGCCGCGATCACCGTCATCCTGGTCCGCAAGGACTGCCGGCGCCACCACCGGATCCACCGACGCGGCCCCCGGCCCCCGGACCTGGTCACGGAGGAGTCTCCCGCAACGTGTATCCCAGTCCGCGCAGCGTGTAGATCAACCGGGGCTCACCCTCGGCCTCCATCTTGCGGCGCAGATAGCTCACGTACACCTGGAGGTTGTTGGCGGTGGTGCTCATGTCGAAACCCCAGATCGCCTCGAACAGCGCGTCGCGGCTCAGCACCCGGGTCGCGTTGCGCACCAGGACCTCCAGGAGGGAGAACTCGGTCCGGGTCAGGCGCAGCGACCGCCCGCCACGCCACGCCTCGAACCGGTCGGGATCGAGCCGCACGTCGGCGAACGACAGGACCGGCGACTCCCCGCCGGCCGGCGCGCGCCGGCGCAGCAGGGCCCGCACCCGGGCCAGCAACTCCTCGGTGGCGAACGGCTTGGGCAGATAGTCGTCCGCGCCCGCGTCCAGGCCCGCGACCCGGTCGGAGACCTGATCCCGGGCGGTCAGCATCAACACCGGCAGATCCCGGCCCGCCGCCCGCAACCGCCGGCAGGTCTCCAACCCGCCGAGGCGGGGCATCATCACGTCCAGGATCAGCAGATCCAGCGTGTCACCGCCGGCCCCGGCGACCCCGTCGAGTACGGCGAGACCGTTGGCGACGGTGCTGGTGTCATACCCCTCGACCTGGAGCACCCGCTCCAGCGACTCACGGATGGCCGCCTCATCATCCGCGATCATGATCCGCACGCCCGCCCACCCCTCTGATCGATGCCTTCGACGCTCATCCTCCCCGATCAACCTGAGGTCAGTATTAAAGACGCTGCCGCTTTGCCGTGCTCACGGATGCACGACGGCTGGACCTTCACCGAGCAGGCCGGCGACCTGTCACCAGACGGGATGCACCCCGCCGGGGTGGCCCGGCAGTATTCCGGGGCCGCGAGGCGGATCGAGAACTGCCAGATCGGCGTCGTTCTGGGCAGACCCACGCCGGGGACGGGAGAAGACGCGGGACGGGCTGGCTACCCGTCCCGGATCTCGTCCGTGCCGGCGCGTTCACCGTTGCAGTACGGGCTCCTGGTCGTCGGCGAGCGAGTGCCGTGCTGTCGGCGGCGTCTCCGCCGCTGGCCGGGACAGCCGGCTGGGCCACCAGATCCGGCGGCCGATCAGCAGGGTGAGGGCGGGCACCAGGACCGACCGCACCAGCAGGGCGTCGAGCAGCACACCGAAGGCGACCAAGAATCCGAGCTCGACCAGCATCACCAGCGGAAGTGAGACGAGGACCGCGAACGTGGCCGCCAGGACCAGGCCGGCCGAGGTGATGACGCCGCCGGTGGCGGAGAGTGCCTTGAGGATGCCGTCTCTGGTGCCAAGGCGCACGGTCTCTTCCCGGGCCCGGTGGGTCAGGAAGATGTTGTAGTCGACGCCGAGCGCCACTAGGAACATGAAGGCCAGCAGAGGCACCGAGTAGTCGATGCCCTTGAACCCGAGGACCGTCTCGAAGATGAACACGCTGCCGCCGAAGGCTGCGGCGAAGGAGACGATCACGGTGGCCATCAGCATCAGCGGGGCCACGATTGCGCGCAGTAGTAGCCCGAGGATGATCAGGACGACGGCGAGTACCAGCGGGATCACCACCTTCTGATCGCGCCTGGTGGTCACGTCAGTGTCGAGGTGCTCTGCGCTCGGCCCGCCAACGAGCGCTTCCGCCCCGTTCACCGTGTGCACGGCGGTGCGTACCCGCCTGATCGTGTCGTACTCCGCAGTGGTGTCCGGCGCGTCCTTCGGGAACACGGAGATGTCGACCCAGCCCTCCTTGGTCTCACCCGTTTCGACCTGTGCCACGCCGGGGGTGTGCTTGACGACGTCGAGAACCTGCTCCTGGTATGCCGCCCGCGTGAAGACCGTCATCGGCTGGCCCCCGAGCTCCGGGAAGTGCTCGCGCAGAACGGTGAAGCCGGTGACCGATTCCGGCGTGGACAGGAACTGGTCCTGCTCCCGCAGGATGCTGGTGTTGCCCGTCAGCCCGACGGTGAGCACGCCGAGGACTCCCAGCGAAGCGAGCGTCGCCACCCAACGGCGGCGGCTGATGGCGGCGCCGAGGCGTCCCCACAGCCCGGGCTTCTGCTGCATGGCCGTGCCGAACCGGGGGATGGCCGGCCAGAAGATCCGCCGGCCGAGCACCACGAGCACCGCCGGGAACAGGGTCAGCATGGCCACCAGGGCGCACAGGACGCCGGCCGCACCGATCGGGCCCAGCCCGCGGGTTTCGTTCAGGTCCGCGGCGAGCAGGCAGAGCAGGCCGCCGATGACAGTGGCCGCAGATGCGACGATGGCCGGTGCCGCGCCGCGTAGTGCGTGGAGCATCGCGACTCGGACGTTTTCGTGTTGGTGCAGTGCCTCCCGATATCGGGCGATGAGCAACAGCGCGTAGTCCGTGCCGACGCCGAACACCAGAATCGTCAGCAGCGCCGAGTTCTGGCTGTTGATCACGAGGCCGAAGCCCTTGACGAGCAGGTAGACGGTCGCCATCGAGGTCAGCGCGGCCACACCCACCGCCACCAGCGGAATGAACCACAACACCGGGCTGCGGTAGGTGAGGATGAGCAGGATGGTGACGACGATGACGGTGGTGATGAAGACCTGCACGTCGATGCCGTCGAAGACAGCGTCCATATCGGCGTCGATCCCTGCCGGGCCGGTCACGTCGAGGTCCAGCCCGGCGGGGCGGTCCTTCGCGATGTCACGCATCGGGCCGGTGAGGACCGCCGGTTCGCCGTAGCTCGTGCTCACGTTGAGGGTGAACATCATGGCCTTGCCGTCGTTGGAGATTTGCGTCGGCGGGCCCTCGTCGTTCTCGCCAGCCGGCGGCGTCACCTTCGGCGGGTAGCGCGTGGCCATGGTGTTGTAATGACGCTCGACCGCCGTACGGTCGTCGGCGGTGACACCGCTGGCACGGTGGTACACGAAGACGAACGTGTTTTCCTCACCGCCGGGCAACTTGTCCTCCAGTGCCGCCACCTTGGTGGAGTCGGCACTGGCGGGCAGGGCGTCCACGGCCCTGTCTTTGGTCACCGAGCTCAGCTTCCCGCTCAGCGGCACCATGACCGCCGCCAGCGCCACCCACAAGCCGATCACCAGCCACGGTACCCACCGGCTCGGTACCCGGCCGGGCGGCGTTTCCTCGGGCGGAGCTACGTTGACTGCCATCTTTCCTCCTACGCCAGCGTTACCACGCTTGTCCGACGCCGACTTCGTACCGAGTGAATCTGAGACGATCATTAATGTGCTGCTCAGACCGGTTGACAGCCGCTGGGTCGGATGAGGACGACGTCGACGTCGACCGGTCCGTGCGGGCGGTGACGGTCTTGACCCGTGCGGTCGACGCGGCTGCAACCGCGTGGTCGACGAGGCCCGGCAGGAGTGCGCGCACCTTCCGCAGCAGGTCCGCCGACCGGGTGGCCGCGGTCACGACGTCCGGGTCGGACAGCATCAGGGCGATGTGGTCCCGAGTGGGCCGCAGCAGGCGCGCCGCGACTGTGTGTCGTAGGCGTCCAGGCGCAGCCGGGCACTGACGTCCACGGCCAGGACCAGCCGCCCGCGCGCCGCGGCAGCCGCCCGCATCGGTGAGCTCGAACAGCCATCTGGGCCGATCACCGCGCATCATCGCAACTCACCGGTTCGCAGAGCGAGAACGCAACGGCCCGTACTCGCGCGGTCGGGCAGGCGTAGAAGTCCAACACGCGGACGCATGCGCCGGGGCGCCCCGGCTGGCTCGGACGACCGACCTGAGCACTTCTAACGTTCGTCTCAGATTCACTAGGTACGAATTCGGCGTCAGACAGGCGAGGTGATCCGTCGACAAGAAGCTGGTGATGACAGTGGATGCGGCGGCGTCAGGGAAAGCGCGACCCGGTCTATCCGATTCGGAGCGTTCACCGTGACTCTGGCGACGGCGTACCCGGTCGCCGCCTGTGGGTCCCGGCCGGCACCGCTTCAGTGGGACCGGGCGCCGAGGTCGTCGGTGGGCACGGCTCGGGTGGAGACCTGGGCGACGAAGGCTCGATCTGACGCATCTTGCCGACGGATGCCGCACGGACACCGCACCACACAAAACCGGAAGAGAGACTGACATGAACTCCATGGGACGCCGTAGCTTCCTGGCCGCAGCCACAGCACTCGGTATCGGCGCCGGCGTGTCCACACATGCCATCACCTCGGCAGTGAGCGACGACAAGAATCCGAAAAAGGCTCCGGACCAGAACGCGGACAGTACCGCGGACATCTACCAGCGAGACCGGGACCTGCCCTTCATCGGCGCGGAGGAGACATTTTCAACTCCCGAGTTGTTGAAGCTGAACTCCATCAATGCGGATCATATCGCGTTCCTTGCGGAGATTGGTCTTGCGGATCTAGGGCAACGCCGCATCGACGACATGGACACGGGGGGACTCAACGTTCAAATCCTCTCTGCCCATACGCCGTCAGTACAAAATGTCCCTGGGAAGAAGGGCGTCGACTTTGCCTATCGTCTCAACCGGCTACTTGCAGAAGGGCCGATCGCCAAACATCCGGGCCGCTTCAAGGCTTTCGCCACCCTGCCCTTGCAGAGCCCGGAGGCGGCGGCGGACGAACTGGAACGCTCGGTTAAGGAAGATGGCTTCTTGGGCGCACTTACCAACGGACACATCACTAAGAAGTATCTCGATCATCCTGATTTCGAGCCGGTGTTGGCACGTGCCGTTGCTCTCGATGTGCCGATCTACCTGCACCCCGGCTATCCAGCTGACGAGATCTTCAAGATCCTTTACGACACCACGCGCTCTCAGTACACGAAAGAGTTCCAACCCTACATTTTCAGTGGATCCGGATATGGCTGGCACCAGGAGGTGCTGACCCAGTGCATTCGGATGATCACGTACGGGGTCTTCGACAGATTTCCCACACTGAAGATCATCATCGGCCACATGGGCGAAGGTCTTCCCTTCTACTACGAGCGGATCGTCAATGACATGGGCGAGCCGACCGAAAGCTCGCTCAAGAAGCCCTTCGCGCAATACTTCCAGGACAACTTCTGGATCACCACCAGCGCATTCCCCCAGACCCATCTGCTCACTCTCCTGCTGAAGCACATAAGCGTGGATCGAGTGATGTTCGCAACCGACTATCCGTTCGCGGACATAAAGGAGCAGACCGACTGGTTCCGCGGAGTCGATCTGCCACGCGAAGACAAGGAAAAGATTGCTTTCCGAAACGCGGAGAAACTGTTCAAAATGAAAGTACCCGTGAAGTGACGCGCCGGCATCGGCAGCAGTAGCGACTCTCCTGAGATCCCCAGGCGCCGACCCGCTCGGTCATCGACAGCGCGATTCACGAGGGCCTGCTGCGGATCCCTGGCAGACCCTCGCCCCGCCCACGTCTCCCCGACAACCACCACGCCATCACCCGGTCACGCCTGGACGCCGTCGGTGGCGAGCACGGCATTGCCACCGACGGCGAAAAGCGAACCCAGTGCTGCTGCGGTACCAAGCCTTCGCCGGTACGTGAGGGCTCGAGCCGGTGTTGCCGACGATGACCGGGGCAGGCCGGGATCTGGCCACAATGCACTCGGCGTGCCACCGATCGATGGCAGTTTTGCCCGTGTCGGTGCGATACCCCCGTGCGGGGCGACTCCGACAAGCACGAGTTCGCCGGCCCGGGTGTTCGACCCGGTCACGACAGCGCGACGCGACGTCGAACGGTGTCCGAAGCCATGGGCACAACCCCTCTGGAGGAATCGTGCCGATTTGCCGGTGGCGGAGCGGGTGACGACGATCGCGTCGTTCAGGCACGGAGTTGGCCCCGGCGGAAGTTTGTGCGGTCGTTCCCTGATGCCTTCGTCTCCGTCTTGGCGATGAGGGGGTAATAGGTCAGGTTCGCCAGGCGCCAACGACATCGTCGGGGCCCCAGATGACGTCAACTACATCGGTGGGTAACTCCGCCCCGGAGCGAGTGACAACGATCAGGCCGGTGTGCGACGCGTCGAAGCCGGGAATCTGGCGAGCGCCCTCCTGGAGGGTGTGCAGGTCGCGAGTGTCGAACGCTGTCCCCAGCCACTTCAGTGACCCGCAGAAGTAGATGTGTGCGGCGACGGGTGTCCGGTCGGCGCCGACCAGGTCGACCTCCGGGTTGAACTGCCGGTTCTACCAGCCGCCGACGGCGTGGGCATCGGGCCACGGCAGGGATCCGTTGATGGCGGCTTGTTCGAGCGAGGTGCGGATGAGCGGTTCCACGGCCCGGCCGCGCCAGCTGGTCCATCGGTTCTGGAACAGGGTGTAGCCGGCGTCGGGCCGGCCGCGCCGGGTCAGGTTGTGAACATCGCGGAGGATGGCGAGGTAGAGGCGCAGGTTGCTGTCGGCGACCCGGTAGAGGGCGGGTTTGCCGCTTCTGGTCGACAGTGGCTGGTCGGCGGTCAGGACCTGTTTGTCGTCGGTGAGTTGCCGCATCAGCGGGGACAGGGTGCCCGAGGGGATCGTTCCGTCGCGGCTGCCTGCGGCACTGGCGATGTTGGCGAACGTGCGGGCGTCTCGACCGCCGCCAACGCGACGAACAAGCTCTGCCGGTCACCATCGGTGACCGTGGTCGGGCGCGGCAGGTGCGGTGGTCGTTGCGGCAGCACGATCTCGGTCAGTACTGCTGACATCAGCGGGTGCGGTCCTGTTCTGGCTCATGGTCTTCGCAAACTCATGATCACCAGCAGGCGCCGCACCCGTCCTACATGGACCCCCGGCTGCCGCCAGCTCCCGCACAAAACACCAGCTCAAGCACTCCTCAACCGACTACGCAATCGCCCTGCCCGGGGGATTCTCGGCGGACTCGGATTCGCCATTCAGGTGGTCCTGAGCGGGCGCGGCTGTCTGGCACCCAAATGAAAGACCGAGGTGAATGGCTACCAGTCGGCAGGCACTGTGGATGATGGCACAGAAGCGGGATATCGCGGACTGCGCCGGCGGCCGAGGATTCATCTCGCCGCCGCGCGCCTGTCGCGATTCTGAGGAGCCTGAAATGTTTGTACGTCACCGTCAGGTGCTGCCCGCTGCCGTTGTTCTGTTCGCGCTTTCCGCTTGCGCCGCCCCGGTTTCGTCCGCCCCGGAGCGGCTGCTCCCGCGCCGTCGACTGACGTTGCCGGGATAGCCGCCTGCCCTGAGCGGAAGGACCTCGAAGGGCTGTTTGACCTGCTCAAGGGCTGGTCGCTCGGTTCGATGGAGTGCGCCGAGGGGTTGGCGGCGGCCTCCCGGGTGAGCACAGCCACCACCGTTGGTGACGGTTGGTACCTGCGTCAGTTCATTGGCAAGGGCTGGATGTATCACGGCGAAGGTAGCGGCTACGACTGCAAGGACCTCGGCATCGAAGGGTCCGCGCCGTTCGGTGTCTCCTGACCTTCGTTAGTCGAGACGGTATTACGCAATACCTATCGGTTTAATAGGCAAATGCCTGCTTGATGATGTGCGCCAGCGTCTGCCTCTCGAAGAGAGGCGACGCGGCTGAGGTCCATTTTGTGTACCGCGATCGTGATGATGTTAGTCATCTTGCTGCTTCTGTGGCTTTCCTCCACAGTGGCGGTCGGTTCGCGACCTTGAAGATCGTCGTACTTGTCAACGGCGCCGGGGTCCCGGGCGCCCATCCGAGGAGGCCGTTGTGAGCGATCCGTGGACGTTGCCGGAGATGTTCGCCGCGCAGGTGGAGCGCGGCGCCGATGAGACCGCCGTGGTGTGTGACGACGCGACGGTCTCGTTCGCGGAGCTGGACGAGCGATCCAACCGATTAGCCCGGCTGCTGATCGACCAGGGGGTCGGCCCCGAGGTAGTGGTGGCGCTGCGGATGCCCCGCGGAGTCGAGTTCGTGGTGGCCGCCCTCGCGGTGTCGAAGGCCGGCGGGGCGTACGTGCCGGTGGACGTGGCCTACCCGGCCGTGCGGGCAGAGTTCATGATGGCCGACGCGCGGGCCCGATGCGTGGTCACGACCGCCGGCGCGCGCCTGGAAGCGTCTTCCGCGATCACCGAGGTGGTGCTCGACGACCCGAAGACCGCGGGCGAGCTTTCCGGGTTGGACGGTGGCGCCGTGACGGACGCCGACCGGCACGAGGCGCTGCTGCCGGACCACGCCGCCTACCTGATTTACACGTCAGGGTCGACGGGCGTACCGAAAGGCGTCGTAGTGACCCATGCGAGTGCTCGGAACCTGGTGCGGTCGCAGACGGAGATCTTCGGGCTGGGGCCGGGCTGCCGGCGGCTGCAGTTCGCGTCGGTCAGTTTCGACGCTTCGGTGTCCGAGGTGTGGACGACGCTGTTGTCCGGTGCGGCCCTGGTGGTGACGGACCGGTCCCGGCTGGTGCCCGGCCCGGAACTGGTGGAGCTGGTACGCAGCCGTGGGGTCACCCACGTGACGCTGCCGCCGTCGCTGCTGTCCGTGGTGGAGGATGCCGGGGGACTGCCGGAGTCGGTGACGCTGATCGTGGCGGGGGAGGCGTGCCCGCCGGCGGTGGCGGCTCGCTGGTGTCGCCAACGGCGCATGTTCAACGCGTACGGGCCGACCGAGGGCACCGTGGCGGCGACCGTGAGTGACCCGCTGGCCGGTGACGGGGTGCCGCCGATCGGGCGGCCGTTGCCCAACGTGCGGGCGTACGTGCTGGACGACCTGCTGCGGGAACAGACAACTGGTGAGCTGTACCTGGCGGGGGCCGGGGTGGCCCGTGGGTATGCCGGGCAGACCGGGCTGACCGCCCATCGTTTCGTCGCGGACCCGTTCGGGGCGCCCGGTGAGCGGATGTACCGCACCGGTGACGTGGTGATGCGGCGGCCCGACGGGCAGCTGGAGTACCGGGGCCGCGCCGACGACCAGGTCAAGATCCGGGGTGTCCGGGTGGAACCGGGTGAGATCGAGTCGGCGCTGATGAGCCTGCCGGGAGTGGACCAGGCGGTGGTCGTGCCGCACGGCGACGGCGCGGACCGCAGGCTGGTCGCCTACGTGGTGACCGACGACGGCGGTCCGGAACCGGCCGCACTGCGCCGGGATCTGGCCGGGCTGGTGCCGGAGCATCTGGTGCCGTCGGTGCTGGTGAAACTCGACGTGCTGCCGGTGACGGTGAACGGCAAGGTCGACCGGAAGGCGCTGCCGGATCCGGGGGCCGAGTCGGGGCAGCGCGACTACGTCGCTCCGGTCGGCGCGGTGGAGCAGAGCCTGGCCCGGTTGTGGGAGGAGATCCTCGGGGTGACCCGGGTCGGCCGTACCGACGAGTTCTACCGGCTCGGCGGTCATTCGCTGCTGGCGACGCAGCTGGTGAACCGGGTCCGGTCGGTGATGAACGTGGAGTTGCCGGTCCGGGACCTGTTCGAGACGTCGACGCTGGCTGACCTGGCCCGGCGGGTGTCGGTGTTGAAGACCGGTGTCCGGCCGGTGCTGCGGCGTCAGGTGCGTTCGGAACGGGTGCCGCTGTCGTACCCGCAGCAGCGGATGTGGTTGACCGCGCAGTTGCGTGGTGGCGACGGGGCGTATCACATCCCGGTGGTGGTCCGGCTTGCCGACGGCCTGGACGAGGCTGCTCTGCGGGCTGCGGTGACCGATGTGGTCCGGCGGCACGAGCCGTTGCGTACCCGGTTCCCGGTGCTGGACGGGCAGCCGTACCAGCAGGTGGTGCCGATGGCCGAGCTGGGCGAGCTGCTGGTTCGCGAGTCGATCGCGGAGACCGGCTGGCAGGACACCGTCACGCGCATGGTCCGCGAGAGCTTCGACCTGACGGCGCGGATCCCGCTGCGGGTGCGACTGCTGGAGGTCGGGCCGGAGGACTTCGTCCTGGTTCTGGTCGTGCACCACGTCGCCGCTGACGGTGGGTCGATGAAACCGCTGATGCGTGACCTGTCCGAGGCGTACGAGCAACGCCGGGCCGGGCATCCGCCGCGGTGGACCGAGCTGCCGGTGCAGTACGCCGACTTCGCGGTCTGGCAGCGTGACCTGGTTCGGCTGGCGCGGCCGCAGATCGCGTACTGGCAGGAGCTGCTCGGCGGTGTTCCCGACGAGATCGCGCTGCCCGTCGACCGGGGCAGGCCTGCCGAACCGACGTATCGCGGCCGGCCGGTGCCGGTGTCGCTGCCCGCTGAGACGCACGAGCGGGTAGCCGAGGTGGCGCGGCGGCACGGTGCCACCACTTTCATGGTGTTGCAGTCGGCGGTGGCCGCGGTGCTGTTCCGTCTCGGTGCCGGTACCGACATCCCGCTCGGGTGGCCGGTGTCCGGCCGGGTCGACGAGGCCCTGGAGGATCTGGTCGGTTTCTTCGTCAACACCCTGGTGCTGCGGGCCGACCTGTCCGGGGATCCGTCGTTCGACCAGCTCATCGACCGGGTACGGGAGCAGGATCTGCTGGCGTTCGGCAACCAGGACGTGCCCTTCGAGAGTGTCGTCGAGGAGCTGAACCCGCCCCGTGTACCGGGCCGGCATCCGCTGTTCCAGGTGATGGTCGCCTCGCAGGTCGGCAAGTCGGCGCGATTCGGTCTGGACGGGGTGCGTTCGGAGCGGGTCGGTGTGGGATCCGGGTCGGCGAAGTTCGACCTGAGCATCCAGTTCGTCGAGTTCCTCGATGAGGCCGGTCGGCCGGTCGGTATCGGCGGTGAGGTGATGTACGCCGGTGACCTGTTCGACCACGACACCGCCGAGCGGATGGTCGCCATGCTCGGCCGGCTGCTGACCGAGGCGGTGGCGCGACCCGGCGTACCGATCAGTGTCCTGCCGTTGATGAGCGGGCCGGAACGGCTCGCCGTCGAGGCGATGAGCGCCGGAGAGGTCCGCGACCGGGGCGACCGGCGCTGGCCGCACGAGCTGATCCGGGAACAGGCCCGCCGGAAACCGTACGCGACAGCGGTACGTTTCGAGGGCGCCGGCCTGTCGTACCGGGAACTGAACCGCCGCGCCAACCGGCTGGCGCATCGCCTGATCGCGCTCGGCGTGGGCCGTGACGTGCTGGTCGGCGTGAGCGTGGAACGGAGTTTCGACCTGGTCGTGGCGGTCCTCGCGATCGGTAAGTCGGGTGGTGCGTTCGTCCCGCTCGACCCGGACCTGCCGCCCGCCCGTCTGGCCTCGATGATCGCCGACACCGGCGTCCAGGTCGTCGTGACACACGCTGCCACCCGGGACCGGCTGTCCGGTCACGACCACCTGCTGCTCGACGTCGGCGATGCCGCGAACGAGCCGGTGTACGACCCCGGTGTGGCGGTGGACGGCGAGGACGCGATGTACGCGATCTACACCTCCGGGTCGACGGGCACCCCGAAGGGCGTGGTGAACGTCCACGCGGCGGTCAGCAACCGGATCGCCTGGATGGACGACAGGTTCACCCTCGGCGCCGAGGGCCGGGTGCTGCAGAAGTCGCCTGTCACCTTCGACACCTCGGTGTGGGAGCTGCTCTGGGCGCTGACCAACGGGGCGACCCTGGTGATGGCCCGGCCCGACGGGCACCGCGACCCCCGCTACCTGGTCGACCTCATCCAGCGCGAACAGGTCACCTTCGTCGACTTCGTCCCGTCGATGCTGGAGATGTTCCTGCGCGAACCCGGCGCCGTCGGCTGCACCAGCCTGCGCCACATCATCGCCGGTGGCGAGACCCTGACCCACAGCCTGCGCCGCCGCTTCGCCGAGGCGCTGCCCGAGACGCTGATCCACAACCTGTACGGGCCGACCGAGGCTGCCATCGGGGTGACCAGCTGGCTGTGCGGTGACGACGACGAGGGCCGCAGCGCGCCGATCGGCGTCCCGATCGCCAACGCACGGGTCTACGTGCTCGGCCCGGACCTGGACCATGTGCCGCTCGGCATGCCCGGCGAGATCTACATCGCCGGGCGCCCGCTGGCCCGCGGCTACCTGAACCGACCGGCCCTGACCGCGCAGCGGTTCGTCGCCGACCCGTTCACGCCAGGCGAGCGGATGTACCGCACCGGTGACCGGGCCCGCCGCCGGTCCGACGGCGCGATCGAGTTCCTCGGCCGCGACGACGAACAGGTCAAGATCCGCGGCGTACGGGTCGAACTGGGCGAGGTGGAGGCCGCGCTGCTCGGACTGCACGGTGTCGAGCAGGCGGTCGCGATGGTGCACGGCGACGGTGTGGACAAACGCCTCGTCGCGTACGTCACCGGCTTCGACCCCGACCCGGTCCGGCTGCGGCGGCAGATGCCCGCGGTCGTGCCCGCACACCTGGTGCCGTCGGCGTTTGTGGCCATGGAGGCCTTCCCGGTCACCGTCAACGGCAAGGTCGACCGCCGCCGGCTGCCCGACCCCGGCACGGCCGACCGCGAACGGGCCCACGTGCCGCCGGCCGGCCCGGTCGAGGAGTCCCTGGCCGAGGTGTGGCGCAGCCTGCTCGGCGTCGACCGGGTGGGCCGTGACGACAACTTCTTCGCACTCGGCGGCCACTCGCTGCTGGCGATGCAGATGGTCAACGAGGTCCGGACGCTGATGCGGGTGGAACTGCCCTTCCGGTACGTCTTCGAGAGCCTGACACTCGCCGATCTGGCCGACCGTGTCGGCGAGCTGCCCCCGTTGCCGGACGCGTCTCCGGAACGGACCTCGGCCGAGGACCGGATGCGTGCCCTGGTCGCGCAGGCCCTGGGCGTCGACTCGGTGGCCGCCGAGGACAACCTCTTCGACCTCGGCGGCGGCCGGGAGACCGTTGAGGCGCTCACCAGGGCGATCGAGGTCGAGTTCGGGGTGGCCGTCAACCCGCTGGTGGTCTCCGCGGTGCCGACCGCGAAGGACCTGGCGACGTGGCTCGCCGACGAGCCCGAGGAGGCGACCCTCGACGTGGTGGTGCCGCTGCGCACCGGGTCGAGCCCTGTCTCGCTGTTCTGCGTCCACCCGCTGGGCGGACTCAGCTGGCTCTACTATCCGCTGGTCAACGCCATTCCGAAGACCTTCGGCGTGTACGGGGTTCAAGCCCGCGGACTGGACCCGGGTGAGGAACTGCCCGCGACCATGGCCGCGCTGGCCGCCGACTACGTCCAGCAGATCCGCCTCGTCCAGCCGGAGGGGCCCTACCACCTGCTCGGCCTGAGCACCGGCGGGGAGATCGCCCACGAGATGGGTGTGCAGCTGCAGCGTGCCGGTCACGAGGTGGCCCTGGTCGCGATGCTCGACGCCCGTCCGACGCCGCATCGCCCGGTGACCCTGGTCGAGCGGCTGAACGCCCTCGCACACCACTTCGACCTCAACCTTCCCGCTTCTGAGCGCCCGCACCTGACCGGCGACATCCTGTACGAGCACCTGCGTGAGCGGCAGGGGCCCTATTCGTTCCTGATGCGGCAGAAGGGCCGGGCCACCGTCGACTTCTACGAGAACCTGATCAAGATCGCCGACAGTCACCGGTTCTCGGTCTTCCAGGGCGACATCCTGTTCGTCGAGGCGGTCGCGGCCCGGCCGCAGGAGCACCACTTCGCACCGATGTGGCTCCCGTACGTCTCCGGCGCGGTCGACGTGATGGCCCTCGACTACAAGCACCGGCAGCTCGCTCGGGCCGAGGTGCTGCAGATCATCGGCGCGCGGGTGTCCGAGCACCTGCGCCTCACTCCTACCGAAGGGCCGACGGCATGACCAATCCGTTCGAACGTACCGACATCGAGTTCTTCGTGCTCGTCAACGATGAGGGACAGCACTCGCTGTGGCCGGAGGTGATCGACGTACCGGCTGGCTGGCGCAAGGTCTTCGGGCCGCAGAGCCGCGACGAGTGCCTGGCCTACGTCGAGGAGTCCTGGTGGGACATCCGCCCGGCGAGCCTGATCGGGCGGACGGCGTGACGGGCCCGGACCTGCTGTTCCTCTGGGGTACCCCGCGGTCGATGTCGACGGCGTTCCTGCGGATGATGCTGGAACGCGGTGACCACGAGGTCTTCCACGAACCGTTCTCCAGCATCGTCGTGCAGGGCCGGATCGAGGTCGGCGACCACACCGTGACCAGCCACGACGAGCTGCTGAAACATCTCGAGGACCGGGCCATGGACCATCCGGTGTTCGTCAAGGAGACCACCGAGTACGACTATCTCGGCAACGGCGGGGAGCGGATCCCGCAGGTGGGGCGGCACACCTTCATCATCCGTGATCCGCGGCGGGTCATCCCGTCGCACTACGCGATGAACGCGGACATGGTCTGCGAGGAGATCGGTTACGGACATCAGGTGGAGATGGCGCGGCGGGTCCGGGAGGTGACCGGGGAACAGCCGTACGTGGTGGAGGCCGAGGAGTTGCTGACCGACGCCGCGGGTGCGATCGAACGGTACTGCCGGGGCGCCGGTATCCCGTTCCTGGCGTCGTCGCTGTCCTGGCAGGCCGGCGATCAGGAGGTCTGGAGCCGTACCTCGCAGTGGCACCGGGACGCGGCCGGCAGCACCGGCTTCACCCGTTCCGAGCGTGCCTACCGGTCCACCACCGAGAACGACAGGTTCCTGTACGACTGCTACTGGCATCATCGGCCGGACTACAACGTACTGCGCAAGTGGGCCCGCAGTGTCGTCTAGCTCCACCGACGTCTCGCCGCGCCGTATCGCGCTGCTGTTCAAACCGCACTGGCGGCGGCTGAGTGCGGTCATGGCCATCATCGTCGCGTCGTCGCTGACGAACATGGCCACCCCGTTCCTGGTACGGGAGATCATCGACCGTGCGTTGCCCACCGGGAACGTGCGGTTGCTCGGCTGGCTGGTCGGCGGCCTGATCATGGTCGCCGTCCTGACGGCGGTGTTCGGCATCACCCAGACCTGGATCGCCACCGGGACCGGCCAGCGGGTCATGCACACGCTGCGGGTGGACGTCTTCACCCACCTGCACCGCCAGTCGGTGGCGTTCTTCACCCGCACCCGGGCCGGTGAGATCCAGTCGCGCATCACCAACGACATCGGCGGCATGCAGGCGGTGGTCACCTCGACAGCCACCTCGATCGCGTCGAACGTGACCACCGCTGTCGCCACGTCGATCGCGATGCTCGCCCTGAACTGGCAGCTGTTCCTGGTGTCGATGCTGGCGCTGCCGCCCGCGCTGCTGCTGGCCCGCCGGATGGCCCGGCTGCGCAAGGAGATCACCGGCAAACGCCAGCGGGAACTCGCCGACCTCAACGTGATCGTCGAGGAGAGCCTGTCGATCAGCGGCGTGCAGCTCAGCAAGATCATGGGAACCGGCCCGGCCCTGATCGAACGCTTCGCCGGGTCGTCGTCTCGTCTCGTCGAGCTACAACTGCGTTCGCAGCTCGCCGGGCGCTGGCGGGGCGCCACGATGAACATCATGTTCGCTACCATTCCGGCGCTCATCTACCTGAGCGCGGGGATCGTGCCGAGTGCCGCCGACCTGACCATCGGCACGGTGGTGGCCTTCACCGCCCTGCAGGGCCGGCTGTTCCAGCCGATGACCAGCCTGCTCGACGTCGGCGTCACCTGGAGCAGTTCGACAGCGCTGTTCGCGCGGATCTTCGAATACCTGGACCTGCCGGTCGAGGTCGACGACCCGATCCTGCCGGTCAGCCTGCCCCTGCCGGTGCGCGGCCACCTGCGGTTCGAGCACGTCGGTTTCACCTATCCGGACAACGAGAAGCCCGCGATCAGTGACATCACCCTGGACGTGCCGCCCGGTTCGTCGCTGGCCCTGGTCGGCGAGACCGGTTCGGGGAAGAGCACGGTGGCCGCGTTGATCATGCGGCTCTACGACCCGACCGCGGGCCGGATCACCGTCGACGGGTTCGACCTGCGGGCGCTGCGGCTCAACGAGCTGGTCGGGGTGATCAGCATGGTCGGGCAGGAGACGTACCTGCTGCACGCCTCGGTCCGGGAGAATCTGCGGTACGCGCGGCCGGACGCCACCGACGAGCAGGTGGAGTGGGCCGCCCGGACGGCACAGGTACACGACGTGATCATGGCGCTGCCGAAGGGCTACGACACGATGGTGGGCTCGCGTGGTCACCGGTTCTCCGGCGGGGAGAAACAGCGGATCGCGATCGCCCGGACACTGCTGCGCGACCCGCCGATCCTGGTGCTGGACGAGGCGACCAGCGCGCTGGACAACTCGACGGAGCGGGCGGTGCAGACCGCCTTGGACGCCCTCGCTCGCGGCCGTACCACTGTCACCATCGCCCACAGGCTGTCCACGATCCGCAACGCCCACCAGATCGTCGTCATGGGCGACGGCCGGATCCTGGAGGTCGGCACCCACGACCGCCTGATGATGATCGGCGGCCACTACGCCACGCTGACGTCCTGAGAAGCCGGGCTCGGCCGCAGGCCGATGGCCGCCGCCCGGAGGCGGGAGAGGTGGTCGAGCATCGTCTCAGGGTCGAGGGGGCTCGCGTAGTTCGTTGATGGCGAACGGGTCCGGTTCAACCCGGCAGACCGGGCCTGGCTAGCCGCTCTGCTGCACCCGCTACCCCGAACGGCGCTGCACCAGCTGCGGCTGCTCGTACGCCCGGACACGGTGTTGCGCCGGCACCGTGATCTGATCGCCCGCAGGCATGCCGGGAGTTCCCGGCCCCGCCGGGTCGGGCGGCCACGAACGATCCGGTCGATCCGTGCGCTGGTATTGCGCCTGGCGTCGGAGAACAGCGGCTGGGGCTACCGGCGTATCCACGGCGAACTACTCGTTCTCGGGGTAGAAGTCGCCGCGTCCACGGTCTGGGACATCCTCAACGACGCCATCATCGCGGAACGGCTCACCGCGGCGAAGATCCCCTGCCCGTCCGCGCAGGACCGGGCGCGTAACCGCCACCGCAGCGGGGTGGCGTGGACCGCGGTGGCAGTGCGCACCATCCTGATGAATCCGCGGTACACCGGTTATCAGGTGTGGAACAAGCAGCGCACCGACGAGGTGCTGCTCGATGTCAACGACGTCGCACTCGGGCACACCAACCTGGCGCGCTGGAACCCGGCCGAGAAGTGGATCATGTCGAAGGCGCCGAGCCATGAGGCGATCGTCGACAAGGAGGTTTTCGAGCAGGTGCAGGAGGTGATGCGGCATCGGGCCCGCTATGGGGCGCCGCACCGGCAGCACCGCACCCGGCATCCGTACGTTTTCCGGGGCTGTCTGTTCTGCGGAGTGTGTGAACGCCGGATGCAGAGCCAGATCAACCACGGCGCGCCGTACTACCGCTGCCGGTACCCGGCGGAGTACGCGGCCGCGAACCGGATCGAGCATCCCGGCAACGTGTACCTGCGTGAGGACGCGCTTGTCGGCCCGGTCGACGACTGGCTCGCCTCCGCGTTCTCGCCGACGAACATCGAGCACACCATCACCGTGATGACCGACGCCCAGCCGGCTGACCTGACCGCGAAGCAGAAGGGTGAGGCGCAGCGGGCGATCGTGGTATGTGACGGCAAACTCAAGCAGTATCGGGCCGCCCTCGATGCCGGAGCCGACCCGGCCGTCGTCACCGGCTGGATCGCCGAGACAAGGGCCGAACGGGCCCGGCTGCAACGGCAGATCATCAAGACACCGACCGGGCAACCGCGGATGACTGCGGAAGAGATCCGGGAGCTCGTCACCGCGGTCGGCGACATCAAGGCGGTGATCCGCGCCGCTCAACCGGAGGACAAGGCCGAGATCTACCGGCAGCTCAACCTGAAACTGGTCTACGAGCCGGAAATGAAAACGGTGTGCGCCTCAGTCGATCTTGGCGCACACCGTGGGGAAAACGTTTGTGTCCGGAGGGGGACTCTCACCCCCATATGGCGTATCTGACACACTATGCACCTTTTGGTAACAGAGTCGCACTAGAGCACGCGTGCACAGCATCCGTGCGTTGCTCGGCGGCCCGGCGTTTTGGCTGGTGGTGGGCGTGGTGAGGTCGGTTCCGCTGCCGCCGCTGGTTCCTCGGCTGACCATGCCGGACCGGCAAGGTCAGCGCCGGGAGGCCGGCCGAGGCCCGCTGCTGCGCAAGCCGTTGCCGTTGCCGACGGTTGCGGAGCTGCCGCGCCGCGATGTCGTCTTCGGCCTGTCGTCGATGGATCGCACCGGCCGGATCGTCGACAAGCCCATCATGGCAAGTCTCGGCTGGAAGCCCGGGCTTCAGGTCGGCTTCGCCATCCGGGAAGGCGTGATCGTGATCGCACCCGGCGCCGGGCAGCGGCTGCGCGCCATCGACCGGCTCGGGCACCTGAACGTTCCGGCACGGGTACGTCAGGCCTGCCGGATCGATAATCCGGAACGGGTCTTGCTGGCGGCCTTCCCGCGCCGGCAGTTGTTGCTGGTGCATCCGGCCGCCCTGGTCGGGCATCTCACCGCACTGTTGCACGCCGCTATGCTGGGCGGTGGTGCGTGAGCGGGGCCGGTAAGCCTGAGGTGATGCAGGCGGCCATGATGCTGCTGCGGCAGATGGGGATCACTCCTGAGGATCTGCTGAACACGACCGCATCCGGGGTGCCGGTGCCGACGTTCGCGCAGTACGTGCCGATCGTCGCCGCGGCCGTCGGCCCGGGATCGCAGCGCATGTACAGCACCTATTGGGCCAAGGCTGTCGACCGGTGGGCGGACCGGCGCATCGACTCGGTGATCCCGTCCGAGATCGAGGCCGCGATGCGCGAGATCCAGGCCACCGCCCTACGCCGGCGCAACAACCGGGGTGGCAGGAGCGCGGCGGAGCATTTCATCTCGGCGATGCGCTGCTTCTACAAACGGGCGGTCGCTGACGGGCACATCGCCGAGGGCGCTAATCCGGCCCGGAAAGTGCCGAAACCGGCCCGGCTCACCTCGACCCGGTCCGCGCTGGCCGACGACCGTCTCGCGGAGCTGACCGCGGCGGCCGGTTCGTCGGGCAATGATCCGGAGCTCGACTCGCTGATCCTGCGTTTCCACATCGAGACGGCCTGCCGTCGCGGTGGCCTGCTCGGACTACGCCCGATGGACCTGGATGTCGAGCAGTGCCTGGTGTTGTTGCGGGAGAAGGGGGAGACGTTCCGGTGGCAGCCGGTGTCACCGACGTTGATGGCGTTCCTGCAGCAGCACTGCCGTGAGCGCGGCTCCCCGGCCGACGAGGTGCTGTTGCGGTATCGCAGCGGTAAGCCGGTCGGCCGGCGCAGCTACGACTACCTGTTCACTCGCGTCGGCGAGCTGTTGCCGTGGGTCCGGGTGCAGATGATCTCCGCGCACTGGCTCCGGCATACGACCCTTACCTGGGTCGAACGCGTCTACGGCTACGCCGTTGCGCTCGCCTACGCCGGTCACGCCGAAACCCCGAACGACGCCGGGACCACGGCCCGTTACGTGAAGGCGACCTTGCAGGAGATCGCGACGGCCCTGTCCGGGCTTACCGGAGAGCCGCACCCGTTGGCGTTGCCAGGAAACCTGCCGGTGCTCGATTCTGCTGGCGATGTTCTGATCGGCGAGTACGACTAACCACGAACGAGGGCTGGCGGCGGTGAGGGCTGGCCTTCGCGGGTTAGTCCGAATTGTGTGCCGATGACGGCCAGGGTGGTAAGAGCGGAGTGACGGGAGACTGTCACGCTCCGTTTCGGGGGAGCCCGGAGCCAAACCCTCCGGGCGACCCGACCCTGGCAATTACCCGGAAGCCTCAATGCCATGACGAACTGGGAACGGGCTGTGTCGACGACACTGCCGTCAGCACAGCCCGTTTTCAGGCTATTACGGTTTCCCGTAATAATAATGGAACATCTCCCAGTCGGCGATGCTGATTCCGCGAGCGCGCAGCATGCCGTAATTGCTGCCGGTGTTCTGAATCTCGGCACTGACGTAATATCCAGTGGCCTTCGACTTGTAAGCACACCAATCATCGGCGCCAGGAGCGTTGCATTCTTCGTAGAATGTCTCCCAGTCCCCGATCGACGTTGCTCGCGCTCGTAGCATCCCCATGTTCGTGCCGACGTAGTCGCGCTCCGCGCTGACATATTTGCCGTTGGCGGTGGAATGGAAAGCGACCTTGTTGCCGCCCAGGCGGCACATCTCGAGCTGTTCCCATTCACCCTTGCCGTCGAACGAACGCGCGCGGAGCATTCCATAGCTGGAGCCCGTGTAATCCAGCTCGACACTGACGTAATATTTGTCGTGGGCCTTCGACCTCAGCTGCCCGTAGAAACAGGCCAGTCCTGCGTTCGCGGCCGCAGCCGGTGCGACCCCGAACGCGGCCAGAATGAGAACGAGAAAGATAGCTCCTCGGTGCAGTACACCATTTCCCATTGTGCGACCCTGCATCAGGCACCCCTTCATGCGAAAATCGTTTCGGATGCCATGCCTGGCACCTTTCGAGCGGTGACGCTAGCGGGGCGCAATGGTTTAGCTCTGACTTTTTTCTGGATTCGATCCGGAACTGGTGCCGGAGCGGTAACCAGAGTCATTGCGTTGTCGTGTAACTGCTGGTCACGGCGGTGATGAGACCGTGTGAGCGGCGGTTGGCGTGGTGGGTGGCGCGTGCGATGGTGGTCGCGCCGGTGGTGCGGTGCCAGCCGATCGCGGTGTTACACAGGGTCGCGATGACGGCGGTCCAGTGCCGGTGCGGGCTTGCTGGAAATCTTCTCGGAACTTCACGTCGCGGACGTGGCGGAGGCGGTTCTGGATGTGCCGGTGCCCGCGGACCGAGGTCTGCAGGTCCGCGGGCCACGGCTTGCCCGGCGGGCAGTGACACGAGTGGTCTGCTGCCGATCATCCTCGAGATCCTTGTGCGGTGCCGTGAGCCGCCTCGCGTCCACGGTGGAAGAAAGTCCGGATGGCCGTGAACAGCGATGGCACTTCGCCCGTTAATCGGGTCGGCGGGCGACGTGCCCACCCGAGTGCGTAGGGAGAAATAGATGCGTAGGACGACTCGGTCGCGCGTGCGTGCCGTGTGGGTGGCGGGCATGGTTGCCGTGGTGGCTGGTCTGGGATCGGTCACCTACTATGCCTCGGCCTCCGAGGTGTCTCCCGCCTCGGACGCGCGGGCCGTCCCGGTTCCGGCCATCGCGGACGTGATCAGGCCGCCTGCGGGTTCCCGGCAGATCGGTTCGTTCGTCGTGGCTTCCGGAACTCAGACCTACACCTGTGTCGTCGCGTCGGGCGCGACGACCGGCGCGTACACCGGCGCCTCGGTGCCCGAGGCCCGGCTGACCGGTAGGCCCGGCCGTATTCATCACTTCGCCGGCCCGAGTTGGCAGTCCGAGCGCGACGGTTCATTGGTGACTGCCACGAAGACCGCCGCCAATGCTCGCACGGGAACGATTCCTGAGCTGTTGCTGCAGGTGGCCACCCATTCCGGCTCGGGCATCCTGTCCCGTGCCGACTACATCAACCGGCTTGCCACCTCCGGAGGTGTGGCACCCACCAGTGCCTGCGCTGCGGGTGAGACTGTCAGCGTTCCGTACAAGGCGGTCTACGTCTTCTGGGACGCTCCGGCGGCCTGATCCGGCTTTCTGATGGAAAGGCCCGTCCAGTATGGACGGGCCTTTCCATTTTGTGGTCGCGGCCGCAACCGTGTGGCCCGCCTCGACGGGAAACCCCCGGATGTGCTGGATCAAGTCGCGCCAGAACTGGAGGCTTCGTCGCGGGTCAGCGGGCGACCGCGATGGTCTTGCCGTTGACGTCGAGAGCGGTGACGCCGGTGAGCGCGGTGTCGGGGGTGACCTGGGTGTTGTCGAACCAGAAGACGGTGACCGACGTGTTCGCGCTCCACGGCGCGGTACGTGCGGCGACCTTCTTGCTTCCGGCGATGCCGAAGATCGTCGCCGGCGTCCCGGCGAAGTAGCCGAAGGCGGGCGTCTTCCGGCCGCCTTCCAGTTCGCTCGCCGGTTCGAGGGCGTGGAAACCAGCGGCCAGCGGCGACCCGGTCGTCTCGGTGATGTCCACGGTCCTGGCGAGGATGCCGTTGTTCTGCAGTTCGCTGAGCCGGAACGCAAAGGCTGTGCTGCCGCCGGAGGCCGGCACACCGTAGATCACCCATTCGCTGACGGCGGTCGCGTCGAGACCGGTGTGGATGATCTCGCCGAGCCGCCCGTCCGCCGGCTTGGCGGCAGTGGTCTTGGTGGTCCGGCGGGGAGTGGCGGCAGTGGTCTTGGTCGCGGGGGCCGCGATCGGCGTCTGGACCGGTGCCTGGACCGGGGCCGGGCTGGCCGCCGCGGTCGATGCTTCCACTGACGGCGCCGCCGATTCTCCGGCATTCGGCGGAGCGCTGACATTCTGGTCGGGGTCGCAGCCGGCGATGGCGACGGTGGCGGCGATGGCGACGGTCAACAGAATGGTGCGAGCGACAGACATGATATTCCTTTCGGCCGGTCGAGTCTTTGCCGCGGCTGCCGGCAACAGGCACGCAAACGACGAAACTACTGATCGGTAATTGATGCCTTCTTTACCCGCGGTCCGCGGTGAAAGGATGAGGAACGGAGCGCGAGCAGCAGAACCGCGCCGGCGGCGGACGCGATTGTGGGAAGCCACATGGCCGGCCGGTACGCCGTGAGGGAGGCTGACAGGTCGCTGCCCGACAGCAGCCATGCGGTGACCGTCACGCCCACCGCGGCTCCGAGCAGTCGCACGGTGTTCAGCGTTGCGGTGCCCGTCGGGGCCGAAGCGAGCAGCGGCGCCTGGACGAGGCCGGCCGCCGCTCCCGAAGCCAGGAAGAGAACGAGGGACAGCCGGGACTGGTGGTCGCCCGGCACCGCGGTCAGGGCGGCGACCCAGCCGCCGGCGGTGATCAGCAGCCCCGCCACCGGCCACAGCACTCGCCCGCGTCGTCCGGTCAGTCGACCCGTGTTCATCGAGATCAGGGCGGTCGACAGGGCTGGAACCGTCAAGACCAGGCCGGCCCGCACAACGCCGTAGTGCCACAGCTCTTGAAGTAGCAACACCGCGACCAGCAACCAGGCGACGAAGGATACGGAGTGGACGAAGAGGCCGGCGGCAGCCGAGGTGAACTCCCGGTCGCGCAGCAGTGTCGCCGCCCTCGGAGTCCGGGTAGCCGTTCGCGGGATCTGGGGAAGGCACCAGAATCCGAGAGCGATCATGGCGGCGCCGATCGGCAGTTTGCTCAGGAGGATCCAGCGCCAGTCGGCAGCGGCCAGCAGGCCGCCGATCACCGGTCCGGTCGTCGTCGCGGCGGCGGTCACTGCCGCCCACAGGCTGATCACCAGAGCGCGGCGGCTCTTCGCGAACGACGGGAGCAGCAGGCCCAGCAGGGTGGGCGCGATCACGGCCGCACCGACCGCTTGCACGACACGACCGGCCACCAGCACCGGGATAGAGGGGGCGACGCCGCCGAGCGCCGAACCCGTGAGGAATACGGCCAAGCCCGCCAGCAGCATGGGGCGCAGGCCGAAGCGATCGGTCAGGCGGGCGCACGGCACCGTGAGTGCGGCGGACACCATCATGTAGGCGCCCAGGACGCAGGCAACCGCGGCCAGGCTCGCGCCGGTGAACTCGCCTGCGATCGAGGGAACGGCGACCGCGACCGCGAATAGTTCGAACTCGATCATGAAGGCGACCGTGCCGAGAACCCCCAAGATCCACCAGCGGCGCGGAAGGCCCGGTCTCTCCTCCAGCAGCGTCAGCTCCAGTGGCGTCATATTTACCAGCGTCGGCTCGGCTTCCGGTTCCCTACTCGATGTCATTCGATGAGAATCGCAGAGTGCCCTTTCTTTCGGGCCCGTCCGGACTTGACGAAAACTGGACGAATACTTGATTCAGCGTTCTTTGCCGGGTTTAGCAGAAAAAGGTCGTTCCGTTGGTGCAACCGGCCGGCGATTATCTTTCGTCTTTGTCCCGACGGAAGGGAGCCATGTCGGGTGGACCAGCATGACGAGGACGAGTTCCGCCAGTTCGCGGTGGCACGGCTGGACGACCTGCGGGGTTTGGCTTATCTGGCCTGCGGCGATTGGCAGAAGGCTGAGGATGCCGCGTCCACAGCGCTCACGAAGCTGTATGTGAATTGGAGAAAGGTGACCTCCCCGCACCGTTACGCGTGCCGGGTCGTCATAAGCAGCGTGATGGACGAGTCGCGCCGGCCGTGGCGGCGGGAGTGGGTGGCCAGCGCGGAAGCGCTGGACCGGCCCGAGGTGAACAGCGTGGACCGACACAGCGAGTCGCTGGACGTCGGCAACGCTCTTCGGCGGCTTCCCTCCGGGCAGCGTGCCGTGCTGGTGCTCCGCTTCTACGGCGAATTCAGCGTCGACGAGGTCGCCGGAATTCTCCACAAAAGTGCGGTAACCGTCGAAAGCCAAACCGCCCATGGCCTAGCCAACCTACGGAATCTGCTCACCGAGCAGGATGCCCTGCCCATTTTCCAGTTCGAAGAGAGAGAACGATGAACAGCATGCGTCAGTTGTTCGTGGACGCGGTGGGCGATCTGCCGCCGGCAACGGCCAGCATCGATGAGATCATGGAGCAGGGCCGGATCGAGCGCCGCCGTCTTACGGTCCGTCGGAGTCTCGCGATGACCCGGAGCCGTAGTGGCGGTCACCGGGGTGGCGGTCGCGGTGATTCCGAGGTTATCGACAGTGCCCTCGACACAGGGCACGGCCAATGGTGCGACTGCCCTGGCTGCCGGCCTGAGTGAGCCGAAGTACAAAGGCCGTCGACGTGCCGCTCTTCACGTGCACGATCGTCGCGGCCCCGGCCGGAGGGAACTTCCGGGCAAAGAATTTCACCGCGTTTGAGAACGGCCGGGCTGGAGCCGTTATCCAGGGTGAGCGTCTGGGACGAGGCTACGAGCCAGACACTCAGCCGGTCGCCGCTATCTCCTAATTCTCCCCAGGACTCGGAACGCGGCGACCGGCCCTTTTTTTTCTGAGAAGGTGTTGACGTGGGCGTAGACCGATCGCAGTTCACCGCTGTTCTCGTGGTGGGAAACTTCTTCGTCGGCATACTGGCGGCTTTGCCGCTCGCCCTTCTCTTCTCACTTCTGGTGAACGTGACCAGCCCGTCGTTCGGCGAGGCCCACCACTCCTATGTGACGATTTTCGGCCACCACCCGCCGTTCGAGGTGGACTCGGACGAGGTCGGCGGCGCGGCGATGCTGCTCGTGATGGCAGGCCTGTTGATCGGTGCTGTTTTCGCCGGTGTCAACAGCACCGCTCACCGGCTCAAGCCACCGGCGATGGCGGGCGCCCTGGTGTGGCTCGCGGGCCTGACGATCGCGTTGCTGCCGTGGTTCGCTTGCATGGCCATCTGGTGGTCTCGGGTCTGACGGCTCGGTTACTCCTGAAGGACTCGTGGATGCCAGTCGGGCGGCCCAGCGGGGAGAGGCTTCCGGCGGCGCGGCCGAGCACGAGTCGGGTGGACAGCAGGAAGGGGCGGTCATCATGACCGCCCCTTCCTCGTAGGCCCGATCAGACGAGCGCGGGATCCTTCTTGTCCGGCGTGGTGTCGGAACGGTCGGTCTGGTAGTCCTCCGGTGAGGTGCCGTCGCCGCCGTCGCGGACCTTGGCCGCCCGCAGCGCCAGGGTGACCAGCGTGGCGACGATCAGGTTGACCGCGACCGCGAGGAAACCGACGTACAGCGTCTTCGGTGAGTCCAGGCCGAGTTTGGTCAGCGCGATGGCCGAGCCACCGAAGTGCAGGTGGTTGGTGGCCGGGTTCGGGATCTGGTAGAGCATCCACAGGCCCGCAGCCATGCCGGCGACCCAGCCGCTGATCAGCGCGGTGCGGTGGAACCACCGCGTGTAGAGGCCGACACCGACCGACGGCAGCGTCTGAAGGATGATCACGCCGCCGATCAGCTGGAGGTCGATCGAGAACTGCGGGCTGACCGCCACCACGAACAGCAGGGCGCCGAATTTGACCACGAGCGAGACGATCTTCGACACCTTGGCCTCGCGGGCCGGGCTCGCACCCTTGTCGAAGTACTCGACGTAGATGTTGCGGGTGAACAGGTTCGCCGCGGCGATCGACATGATGGCGGCCGGCACCAGCGCGCCGATCCCGATCGCGGCGAAGGCGACACCGGCGAACCACTGCGGGAACAGGCCGTCGAACAGGGCCGGGACGACGGTGTTGTTGTCCTTGAGCACCGGCGTGACGTGAGCGGCGATCGCCCCGTACCCGAGAAGGGCGATCAGCCCGAGGGCGAGGGAGTAGGCGGGCAGCGCCGCCATATTCCGCTTGATGACCCCGCGGTCGCGGCTGGCCAGCACCCCGGTCGCGGTGTGCGGGTAGAGGAAGAGCGCGAGCGCCGAGCCGAGCGCCAGGGTGACGTAGTTGAGCTGGTTGTTGGCGTTGAGCAGGATTCCGTCACCGGGCGCCGGGGTGGCCTCGAACTTGGCCGCGGCGGCGTTGAAGATGTGCCCCCAGCCGCCCAGCTTGATCGGCAGGTAGATCACCGCGACGATGATCACCAGGTAGATCAGGGCGTCCTTGACGAACGAGATCAGCGCCGGGGCGCGCAGACCGCTGGAATATGTGTACGCGGCGAGGATCGCGAACGCGATCAGGATCGGCAGGTGCCGGGTGAAGCCGCTGGCGCCGACCAGTCCCATCGTCTTGAGCGCGGCCTCGATGCCCACCAGCTGCAGTGCGATGTAGGGCATGGTCGCCACGATGCCGGTGATCGCCACGAGCAGCGCGAGTGTCCGTGATTGGAAGCGCTTGCGTACGAAGTCGGCCGGGGTCACCAGGCCGTGCTTGTAGGAGACCGACCAGAGCCGGACGAGCGCGATCATCACCAGCGGGTACATGATGACCGTGTACGGCACCGCGTAGAACCCGGTCGCGCCGGCGGCGAACAGCAGCGCCGGTACGGCGACGAACGTGTACGCCGTGTAGATGTCGCCGCCGAGCAGGAACCAGGTGATCCACGTGCCGAAACGGCGGCCTCCCAGGCCCCACTCGTCCAGGTGGTCGAGTGACCCGGTACGCCGCCAGCGGGCAGCGAAGAAGCCGAGGGCGCTGACGCCGAGGAACAGCACGGCGAAAACGATGATCTGAGTCAGGTGATCACGCCACACGGGAGTCACCGTTCCTGCTTCGTGAGCTGGTAAACCAGCGTGGTCACGACGACCACGAGCCCGACGAACGCCAGCTGGAGCCAGTAGAACAACGGGAAGCCGGCCAGCCGGGGGCCGTCGGCGTTGAAGAGGAACGTGGCCAGCGGCAGCACGATCGGGATCGGAAGCAGCCAGTTCCAGCGACTGCGAGGGTGGGACGATTTCATACCGGAATCGTTGATCAGGACACTGGAGAACGGATTTCCGGAGACGGAAGAGTCTGTCAACTGCCCTCGATTATCGTCGCCCGGGGCACCCTGTTCCCGGCCCGGTGGAGCGTTGGATCGACGTCGCCTCGCGACACCTACTGAAGATCGACTGGACTGGCGGCTCTCGCGAGTCAAGAGACAACTCACTGCGAGACCGTACTTTTCCTCCGGCAAGCACCACCGGAGGGAACTGTTTTGTCCAAGCGCACCAACCTCGCCGTCGTGGCGGTGGCCGCGGTCGGAGCCACCGCTTGCCGTGGCCGCTCCGGCGCACACGACCCCGCGCGGCCTCGGCGTCACTTCCGATAACCGGTGACGCACTGCCCTGCGCCCGCGGAAATCAGGATCGTCAGTTCCGCGGAGAACTAGATCGTCAGTATTGAGAATTGGGCTCCGGCGAACGTTAATCCAGTAAGACCCCGAAGGCGAGAACCGCCTGTCCGCAGTGCCTTTACGCAGGTTCACCCCGTAGCCGCGTGAACGGCCGGCGCGGGCGCTCCAGCGCGGATTGCTGGAGCGCCTGGGGGTTCGTTTCCGGTTTGACCATGATCGTTCGCGGGCCCACCGGACGACAGGAAAAAACAATGCAAAACCCCGGAAGCCCGGCCGATGTGATGCAGCTGCTTCGCCGCAACGCGATCGGATTCGCCGATCAGCCGGCCGTACGGATCGCCGACCAGGGAATGCTCACCTGGGCCGAGCTTGACGCGCGGGCACGGGCGGTGGCCGGATCGCTGAGCGGCCAGGTCACCGTCGGTGACCGGGTCGTTCTCTCGTTCGGAACCAGCCTGGACTTCCTGCCCGCTCTCTTCGGAAGTTGGTACGCCGGCGCCGTGGCTGTTCCGGTCCCGCCGGGAAAGGCGGCTCAGGCAGCGGCCCGGCACACCGGAGCCCCGGTGATCCTGGTCGCCGAGGACGTCGAGAGAGCGGTGGCCGCCGGGTTGACCGCCGAGCCGGTCGCGGTCGCCTACGAGACGGCCCTCGTGCAGTACACCTCGGGTTCCACCGGCGCTCCCAAGGGGGTGCTGGTCTCGCACCACAACTACATGCAGAACCTACGCATGGTCGACGAGTTCACCCGCTCCGTCGCCCCGGGGATCGAGGATCTGCGCGCAGTCTCCTGGCTGCCGGTCTATCACGACATGGGACTCGCGGTGCTGATGTTCACCGCCTTCCGCGGCGGAACCGCGACGGTGATCCCGCCGCAGGCGTTCGTGGGCGATCCGGGCGTCTGGTTGCGCACGATCTCCGAGATCGGCGGGAACTTCTCCGTCGCGCCGAACTTCGCCTTCGACCTGTGCGTGCGCCGTGTCCCCGCGGAGGAGGCGGCACGCCTGGACCTCGGGTCGCTGGCGATCGTGCTCAACGGGGCCGAGCCGGTACGCGAGGACACGCTGCTGCGATTCGCGGATCACTTCGGCCCGGCCGGTTTCAAGCCTCACGCGTTCGCGCCCTGTTACGGGCTCGCTGAGGGCACCGTGCTGGTCAGCGGGCTCAGGTATGGCGGCACACCGCGCACGGTGCGTTTCCATAGGGAGTCGCTGCGCAGCGGCACGGCCGTGGAGCAGCCCGGAGCCGGGCGCCCGCTGGTCAGCTGCGGGCGCCGCCCCGAGGGCCTCGCCGTGCGCATCGTCGACCCGGTCACCTCGGCCGAGATGCCGGCCGGTGAGATGGGCGAGATCTGGGTGCACGGGCCGAGCGTGGGACGCGGCTACTGGCAGGACGAGGGGAGTACCGCGGCCTCGTTCCAGGCCCGGATCGACGGCTTCGACGAGCAGCCGTACCTGCGTACCGGGGACCGGGGATTCCTGTTCGAGGACGAGCTGTTCGTCACCGGCCGGCTGGCCGACCTGATCCAGCTCGATGGCTGGTTGTTCCACCCGGAGGACGTCGAGCACACCGTCGAGCGCAGTGTCGACCTGCTGCACGGCCGGCGCTGCGCTGTCGTGCCCTTGGGCGACAAGGGAGATCGGCTCGCGCTGGTGGCCGAGGTTCGCATGCCTCTGCCCCTGGACCCGGGCCTCCGCGTGCAGATCGAGGCCATGGTCCGCGCTGCGGTCGGCAACGAGCACGGCATCGAGATTTCCGAGATTGAGCTGCTGCCCACCGGTTCCATCCCGGTGACCACGAGCGGCAAGGTGCAGCGCGCGAAAACCCGTGCTCTGCTCGCCGCGAATCAGAGAGGCGACATCCGATGAACCCGTTTGTGGACCCCGTGGCGATGGAGAAGGTCCCACTCGCCGAGCGAGGACTGCCCGCCAGCACGTACGCCCTGCTGGAGCAGACGGCCAAGAGCTTTCCCGACCGTGAGGCGGTCGTCCTGCTCGGGACACTCGGTGACGCCCCGGACAGTTTCACCTACCCGGAGCTGTTCCAGCAGGTCACTCGCATCGCCAACGCCCTGACCCGGCTGGGGGTCGGCCGGGGCGACGCGGTGGCGATGCCGAGTCCGAACAACGGTGAGATGCTCGCGGCGATCCTGGGGGTCCAGGCTGCCGGGGTCATTCTGCCGATCAACCCGATGCTCGCGCCCGAGGCGATCGGCGCGATGCTCGCGGTCTCCGGGGCACGGGTGCTGATCGCGGCCGGCCCGGAGGTCCATCCGCGAGTGTGGAATCTGGCGACCGTCCTCGGTGAGCGGCTCGGGCTGAAAGCGGTGCTGGCGCTGCGCCCCGACGGTGCGCGAGGGCCGGGGCCGTCGCTGGGAGAGAAGGCCGTTCCGGTCGCCTACCTCGAGGAGTGGGCGGCCGTTGAGAGCGCCGATCAGCTCGTGGCTCTCCCACCCGGTCCGGACGACCTCGCCGCGTACTTTCACACCGGGGGCACCACGGGCACGCCCAAGCTGGCCGCGCACACCCACCACAACGAGGTATTCACCGCGTGGTGTGCGTCGTCGATGGTCAGTTCCTTCGATGACGTCACGGTGCTGTGCGGGCTACCGCTGTTCCACGTGAACGGGGTGATGACCTCGGTGCTGGCGCCCATGTTCATCGGGGCCCGGGTGGTGTGGGCGGGTCCGCTCGGTTTCCGCGATCCGGAGCTCATGGCCGGGCTGTGGCGGCTGATCGAGCGCTACCAGGTGACCACCGTCGCCGCGGTTCCGACGGTCCTCGGGCGGCTGTGTCAGCTGCCTGTCGACGCGGATCTGTCCTCGATGAAGTTCATCGTCAGCGGATCGGCCGTGCTGCCGGCCCAGATCCGCGACCGATTCGAGTCGCACACCGGCGTTCCGATCTGCGACGGGTACGGCCTCACCGAGGCCACCTGCGCCGTCGCCGGCATCCAACCCGGCCGGCCCCGGCGAGGCTCGGTCGGCCTGCGAATGCCGTACCAGCAGGTCCGTGCCGTCGACCCGGAGGGCAGGCCGCTGCCGACGGGGACGACTGGGGTCCTCGAGATCAGCGGACCCGCGGTGTTCCCGGGTTATGTCACGCCCACCGGCCTCGACCAGCGGGGGCTGGTGAACGACGGCTGGCTCGACACGGGCGACCTCGGATATGTCGATGCCGACGGCTTCCTGTTCATCACCGGCCGCAAGAAGGACGTCATCATCCGGGGTGGCCACAACATCGATCCGGTGGTGATCGAGGAGGCGTTGCTGATCCACCCCGACGTGACCGCGGCCTCGGCCGTCGGCCGTCCCGACGAGCATGCCGGCGAGGTGCCGGTCGGTTTCGTCACCCTGCGGCCGGGCGCCGAACTGACCGAAGAACAACTCGTCGCGTGGGCGGCCGGACGGGTGCCCGAGCCGGCGATGGCGCCCAAGGCGGTCCACATCATCGACGAGATTCCGGTCACGGCGGTCGGCAAGGAGTTCAAGCCGGCGTTGCGGGCCGAGACCATCCGCCGCGTGCTCGCCGCGGATTTGTCCGGTGCCGAGGTGTCGGTCGGCATCGAGGACGGCACTCCTGTGGCCGAGGTGGTCGTCGCGGTGGCCGAGGCCGACGTGGTTCGCTCGGCGCTCGGCACCTATCCGTTCCAGTGGCGCGTGCGGACTCGCTGAGTGTCCCGGCGGGCGGCCGGCACCCGGGGCATGACGTCCCAGGGTGCCGGCCGCCCGTTCATTTCCGCGTTGAAGGAAGACAGAGAACATTCCGGCGTACGACGGTGGTGGGGGAGGTCGGCGCCCTCAACGCCCGAGCGCCGCACCCGTATCGGCCGGCGCCAGAACAAGCTAGTGGTCGTGACTGTTCAGACCGGCGCGCAGGGCACGGATCGCGTAGTAGGCACGCGACCGGATGGTGCCCATCGGTACGTCGAGCCGCCGGGCGGTCTCCTCCATCGATCGGCCCCTTAAGTGCAGTTCGCGCAGCACCTCGCGATGCGGGTCAGTGAGCATCGTGAATGCGTGGTTCAGGGCGGTGGAGGCGATCACCTCGTCCGCGGTGTCGTCGTAGTGCGGTGTCTTCTCCAGGTCGGAGAGGAAGACCTCGACCGGGCGATTCTTGCGCCTGCGGACTGCGTCGACCGTGATCCGCCGCGCGACCGTATAGAGCCAGCGCCGGGCCTCCTCGTCGTCGCGCGGGACCGAGTCGAGGTGGCGCCAGGCCCGCATCATCGTCTCCTGGAGCAGATCCTCGGCCTGTTCGACGGACCCACCGGCGAGGCGGGTGAGGAAATTGCGGATCGGCGGCCCATGAAGGGCGTACAGGTCGGCGAGCTGATCCGCGCGAGTACGGTCCGGCCGGCGTACCGGTGTTTCGAGCACGTCTGCACCATCCCTGTGGAAGAAGGAATGGTGGGAGCGTATTTTGGGCCACTTGACGCGGAGTTGAATAAAATGTATCGGCGCCCGTCGATTGCCTTTGTCGGGTTCCGGTCAGTAGAAATCAACTGCGTTCCGACATGCTCACGGTATGACATGGGGTGGGCGGGCAGACGCCTTGACAACCAGATCGGAAATGACGCGCACGATACGGGTGGGTGATGTCTCCCTGGTCTGCCACGTCCGTGGTCGTGGTCCGTTGTGTGTCGTCCATCCCGGAGGCCCGGGGCTGCTGGCGGATTACCTGCGGATGCCGCTGCTCGAGCGGGACCTTACGATGGTCTATCTCGAGCCGGTCGGTACCGGCGCCTCCGGCGGGCTGCCTCGCGGTGGGCGTTACGACCTGGACACCTACGCCGATCATCTGGACGCGGTGGTCGCCGAGTTCTCCTCGGAGCCGGTGTTCGTTCTCGGGCACGGGCACGGCGGCTTCGTCGCCCAGCGGTACGCGATGCGCAATCCGAGCCGGGTCGCCGGGCTGATTCTGTACGCGACTTCACCGGTCGCCGACGGGCACACCCGGACCGCGGCCCGCGAGCGGCTGGGGCGATTCGCCTGGGCGAACGCAGACCGGGCCGATCCCGAGGCGATGATCGCCGCGTACGACCGGCCCGCGGACCGCTCGGTGCACGAGACGACGGCCCGGCTGTGGGGGATCCTGCCGGCCTTCTTCGCCGATTACTGGCGGCGGCGCCTGGAATTCGCTCCGCTGCTCGGCGCGTTGCCGTGCTGGCCGCGGCCCGCCGCCGAGTTCGACTTCCGTGCCGAGCTGAGTGCGATCACCGCGCCGACCATGGTCATCTGGGGAAAACACGACTTCGAGTTCGGCGACGAGGCGGCCCAGCTGCTGCGCTCGGGCATTCCTGACGCGTACGCGGCAGGTTTCCGGGAAAGTGGGCACTTCGCTCACATCGAGGAGGCCGAGCGTTTCAGCTACGTCGTGATGGAGTTCGCCCGGAGGGTTTCCGATGGGGCCTCGGGCGAGTTCGTCCGTCCCGGCCGGGTCAAGGGGCAGCCGGCCACTTACGCCTCGGCGGCGCCCGACGCGACGCCGCCCGGCCGGATGGGTCCGGCCGAGCGACTCGCGCGGGATCACTCGGGCAGCTGGTAAAGGTCGTAGTGGGCCACGGTCTGGAAGCCGATCTTCTCGTAGACCGGAAGGCCGTCACTGCTGGACTGGAGGGTGGCGAATCGTCGGCCGGTTTCCCGGGTGATCCGCAACGCCTCCAGGGTCAGCGCGGACGCGATGCCGCGCCGGCGATAGTCGGGGTCGGTGGCGATGGTGTAGAGGCCGCCGACGTCCGCGGTGCCGAGGGAGAGTGTGCACGTGCCCACGGTCTTGCCGTCGACGACGCCCGCGAGCCGCACCATGTCGGGGTAGAAGTTCAGCTCCCGCTCGACGACGATGCCGAGGTCGCCGGTGACACCGAGCGGACCGGCCCAGGTCCCGACGTACCGCTCGATCTCGGCCGGTTCTACGGCGAGGCGAATGCTCAAGCCTTCCGGAACTACCGGCGCGGCGACCGTGGTGACGTCCACCGCCATGATCGGCGTGTGGCTGATCTGCTTCGCGCCGTGCGCCAGCAGGCTCTCGGCCGTACCCTCGTCGCTGTCCCGCTGGACCCACCAGCTCCAACGGGAACCGGTCAGCCGCTCCTTGGCCTCCGCGATCGCGTCCTCGATCGGCCGGTTCCGGACCCGCAGCACCCCGTTGAGCAGGATGTGCGGGATGTCGGTCCGATAGATCGGCAGGTCGTCGTCGAGTGTGTCGCCGTCCCAGCCGCCCCAGTAGCGGCGGTTGGCCGCGAGTTGCGGCTCCAGATCGTGGATGGATTTCATGGTCATACCCTCAGGAGTCGCCATGGCCGGAGAAAGTTCGATCCTCAGAGCCGTCGGCTTCCGGCAGTGCCGGTCGTGGCGTGCGCATGAATCGCACCTCGGTCACCAGGCCGCCATTCTCGCGAAGCAGCCAGGTGGCACCGGGCGGGCAGTGGAACGGGTCCTCCGGCGGGTTGATGAACGCGTTTTCCCAGATCGTGATGCCAACGCCGGCGACCACCCCGGTGATCTCGTGGCCGACACCGGCGTCGTAGTCCAGCCGGATGATGTCGATGAGCGGTTGTAGTCCCGTCGTCCGGGTCCCGTCCGGCCAGTGGAAGCTCAGATCCTTCGCCCAGCGCTGCGCCACGCGGCTCAGCGGCACACTGTCCGCGACCGCGGCCAGCACCGAGACGGCCTCCTCGCGGCGCTCGGCGTTCAGCGCGGCGGTGGCCTCGTGGCGTTCGTCGCCGGTGAGGGAAAGGGTGACGGACAGTTGTCGCCTAGCCTCGCTCAGTCGGCTGCGCACGGTACCGACCGGGATCCCGCAGAGCGCCGCGATCTGGTCGTACGAGTTGTTCTCGGTGAAGTAGCGCAGCATCGCCACGATCTGCGCCGCGGGGGTCAACTGCCTCAGGGCGTGCCAGATCCAGTCGCGCTGGGCGCTGCGCTCGATGCGGGTGACCGGGTCGTCCTCTGCTGAGGCAAGCACATCCTCGCCGGCCACACCGACCGGGATGGGCCGGCGGGCGCGCAGGAATGCGCGGCAGTTGTTGCGCACGATGGAGTGCAGCCACGGCCGTACGGCGGAAGGATCTCTCAGATCGCCGAGCCGGCCGAATGCGGTGATGGCGGCATCCTGGCAGGCGTCCTCCGCGTCGGGTACGTGGCCCAGCAACTGGTACGCCGTGGCCAGCATGCCCGGATAGTGCAGTTGGAACAGCAGCGCGAAGCTACGCGAGTCGCCCTGTTGGGCGGCGTGAACGATTTCCTCCGTTTCGCTGGCTGACACCGGTCCGGTGGTTCTGAGAAGCATGTACGGACAGTAGCTCCGGCGGGTGAAGAAATTCTTTCTCGCCCGGGTCGAACTTTCCGCCGAAAGCGTGCATCAGCAAAGCATGCGCACCCACACCACGCGGATCTCCGCCCGTTCGGTTCACAACCGGTCAAGTACTTGTCCAGAGCCCTTCTCTAGTCTGCGCCGTGACTTGCGGGCCGCAACGGCGAGGAGTACGGCATCGGCGACGACCGGGAAAGAGGGGGCGACAGCATGACTGGTTCGCACTTCGACGCCTCGCCAGGCGGGGTGGACGATACGTTGCGTCTACAGATCATGGGGCCGCTACGACTGTGGCGAGGAGGAGTCGAGCTCGACGGTGGCCCTCGTCAACAGCGCTGCCTACTGGCGGTTCTCCTGGCCCGCGAGGGACGGCCGGTCAACACCAACGACCTGATCGACCTGATCTGGGGCCCGGATGCGCCGGCCAGCGCGGTGAACGTCATCCACAAGTACGTCGGAGCGTTGCGCCGATTGCTGGAGCCCGACCTGGTCCGGCGCACCTCCGGCTCCTACCTGCTGCGACACGGGACCGGATACCGCTTCGCCGCGGGCCAGAAGACGCTCGACCTCGTCAGGTTCCGCTTGCACATCGCCGAGGCGAAGTCGAGTCAGGGCTGCGGGGAGCTCGGCCAGGCGCTTGATCACTACCTTGACGGTCTGCGGCTGTGTCACGGGCCGGCGGGTGACACGCTCGCGGACAGCGCCGACGCCGCCGCGGCCTTTGCCAGCATCGACGGCGAGTTCTTCGACGCCGTGACCGCTGCGGCCGACGTGGCCGTCCAGGTACGTCAGCCGAAGCGGATGATCGGCCCGCTGCGGCTGGCGGCGCAGATGAGCCGGCTGAACGAGCCCGTCCACGCCAGCCTGGTGTCGACGCTCGCCGCCGCCGGCCACCAGGCCGAGGCGCTGGCGGTCTACAGCGCGATTCGGACACGTCTCGCCGACGAATTGGGCATCGACCCAGGTCATGAACTACAGAGCGCTCAGCGGCGGGCGCTCACCCAGGCGACGATGCCGCCCGCGGAACCGGAGAATCCGGTTCGAGTTTCGACGCCGGCCCGGCCGATTCCCCTGGTGCGGCCGGCGCAGCTCCCACCCGACATCCCGCTGTTCGTCGGCCGCGACGCCGAGTTGACCGGTCTGCACAGCTTCGTGGACGGGATGCGAGATGCCGGCCGGACCAGCCCGCTGGTCATCGCGATGGACGGGATGGGAGGCGTGGGCAAGTCGACGCTGGCCACGCGCTTTGCGCACCTGGTGAGCGACGACTTCACCGACGGGCAACTGTATCTCGATCTTCAGGGTCACCTCGGCGAGGAGGAGAGCGTTCCGGCCGGCGATGCTCTACGTTCTCTGCTGTACGCGCTGGGCGTGCCGGCGGCCGACGTGCCGGACACGTTCGACGCGCGTGTCGGCATGTACCGCAGCCTGACGGCGTCACGACAGATACTGGTCCTGCTGGATAACGTGCGCGACGCCTCACAGGTACGCCCGCTGCTGCCGAATTCGTCGGCGAGTCTCGTGCTCATCACCAGCCGCCGGTCCCTGGCCGGTCTGGCCGCGTTCGACGGAGCCCACCTTCTCCGGATCGATGTGCCCGATCTTCCGGGCGCCCGCGCGCTGCTGGAACGCCGGCTGGCCGGGCTGTCGGCCAGGACGCCCGACGCCGCCGGTGACGCACGGGTCGTCGATGAGATCATCGAACTGTGCGGCCGGCTCCCGCTGGCGCTGGCGATCCTGGCCGCCCGGATCGCCGCCCGTCCGCACCTGTCGCTGGTCACCGTGGCCGCCGAGCTGCGTGACGGCGCCCGACGGCTGGAGGCATTTCCCGGCGGTCGCGGTCTGAGCGATCCCCGTACCGCTTTCTCCTGGTCATACCGGCAGCTCAGTCCCGGCGCGGCCCGGCTGTTCCGGCTACTGTCGGTCGCTCTGTCTTCGGGCGTCACCGCCGGGGCCTGCGTGAGCCTGTCCGGCCGCAGCGCCGACGAGACCCGGGCCGAGCTGGCCGAACTCACCGAGGTCGCGCTGGTCACCGAGCACGAGGACGGGCGCTTTACCTCACATCTGCTGGTCAAGGCGTACGCGGAAGAGCTCTTCCACACCGGGGAATCGGTGACCGAACGGGAGGCGGCGATCAGTCGCCTGCTCCAGTACTACCTGCACAGCAGCTTCAATGCGCAGGTGGTGCTGGAGCCGAACCGCACGCCGATCGCCCCGCCTGCGGCGTTGCCCGGCGTCGTCCCCGAACGGCCGGCCAGCTACGACGAGGCCATCGCCTGGTTCGTGAGCCAGCGGGAGGCGCTCAAGGAAGCGGTACGACTGGCAGCCGACGCCGAATTCGGCATCGTTCCCTGGCAGCTGGCCATCACCATGCAGCAATACCTGCAGTGGGCGGGCTACTACCAGGATTGGGAGGACATCATGCGGGTGGCTCTGCACGCGGCCAGGCAGAGCCACGACGCGATCGGTGAGGCGCACGTGCTGCGTAGCCTCGCCGGCGCTCGCCATTCGCTGGGTGCCACCCAGGAGGCGATCGTCCTGCTCGCCGAGGCCCTGCGCATCTTCGAGGAACAGGGCATGCGCCTGGAAGAAGCCTTGGTGCACACCAACTACTACCGCCTGTACTACGCGATGGGCCGGCACGACCTGGCGCTCGAGCGCAGCGCGACGGCCCTGTGGTTGTTCCGGCTCCTGAACAACCGTCGGGGAGAGCTTCTCAGCCTGCTGTTCATCGGCAAGTCACTGGCCGCCCTGGGACGGTTCAGCGCCTCGGATGATGCGCTGAGCGAGGCGTTGAAGCTCGCCCAGGAGAGCGGGCGCAGCCTCGACGAGCGTGAGATCCGGACCGCGATTGCACGCAATCTGGCGGAGAACGGCCGCATCGAGGAAGCGGCCGAACAGCTCGAGCTCTCGGCCGAGATATCGCAGCGAGCCGGTGATCGCCCGATGCGGTTCGATGCGCTGCGGCAGTTGACCGAGATGCTGATCTCGGCTGGTGACATCATCGGCGCCGAGCAGGCCTTGGAACGCGCTGATGGCGTACTCCAGCAATTGCATGACGGTGGCACAGAGAACATGCGCGCCGCCTTCGCCGCCCTCGCCGAGAAGATCTCCCAGGTCCATTCCGGACAAGACCGATCGGGTACGGCCGACCTTCAGCTTTCGGAGCATCCCGCTGATTGCACCTCATGACGCGAACGCGTCCGGTGGAATACGTCCGGAAGTCTTCCTCCACTCAGTTTCCAGAGTGCGTCAATAGCATCGATTCCGATGTTGAATCTCGCGATGCTTCTCGAAGACAGCGCCCGCAACCACCCCGAACAAACCGCCGTGGTCCTCGACTCAAGGAACTGGACCTACGCCGACATCGACGCCGAAGCCCGCCGGGTTGCGGCCCTGCTGGCCGGCCGCGGCATCGCACCGGGAGACCGCGTGGCGCTGTCATGCCCGAACCTACAATGGTTCCCAATCATCTACTACGGGATTGTCAAAGCGGGTGCGGTCGTCGTTCCGATGAACGTGCTTGCCACCCGCGCGGAGGTCGAATACTTCCTGGCCGATTCCGGGGCGAAGGCGTTCTTCTGCTTCGCCGGAACCCCGGAAATGCCCATCGGTGAACAAGGGTTCTCGGCATTCCTCAGCACCTCCGGCTGCGAACAGTTCTTCCTGATCACAGCGGCGTCTGAGGCGGCATCACCGATCGTCGGAGCGGAGACCCTCGAACAGGCGCTGAGTGGCCGCGCTCCGATCTTTGAGACGGTGATGCGCCAGGAGACCGATCCGGCGGCGATCCTCTACACCAGCGGCACAACCGGGAGGCCCAAGGGTGCCGTCCTGACGCATTCCAACCTGCTGCTGCACGCGGCCACCGGCAACCAGATGCTCGGCAGCACCGACCTCGGCGACACCCACCTCGTGGTCCTGCCGCTGTCGCACGTGTTCGCGGCGACCGTGAACATGCACGCGGGCTTCGCCTCGGCGTCGACCCTGGTGCTTCTTCCCCGGTTCGACCCCCGTGTCGCGCTGCGGATCATGGAGACCGGACGCATCACCTTCCTCGCCGGCGTGCCGACCATCTACTGGAGCCTGCTCAACGCGATGACCGACGCGACCGACGTCGCGCGGATCGCGGGCAGCATGCGGCGCGCTCTGTCGGCCGGTGCGGCGCTGCCCGTCCCGATAATCGAGGGCTTCGGGAGGAACTTCGGGGTCACGATCCTTGAGGGGTACGGCATGACCGAGGCCTCCCCGACGATCACGTTCAGCAAGCCCGGCTCGGCCGCCCGCCCGGGTTCGGCCGGAGTGCCGATCTGGGGCGTCGACGTCAAACTGGTCGACGACAACGGCGACACCATCGATGGCCCGGACCGGGTCGGCGAGATCCTGGTGCGCGGGCACAACGTCATGCGCGGCTACCACAACCGGCCGGAGGAGACCGCGGAGGTCCTGCGCGACGGCTGGTTGCACACCGGCGACCTGGGACGCCGCGACGAGGACGGCTGGTATTACATCGTCGACCGGGTCAAGGACCTCATCATTCGCGGCGGCTACAACGTCTACCCCCGAGAGGTCGAGGACGTCCTCATGACCCACGAGGCGGTCTCGCTGGCGGCGGTCATCGGAGTTCCCGATCAGGCTCTCGGTGAAGAGGTCAAGGCCGTGGTCGTCGCCAAACCGGGCGCCTGGCTCACCGAGAACGAACTGATCGCGTGGAGCCGCCTGCGGCTGGCGGCCTACAAATACCCGCGGATCGTCACGTTCGTCGACGAGATTCCGCTCTCCGCGACTGGCAAGGCGCTGAAGCGGGAGCTGGCCCGATGACCGGCCCCGAGCGGTCGATCCGGATCCGGGCCTGGCGCGACGGCGACGCCGGACGGATCGTCGAGGCGGCCGGCGGGCTCTCGACGCAGAGCCTGTTCGGTCGCTTCGGCGTCGGCACCGCGTCACTGCCGAGGGCGTACATCCAAATGATCGAGCAGCATTCGGCCGACGACCGGGTCCTGATTGTCGTCGCGCTCGACGGCGAGCAGGTGATCGGCTGGGCGGAGTCGTGGCCGGACGCCACCGGGGACGTCGAGCTGGCAGTGGTGATCGTCGACGCGTGGCAGCGCCGGGGGGTGGGCGCGGGCCTGGTGCGTTTCCTGCTCGGGGAGGCGGCGGCGGGGGAACGCCGGGTCAATGCGTACGTCCTCGGCGAGAACTCGGCGGCGCACCGCCTGGTCCGGGCGGTGGTCGCGGACAGGCTCGAGGCGAGCCGCAGCGACCAGTACGTGCACTACAGTCTGGCCGCATAGGGCGATGATCGCTCTGACCTATCCGCGGAGGTCGGTGACGCCTGCGGAGTTGCCCGAGGTGCTTCGTCCCGCGATCGAGAGGTATCGCGGGCGTTGCACCTCGCTCGGCCGGGTCGACGACGCTCTGGTCGAGATCCTGCGCCTGCTGGGTGCCTTCCGGCTGAGCACGCCGCGAGAGCTCGGCGGCTTCGAAGCAACGCCGTCCGTGATCAGTGCGGTGCTCGAACAGGTGGCCCGGATCGACGGTCCGACCGCCTGGACGATGATGAACGCCAACCTCGGCCATCTCGCCGTTTGCCTCGGATCCGGCGCGACGAGCCGCGTCTGGGGCGACGGGCCGGATCCGCTCATCGTGACCTCAGGACAGCTCGGCCGGCTCCGTGGCTACGTGCTCTCCGGCCGCTGGAAAGTGGTCAGCGCCGCCGGCACCGCCGATTGGTTTTTGCTGGCCGCGTCGCCAGTTGGTGATGCCGACCGGCGATGGTGTCTCGTTCCCCGATCGGCGGTCTCGGTGCTCGACGACGGTGAGACAGTGGTGGCGCAGCGCACGACCGTGAAGGTCGGCATGCTGTTGAAATCCCTTACCCCGGAGCGGAACTCCCGACGGGCCTACCGCCTGCCCGCGGCAACGGCATTCGCTGCGCGCGGCGCCGCGGTGCTGCTCGGGATGGCGCGGGGAGCCCTCGACGACGCCAGCCACAGTGGACCGAATCGGACTCGTGTCGCGGCCGCGGGGGCTCTGCTGCGGGAGTCGCTGCACGGCCTGGACCGGACGGCGCAGGCGGGCGGCGTGACCACCGAGGCGCAGCACGCTGAGCTGGATGCCGCGATCCGTCACGCCGTCGACACCGCCCGGGACTCAGGCGGCTTCGGATCGTCAGTCGACGAACTGGTGGACGTCTCCACGGCTTCCTTGTTGATCAACTCGGCGTCAAGTCACCGTCGGTAGGTTTCGTCTCGGGGAAGTTGAGGCCCGGTACCGGTTCAGGCGTGTCCCGGTGCCGGGCTGCCGTTCATCCGAGCACGAGGAGCGCCCACCGGCGTGCCCGGCTCCGGTGAATGGGCACAGATCGCGCATCGCATCGTGCGTCTGTCGCCACCCTGCCGGTCCGGTCGGGATACCCGATCGGACCGGCTCCACTCGCAGATGAGACCGCCGTTCAGAGTGACGGAAAACGGTTCCGCGGTGGCAAACCCGGCCTTCATTCTTAGGAGTCTCCTCTTGTTCGGACTGGTTCTGCGCAACCGCGAGTTCCGGGCGATGGTGTCGACCGAGACCCTCTCCGTCTTCGGTGATTTCCTGTCCCGGGTGGCGCTGGCGGTGCTCGTCTTCACCCGGACCGGTTCGGCCGGGCTCAGCGGTTTCGCCATCGCGCTGACCCTGCTGCCCGCGGTCGCCGGCGGCTTCCTGTTGTCCGGAATCGCGGACCGACACCCACGCCGCGACGTGATGGTAGCGGTCAACGTGGTCCGCGCCGCCCTCGTCGCGGTCATGGCCGTACCGGGCTTGCCGCTGTCTCTGCTGTGCGGTCTGGTTGCTGTCTCGTCGTTTCTGACCGGACCGTACGCGGCGGCCAACCTGGCACTGCTGCGTGACGTCCTGCCGGCGGAACAGTACGGCACGGGCATGGCACTGCGAGGAATGCTGTCCAACGGCAGCCAGTTCTTGGGCCTGGCACTGGGCGGCCTGCTTGCCTCGGCACTGAGTCCGGCCGCCTGCCTGTGGCTCGACAGCGCGACTTTCGCCCTGGCGGCGTCGATCATCGTTCACCGGGTCGTGCGGCGTCCGGCGGCGCGGTCCGGCCCGGCTCGGCGGCCCGGGGCAGGGGTGTTCGATCTGGTCTGGGGTACGGCCGGAAGACGCGCCGCCTTCCTGTCCACGTTCACCGGGTTGTTCCTCGCGGCGCCGCTGGCACTGGCTGCCCCGCTCGCCGCCGGCCTGGGCCTTCCATCGCGATGGGTCGGGTTCATCATGGCGGCGGGCGCGGCCGGGGCGATCGTCGGGCTCGCGATCTTCGGCAGGTTCGCCGGGGCTGAACGGTCGGGCTGGGTTTTCCCGGTGGCCGCGGCGGCGGCTGGTCTGCCGCTGATCGCGCTGGCCGGGGTGCGTGAACCCGTGGCCGTTCTGGTGCTGATCGGATTGGGCGAGGCGTTCTGGGCGATCATGACGGTAATCGCGGCGTCCTCCTTCGCCGGGCTGCTGCCCGACGCGCAGCGCGGCCGTGGCATGGGCATCGCCGGTTCGGTGAACACCGCGGCGCAGGGTCTCGGAGCACTCGCCGCCGGGGTGCTCGGCGACCTGATCACGCCTGCCGTCGCCATCGCGGTTCTCGGGGTGGCCGCGGCGCTGTTCGCGCTGCTGCCGGCCGGGCAGTGGTGGCGGGCGAGCGGCGAGCGGGGGAACCCGGCCGACCGGGCCCCCGCGCTCGCCGCCCAGCCGGCAGCGGTGGATTAGTTAGTACTGCTACGGCGGATCACTACTTCGAGTAGTTCTGGGTCGTTTGTCAGGCGTGGTGACGGTTGAGCAGGTAGGCTGGGATGACGCGTTCCAGGAGTACTTCCTGGGTTTCTCGCATCATTTCGGGCGAGTGGAGACCCGCTGGCAGGCCCGTAAATATCTGCGTGGATTGATGGCGCCTCTTGGACGGCGTAATGGCTGGACCCTCGCCGAACAGGCCGGGGATGACACTCCGGACTCGATGCAGGCGTTGCTGTGCAGTCCGTGTTTCGACCGGGACGCGGTCCGCGACGAGATCCGGGCCGGCCTGGTCGAGGCGATCGGTGACGAGGGCGGGGTACTGGTCGCCGACGAGACCGGGTTCATCAAGAAAGGCAAGGGCTCGGCCGGGGTCCAGCGGCAGTACACCGGCACCAGCGGTAAGATCGACAACTGTCAGATCGGGGTCTTCCTGGCGTATCACACCCGGTACGGACGGGCGTTGATCGACCGCGAGTTGTATCTGCCGCAGTCCTGGACCGCCGACCGCGACCGCTGCGGCCGAGCGCACATTCCTGACGACGTCGCGTTCGCCACCAAGCCCGAACAAGCGCAGTCCATGCTGGAACGCGCGGTGCAGGCGAAGGTGCCGTTCGCCTGGTTCACCGCTGACGAGGCCTATGGGCAGCACCGCAAACTGCGGGAATGGTGCGAAGAACGAGACATCGCCTATGTGATGGCCACCCGTAAGGATCACGAGGCGCCGTCCGGGCTGCACACCGTCACCCGTGTCGACCAGCTGATCGCCAAGGTGAGAGCGGGAGCGTGGCGGCGGATGTCCTGTGGTGACGGTGCCCACGGGCCGCGCGTACACGACTGGGTCAGCGTCCCGGTCCGTGCCGAGTTTCCGCACGGCCGCCGCGGCTGGGTCCTGGCCCGCCGCAGCATCAGCACCGGTGAGCTGGCCTATTACGTGTGTTTCGGGCCGCGAGGCACCCGGCTACGCACCCTCGTCAGCACGGCGGGCGCGAGGTGGGCGGTCGAGGAGAGTTTCCAGACGGCCAAGAACGAGGTCGGGATGGACCAGTACCAGGTCCGTCGCTACGACGCCTGGTACGCACACATCACCATGGCCATGGCCGCCGCCGCATTCCTGACCATCATCCGCACCGCCGAGGCTGTCACCGGCAAGCCATCGAGCAAGCAGACGAAGACAGCCTGATCCCGCTGAGCAGCAACGAGATCAGGCGCCTGTTCGCCAAACTCATCCTGACCGTCGAGCACGCCGCCAAACACGTGCTTGCCTGGTCAAACTTTCGACGGCTCTGCATCCAACGGGCCCGCGATTCTCATTACCGCAAACGACTCGAACGCCTCGAAGGGTACGAACCGTCGTAGCAGTATTAGACCCCGGCCCCAGCCGCGACGGCCTCCGCCACGGCGGGGGCCGGCTTGGCCCTGAGCACCACTGCGGCGAACAGCAGGAGCCCGGCGCTGGTCAGGGCGAGCCCGGCCCACACCGTGGACAGGGTGCCCCAGCCAGCGTCGAGGGTGAAGGCGCCACCGATCGCGCCCAGCGAGTTGGCCAGGTTGAGCGCCGCCAGGTTGAGCGCGCCCATCAGGGTCGGCGCGTCGGGCGCCGCGTTGGTCAGCCGGACCTGGATGGTGGGAATCGCGAACATCATGGTGGCGCCCACCCCGAACAGCGCCGGCATCAGCACCGCGAGGTTGCTCCCCGCGACCCCGATCACGACGAGCAGCACCAGGACGCCGCCGAAGCCCCAGGTCAGGCCGCGGCTCTCGTGACGGTCGGCGACCCGGCCGCCGAGAAAGTTGCCGGCCGCCATGCCGAGGCCGAAGACGGCCAGCGCGAACGGGATGACCGACGGGCTGCGGTGCGCGGCGTCGGTCACGAACGGCCCGATGAAGGTGTAGACGGCGAAGATGCTGGAGATGCCGAGGGCGGCGACCGCGACCATCAGCCACACGCTGACCCGGCGAAGGGCGCCGAGCTCGCTGGTGACCGATCCGCCGCGTAGTTCGTCGGTACGCGGGAGCCAGGCGAACAGCGCGAGGGTGGCCAGGACGCCGACCCCGACGACGGTCCAGTAAGTGACCCGCCAGCTCGCCGACTGGCCGATGAACGTGCCCAGGGGTGAGCCGAAGATGGTGGCGATCGTCAGGCCACCCATCACGGTGGCGAACGCCTTGCCGCCCTTGCCCGGCCCGTAGACGTAGGCCGCCACCACGGCGCCGGCCCCGAAGTAGGCCCCCTGCACGCAGCCGGTGATAAATCGGAAGACGATCAGCATGGCGATGTTCGGCGCGATGGCCGACAGCATGTTGCCGATCAGGAACAGCACCATCAGGCCGAGCAGCAGGGTCCGCCGGTTCATCCGCGCGGCCAGGATGGTGATCGCCGGCGAACCGAACATCACCCCGAAGGCGTACGCGGTGATCGCGTAGGTGGCGACGGGGATGGAGACTCCCAGACTGGACGAGAAGAGCTGGATGATGCCGTTGCTGCCGAACTCGCCGGTGCCGATGGCGAAGGTGCCTAGGGCGAGTGCGAACAGCGTCAGCCCGGTGTGCCGGATCGGCTTGGTCGCGGTGGTGTGCCGGCTCTCTTCAGCCGTGCACTGTTTTTCGAACGCCCGGTTACGCATGGTCGAATCCTTGCGGCGTGCACTGAACAGGGACTGGATCCCTTTCACAACCCATTCACCGGGTACGGCGATCACCGCGTGATGAGCCTGGAGATCCGGCCGCCGCAGCGTTCCAGTCACCGTCAAGAGGGCGTCAACTCAGAGGAAATACGTTGTCGCTGAGGCAAGGCGGCTCCGTTCGCCTGCTTCGGAGATGAGAGAAGGAACCCCGATGAAGGTCGAAGCCGACCGGATCGCGGCCGCGTGGCTGGACGCGAATGTTCGACTCGTCCGGGCGACTCCACTCGGCTGGCACGCCGAGCAGAGTGATGCGACGGCGCTGGTCAGCCAGAGCGGTCTTCCCTCGCTGAACCTGGCGGTCAGCCTTTCTACGAGCCCCGACCTCGGCGCGCTCGACACGATGGCTTCGAAGGTCGCCGGCCGGTACGGCTTGACCGACCGTGGCGCCATCAACGTGATGGCCTGTCCGGCCGGTGAGGCGATGCTGACCGCGCAGCCTCAGCACCTCGCCACGATCAGGCAGGTCACCTCGGCCGAGGCCGGCGAGTACACCGCCGCCCTCGCCGCGGGCTTCGAGTTTCCGGCCGAGTCGCTCGGACCGTTGATGGGCGGAGCGGTGCTGGACCGGTTGACCGGTTACCTGGCCGGACCGCCCGGCTTCGCCGAGGGCACCGCCTTCGGCATCGCCGGTCCCGGAGCGATCGGCGTCTACAACATCGCTGTCACCCCCCGGGCGCGGGGCAGAGGACTCGGCCGTGCGCTGACCGTCCGGGTGATGCGGGACGGTTTCGCCGCCGGTGCCGAGTTCGCCTATCTGCACGCTTCCGGATCGGGCCTCGCGTTGTACGAATCGATGGGCTTTCGGCACGTCGAATCCTGGAGTCTGTTTACCGCGCCCAGGTCCTGACCGAACTTTCGAGGGGCAGGCGGCATCTTCGCTGTGATGACCGCCTCTCGAAAGGGACCGATCCATGAACAGCCTCGAGCCGGGGACGCACGCATTCGTAGCGAACGGGATCCGGCAGGTCTATCACGTCGCCGGTTCCGGCCCGGTGATGATCACCCTGTCGGGCGGGCCCGGCGTCGAGTACACCTACCTGCGTTCGACGCGTCTGGAGAAGAACTTCACCATGGTGTACGCGGAACCGGCCGGAACCGGAGAGTCCGGGCCGTTACCGGAGGACGCGACCTTTGTGGAGACCTACGTCGACCTGTTGGACGCGCTCGTCGAGCATCTGGGCGTGCCGCGGATTCATCTGCTGGGCCACTCACACGGCGGATTCACCGCCCAGGGACTCGCGCTGCGCCGGGGTGACCGCGTCGCGGGTCTCATCCTCTACAGCACCTCACCGGTCACCGACGGGGAATTCTGGGCGGCCGTGAAGGTGAAGGCCGCCACCTACCTCGAACGGCATGCGGGCATTCCGGACATCGATGTCGTGGCCGCGGCGTTCAACCGGCCCGACTCCCGGGTGACGCATGCGGAGAAGACCGCCATCCTGCGCGACTACCTTCCGCTCTACTTCGCCGACTTCTGGGGCCGCCGGGCCGAGTTCGACCTGCTGCGCAGGAACGTCCGGGCCTGGGCCGTACAGGTGTCCGGCGACCTTGTCGACTACCGCTCGCGACTGTCTTCGCTGACCGTCCCCACGCTGGTCGTCACCGGCCGCCACGATTTCATCTGCGGCCCGGCCTGGTCGGAGATGCTGCACCGGGGTATCCAGGGCTCCCGGCTGGTGATTCTCGAGAACAGTGGTCACTTCGGTCATCTGGAGGAGCCGGAGGCGTTCCATGACGCCGTGGAGGCGCTGTTCTCTGACAACCGGGGGCGGCCGGTCACCGAGTGATGGCGAGCTGACGCTCCGGAGGGCGAGTCCACCCCTGGCTCATCACCTCTGGGCGTCCGGACCGCTTGCCCGCCCGGTCGGCGGGCGGGGCGAAGACCCACCTTGGTTCGGGGGTTGCTTGCCGAGATCTGATCGCCGCGTCAACTCCGCGTCCAGTGTCTGCTGGCTGAATGTGAGCAATGGCGCAACCACAGGCCGAACTGGACCGGCTGCATGACAGGATCGCGGCTCGCTTCGCCCGGGCCGAGCCCCGGCGACGGGCCCGAGCGTACGTGTCCGGCCTTCTCACCGGCCTGGCCCGCAAGAACGGTTGGACCCTGGCCGACTGGGCCGGCGACGCCTCGCCGGACGGGATGCAACGGCTGCTGCGCTCCGCGGACTGGGACGTGGATGGCGTCCGGGACAACGTCCGGGATTACGCGATCGAGCATCTCGCCCAGCGGCACGGGGGCTGACTGTCGGCGAGACGGCCTTCGCCAAGAAGGGGATCAAGTCGGCCGGAGTCTGCCGCCAGTACTCCACCGGCTCGGGACGGCGGCAGAACTGTCAGATCGAGATCTTCCTGGCCTATCGTTCCGCCCGTGGCCAGACGTTGATCGATCGGCAGCTGTTCCTGCCCGAGAAGTGGATCGATGATCCGGACCGATGCCGGAAAGCCGGCGTCGCCGACGGCATGACGTTCGCCACCCACGAGGAGATCGGCGAGCAGATGGTGGCCCGGGCCCTCGATGCCGGAATCCGGCCCCTGCGCGTGGTCACCCACGCTGATCCCGGGCTGACGCAGTGTCTTCGCGCGGCCCGCGAGCACGCCGGACTGGACCAGTATCAGGTCCGGGACTGGCGGGCGTGGCATGCCCACGTCACCCTGTCGATGACCGCGTTCGCCTGGCTCGCGGCCGTCGGAGCGGACTCCACCGCACGGTCGATCTAACCGTCGTTGCAGGATGTGGTGATGGCGGAGATTGTCGGGCGGGCCGACGAGATCAGTGCAGTCGAGACGCTGCTGAGCGACGCGGTTCAAGGGCGCGGCGCGACTCTGGTGCTGCGCGGCGAAGCCGGTCTCGGCAAGTCGACGCTGATGGAGCACGCCTTGCGGACCGGCCGGGAGCGCGGGCTGCGAATCTTGCGCGTGACCGGGGTGCAGGCCGAAGTGCAGATCTCGTTCGCTGGACTCGACCACCTGCTGCGGCCGTTACGGCTCGCCCCGTCGGCCGCCGAGTCGCCCTACCACCGGGCCATCGAGCTGATCGACCGGCTCGGCGGCGCACCCGACCCGATCCTGCTCACCGTCGAGGACGCGCACTGGCTGGACGTGTCGAGTTGGGAGACGCTGGCGTTCCTGGGCCGCCGGGTCGAGTCGGACCGGATCGCCGTGCTGATGGCCGTTCGCGACGGCGAGGACATCGATCGTCGACTGGCCGCGGCCGGACTTCCCGAGTTACGGCTGGAGTCGCTCGCAGCCGGGGACGCCGGGACGTTACTGGACCGGACCGCGCCCGGGTTGCCCGAGGCGTTGCGGACGCGGGTGCTGAGCGAGTCCGCCGGAAATCCGCTGGGCATCGTCGAGTTGGCCGCCGCGGTGGCCCGCTCCGGCGGCTCGGCGCTGCTGCCCTCGTCGCTGCCACTGAGCGCGCGGGTGGAGCGCAGTTTCAACGACCTGGTCGCCCATCTGCCGTCGGCGAGCAGGCAGTTGTTGTCGATCGCGGCGTTCGACGACGGCAGCGACCTCGACGAGATCCTGCGCGTCGCGGCCGTCCTGGACGGCGCGGAGGTGCCCGCCGACGCGATCCAGCCCGCCGTCACGGCCCGGCTCGTGACGGTGGGGGAGCAGTACGACGTGCGCTTCCGTCACCCGCTGCTGCGCTCGGCCCTGCGTCAGCGGGCCGCCCCCGGAACCCGTCGGGAGATCCATGCCGCGCTGGCCGAGGTGCTGGCCGGACAGCCGGACCGGCAACTGTGGCATCGGGCCTCGGCCGTGCCCGGCCCGGACGAGGAGATGGCCCGCGAGCTGTTCGCCACGGCCCTCGGCGCCGCCCAGCAGAACGCCGTCGCGGTCGCGCTGGCCGCCGCCGCCCGTGCGGTCCAGCTCAGCGCGGACCCCGCCGAACGGGGCAGCCGGCAGATCTGGGCTTGCGATCTGGCCCATGAACAAGGCGATTCCGCGACGGTACGGCGGTTGCTGGCCGAGATCGACGAGTCCGCCCTGAGACCCGCCGATCGGGCCCGGCTGATCTGGATCCGGGAGGTCTAACTGCATCAGTCCGGGTCGGGAGCGAAGCGGCTGGCGATCTACGCCGAGCTGATCGACGCGATGCGCCGCGACGGCGACCCGGCCACCGCGGTCAAGGCGATGAGCGAGATCTCGCTGGCGGCCTACTACGCGAATGTGCCGGCGGTCGTGCGAGATCGGATCGTCGAAGTCGCGCTCGGTCTCGGGTTGCCCGAGGATGACCCGCGTCGCAGTGAGATCCTGCTGAACATCGCGCCGATCGACCAGGGCGCCGCCGAGCTGGACCGCTTACGCGCTTTCGCGATCCGGATGGACCTGCCGCCGACGCGCCGGTCCGAGCTGGCCATCGCCGCCTTCTCTGTCGGCGCGCTGGACACCGCTCGGTCCCTGGCGCTGTCCGCGGCGGCCGACCTGCGCGGCCAGGGCCGGATCGGCACGCTGGCGCAGGCGCTGAGCACGGCCGCGTCGGCGTCCGCCGGGTTGGGTGACACCCGGGCCGCCCTGCCGCTGCGGCCGAGAGCATCGCCCTGGCCACCGAGACCGGGCAGCCGGCGTGGGTTCTGGGCGGCAGTCTGGTCGCCGGGCTCGCCGAGGCGCTGGGCGGCGAGGTCGCCGCCGCGCGGGCCCGGGCCGACGTCGCCGAGCAGGTGCTGCGCGCGGCGGGCCGGCTGCCGATGCTGGCCCTGGCCCAGCGCATCCGGGGGGTGGCCGCGCTCGCCGAGGGGCACTCGGAGGACGCCTTCCGGCAGCTCATGCGGATCTTCGACCGCGACGACAGCGCCTGGTTCCCGAACTATCAACTGCTCACGCTCGGCCACCTGAGCGAGGCGGCCGTGCTCGGGGGCTTCCAGGGGGAGTTGCGCCCGGTGGTCGCCGCGCTCGAACCGATTGCCGTGCAGAGCCGTTCGCCCGCGCTGCGGGTCTGACTCGGTTACGCCCGCGCGGTGCTCACCGGCGACTACGAGCGGGCGCTCGCCGAGGATCTGACCGGGTGGCCCTTCGACCGGGCGCGACTGCAGCTCACGTACGGCGCGGCACTGCGCCGAGCGTTCCGGATCACCGAGTGCCGGCCGTTGCTGCGCGACGCGGTGGCCACCTTCGACTCGCTCGGCGTCACGCCGTGGGCCGACCGGGCGAGGTCGGAGTTGCGGGCGACAGGCGAGACGCGCCGCCGGCCGATCGACGCGTTGTCCCTGCTCACCCCGCAGGAGCAGCAGATCGCCGGGCTCGTCGCGGCGGGCCTGAGCAACCGGGAGATCGGCGAGCGACTGTTCCTCTCGCCCCGCACGATCAGCACCCATCTGTACCGGATCTACCCGAAGGTCAACGTCAGCTCCCGCACCGAACTGGCCCGGACATTACGTCATCCGACGTAGCCTGACCGGCCGTCCGGCTGCCTACCGTCGGCGGATGATCGAGAAGACCGCGGGCGCGGCACTGTCACTGCGGATCCTCGGTCCGCTGAGCGTCTCACGGCGTGACGAGCAGATCGACGCGGGGCCATGGCAGCAACGCTGCATGCTGGCCATCCTGCTGGCCCGCCCGGGGGAGGACGTCAGCGTCCGCGAACTGGCCGAGCTGATGTGGGCCGACTCCCCGCCCAGCGCGATCAACATCATCCACAAGTACGTCGGCGCGCTTCGCCGTGCGCTGGAGCCCGATCTGGCTCCCCGGATCAAAGGCGCTTGTCTGGTACGGAACGGGAACGCCTATCGTTTCGTCGCCGGCGCGGCGGAGGTGGATGTGATCCGGTTCCGCGCCCTGGTCACGCAGGCGCGCGCCCACGAGGATCGCCATGAGCCCGGCCGGGCGCTCGACGTCTACGAGCAGGCGATCGGGCTGGGCCGGGGCGCCACCGCGGACGGCCTGGCCGACTCGCCGTCGGCGCAGACCCTGTTCACGACCCTCGACGGCGAGTTCTGTGAGGCGGTCGTGGCCGCCGCCGAGCTCGCGGTGCTGCTGCGCCGCCCGGCCCGTCTGGTGGCGCCGTTGCGTCGTGCCGCGGCCATCGACCCGCTCAACGAGCTGGTCCAGGCGACCCTGATGACGACGCTGGCCGCCACCGGCCGTCGAGCCGAGGCCCTACGGGTCCACCAGTCGGTGACCCGGATGCTGGACGAGGACCTGGGCATCGGACCCGGGCCCGACCTGCGGGCGGCCTATCTGGGCCTGCGCGGCGATCACAGGGTGCTGCGCACGAACTTCTCGGCCTGACCGATAGTGGTCTTGGTGTTGATCAGCGGGTCGAGCCCGCTGTTCGCGGCGGTCACGTACTTGCCGTTCGCCAGGGCCAGGAAACTGACGGTCCCGTCGGCGTTCTTGATCAGCTTGAAGGTCTCCGCGTCACCGACGGTGTCGGCGCTCGCTATCAGCGGCTCGACGCCGTCCGGGTCGGCCGTCACGTACTTGTTGTTGATCTCCGCGCGCAGGGCGATCTTGCCGCTGCCCAGGCTGATCTCGTCCCACGTCTCCCAGGCACCGGCGGCGTCGGGAAACGCGATCAGCGGCGACGTCCCCTCGTTGTCGGCGGTCACGTACCGGTCGTTGACGATCGCCTCGTAGTACGCCACGACGAGCGTCGGCGCGGTGTCCCCGCCGGCCTCCGGGGTGCTGCCCGCGCCGCCCTCGGCGGTCCGGGTGGCCGTGGGACTGGTCCGGCGCGTCGCCGTTGTGGATCGTTTCACCCGAGTGGACGGGGCGGCGGACGGCGCGATCGACGGCGAGGTCGACGGTGCCGCCGCCACCAGTCCCGCCCCGATGGCCGGTCGCGCGCTGACCTCGGTACCGCCGCTCGTGGCGTCGCCAGAGCGGTCGTCGCCGGGCAGCAGGTAGGGCCGGGCCAGGAAGGCGGCGGCGATCAGCGCGACGACCACGGCGGCCGCTAGCAGGATCCGCCCGCGGCGGGACGCCTTCGTCGCGGGCACGGCGGCGGTGATACCGGCCTCGGACGGCAGCGGGGCCCGGATGCCGTCGAGGTCCCCGAAGACCTGTTCGCCGGACCGCTCCGCCCGGATCGCGGCCCGGACCGGCGACCGCGACGGCTCACCCGCCGCGACCCTGAGCAACTCCTCGGTGGTCGACGCGTCGATGCGGAACTCCGGGTCGCGATGTAGCAGACCCTCCAGCACGTCGGCCAGCACACCCGGGCGTCTCGGTCGCCGCGGCAACTCGGTCGCCAGCGCCGCCAGCGTCGCGGCCGGCGTCGACTTCGAATAGGGCGGCCGGCCCTCGACCGCGGCGTACAGGGTGGCGCCCAGCGACCAGAGGTCGGAGGCCTCTCCCGGAAAGCCGTCGAGGGCGAGCTCCGGGGCGAGGTAGGACGGCGACCCGAGCACGACTCCCGTCGCCGTCATCCGCGAGTCACCGGCGATCGCCACCAGCCCGAAGTCGGTGAGAACCGTCCGTCCGTCATGGCCGAGCAGGACGTTGGCCGGCTTCACGTCGCGATGCAGCAGACCCTCACGATGAGCGGCCCGGAGCGCGGAGAGAACGTCCAGCCCGACCCGGGCCGCTTCCTCGGGGTCCATCGGCCCCTCGTCACGGACCACCTCGAACAGCGAGCGGGACGGAACCAGCTCCATCACGATGCAGGGCAGGTCCCGATCCGAGACGACGTCGATGACCCGTACGACGTTCGGGTGTGTCAGACGCGCGGTCGCTCGTGCCTCACGCATGGTCCGTTCACACAAGGCGTCCATCTCGTAGGCGGTGACTCCGCGCGGCGGCAGCATCTCCTTGACGGCGACGTCACGGCCGAGCAGGTCATCGCGGGCAGCCCAGACCCGGCCCATCCCGCCGGAGCCGATCGGGCGGACGAGGCGGTATCTACCGGCAATGATGCGCAGGGTGGAGTCGTACACGGCGGCGACAATATCTGAGTCACCATTCCTGTGAATGGCCATGCCGTCACAGGCGGCCACGATGGGCCATTCCCCCGTTACGACCTGTCGATGCTCGGAAGGTGGAACGTGGAAAATTAGAAGATACTCACGCATTGATAAATGTCACATGCAAATTCGGGAGAATCCTGGACCGGACGTGGGGACTCGATCTCCGCGTCCGGCCCTTGGTACCTCATGCTGGGGCGAGGAACCACACCTTTACGCCATCGGCGTCTACCCGCGGCTCGCCGAGGAACCGGGTGAGAAGGTCGGCATGCTGCTGGAAGTGCACGCTCGGGCCGAGGATCACCGTCGTGACGCCCCAGTCATCCAGTTGCTTCCACAGTGCCTGGGACAGCTCGGGAGTGATGGCAGGAACGGTCCCGTCCTCCTCCAGGGAGACGAAGACCTGCTCGATCGGGCCGGGGTTGACGCCGATGAGCGTCCGCCGTTCCTCACCCGAGGGGGCCAGGAAATATCCGTCGGGCGTCGAGTACGAGAAGTCCGCCGCCTGCTGCCACCGCATCGGCTCGGTGTGGTGCGGCGTCGCGACAGGGACGACGAATGCCCTGGTGCCGTGGGGTAACTCCCGCGCGGCGGTGCTGAAGTAACGCGGAATGTCCGGCACCGGTTCCACCGCGAGTGGCCGCGGAAGCAACGTGACGGCGACGAGTCCGACGAGGCCGGCTGCGGCGAGCGTTCGCGCCGAGGAACGCGCGGAGCAGGCGAGGGCGTCGAGCGCCAGGGCGAGCAGGGCGGCCGCGAACATCGCGGTGACCACACCCAGCCGGCTGGGCAGGGCCCGCTCCAGCACCGGGACCTTGCCGAGCAGGTGATAGGGCATCGCCAGTTTCGTCTGCTCGCCATGCACCCAGAGGGTCCCGCCCATCGAGAGCACGGCGAAGGTGACGAAACCCGCCCCGGCCGCGCGGACCCGTGGATCGGCCTGCCGGAGCAGGATCATCGCCAGGCAGGTGAGCAGCAGCGGGAGCCCGAGATAGACCAGATGCTCGGCCGGACCACCGCCCGGGAGCGCCGCGATCTCGTTCGCGGGCCCGTTCCAGATGTTCTCCGAACGCGTGGTGAACGACGTGAGGTCCGCAGCGAAGTAGTCGATCCAGAATGGCGAATCCTGCGATCGCATCGGCCCGAAGAGCTGGGTGTAGAGCGGATAGGCGGCGAGCGGGAGGAAGACCGCGAGCGCCCACGCGTACACCCAAAGGGCGCCCGGAACGGCCGACCAGAACGTCTTCGGGCGACTCAGTAACTGAACGACCAGCATGACGAAGGTCGCCAGACCGGCCTGGAACAGGATCTCCTCGCCGATCAGCACCTGCGCCAGCGCCGCCAAGCCCAGCCCGATGCCCACGCGCCGCCGCTTCGTCGTCGTCCACGCCGCGATGTTCAGAGACACGATCACGGGCAGCAGGCCGGCCGTCGCCATCGAGACGTGGCCCACCATCGAGTTGACGATCGCCGGCGCGAATCCGAACACCGCGCCACCCACCGCGGCCGCGGGCCGGCTCAGGCCCAGGCGGACGCAGACAGAAGAGCATCGCCGTCGCGTCGGCCACGGGCGCCAGAGCGAGGACGACGTTCTAGGTCACCAGCGGACCCGCGAGCAGGGTCAGCCAGGACAGCAGCAGCGCCACCAGCGGCATCGACGTGTTCGACATCAGGTTCACGCCGGCCGGCATGTTCATGGCATCGGTGAAGAATGGATTGTTCAGGTGATGCAGTGAGTGCGCGATCCAGCCGAACCACCATTGATAATTGTCGGTGTCCCCGGGGTTTCCGGCCACCCGCCGGCCTCCGGGATCCCGCCAGAGCCCTGCCGTGAGGACTACCCCGCCGCCCAGGTAGAGCCAGATGGCGAGAAACGTGGCTGCCCGGCCGTCTTCCTTTTCCCGCCGATGGGTGCCCGGCTTCTCGGCTGCGACCGGTGCAATGGAGACGTCGGTTGACATGGTGACCTTTCCGCCGGTGTGATCTATCCCGCCGACGGAAATTACGGAACGCCACTGCACGTCAAATTGAGTGCTTCTTTACCCGCGAAAGAAAACCCGCGGCGACTGCCCCGCGCCGTTGCGTGGCAGTCGCCGCCGGCCCCTGACGGTGACGGTGGACGTGAGGGACCGAGAGAGAGTCAACACCAGCGCGAAAGATTTTCACTGGACAGCGACTTCATCGGACGGATCCGGCGAATCGCCCGGGCTGCGGCTCCGGGCGCCGCTGTCAGGAATTTCCCGCGCCGTCGAGAACGCCGCGATTCCGCCCGTTGAAGTATTCGAATGCTCGCTATCGACGAAATGGAATTCATCGTATGCCCGCGACCACAGTCACGACTTTCGCGCGGATCGCCTCGGATCTGCCGCCGCGGGGTCCGGCCCTGCGCCTGGACACGGCGATCGTGCTGGGCGGCAGCGTCGCGGGGATGCTCGCCGCCCGGGTCCTGGCCGACCACGCCGATACGGTGCTGATCGTCGAGCGTGATGGCGGCCCGGCGGCGAGCGGCACCCGCGCGGGTGTGCCGCACGGCAACCAGGTGCACGTTCTGCTCGCCGCTTTCACCCGGCAGATCGAGCGGTGGTTCCCCGGGTTCACCGGCCGTGCCGTGGCCGGGGGCGCGGTCCGGATAACGGCGGAGAGCTCCCGGTCGTACGCGAACGGCGTGCCGAAGGTAAGCATCGGTGATCGCGCCGTGTTGTCGATGACCCGCCCCTACCTGGAGCAGCGGATCCGTGCCGAGCTGGCGGCCGTCCCCAACGTCCGGATGGTCACCGGCCGGGTGACCGGCCTGGAGTTCGACCGTTCCGCGGTCACCGCTGTCCGTTACGAGGCGGACGGGGCCGGCGTACGTCAGCCGGCCGGGCTCGTCGTGGACGCGCTGGGCCGGGGCAGCCGGGTGACTGACTGGCTGACCGCAGCGGGCTGGCACCGTCCGCCGATGCTGCGCGGCGGCGACGCCGTGAACTACGCGACCGCCGTCTTCCAGCGGCCGCCCGAGCAGGATTCGGTCCGGCGGGCCGCGGCGCTTGACCCGGCGACCGGCGAGGGGGCGATCTTCCAGTCGGTGGAGGGCGATCGTTACCTGGTCATGCAGGGCGGCATCGGCGACAGCCGGCCGGGCGGCACCGCTGAGGACATGGTGAGCCGGCTGCGGCATCTGCTGCCCGAGCCGTTCGGCCGGGTGGCCGAGAACGAGCTGATCGGTGAGGTCGTGACCTACCGGCTGGTGGACAGCCGGCGCCGCGACTTCTGGGCGTGCACGCAGTTTCCCGCGCGGCTGATCCCGGTGGGCGACGCGGTCGCCTCGCTCAACCCCTTCTACGGCCAGGGACTGAGTTCGGCCGCCCTGCACGCCTCCGCGCTGTCGTTGTACCTGCGGTCGGCCCCTGACCTGGACTTTCCCGCCCGCGACTACCTGGCGATGCAGAAGGTGGTGGTCGACGCCGCCTGGGCGATCTCCACGCGATCGCCGGAAACCGGGGACGCGCGGCGGTGGATAGTCCGGCAGATCGTGCGTGCCGCCGTGGTCGACTGCTTCGTCGCGACGGCCTTCGCCGACGTCACCCAGATGCTCAAGCACCCGGCCACGCTGTTCACCCCCGCCGTCGTGGCGCGGGCCCTGCTGGCCCGGCTGAGACGACTCCCCGCACCGGTCCGGCCGATCGCCGGTCGCGTCGAGGTCCTGAGTTCGTGATCCCGGAGCCCGGCTCCCGGCGAACGGGCCGCGGTCGTGGAGCGAACACGACCGCGGCCGGTCGTTCTCAGGCGGGTGTGGTGCGCCGGATCAGGGCGGCCTGACCGGCGAGCGTCCCGTCGGCGTCGACGAGGTTCCAGATCGTGACGTCCTCGATCCAGAACGGGGTGCCGTCCTTGCGGACCCGCGGGCCGCGATAGTCGTCGACGTAACCCTTGTCCAGCACCGACTCCATGAACGCCTGACGCGACTGCTGGTCCTGCGTGCCCGCGGCGAGGCGCGAGGGCAGACCCAGAAGACCTTTATCGCCGTACGCGAATAAGGTCTGTGCCTTTTGATTGGCATAGATGACCACGGGGTCGGTCGCGGTGTCGTGGGCGAGCAGGCCGAACGGCGCCCGATCGAGCCACTCGGCAGCCTTGTCGCCGTGCAGCCCCTCAGGCACGAGCTCCCGGCCGGTGAGCCGCCGGTAGCTGTCCACGAGCAGCTGGGGTGTCACTGGACGGAGATGCTGACCGTCGGACGCATCTCGGCGCAGGTGGCCAGCACCGCGTGGATCGGGTGCTGTTCGAACGCCGTGATCAGGCCGGCGTCGAGCTCTCCACAGGTCGGGCGGGACCGGTCAACGTCTTCACAACGGGTTTCGTATCGACCGTTCAGTCGTGTTGCCGTGACGCCTTTGATGGGTTTCACGCGTGTCATGTGAATTTGGTTCCCCGCGACAACCTAGTGCCCCTCTCTGGAGAAAGACTAGATCTTCCGTATCGAAGGTTAGTGTCCCCTCAGCTGAGCCGGCGAATCTGAGGGGATGGAGTGCGGACGGGCCACGCGCTGCGGATTTTCGCCGAGCATCGATTCAGAGGCGGTAAACATTTTCTCAAGTCCATCTCAGTAGCCTCTTCTAGGAAGATGTGCGATGGACCGGCCGCTTGCCGTCCTCGCTGCGCGATTTTTTGAGACGATGGGAGATTCAATGAAGGTTTTGAACAGGCGTGCTCTCGGCGCGGGAATCGGGACCACGGTAGCCGTTATCGGCTCCCTTTTCGCGGTTTCTTCGCCAGCGCTGGCGGACTATAGCTGCCCGAACGGACAGGTCTGCTTCTACCAGGACAGCAATGGCCACGGAAGCCCGGCCACACTGGCCGCCCTCGCCCAGGGCGGGCCCGGCGAGCAGAAGTTCTGGAATCACCTTTTCCACAACGGCGTGAATCTCAACGACCAGGCGTCGTCCGTCCACAACAACACCGACCAGTGGCTGGAGGTCTACGCCGAAGGCGGCTATGGCGGCCGTTGGCAGCGGGTCCAGCCCCGTGGATGGGCCAACTTCACCGGCGGTGGAGTCTACAACGACACGGCGTCTTCGGCCCGTTTCATTGCTGCGCCTTGCACGGCGCCGGACTGGTGCTAGCAACATTGACGTTTGAGGTGTCTGGGTCAGGCCGCTAGATAGCGGGCTGGCCCAGATGCCGTTTTGCCTGAGGGCTCCTCGGATGGCCGCAGCAATCCGATCACCGGGGAGGACGGTGTCCTGCTTCCCTCTGCTTCGGCGTGCGACCAGCCGGAAGTGCCTGTCAGGTGGAAACGGATAACTTCACCGGGGCATCGTCTCGTTTGTCCATCCTCAGCCATCGCATCGAACGCCCCCGGTCCGGATTCGGTCTGGTGGGCTCACTCTTTCAGCCACGGCGATCCTTCCGGGAGAACTCCATGAACAGAACACACTTTCTTCTTCTGGCCTTTGCGACGACGCTCGTGACCACCGGCTGCGCCGGTCAGACAGCAACGACAGGTTCGCCGGCGGTCGTCGACAGCTCGAGCCCGGCTGCGATTTCTTCCCCTACCTCTCGTCGCACCACCAAACTGCCGGGCGACGTGATTCATACGGCATGTCGGCCGGGACATCACGGGAGTGGGTGATCAAGGGCGAGGCGGTCCACAACAAGAACTCTCCGAACGCGACATTCGGATTCGCGCTCTACGCGAAGAAGAGCGACGGATCATTGGAACCCGCTCTCGACATCTACGAGGTCCAAGGAGACAGCCTCGCCCAGGGCTTCCACGCCGTCGAGGGGGCCGCCACCTTGGAGAACGGCGCCCAGCAGCCGGCCTTCGGCTACTTTGTCGGCGCCCCAGCCAAGATCACTGGTGATCTCGACGGCCGTCAGGTGGAAGCGACCACGGCTATCTGGAGCGCGAACAGTGACGTCGTCGTCTTCTGGTTCGACAACACGAAGGTCACCGGCGACGGCGGCATCATGACCACCGTCACCGCCCTGGACGCCTCCGGCAAGGAGCTGAGCCGATTCGCCATCACCGGGCCGTGAACGCGGCTGGGATATGCCTTGCCCCGCGGCGAGGTGAGGAGGGGACCTAACCGGGTCGCCGTTGTCCGCCGGATTCCTGGCAGACGAAGCTTCCCTCGATCTCCACCAGCGACGACTCGATCGCGAGCCCGGCCACCAGGACAAGGGTGTTGGCCGGGAAGTCGCCCTCGGGAAACCACTCGTGGTAGACCTTGTCGCGGGCCGTGTTGAACTCGGCGAGCGAGTCACGTCCCACGACGAACGTCGTCAACTTGATCAGGTCGCTGGGCGTGGCACCCTGCGAGGCCAGGAGCTCACCGATGGCGGCGAAGACGAGGCGGGTCTGCTCAGCGGCACCGGCCGACGCATCGGTGGCGATCTGCCCGGCGAAGGTCGCGGTGCGGGTACCGGCCGCCACGATGGTCAGCTGGCTGTATTTACCTTTCGGCGCCGGGGCGGACGTGGGATTCACGCGTTGCAGAGCTTGCACGATGGTGATCCGATCTGTGCTGATGTTCGGAGCGCGTCGCCACGTTACACCGCCGGGTTGATTGGCCTGTCTCGCCGACTGCTCGATGCTGAAGCAGCCGTTGCGTCGGATTCCGCTGATCAGGCTCCTGGCCAC